>NZ_SZWW01000007.1:0-633646 GCF_005280955.1 Citrobacter sp. wls717
AGGCCTGATAAGCGCAGCGCCATCAGGCAGTTCACGGTTTTAAGGTAGGTGATGTATGTGCGAACTGCTCGGGATGAGCGCCAATGTGCCAACCGATATCTGCTTTAGCTTCACCGGGCTGGTTCAGCGCGGCGGAGGGACCGGGCCGCACAAAGACGGCTGGGGTATTACGTTTTATGAGGGTAAGGGTTGCCGTACGTTTAAAGATCCGCAACCCAGCTTTAATTCGCCTATCGCCAAACTGGTACAAGACTATCCCATCAAATCCTGTTCCGTGATTGCCCACATTCGTCAGGCGAATCGTGGGGAAGTGGCGCTGGAAAATACCCATCCATTTACCCGTGAACTATGGGGACGTAACTGGACGTATGCCCATAACGGGCAGCTCAGCGGTTATAAATCGCTGGAGACCGGTAATTTCCGCCCGGTCGGTGAAACTGACAGCGAAAAAGCCTTCTGCTGGCTGCTGCACAAGCTGACAGAGCGTTATCCGCGCACGCCAGGTAATATGACAGCGGTGTTTAAATATATCGCGGTGCTGGCAGGAGAACTGGGGGAGAAGGGCGTCTTCAACATGCTGTTGTCTGACGGTCGTTATGTGATGGCTTTCTGCTCGACCAACCTGTTTTGGATCACCCGTCGAGCGCCATTTGGCGTAGCGACACTGCTGGATCAGGATGTGGAAATTGATTTTAGCTCAGAGACCACACCCAATGATGTGGTCACCGTGATTGCCACTCAGCCGTTAACCGGCAATGAAACCTGGCAAAAGATTATGCCAGGCGAATGGGCATTATTTTGTCTCGGGGAGCGAGTAGTTTGATGCCAGCTGCGGTTGAACGACTTCGTGACTCAACGGCTTGCTGATAACGTAACGGCCATCGACGACGGAAACGGTCGGTGGCTTACGCGTTTGTTCAAAGTAATCGTATCCTGGCTTTAACTGGGCCCAGAAATCTTTGTAATACGAAAACTTATGGCGCTGCATATTGGCATCGGTCATGCGGAACGGGTAAATGCTAACCTGTACGCTGGATTGCCCGAACACCAGAGCGCCGGTGACAAACTGGAAAATCTCATCAATACCGTTGTCGGTCATCGCATAGCAGCCGACGGAAACGCAGGCGCCGTGGATCATCAGGTATTTACCTTCATAACCGTGTGCACGGTCGTAGGCGTTAGGGAAACCGATGTTAATCGCTTTATAGAAGCGGCTATCCGGTTTGAGCTGTCCGCGTTGTACGCTGTAAAAACCTTCCGGGCTTTTGAAATCACCCTGACGCTGTTTCGGCCCTAAGCCGCCGGAATAATTGCAGATCTTATAACTGTCGAGCAATTGATACTGTTCGCCCATCTTGACGTACAGATCAAGCGTTCGCTCTTCTTTGAAGATCTGGATATAGACAGGGGAGCCCATTAACTGCTGCTTATATTCTTTGCTGACAGGCGTGGTCGGGCTGCTGCTGCTCAGCAAACCAGCAAATGAAACGCACGGCAATAAAAGCATCGCAAGAAAAAATGCGATTTTACGCATACTGCTTATTCCTTGATAAAACGATTACACACGCCAGGACGGCAAAAAGAGTCCCCAAATCGGATAAATCTGGATCTGGAGCGCTCACATTAGCACCAAGAGAGTTTTTCGCAAGTCTCTCGTGCGGCGTTTACACTTTAGTTTTTCTTTATACGAAAAATTGCGCTTAAAGGCTGTCAGACACGGGCCTATTTTGCTGACCACCCCTCTGCATTTCGTCTTATTAATAAAGAATGCCTAATGTGTTGAATTTAAAATATTAATTATTTAATAATCGAATATTAAACAGGAATGACGGGCAATAGCGCTAGACTGCGGCGAACGTGTTTGACCAGGTATTCTTCTTTTCATGCTTTTTGTCTCTGCACCCCGTTGCTTCTTGCCGGGCCTGCTGTCTTTGTGTGTTGTGCTGTCATTACCGTCTGTCGCCAAAGTTCAGCCCCACTTATCTGACGCCCAGTTAAGCTATGCGGCGCAATTACGTATGCGTAACCGCGCCCGGCTACTGAAACTGTATCACGCACAGGTAAAAAAACAGGCAAGCTACGTCGTGGAAGGCAACGCAGAAAGTAAACGCGCGCTGCGCCAGCAGAACCGGGCGCTGATTAAGCAGCACCCTGAGTGGTTCCCGGGCCCGCTAAAAGCCAGCGACCATCGCTGGCAAGAACTGGCTGAGAATGACCATTTTCTCAGTAGCGATCATCTGCACAATATCACCGAAGTGGCTATCCACCGACTTGAGCAGCAGTTAGGCAAACCTTACTTGTGGGGCGGTACCAGTCCGGATGAAGGGTTTGACTGTAGCGGGCTGATTTTTTATGCCTACAACAAAATCCTGGCGGCAAAATTGCCCCGTACGGCGAATGAAATGTATCACTACCGACGGGCAACGATTGTCTCTAACCGCGATCTTCGCCGTGGTGATTTAGTGTTCTTTCATATTCACAGCCGGGATATTGCCGATCATATGGGCGTCTATTTGGGGCAGGGGCAATTTATTGAATCACCGCGGACGGGAGAAACCATTCGGGTGAGCAATTTATCCGATGACTTCTGGCAGGATCATTATCTTGGCGCCCGTCGTATTCTTACGGAAAATACGATTCTGTAATCAAAAGGCGGTGCAATTACACCGCCTCGCCAGGCGTTAACTCAACGCCCCCATGATCTTTAATTCAAGCTCATCCGGAACTTCGTTATAAGACAACACCTGTAGGCCCGGGGCAAACAGGCGCGCATAGCGCGCGAGCAGAGGACGTAACTGCGGCGCAACCAGCAGCACGGGTTCTTTCCCCGCCGCTTTCATCTGCTCTTTTATCTGCGGCATATTGGTCTGAAACTGATTCAGCATATTGGGATCGACCGGCACGCTATCCAGCACCACTTTTCCACTTTGCTGAGCCTGGTTCACCACATTCGCCAGCAGATTCTCCAGGTCACTATTCAGCGTATATACCGCCAGCTCATCTTTACGCACAAACGGATGGGTAATGCTGCGACGTAGCGCCAGACGCACATCCGCCGTTAACAGAATATGATCTTTGGTCACAGCGCTACTGGCGACCAGCACGGTGGCTATGGTGACGATATCGCGCAATGACACGCCTTCGATAAGCAGCGCCCGGTACACTTTCAACAGTTGGCTGTAATTCAGCGCTGCGCTCAAATCTTCCGCCAGACGCGGCGCCATAGAAGAGAGACGGTTATGCAACTGCGTAATGTCATCGTAATTAAACAGCTCTGGAATATAGTTGCGAATGATCTTATTCACATGCGTCGCAATAACGCTGGCGCTATCGATAACCTGATACCCCATATTTAACGCTTTAGCTTTTTGCGCCGGAACAATCCAGGTGACCGGCATACCGTAGGCCGGATCGTGGCCTAAAACACCGTCGATCTCGCCATAGGTTTCACTGGAGGGCAGCGCCATCAGCTTATCTGCGGGAATGTCGGCCTCATCGGCCTTGATCCCATTGATAAAAATCGCGTACTGGGTCGGTTTGAGGCGGAAGTTTTCGCGAATGCGAATTTCCGGTAACAACACGCCGTTGCTGTCTGAGATCACCTGCCGCACACCGCGAATACGCTGAGTGAGCGGATTCCCTTTGGATTTATCGACCAACGACACCAGCTTGTATCCCAGACTCAGGCTGATAGGTTCAATTAAAGGGATGGTTTCCCAACTGACCTGCTGCTCGGTGGTTTCTGCGATGGTTTTGGTCAGCGTTTCGAGATTTTTCTCTTCGGTCTCCGCAACCTTGGGGCGCTTGCTCATGCGCCAGGCGGTGAATCCCAGCAGGGCGCTGAAAATCAGGAAGGGGAAATGCGGCATCCCCGGCACCACAGCCAACACAAACATAATGCTGGTGGCGGTATACAGCACCGAGGGGCTGGCCAGTAGTTGGCTACGCACGTCTGTGGCAATATCGCCGCTGTCGCTTACGCGAGTGACGATGATCGCTGCCGCTGTCGACAACAGCAGAGAAGGGATCTGGGCGACCAGACCGTCACCGATGGTCATCAGTACGTATTGCTGGAATGCGGCTTCGGCGCTTAAATCGTATTTAAAGATCCCGATACAGACGCCGCCGATCAGGTTGATAGCCAGGATCATCATCCCGGCGATGGCATCGCCGCGCACAAACTTTGACGCACCATCCATCGCGCCATAGAAATCCGCTTCGCCCGCCACGTCTTTACGTCGCGCTTGCGCCTGCGCCTGATTAATCAGTCCTGCATTCAGATCGGCGTCGATCGCCATCTGCTTACCGGGCATGGCGTCAAGCGTAAAACGAGCAGAAACTTCGGAGATACGCTCCGCGCCTTTGGTCACCACGATAAAGTTAATGATCATCAGAATGATGAACACCACGAAACCAACGACAAAGTTACCGCCGATCACCACCTGACCGAAGGACTCAATCACCTTACCGGCAGCGCCTGCGCCCATGTGACCGTGCAGTAATACCACGCGCGTTGACGCCACGTTCAGCGTCAATCGCATCAGGGTGGTGATCAGCAGAATGGTCGGGAACAAGCTGAATTCGAGCGGGCGTTTTGCAGAAACGGCCACTAACAGCACCATTACCGCCAGCACGATGTTAAAGGTGAACAGAATATCCAGCAGGGCCGGTGGTAACGGCAGGATCACCATGGCCAGGATACACAGTATAACCAGCGGAATGCCGATGTTACCGTTACGCAGCAGCGCCAGGAATTGTTTAGTTGTTTTCGGCATCCAGTTTAAGAACCTCTTTTGGAATGGAAATATGTCTGTTCAGCGAAGGACGTGCTTGTGAACCGTCACGCCAGTGCTTCATTTGCAGTACATAGGTCAGGACGTGTGCAATCGCCCGATACAGTTGAAATGGGATCTGTTGATTCACCTGGGTGGTGTAATAAACGGAGCGTGCCAGCTTAGGAAACTCAACGACTTCAATATTGCTTTCTGCCGCTACCTGCCGGATATACAGCGCGATTTCATCGGTGCCTTTGGCAACCACGAAAGGCGCGGCGGCGCGTGACTGGTCGTATTGTAGCGCCACGGCATAGTGGGTTGGGTTGGTGATTACCACATCGGCTTTTGGCACAACTTTACGAATTTGCCCCATCGCCATTTGCCGTTGCAGGCGACGAATTCTGGCCTTAACCTCGGGTTTACCTTCCTGATTTTTATACTCTTCCTTCACTTCCTGTTTCGTCATTTTCAGCCCTTTGGTGAACATTTTTTTCGCCAGAGGGACATCGATCAACGCAAAGAAAACAAACAGGATGACAAAGTTGCGCATGATGCTGCTGTACAGCGCCAGACCATCGCTGACGGCCTGTTTGAAATGAAGCTCTTGTAAGCCGAGAAATTCGGCAACGTTATTGCGTACGCTGATCCATAGCATCACCAGCAGCACTATCGCTTTGAGCGTCATCTTGCCGGTATCCACCAGATGGTCGGTGGAAAACAGGCGACCAATCCCTTTGATCGGGCTTAATTTGCTAAAGTCCGGCAATATTTTTTTCGGCAGGAATAGCCAGCCTCCCGGAACCAGTGAGGCAAATAGCGCGGCAACCGGCATGGGTAACAGCGTCAGGATGAATTTCCCCAGAATCAGCAGATGGTGTTCAAGGAACTGACCGATGATGTCCGGGTCATTAATGTTCTGCGCGTACTGATGCACGCTGGTAAAGCTTTCGCGCACGAAATCTTCGTACCAGGGAAAGCTGCTGGAGATCACCATAAATGCGGCAAACAGACTGGCGGCAAGCCCCATATCTTTTGAACGCGGTATTTGTCCCTCTTGTCTGGCCTTGCGAAGTTTTTGCGCCGAGGGTTTTTCTGTTTTTTCTTCGCTACTGCTATCCGCCATAGTGTCCCTTCAACGCGTCAAGCTGCTGTAAGACGAAATTCGCCAGGTGCAAATAGTGGTCGGGCAGGTTGTAAAGCAGGGTTGCAAAGCAGAACAGACCCGCCAGCATGTTGATGGGAAAACCTAATGAGTACAGGTTGAGCGGTGGTGCAATACGGTTTAGCAGACCAAAGCAGCCCTGAACAATCAGCATGATAAAGGTCGTCGGCAGCGCCAGCAGCGTGGCGGCGGCGAATACCCAGCCCAGCGCCAGAGAAATCGTGCGCAGAGATTGCGGATGCAACGCATTGCCAATCGGCCAGTAAGTAAAGCCTTTAAATAAAATACTCACCAGCAGCAGATGCCCGTCCATGGCAAAAAACAGTATCACCGCGTAGATGTTGATCATTTCCGCCAGCACCGTCGTTGACGCGCCGCTGCTGGGGTCGTTCATCACCGCCATGCTCATCCCCATATTAAAAGAGAGAATTTGGCCCGCCAGTTGTAGCGCTAAAAATAAAAACTGCAGCATCAGGCCGAAAAGCATTCCCCACAGAAACTGCTCTGCGGTCAAAATAATGCTGTTGATCGACAGCAGGCTGGTGGGTACCGGGTGGGGGATAAGCGGCGTAATGATAAAGGCCAACGCCAGGGACAAAATAATGCGTATACGTATAGTCAGCGCGGCATTATCCAGTACCGGCGCGTAGTGAATAAACGCCATAATGCGCACGAAGGGAAACCACATGCCCAGTATCAGATTACTTAACTGTGTAATATCTGTTTCGCGCATGTCAGTGCACCAGAATGGCGGCCTGAGAGAACAGATGCACGCAGAGATCGCTCAACTGGACGATCATCCATTTTCCGCAAATACCCAATACCGCGAGGGTGACGATCAGCCTGGGTAAAAAACTAAGCGTTTGTTCGTTAATCTGCGTCACAGCCTGAAAAATGCTGACCAACATACCGACCAGCAGGCTGGGAACGACTAACACGCAGACTAAAATGATCACGACTTTTATACCGCTGGCGACGATGTCTGCGGCTACATCAATGGTTAGCATGTCAGCTCTCCGTTAGCCCAGTCCCAGACCGCGAATGCTGGAGGTCAGCGTACCAACGGTCAGCGCCCAGCCATCAATAAGCACAAACAGCATCAGCTTAAAGGGCAGCGAAACGATCAGCGGTGACAGCATCATCATCCCCATCGCCATCAGTACGCTGGCGACGATCAGATCGATCACGAGGAACGGAATGTAAATCATAAAACCTATCTGGAAGGCGGTTTTGAGTTCGCTTAGCACATAGGCGGGAACGATAATAGAAAGATCCTGATCGACTGCATTCCCTTTCGCGTTGGCGATCGTCATTATCTGCGCAATTGCTTTTTTATTGGTTTGCGCCAACATAAAACGTTTCAATGGCGAAGCGGCTGTACTCAGGGCGTCGGGGAGCGTGATTTGATCGTTTTCAAAAGGGACTACGGCATGATCGTAAATGTTGATCCAGATTGGGCGCATCACCAGCATGGTTAACGACAGGGCAATGCCAATCAGTATGCGGTTCGGCGGCGTTTGCTGCAGCCCTAATGCCTGACGCAGCAGGGAAAGAACAATAATAAAACGGGTAAAACAGGTCATCATCAGCACCAGGGTAGGCAGAATACCCACCAGGGTCATCAGGATCAGGACCTGGATTTTTACGCTGTATTCCTGGCTATTTCCGTGTGAAACCACATTCAGCAACGGGATATCTCCCCCTTGCGCGCAGGCAAAGGGAGAAAGGATGAGTAACGAGATACCCAGTAAGAGCGTGAGTGTTGGCGCGCGTTTCATGGTGCCAGGTCGTTAATTTCATGCGTGTTGAATTCAAGGACGCGCAGGCCATATTTTTCGTTGACCACAACCACTTCAGCCTTACCTAGCAGGATATTATTGACCTTAATATCCAGCGGTTCACCGGCGAGTTTATCCATCTCGATGACGGTGTCATCATCAATGTTTAGCAGATCGGCCAGCATCACCTCCACGGAGGAGACTTCCAGCGTTAGCGTGACTGGAATACGTTTGAGTAATGACATCGACTCGGAAAAACGGTCTTCTAAACGCGCTACCAGCTTTTCAGTGACAGACGGCGCGGGTGGCGTAGTTGCTTCGGGGGCTAACTCGAAGCCTTGCTCTAAAATATCTTCTGGCTTACTCATAGGATTTCTCCGTCTTGCTCGTTAATTCGGACAAAAACAGTTTGTCTTTATCCTCTACGATCAGGGCATTAAATAATTCGGATTTCCCGATATAAACAGGGAAAGTATCAGACATCGCAATCGGTAAAATATCGCCGGGTTTAATCGTCGTCAGGTCGGCAACATTCAGAGGAATTTCTGCAATCTTCACGTTCATGGTTAGCGGCAGCGTATGAATGATTTCTTTGATCAGCGTTTTTTTACGCGTTTCAGCGCTGGCTTTATCAATCTGCTTTTTTTTCTCTCCATGCTCGCTACGGCGAATCAAATTCAGAATATAATCGGTATGCGAATCGTCCAGTAAGATGCGGAAACTGCAATTCTCATCATCACCTAATACAAATGTAAGCTGATAAGCCCAGTGGGTTTGTATGGTGCTGCTGTCGGGTTTGAGCGTCAGTGGAATACCAGATATATTTTTATTAAAAATGATATTGCAAATATCCTGCGCCAGTCTGCTTCGCAAGCGGATTTCCGTTTTGGTTGGTAAATCATCCTGCGACTTCTCGTCGGCGAGAGATGATGCCAGACCATAAAAGTTACCTAATAACATTAACAATAATGCGCGGTCGATATCAAAGGCCAGATGCCCAACCTGAGAAACTAATAACTCCGCACTTTTATTGATAATATCCATCTCACACTGTATTTTTTTTAGTGTTATATTTGTGCGGTGTTTTTTCAGGAAATAGTTTCCAAGATGTGATTCAATTGTATCAAAACTTCCCGTAAACATAGTCGGCAGACGATGATATGGACGTCCAAGCCGGTTTCCTTCAAGTTTAAAGATTCCGGGCGTTTGACTATATTTCAGCATGGTACGCTTTCTCAGCTGTAATTTCTGGGGCGGATGAGTTGATATCAAATCCCGCGGTTATCAAAGAAAATACAAATCCATTTAATTTATTACTCATCCTTGACGCTATTCTCATAGTGTTGAAGTCCATTAGATATGAAATGCAGTACCTGGGCTCTTCACTGATCCAGGGCTGGATATTAGATATTTTACCCCTCCCTTCTGCAAGTTATTAATGGTGATGAACTATAATTAAAAAATAATTAATTACATATCCGTGATGTTGCCCGCCTACAGTCTGTTGCTGCGTAGGGTTATCTTGTTGTCTGTTTTTCATGCGGATTTTTTTGTAGTTGATTGTTTTTCAAGGAATAATATTTTTATTATCTTTTAATTTAAGATTGTTAATGATACCGGTGATAGTATTTTTTTAGGAAAAACCCTATTTGAAAATAGTCTCCGATAGGGCTGCCCTGTGAAAGGGCGGTAAAACATGAGCAAGGATGGGATTAAGACATGGCACGGGTGATATCTATTATTCGATGATTGTGCTTTGGAATGATTTGTATATTTCTCGTAACGGATGTTAACTTTACTTCTAAGTGTAAATAATCATGTTTGAACTTATTGCCGAAGCAGTCTCCAGCATTAACGTTTTTTCAATGGCAAGACGTATTGCTGCTTTTAATGTTCCAGTACTTATCCATGGCGAAACCGGTACGGGTAAAGAATGTATCGCCAAATTTATCCACTCGATTGCATTTGCACAGGAGGCGTCGGCGCCTTATATCGGTGTGAATTGCGCTGCTATTCCTGAAAATATGCTGGAAGCCACGCTCTTTGGTTATGATAAAGGGGCGTTTACCGGGGCAGTGGCCACCGTACCGGGAAAGATGGAATTAGCTAATAACGGTACATTGTTGCTGGATGAGATCGGTGATATGCCGTTGGCGCTACAGGCCAAGATACTGCGCGTATTACAGGAACAACAGGTTGAGCGTTTAGGCAGTAACCGTCTCATCAAATTAAATTTTCGTTTAATTGCCTGCACCAATAAAAACCTTGAAGAAGAGGTTGCGGCAGGACGCTTCAGAGAAGATCTCTATTATCGCATGTCAGTGATTCCGTTGACGATGCCGCCCTTGCGCGAGCGTATGGAAGATATTATCCCATTGGCGGAATCCTTTATTAAAAAATACTCCACGGTGCTGGTAAAAAATATCAAGCTTTCTGAATCGTCACGCCGGGCATTACTCAGCTATGCGTGGCCGGGTAACGTACGCCAACTGGAGAACGCGATTCAACGAGGAATGATCCTTAATCGTGATGGCGTTATTTATCCAGATACGTTAGGTCTGCCATCTATTGAGTCCGATTCCTGGAGCGAGCCGCAATGGCAACCTAAACCCAGCGCGCAAATCACCACCAGCGCCAATCTGGGCCAGCATGGTCGTAGCGCGCAGTATCAATATATCGCTGACCTGATGCGCAAATATCAGGGTAATAAAACCAAAATCGCTGATTTATTAGGAATCACCCCACGTGCGCTTCGTTATCGTCTGGCATCAATGCGAAAACAGGGAATAGAGATCTTTTCCTGAATCAGTCTGTGGTACCGAGAACGCTTTTCTAATTTTAAGAGTAGGTCATGAGCATAAATACGATAGCCCCAGCCAGTACGATGCAGACGCAAATGATGCAGGACATGCAGCAGATGAAAGCGGTCGCGCAAGCGCCCGTCCTTTCACCGATGCAGGTTAACGCCCAGCAGGCATCATCTCCGGTTTCGTTCGACCGCGTTATGCAAGGGGCGCTGAATCATGTTGATCGGTTCCAGCAGGTTGCGGAACAAAAACAAACGGCCATTGAGATGGGGAAAAGCGACGACCTGGCGGGGGCGATGATCGCCAGCCAGCAGGCATCGTTATCGTTTTCCGCGCTGGTGCAGGTACGCAATAAAGTCGCTTCCGGATTCAATGACCTGATGAGCATGTCAGTCTAACGCTATGAATGAACTAATAAAAAAAGTTACTCAGTTTTTACCATCCTTCTCTTTCAGGCTGGATGGTAATAAACGTCTGGCGTTACTGGCAGCAGCGGCTGTTGCGGCTATGGAATGGCAACCACGGCTATGTTTCGCTGTACGGTAGCCAGGAGAATATCCCGGTTTCGCAGATCGTCACCGTGCTGGATGGTGAAAAGCTGGAATACCGGATCGATCCGCAAAGCGGACAAATTCTGGTTCCGGAAGAGGACTTGTCCAAAACGCGAATGACGCTGGCGGCGAAAGGCGTTCAGGCCATGCTGCCCAGCGGCTATGAACTGATGGATAAAGATGAAGTGCTGGGCGCCAGTCAGTTTGTGCAAAACGTTCGCTACAAGCGGAGTCTGGAAGGCGAACTGGCGCAGAGCATCATGACGCTGGACGCCGTCGAGAGCGCCCGAGTGCATCTGGCGCTGAATGAAGAGAGTTCCTTTGTCGTCAGCGACGAACCGCAAAACAGCGCCTCGGTGGTGGTGCGTCTGCATTATGGCAGCAAGCTGGATCTGGACCAGGTGAATGCTATCGTGCACCTGGTGTCCGGCAGCGTGCCTGATTTGAAAGCTTCGCAGGTCAGCGTTGTCGACCAGGCGGGGAATTTATTGTCCGACGGTATTGGCGCGGGTGAAGCGGTTTCTGCGGCGACGCGTAAGCGCGACCAGATCCTCAAAGATATTCAGGATAAGACCCGCGCCAGCCTCGCAAATGTTCTCGACTCGCTGGTCGGCACTGGCAACTACCGGGTGAGCGTGATGCCGGATCTCGATCTGAGCAATATCGACGAAACCCAGGAGCATTACGGCGACACGCCAAAAGTTAACCGTGAAGAGACGGTACTCGATAGCGATACCAGCCAAATCGCCATGGGGATCCCCGGCTCGCTGAGTAATCGTCCTCCAGTGGCGGCAAATCAAGTGACGAATGGCGCCAATGGAAGCGCGCCAGAGGAATCTAACCAGCCCGCTGCGTTGTCAAAGCATAGCGAGAACAAACGCGACTACTCCTGGGACCGTAGCGTTGAACATATCCAGCATCCCGGTTTCGACATTAAACGTTTAAATGTGGCTGTGGTACTTAACCAGAGCGCGCCTGCGTTGAAGAACTGGAAACCGGAGCAAACCACGCAATTGACGGCGCTGTTGAATAACGCCGCCGGGATTGATGCCAGGCGTGGCGACAATCTGTCTTTATCGCTGCTTAATTTTGTGCCGCAGTCGATCCCCGTCGAGCCGGTGGTCCCCTTTTGGAAGGATGACGACATTCTGGCCTGGGTGCGTCTGATTGGCTGCGGTCTGTTGGCTCTGCTGTTGCTGCTGTTTGTTGTTCGCCCGGTCATGAAACGGTTGACCGCCGAACGTCGCCGGACGTCGGCGCCAGAGCTGGCGCTGGACGCCGCACCGATCGCGATTCCTGCGGACAAACCCCATTTTGCGGCCGCTGAAGATGAACGTAAAAATATCGAACTGCCTTCTTTCCCTGGTGACGATAGCCTGCCTTCGCAGAGCTCCGGTCTGGAAGTGAAGCTGGAGTTCCTGCAAAAACTGGCGATGAGCGACACCGATCGCGTAGCTGAAGTTCTCAGACAATGGATTACCAGCAATGAGCGAATTGACAATAAATAACGGCAGCAACAATAGCTATCTGGAACAGGCCGCAATTTTATTGCTGTGTCTGGGCGAGGAGGCGGCAGCCACGGTGATGCAAAAACTCAGCCGCGAAGAGGTGGTTCGCCTGAGTGAAAACATGGCGCGTCTGTCTGGGGTAAAAACCAGCATAGCTAAAAAAGTGATCAATAACTTTTTTGATGAATTCCGCGAACAAAGCGGTATCAACGGCGCATCGCGTTCCATGCTGCAAGGGATCCTCAATAAAGCGCTGGGCACAGAAATCGCCAGCAGCGTGATCAACGGTATTTATGGCGATGAGATCCGTTCGCGGATGGCGCGTTTACAGTGGGTGGAGCCGCGCCAGTTGGCGATACTGATCTCAGAAGAGCATTTGCAGCTACAGGCCGTATTTCTTGCCTTCCTGACGCCAGAAATCTCGGCCACGGTACTGTCTTACATGAATGAGTCAGTGCAAAACGAGATCCTCTATCGCGTAGCTAAACTGAACGATGTGAACAGGGACGTGGTGGATGAGCTGGATCGTTTGATCGAGCGTGGGCTGTCGGTGCTTTCTGAACATGGCTCGAAAGTGAAAGGGATCAAGCAGGCTGCGGATATCGTGAACCGCTTCCAGGGAAATCAACAGGTGATTCTCGATCAGCTGCGCGAACGCGATGAAAATGTGCTCGAACAGTTGCAGGATGAAATGTACGACTTCTTTATTCTGAGCCGCCAAACTGACGAAGTGCGTCGTCGTCTGCTGGACGAAGTACCGATGGAAGATTGGGCGGTGGCGCTGAAAGGTACTGAAGCGCTGTTACGCCGTTCGATTTATGCCGTGATGCCTAAGCGTCAGGTACAACAACTGGAGGCGATAACCTCACGTCTTGGTCCGGTTCCGGTGAGCCGTATTGAGCAGATACGCCGTGAAATCATGGGAATTGCCCGCGAACTTGAGGAAGCGGGTGAAATACAGCTACAGCTGTTTGCTGAACAGACGGCGGAGTAACCTATGGCGATTGAAACCATTCGTGGTCGTTACCGGCTGCATCGTTTTCCTCCTCGCCAGCGCCATCTACAGGCTGAACAGCTCACGCCGGGGATTACTCCGGCGGATTATCAGCGCCAACTGATGGACGGCTTCCAGGAAGGGCTGCAAAAAGGTTTTGAGCAGGGGATGACCGAAGGCCAGGAGCAGGGTTTTCAGGAAGGTCATCAGAAGGGGCACGATGAAGGTCGTCGTCAGGGATACACTGAAGGCAGCCTGGCCGGACAGCAGGAAGGGCGCAAGCAGTTTGAACGCGCCGCCCAGCCGCTGGAGGCTATCTCCGGCAAAGTGAATGACTATCTGGCGCACGTCCAGCGTAAACAGCGGGAAGACCTGTTGCAGCTGGTTGAAAAGGTGACCCGCCAGGTGATTCGCTGTGAGCTGGCGCTGCAACCGACGCAGCTATTATCGCTGGTCGAAGAGGCAATTTCGGCCTTTCCGGCGATGCCTGAGTCGCTACAGGTGCTGCTAAGTAACGAAGAATTTAACCGCATCAAAGATGTCGCGCCTGAGAAGGTCACTGCCTGGGGACTGACTCCCTCTCCCGATCTACAGGCGGGCGAGTGTCGGGTGATTACCGATAAATCCGAGCTGGATATTGGCTGCGAGCATCGCCTCGAGCAATGTATGTCGGCTCTTAAAGAGTCGCTGCTGCCGGAGCCGACGGGTGAGTGATCTTTCCAGCTTCGACAACGCGCTGCGTTCTATTGAGTCGATTCCTTTAGCCCGGGTTGCCGGGCGACTGGTTCGCGTGAACGGCATTTTGCTGGAGAGCGTGGGCTGCCCGTTGGTAACCGGCCAATTGTGCCGTGTTGAAAGCGCAAACCATACGCTGATCGACGCGCAGGCGGTGGGATTTAATCGTGATATCACCTACCTGATGCCCTTCAAACACCCCGTCGGACTGATGGCGGGGGCGCGCGTATTCCCCGAAGAAAAAGCCCAGGAGATCCTGATCAGCGAAAGCTGGCTGGGGCGGGTGGTCAATGGCCTGGGCGAACCGCTGGATGCTAAAGGCCGTCTGACCGGCAATGACGTGCTGCCACCTCAGGCGCCGTCTATCAACCCCCTTACGCGTCGGTCGGTGAACCAACCGCTGGATGTTGGTGTGAAAGCAATCAACGGGTTATTAACTATCGGCAAAGGCCAGCGCGTGGGGTTGATGGCTGGCAGCGGCGTGGGAAAAAGTGTGCTGCTGGGGATGATTACCCGCCAGACCAAGGCCGACATCGTGGTGGTGGGGTTAATTGGCGAGCGTGGCCGCGAGGTGAAAGAGTTTATCGATCACTCGCTGGGCGCGGAAGGGTTGGCAAAATCCATTATCGTGGCGGCTCCGGCGGATGAGTCGCCGTTGATGCGTTTGAAAGCCACCGAGCTGTGCCACTCTATCGCCGCCTGGTTTCGCGATCGTGGGCATCACGTTTTATTGCTGGTGGATTCGTTAACCCGTTATGCCATGGCGCAGCGCGAGATCGCGTTGTCATTGGGAGAACCTCCGGCGACGAAAGGCTATCCGCCCTCGGCGTTCGGTATGATCCCTAAGCTTGTGGAAAGCGCCGGCAACAGTGAAAGTGAAGGATCAATGACCGCCATTTACACGGTGCTGGCGGAAGGGGACGACCAACAGGATCCAATCGTTGACTGCGCGCGCGCGGTGTTGGATGGGCATATCGTACTGACCCGTAAGCTGGCGGAAGCCGGGCATTATCCAGCCATTGATATTGGGCAGTCGATCAGTCGATGCATGACCCAGGTTACGCCCTACGAGCATCAGCAATCGGCCCGTCTGCTGAAACAAAACTATGCCGCCTATATGGAAATTAAGCCGCTGATCCCGTTGGGGGGCTATGTTGCCGGAGCCGATCCCAGCGTTGATAAAGCCGTCAAAGTGTTCCCCGCCATTGAGCGTTTCCTGCGTCAGGAGGTAAGTGAACCCGCGTCACTTGAACTGGTGCAAAGTCGTTTACAGGCCCTTTTCCCCCAGGCAAAGAAAACGGAAGGTAAATAATCATGCGGCAAATTATTGATACCCTGGCGCAGTTGCAGCGCCTGCGGGATAAATCAGTCAAAGACATGACGGTCCAGTTGGCTAAACAGCAGCAGGTCTGTACCGGCTTTGACAATAACATCAAAGCGCTGGGTTACCTTATTCAAAAAACCAGCACCGGCGTTGAGGCGCCTTCGGTTGAATCACTCAAAAACGTGACCGGATACAAAGGCACGCTACGCACGGTGATTGCCTGGCAGGAACAGGAAAAAACGCTGGCTAAAATCAAAGAGCAGCGTATTCAAAAAAATCTGGTCGCCGCGGCTTGTGAAGAGAAAATTGTCGCCATGACGTTGGCAGATAAGCGTTACGCGCTGAGCAATGAGGCGCAGGTAAAAGAGCAAAAAGCCGTAGATGAAATCGCCGCGCAATGTTGGCTAAGACAGAAGACGCTGGGACTGGTATGAAAACGATCATTACTTTCGGCACATTTGATGTTTTTCATATTGGGCATCTGCGTATTCTTGAACGCGCCGGGCAGTTGGGTGAGCGGCTGATTGTCGGCGTCTCCTCAGATGCGCTAAATATGCATAAAAAAGGCCGGATGCCGGTTTATAGCCAAAGCGATCGCATGGGGATTGTTGCCGGGTTGAAATGCGTGGACAGCGTGTTTCTCGAAGAGTCGCTGGAGAAAAAAGCAGATTATATTCGCCAGTTTAACGCTGATACGCTGGTGATGGGCGATGACTGGGCCGGACGCTTTGATAGTTTGTCGTACCTGTGCGAAGTGGTCTATTTTCCCAGAACACCATCGATATCCACCACCTCGATTATTGAGGTGGTGAAGGGATACAAATAAAAAATTCGTGGACTGGGTTATTCTTCCGGTTTCATCTTGTTTTTATTTTTTATCCACACATCCAGCTGTAATTTCATATCATCAATATGTTGCACAATCAACGGTACCATGTCGGCTGAGAAAAAATGCTGCATATGCGGATGAATGCCGCCAGTACGTTGCCGATGTGCTTTATCAAGATCAAGGTAAGCTTCTCCTGATTTCTTATATTTAATTAAGGGTAATATATCAAAATGATTTGCCGGGTCAGCCTTCCATAAAAACATCTTTAGCTGATTATCGACCTTCATTAAGTGAAAGTGTTCGGAAGTGATGGCATACCCTTTCTTGAGTGGACTTCCGCCATGCTGACTTTTCTGTTGTGCAAATAGATTACGACTGTAACAAAAACGGCGTTGTGGCGTTAATGCGAAAGCTTGTTTTTCAATACCTTCAGCAGGCGTTATATCAAGTAAGGTCAGTACTGTATTGTAGATATCGACCATACTGACCATATGGTTTAAATCAACGGCTTTCATGCCTGGACAGAAAATAAATGCTGGGGTATGAACTAATGGCGTGTAGGGTTCAATACCATGCGTATAACCGCCATTAAATCCGTGCCCCCAAAAGTCATCGCCATGATCGCCAAAGGCGATAATCATTGTATTATCAAGCTTTTTGTTTTCCATCAACATTTTAATGGTTTGACCGACCATTAAATCCATACTTTGGTAGCCACGCTGCCAGCGTTCGAGGCTGTTACTGCCCCCTCTTTTGATATCATCGTAATAACACAGATGACTACTGAGGTTCCACAGATAGAGCGCGAAGGGCTCCGGGCGGGAAATGACCTGCTGCATTTCAGCCTGCATTATTTTCGCGCTGTCATACCAATTAAAAGTATCCGTCTCACTCCAGATGGTATCCACATTTGCCCAGTTTTTGGGATACCCCATACCAGCAGCGGTGTATCCGTGCTGCTTTAAAACGTCGAAAAGCGCGGGGCCGTGACGATGGATGGAGATGTTTTCTTCGAGATGGATGTTATGTTCTAACGTATTGTCATCACCATGCAAGAGATCGCTAAATGCCATCAGTGAGGAGGTGGCAGTAGAAATGAAATTATTAAGTCGTAGCGACTGGTTATAAATTTTATTCGTAAAAGGAAACCACTGGCGATTGTTAAAGATCGTGTGATTGAGACTTTCGAGATGCAAAAATATAATATTTTTCTTCATGTTATTCACATATTAATAGTTCGAGCATGCTGATGTCGAAGACAGGAAGTCCGGTGACCGAATTAACTTCCTGTCGTTCAGAGAAACTGTCGTCGATAAATATGGCGTCGGCCTCGTCAATATAATCACTTTTCTTATCGTTTTTACCTAAGTGGGTAATGGTGTCAAAGAAATTGTTAATCCGCCGTTTCGCCAGTTCAGCATAAATGTCACCGGCATGACGCGTAATGAGATGAATTTTTATCCCGCGATTAAGACATTGGCAGAGAAAAGTGAAGACAGGCACGCAGAGTTTATCTTTGATGACGACGGTATCATCGTAGTCGATGTAGACATGTCGAAACGTGAAATTATGCGTATAGTGATTCGTTAAGCTACGTGTAATTTGCAGGTTTTTACTGAGCGGGTGCAATTTGACGTTTACCCGCATACTTTCGTACAACGTCAGCATGGCGAAATTAACGCCATTAGCACGATTAAGCGCCATTGTGCCTGCAATACGCGGCGCGACTTCCAGTAATGTCAAAGTACCTGAGGCAGAACGCTTCAACTGAAAAAACCATGCGCCGTAGAGCTGCAATTGCTGCGAAATAGCGCGAGCGTAAGCGTCCACTTCCGGCAGACTCACTAAGGTTGAGGTCATTGCAATACCGGCACGTATACGTGAGCGTATGCGAGGTTGGCAAAACAGTAATCCCTGAGCGCGATCGGAAAAACAATCAACCGTAAACTCTTCCCCACTTAAATATTCGCAAACAATCAGATCATCTCTTTCTGCCTGTAATGATGCCAGCATGGCTGGGGTATCAACACGCGCTGCTCCCTGCGCGCCCTGACCGCGATCTGGTTTAACAAAAACGGGCCATTGCTTTATCTCAGTAACGTCGTTAAAGATCTGCGGGGTGGGAATTGAATGTGTGAGAGCCTGATATGTTTTACTTTTAAAACGCGTAATCTGGCAGGTTTCTTGCGATGGGCAGAGTACCGTGGCAGAAAGCGCGCCCCGGTTTTCAGATAAGGCAAGAAGGGCTTCATCATGTGCCGGGAAAATGTAATCAATTTTTTCTTGCAGCACTAATGCCTGCAATGTGGGTAACCAATTGCAATGCGTAACGTCAGGTACGATATGGTACTCGCTGGTGTAATGTCGGGCATGGCTATCGTAATCCGCCCCGGCTAAAACCAGATTTACGTTTTTTTCGTATCGAAGAGACAGGTAAATTTCTCTGCCAATTTCGGTCCCTGCAGGGAAGATAAGTACATTGATCATGCTGTTATGAGCTCAATAATAGTGCTGAGTTCTTCGGGGGTCATATCAGGATAAATCGGCAGACACAGCACCTGTTCGGCGATTTGGTTCGCCACGGGCAGCGTCTCTTTATTGGCACCAGACATGTTTTTGTACATGTTAAGATTCGACAGCAACGGGTAGAAATAACGCCGCGTTAAAATGTTATGTTTTTTGAGATGATCGTATAACGCATCTCGCGACATTTTATAGTCGGGGCGCACCAGGATTGGGAAATAACTGTAGTTACTCTTAAGATTGGCATTGCTGTCAGGAATAACGATCCCTTGCGTGTTGGCGAGTTGCTCTCGATAACAGCGATCGATTTTTTGGCGCCTGGCTATCGCCTCATCAATATAATTTAATTGCAAGAGACCAAAAGCCGACTGGATTTCATTCATTTTGCCATTGATGCCTGGCGCGACAACGGTTAACTCGTCAGCAATACCAAAGTTTTTCAGGTAATCGATCCGTTGTTTTGTTTTTTTATCGTAACTGACGATGGCGCCACCCTCAAAAGTATTGAACACTTTTGTTGCATGGAAGCTGAGGACCGAAAGATCGCCATGACGTAGAATGCTTCCGCCGCAATCTTCTACAGCAAAAGCATGTGCCGCATCATAAATGACGGGAATACCATAATTATTGGAAATTTTTTCTATTTCAGTAGTGTTACAGCTTTGGCCGTAGACATGCACCGGCATAATTAACCCTGTTTTCGGGGTAATGGCCGACTCAATCAGGTGCGGGTTGATATTAAAGCTGTGTGGTTCAATATCAACAAATACTGGCGTTAATTGGTTCCAGAGAATGCTATGAGTCGTGGCAACAAAAGAATAAGGGGTGGTAATGACCTCGCCTTTAATTCTCAGCGTTTGCATTGCGGCAATTAACGCGATAGTCGCATTACAAAACAGTGAGATATAAGGAACGTTCAAGTAAGACGCTAACCTTTCCTCTAACAGTTGATGCATGACGCCATTATTGGTTAACTGCTTACTTGACCAAATCTCTTGCAGATACGGCATAAACTCCTCGAGTGGAGGTAAGAAAGGTTTGGTGACCGTAATAAGGTTATGATCTGCTTGTTTCATTGCTGAGGGTCCTGAGGGAATTTTTCACTAATCTGTTGATAGTGTTCTGGCAGTCTGGTTTTCAGACTGGTAAGGAGCGTGCTTCTGATCTTCTTATCAGTAATACTTTTTAACGCGGCAAAATATAATTGAGGTAATATTTCCAGGCGACTATCACAATAGATGATGGCCTGAACAATATGATATTGTGCTTTGCTGACGTCTTTATGGTGAATGGCCACGATAAAACCCTGGAAATGTAGCAAGGGGTCGGTTGGCTGTTTAAGCAACAGTTCGTCAATATCTTCTTTGATCAGCGTATGGTCGGGATGAGCATACTGCTTCCAGCGGCTGTTCATCGCGTCTACCCAGGCCTCTTCATGTTTCCACTGATTAAGGATCATCATCCGGTTTTGGTACATTAATTTGCTGTTATCTTTTCTGTACCAGGTGTTGTTGTCATGGCGACGGTAGTAAGCCACTAAACGTCGGGATGAAATAAAATGCCCCTGGCGGGAAAGTTTCAGAAACATATCCCAGTCTTCCTGTACCAGTTCAGGATCGGAGCGCTCTATCTTCAGATACGCCTCGCGGCGGATTAACGATCCGATATAAAGACTGAGATTGCCTGATACCAGAAGGTGATGAAAAACATCGCCATCAAGGAATATATCGCTGTAGGGAAAACGCGAGCCATCAGGCATGATGACCTCAATGGCGCTATAGCACATGACGCAATGTGGATTTTTCTCGAGAATATTAACCTGATGGGAGATTTTGGTGCGGACGATAAGATCATCAGAGTCGACGACAGCAATATATTTACCCGAGGCCATATTCATTGCCTCGATGATCGGTTTATCACCAATTTTATTTTTCTGCGAATAATAGTTAGTTTCGCGTAGGATCGTTTTGCAATTATATTTCCGTTGATATTTTTTAATGATATCAACAGACCGATCGGTAGACGCATCATCGACGATGATCACTTCGATATTTTTCCACGTCTGGTTAAAGACGCTATCCAGCGCCTCTTCAAGGAAAGCATCGTGATTATAACTGGTGACGATAATACTCACTAAAGGCGTTGGCATAGATTCATCTCTGGCGACAATTACTGTGTTATCAACTAAATAACTTCTGTTGCAGGCTTATCAGCAACGTATTGCTGTGTTGTTGGGGCGACGCCTCGATGAGGCTTACGATTTCCTGAGCTGCCCGTTTCCCCGCCTGTCCATCCATAAATGCATCACAATAGTGGCGGCGAATCTCAGCTAACGGCGTTTCCAGCGCAGCCCAATCAAACGCGTCGGAGAGCGCGTTGCGTAACGCCTGTATGTCCTGAGCCACCGGGAGAATGTCACGGATACGTTGATCGGCACTGTCAGGGGTAGAGAAACTTTGTTGTCCATCCAATAGCGAAGCCATACCTGGCCAGCTCAGTAAAATGACGCGTTTATTCATATGAATAGCGTCAAAAATAAAGCCGCTGCTGTCCGTCAGGATGTAATCTGCTTGTGCAATAAGCGCCAGCAGATGCTGTGGGTCGTCGAGTCTGTTCTTTAAATAGCGCTGCGCCAGCGCCAGAGAGGCGGTTTCCTCCGGTCTGTGAAGGGTGCCATGATGCAATTTTGTGACGATATTATATTCATGACTTAAGCGACCGAGCTGTTCCGCCCAATGGGGCAGCGAGCTTAGCGCGCCATAGGTAGGGGCATACAGAATGGTCTGTTTTTTCGCATTGAGCTTCAGACTGTTTGGCAACGTGTTATCAAAAGTGTGGTTGTGCCACTCATCGAAGCGGGGATTGCCGACCACTTTTGCACTACCGCCAATATCAAGCGCGTGCTGGCTATAGTGGCTGTAGCACAGGATGCGATGATAAAAAGCGTTCCACCAGGCATGGTTCCACTCTTCTTTCGCCAGGCCATACATGGCACGCACATGGGTATCCGCCAGCCCGTTTAGCAACGGTGTGTAGTAGGGGCTTACCAGGCATTTGAAACGCTGGCGTTGCTCAATGACCGTAGAAAGGCGTGTTCCGCCCAGCGCGGAGTCGTTAATGGTTTTAATCGTCGCTGTCATTTCATCCAGAAACGACTTGTGTATTTTGTCACTCACCAACAACGAGCAAGAATGGCCCATCGCCTGAAGCGCGCTAATAATGGGGCGGTACACCGTGTAATGCAGCGATGTTTCCATATAGAAGCCAATGGCATCGATATGAGTGGAAGTCGACGGTTGCGAGTTGCTTACCAGCGCGTTGACGGTCTCGGGTTTTTTATTAATTTTATTGAAGTAGTAGCCGATGTTATCGGTTTCTTTCTTTTCGATATCGCTATATCCCGCACGCTGATAACAAATGCTCGGATAACACGAGAGCCATTTTCCTTCACGTAGCAGCGGTTGCCATTGCCCTTCGAGGGTGTCGGAGAGGTCATGCTCCATTTGCTGAGCCAGCGTCGGGTAATAACGGCTGTTTACCAGATAGGCGCAAACTTTATTGCAGTCGCGGGCATGGATCATGCCCTGCAGGCTTTTCAGTTCGCTGCCTTGCTTAATTTCTCCGCCGAGGATGACCACTTCCCACGGAAAATTAGGTAACGCGCTCAGGAGCGAATTGAGTACCCGAATATGCTTTTCCTGCTTGAGGATCACGCTGTCATCTTCAAGTAACAGGTAGTTTTTCCAGCCCTGACGCTGCGCCAGTTGCAGCGCCTGCATATGGGACTGACGGCGACCAATCTGGCCATTGGTTGCTACTGATGCGGCCAGTCGGGTAACTTTTTCCGCGGGAAAATTAAGAAACGACAGCTCTTGCTGGATGTGCGCTAAACGATCCGGGCGCGAATCCAGATTCACGATCACCACCTGATCAATGTAATCCCAGCGGATCGGTTGATGATGCGTGGCGTTATGCAGGCTTTGATACCAGTTTTTTAGCATTGGGTCGGTAACCGCCTGTGCCAGCGTGGTTTCCTGCGGCTCGCTGCTTCCCAATACAAAGTCTTTATCGAACGTATTTTGGCTATGCGAGATACAAATGATGGTGCGCTCGCCCGGCAATTGAAGTGGATTCACGGTGAATTGATTGGTGAATCCTTCTTCTTCGCCTAAGTTACATTCATCATCGTAACGGTGCTTTTTCAAATAATTGCGATGGTAGCAAAAGGTGCCGTTGAGAATGTTTTGCGGGCCAAAGCTGCGGCTTTTAAACAAGCGGTTGATATGGCTATACCAGATGGGGATTTGATCGGAACCCGAAATCAACGCCCGATGACGTTGCATCATGTCGATGGTATAAGAGATCTTATCCGCCGGATAATAGTCATCGTCATCCATACACAGAATATATTCACCTAACGCCAGCGCATTGAGCATATTCCGCTTTCTGCCCAGCGTCAGTTTTTCCGGATGATAGATATAACGAATATTAAATTTCTCCGGGTGATTCTGCGTCAGCCTGTCAATGACCGACTGATGGCTTTGCGGGGAATCATCGAGGATCACCAGCTCCCGGCGGTCGGCAGGGTAATCCTGGTAGCGGAACATATACAGTAAATAGGGTAAGAAAGCGGCGCGGTTCCACGTTGGGGTAATGACGCTGACAAACGGTTTTTCACGGCCAGTTTCCAGCGTTTTGACAATGCCGGTCAGGGCGGAACGAGCTTTAGAGGTTTCAGGCATGGTGATGTGTATTCGCGGTTCGAAAAAGGACCGGGCATTCACCCGGTCAACAGGTGCTAACGTGTAATCAGGGAAAACGCCGAGAGCAGAGGGTCTCCCGGCAATATGTTCACAATATGCTGGCGCAGCGAGATGGCATGCTCGCTATTGCGCCACGCTTCAAACAGCGCGAAAAGGGCATAAATTTCGTCGTGGCTTAATGCGGAACCGTCCAGTGTCCACAGGCAAAACAGTGTACGAATCATAAAGACGTCAGCGACCAGCCAGAAGAAACGCTGGAGCGCGCTTTCATCGTCATGCTGCGGGAAGGTATCGTGATAAAGGCGATAAATCAGATAGTTACTGAAAATCCAGGCATCCTGCGCGAAATAGCGCTCCCAGGTCATTAACCACTGATCATGCAATTGCTGTTGGAGCAAGGCTTCACTGTTAGCATCTTGCAGCATCAGCAGGCTTACCTGCAGGGGCAAGGTCAGCTTACGCGCGCTTTCCGGCAACAGTTCCCAATTGAAATCGCAGTTGCCCATTTGGGTGATCATTTCCCGCTGCAACTGGGGCAGACTGGGCAGTTGTGCGAATTGCTCCTGCAGTTTTCCACTTTGCGCATGGTCAGCCAGCACCTGCGGTAGCGAAGCCAGCTTTTCCAGCGTCTCGTCGCTACTGTCTGGGCATTTCTCACAAAAAGAGAGCATGATGCCCAGCGCATAGAGGCGCAGCTCCGGTGACAAGCCTGGCAGGGTAATGGTATTCAGAGCAGATTGATTCAATACCTGAGCGCGTGGGGATAACGTCGGGCTGTCAGGGGCGGCCGCACATTTTGAATGATGCAAGACAAAGGCATTGGGATCGCCTAATGCAGCCTGGCAGCTGGCCGGATCGGTTAAGACCAGACTCTGACGAACTTCCGTTTTCCAGCGCACGTTGACCAGTAAAGCGGAATCCGGATGGTGGGATAAAAACAACCGGACAAAGTCAGGCTCGTAACAATCAATCATACTCATAATGTGTTCTCAGTAATCCCAATGTTCAAAATCTGGCTATAACAGTGCAATATCCATGCCTGAATTTTAATTGTATTTATATCAATTGGTTAGATGAGGCGCGGAAAGCCGGTTTCCGCGTCAGGGAAGGAAGTTTTAGCGCTGGTAAATAAAATCGGGCTCAGTACCTAAAAAAGCCTGAATAAATTCATACTGACGGATCAGCAGATCGCCGTTTTTTTCGTTGTACATCTTGCAGCGTTTCGCTTTTTGCTCAAGGCTTTGCCACCAGCCCTCTGCGGCAGTTTTCTGCACGCCCGGCAGCCAGCTAAAGACCTGTTCTATCCCTGCACGATTGACGCTTACGCCCAGCAGTTGCAGGAGCGACCGGCGCTGTTGGCTGCTGTTTTGCAACTGCTCATAATGCTGTTGAATAAGTTCATTGACGGCCAGTAGTTCGTCGCTGTCGCGACGGATCATACACAGACGTTGTTGTTCCAACTGGTGTCTGAGCGCGTCATACCGCGTCCCGTCCTCGCGGATGCCCTGAAGCAGAGTTTTCACCTGCTGTAGCCTGGTACTCACTGTTGTAGCCTCTTATTTCTGGAAAAAGCTGAGCATGTCCCCAGCCAGTTGATCGGTATCAACCTGCAAATCGCCTGAGGCCAGCATGGCCTGCATTTGCGCCACTTTGTCGTAATCAACGTCACTTTGCGTATCACTGTTCAGCGTTTGCTGCGCCGTTTGTAATCCCGCCTGAGTAATATCGTCGGCGGAAAGTGATGCGGAACTGGACGCGCTCGTCTGCACGCTGCTCTTGTCTGCACGCGCCTGTTCGGTTGTCGATGCAGGGCGATTGCCCGGCAGAGTTGGGGTAATTTTCATAGCAACCTCGTACATATTCCGTTGGGTTGGTTATCTGTTATTGGCTAAAAGCGACGGCAATAGAGGAAAACTTTAATCCCATCACAAAAAATCCCCGCACTATTCCGCCGTCAGCGTGGTGACCACGCCGGTATCGTCCACCATCCCGCTAATGATCCGCTGGCTGCTGCTGTTGCGAATTTTTATCACATCCCCTTTACGACCATTCTTCAACGCCACGCCCGGCATTGAGGCGGTGATCCCGGCCATGTGGGAGACGATCATCACCGGCTGGTCGCGTTTGACCAGTACGGGCAGTACCAGCTCGCTACGGGTAATCGGTTTGCCCGGTTGCAGGGCGCGCTTGCTGGTGAGACCAATCGCCTCATCGATATTCGTCATCAACCCTTCGCGCTGGTTGCTGATATTGAATTTTTTAAGCTGCAGGTCATCGGCGGTGATTACCGTATCTCGCGCAATCAACGACTTTGGCATGACCACCGGAATCGACACATCGGGGCGTACCGCCACGTTAAATTGCCAGCCATTGCTGCCCGGACAACTGACCACAAAGTTCATTCGTGACAGGACCATCTCCGGTGATGTGCTTGAGGTAACCTGCGGCGCCGACGCGCATAGCGCGCTGGTGCTGACGGCGGAGGGAATATAAATATTGAACGTGTAGCGATAGTCCCGCCACTGCTGTTTGCGCGCCAGCGCGTCAATTTCATGACTGGCGGCATTGAGAATCTGCGCGTTGATCTGTTCCCGGGCGCTGCGCTGAATGGGATGGACGGCGGCATATACGGGTAAGCCACAGCATATAGCCAGCATCATTTCCACGGCAAAGAGGAAAGAGGGCTTCCTTCTGTGAGGGTGTCTTTTCATAAAGTCATTTCTCATCAATCACTTAAAAGTTGGCATACATATTGCTAATAACAGCGATATCTACGCAGGAGTGATGCAAGAAATGGGAATCAGTTTTCAGCAGGCATTGGGTGTACATCCGCTGGCAGTGAAGTTACGTCTTGAGAGGACCGAGCTACTGACTGCGAATCTGGCAAACGTCGATACACCAAATTTCAAAGCCAAAGATATTGATTTTGCCGCTGAGATGCAACGGGCAAGTCGTACAAATGTTCCGCCCGAGGTTGACGTGAAATACCGCGTGCCGATGCAGCCTTCAGAGGATGGCAATACCGTAGAGCTGAATACCGAGCAGGCCCGGTTTTCACAAAATAGTATGGATTATCAAAGCAGTCTGACTTTTTTGAATCTGCAACTTAGCGGCATCAAAGAGGCCATTGAAGGGAAATAACCATGTCGTTTACTGATATTTACCAGATTTCCGGTTCGGCGATGACGGCGCAAACCATCCGTCTGAATACCGTCGCCAGCAACATGGCGAATGCGGAATCTCCTGCCAGCAGCGAGGCGCAGGCCTATAAGGCGCGCAGCCCGGTTTTTGCCGCGGTTTACAACAATAGCCTGATAGGGGGACATAACCGTCACGCCATTGATGGCGCCAGCGTACAAGTGCAGGACGTCATGCAAAGCGGCGGGGCGGTAAAGCGTTATGAGCCGCATCACCCAATGGCGGATCAGAACGGTTTTGTCTGGTACCCGGACGTCAACGTGGTCGAGCAAATGGCTGACATGATGTCCGCATCACGTGATTTTGAAACCGACGTTGATGTGCTGAATAACGTCAAAAGTATGCAGCAAAGCTTACTCAAACTGGGAGAAGTGTAATGAATACCCTGGCTCTGTATGCCCAATCTCAGGCGCTGGCTTCTTCTCAGGAGAAGACGACGGCGGTTGCTGAAAATAACGTCGGCGCCACGGCGCAAAGCACTAATGTGGGAGACAGCAGTTCTTCGACAACGTCGTCAACGACGGATACCAGCGACACCAGCAGCACCACAACAACCACCACGTCCACCGAAACCTCGGCGGTCGACACGTTTCTGACGCTGTTTGTGGCTGAAATTGAAAACCAGGACCCGACCGATCCCACCGATCCTACGGCCTATATCGATCAGCTCTCCTCAATGGCGCAGGTGGCGATGATGGAAGAGATGAGCGTCCAGGCCAACACCAATGCCGTGCTGATGAGCAACATCCAGGTGATGGCGCTGGGAAATATGGTCGGCGACGACATCATGGTGCAAACCACCTCGCTGGATATCGAAGACAACAGCAAGGCGATCCAGGGGCGCGTCACGTTGGATGACAGTTGTACCGATGTGGATCTGCACTTTACCGATGAAGCGGGTGATGACTATACCGTGTCGCTGATCCCGGAAGGTGAAACCTCCGTCGGACCCGGCCAGGTGGACTTCGACATCAATCCTGCGGATTACGGCATCCCGCCGGGCGATTACAGCGTTTCCGTGGTGACCAATACCGGGGAAGAGGAAGTGCCGATCGAGGTGACGGGCCAGGTGGAAGATGTGCGTATTCCGCTTGATGGCAGCACGCCGGTGCTCAACGTTGACGGCGTTGGCGAAGTGCCATTCACCATGATCACCCAGTTTGGCGTACCGGACAGCACCGACGGAACCAGCGGTTCCGATGACACCACGCCGCCAGATACTGACGACGGAAGCGATAACGCCAACAGCAATATGGTGCTCTGATTTAGTTAATCTTACAGGAAGAAACAATGAGTTATGAAATTGCAGCGACGGGGCTAAACGCCGTCAACGAACAACTGGACGGCATCAGTAACAACATCGCTAACTCCGGTACGGTGGGTTATAAATCAATGACCACCCAGTTCTCCGCCATGTACGCCGGGACGCAGGCGATGGGCGTGAGCGTGGCCGGTTCCGCACAAAGTATCTCCACCGGCGGCTCGATGGTTTCAACCGGCAATGCGCTGGATTTAGCCATTAACGATGATGGTTTTTTCGTCATGTGCGATAGCGCAGGGAATATTTCCTATACGCGTGCCGGCTCTTTTGTGACCGATAAAAACGGCTATATCGTCAATGCGTCCGGTGATTACCTGCAAGGTTATCCGGTTGATGACAGCGGCACGCTGCAAACCGGTACCGTCACTGATATCCAGATTAAAACCGGCAACATCCCGGCGCAGGCCACCGATAGCATGACCTTCACGGCAAACTTTGACGCCAGTGATGAAACGATCGATCGCACCAGCGTACCGTTTGACGCGAACAACAGCGATACCTATACCGACAGCTACACCACCACTGTGTATGACTCGCTGGGTAACGAACACTCGGTTAGCCAGTATTTTACCAAAACCGCCGATAACACCTGGGAAGTACAGTACACCTTTGATGGTGAGGCGCAGAGCGGCGTCCCACCGACCACGCTGACCTTCGACTCAAATACCGGCAAGCTGACATCGCCAACAACACCGCAAACCATCACGTTCACTACTGATGACGCTGCGCCGATTTCGATGACCATTGATTACTCAGACTGTACTCAGTACGGCTCTGATTTCTCGGTGACAACCAACTCCGCAACCGGTTATGCCTCGGCAACGCAGAACGGCGTGCAGGTGGATGATGACGGTAAAGTTTACGCCACCTACAGCAACGGCGAACGTATGCTGCAGGGGCAGGTCGTGCTCGCTACCTTCCCGAATGAGAACGGACTGGAAGCGGTAAGCGGCACAGCCTGGGTACAGACGGGCGAATCCGGCACGCCGCTAATTGGCACGCCTGGCTCCGGCTCTTGCGGCACGCTCTCCTCCGGCATGCTCGAAAGCTCCAATGTGGATATTACCAACGAACTGGTCAATCTCATGACCGCCCAGCGTAATTACCAGGCGAACACCAAGGTGATTTCGACCAGTACGCAGTTGGATCAGGCTCTCTTCCAGGCGATGTAAGGCTAAGAAATGGATCGGTTGATTTATACCGCACTCAGCGGAGCCACCCAGACGCTGCTCGAGCAGCAAATTAGCGCCAATAACCTCGCCAACGTTAACACCAATGGTTTTCGCGCGGATATGGCGATGGCGAGCAACGACAAAGTAAAAGGCGGTGGTTTTGATACGCGTTTTATGGCGAAGGAGAGTCCCAGCGGCGTCAATGACAGCACTGGCGTGGCGGAAAAAACCGAACGCCCGCTTGATGTTGCTATTCAGGGACCCGGTTATATCGCCGTGCAGGATAAAGCGGGAAACGAGGTGTACACCCGTAACGGCAATATTCAGCAGGACGATCAGGGGCAACTGACCATCGACGGTAACGTGGTGCTCGGGGATAACGGCCCGATTATTTTACCGCCAAACGCGATTGCCTCTTTCGGCAGCGACGGCACGCTCTCCGTCACGCCTGACGATGGCGATGTTACTGCAACGATGGATATCGATCGCCTGAAGCTGGTGGATATTCCGGTCGCCAATCTGGCGAAAAATAGCGAGGGGATGCTGGTGACGGCGGACGGCGTACCGGCGCAGCGCGATGAGAACATCAAAGTGAGCGGCGGCTTTCTGGAAGGCAGTAACGTGTCTGCGGTGAGCGAAATGATGTCATCTATCGCGATGAACCGTCAGTTTGAAGCGCAAATCAAGATGATGAAAACGGCTGAAGATCTCAGCGACTCAGGCAACAGGCTGCTACGCGGCTCCTGAGTCGTAGCCTTTAATCAGGGATAAAGTTTTATGAATGCAGCGTTATGGATCAGTAAAACCGGCCTGTCGGCGCAGGATGCTGAGATGAGTGCGATTGCCAACAACATCGCCAACGTCAATACCACGGGCTTTAAGCGCGACCGCGTGATGTTCCAGGATCTGTTTTATCAGACTCAGGAAGCGCCGGGCGCCATGCTCGATCAAAATAACATCATGCCGACCGGAATGCAGTTCGGTAGCGGTGTTCGTATTGTGGGAACGCAAAAAACCTTCACCGAAGGGAATGTAGAAACCACCGACAATACGATGAATGTGGCCATCATGGGACAGGGGTTCTGGCAGGTGCAAAAAGCCAATGGGGATATCGCTTATACCCGTGACGGCAATATGCAGGTTAACGCTGATGGCGTGCTGACCAACTCCCAGGGGTTGCCGTTACAGCCGGAAATTGATGTGCCAGCGGGTTCAACCAGCGTGTCATTTGCTTCCGATGGCACGGTGAGCGCGATTTTACCCGGCGACAGCGATCCCACTGAGCTGGGACAGCTAACGCTGGTGAATTTCGCCAACCCGGCCGGGCTTTCAGCCGAAGGCGACAACCTGTATCTGGAAACGGCGGCCAGCGGTCAACCGACGGAAGGTATTCCGGGGGAAGATGGTCTGGGAACGTTACAGGATAAAGCACTGGAAGGCTCGAACGTGGACATCGTCAACGAAATGGTGGCGATGATCACCGTACAGCGCGCCTATGAGATGAACGCCAAAATGGTCTCTGCGGCAGACGATATGCTGCAGTTTATTAGTCAGACACTGTAACTCAAGAATGTGAAATGCCGGATGGTACAGCGCCATCCGGCAGAAATAGGCAGAACGTGAAAAATTATCTCTGGCTGATGGTACTGCTTCCCCTGTTAAGCGGGTGCGAATCGCAGGCCCTCCTGGTCAAAAAAAATGACGAATTCTTTGCTCCTCCCAAAACGGAAGCGCCGCCAACGGCGGATGGTCGTGCGGGGGGCGTGTTTGAAACGGGGTATAACTGGTCGCTGACGGCGGACCGCCGCGCCTATCGCGTGGGCGATATCCTGACCGTGATGCTGGAAGAATCCACCCAGTCGAGCAAACAGGCGAAAACCAATTTCGGTAAGAACAATACCGTCGACATCGGCGCGCCGACGCTGTTCGGACATACCAAAGATAACCTTTCCGCTTCCGTGGACGCCAATCGTGACTTCAACGGGACGGCGACCTCGCAGCAGCAAAACAGTTTGCGCGGTGAAATTACGGTGTCGGTACACTCGGTACAGTCGAACGGTATCCTGGAAATTCGCGGTGAAAAATGGCTCACCCTTAACCAGGGCGATGAGTACATTCGCCTGAGTGGCCTGGTGCGTGCCGATGACATTCAGAACGACAACTCCGTCTCATCGCAGCGTATTGCGGATGCACGCATCTCCTACGCGGGCCGTGGCGCATTGAGCGATGCCAATGCGGCGGGCTGGCTGACGCGTCTGTTTAACCATCCTCTCTTCCCGATCTAAGCAGGATTTTGATATGCAACACTTAAGCGGGCGCTGGATGAACGCGTTAAACGGCATCGTTATCGCCCTGAGCCTGGCGCTGCCAGGCGCGGCGCAGTCGCAATCTCTGGAATCGCTGGTTAACGTCCAGGGGGTCAGGGAAAACCAACTCGTCGGCTACAGTCTGGTGGTCGGTCTGGACGGAACCGGGGATAAAAACCAGGTCAAATTCACCAACCAGACAATTACCAACATGCTGCGCCAGTTTGGCGTACAACTGCCGAGCAAAATCGATCCGAAGGTGAAGAACGTTGCGGCGGTGGCGGTCAGCGCGACGCTACCGCCCATGTACTCGCGTGGGCAGACCATTGACGTCACGGTCTCGTCGATCGGCGATGCCAAAAGCCTGCGCGGCGGCACACTATTGCTCACCCAATTACACGGCGCGGATGGCGAGGTTTATGCCCTTGCGCAAGGGAGCGTGGTGGTCGGCGGGATGAACGCGACCGGAGCCAGCGGCTCCAGCGTCACCGTGAATACCCCCACCGCCGGGCTGATACCGAACGGCGCGTCGGTAGAACGTGAAATTCCCAGCGACTTCCAGATGGGGGACACCATTACGCTCAATCTGAAACGCCCCTCCTTTAAAGATGCCAATAACATTGCCGCGGCGATCAACGCGTCGTTTGGCGGCATTGCGACGGCACAAAGCTCGACTAACGTTATCGTCCGCGCGCCAACCAGCCCCGGCGCGCGCGTGGCCTTTATGTCTCAGTTAGATGACGTCCAGGTGCAGGCGGAAAAAGTCCGGGCTCGGGTGGTGTTTAACTCGCGTACCGGTACGGTCGTTATGGGCGATGGTATCGCCCTGCATGCGGCGGCGGTATCGCATGGCAGTCTGACGGTTTCCATCAATGAAAGCAGCAACGTCAGCCAGCCGAACGCTTTTGCCGGTGGTCGTACGGCGGTGACGCCGCAAAGCAATATTTCGGTGAATCATGCCCGTCCGGGGATGATCAGTCTGCCAGAGTCCAGCAGTCTGAAAACGTTGGTCAATGCGCTCAATAGCCTGGGGGCAACGCCGGACGACATTATGTCTATTTTACAGGCCCTGCATGAAGCTGGTGCGCTGGATGCCGATCTGGAGGTGATTTAATGGCCGACATCAAGGTGAATCATAGCGGGGGCATTGACGGTAGCGATGCGTTAATGGGCCCCAAAATCAAAGATAACGATTTGCAGAAAGCTGCCCAGCAATTCGAAGCCATCTTCTTACGCAACATGCTGAAAGAGATGCGTAAAACCAATGAGATCTTCGACTCAAAAGATAACCCGTTTAACAGCGACTCGGTACGCATGATGCAGGGATTTTATGACGATCAGCTGTGCAACAGTCTGGCCCAACAGCACGGCATTGGCATTGCGGAGATGATCGTCAAACAACTCTCCCCTCATCACCAAGGATAAAGGTTGCGCGGCGGCTTAAGAACTGCGGTTTTTTCGCCGCTCTTAATCGGCAAGGTTGTTAATGACAGACCGGGTAACTGACCGGCGAGGACGCTTTGATGGATATGATTAACATTGGCTACAGCGGCGCATCGACTGCGCAGGTGGAGCTTAACGTAACGGCGCAGAACACCGCCAACGCGATGACTGACGGTTATACCCGGCAGGTTGCCATCACCAGTACCATTGGCGCGAGTTCCGGTTCAGCGAACAGTGCGGGTAACGGTGTGCAGGTTGACAGTATTCGCCGGGTCTCAAACCAGTATCAGGTTAACCAGGTCTGGTATGCCGCCAGCGATTATGGCTATTACAACACCCAGCAAGAGTATTTAACGCAGTTGGAAACCGTCCTCAGCGATGATAACAGCAGCCTGAGCGGGGGATTTGATAACTTTTTTGCCGCGCTAAACGAAGCCACCACCAGCCCGGATGATTCCGCCCTGCGTGAGCAGGTGATCAGCGAGTCCGGCGCGCTGGCGCTGCGCGTGGATAACACCCTCGATTACATCGACTCGCAAAGCAGTGAGATCGTCAGCCAGGAGCAGGCGATGGTGGCGCAGGTGAACACCCTGACTACCGGTATTGCCAGTTATAACCAGCAAATTGCTGAAGCTGAAGCCAACGGCGATAACGCTTCGGCGCTGTATGACGCCCGCGATCAGATGGTGGAAGAGCTGAGCGGCATTATGGACGTTCAGGTCAATATCGATGATGAAGGCAACTATAATGTCACGCTGCAAAACGGTCAGCCATTGGTTAGCGGGCAGGAGAGTTCCACCATCGAACTGGATACCAACGCCGATGGCACGCAGAGTATGTCGTTAACGTTTGCCGGAACTACCTCATCCATGAACACCGATACCGGCGGCTCGCTGGGCGCGCTGTTTGATTATCAGAATGAGGTGCTGACGCCGCTGACGGGAACGATTAACAGCATGGCGGAGCAATTTGCCGATGCGGTTAACACCCAACTGGCGCAGGGCTACGATTTGAACGGAAATCCCGGTGAACCGCTGTTTATTTATGATGAAAACTCATCGGATGGCCCGCTGGAGGTAAACCCTGATATCACCGCCGATGAACTGGCGTTTTCCAGCTCGCCGGACGAAAGCGGCAACAGCGATAACCTGCAGGCGCTGATCAACATCTCAACCGAACCGCTGGAAATTGAAGGACTCGGTAGCGTAACCGTGGGCGAAGCCTGTTCATCGATCATCAGCAATATTGGTATCTACAGCCAGCAAAACCAGACGGAAGCCGAAGCCGCAGCGAACGTGTACTCCGAGGCACAGAACCAGCAGAGCAGCGTGAGCGGCGTCAGCATGGATGAAGAAGCGGTCAACCTCATTACCTATCAGCAGATTTATGAGGCTAACCTGAAAGTCATCTCAACAGGTGCTGATATTTTCGATTCTGTGCTGGAAATGTGTAGCTAACCGGAAGGGGAATGAAAAATGCGAGTCACTGCCCAGCAGTCTTATGTGTCTATGACGCAGAGTTTTAACGACCTTTCCAGCGATCTTTCTCATGTCGTCACGCAGATGGCGACGGGGAAAAGCATTCTGTTGCCGTCTGACGATCCGATTGCGGCGACCCGTATCACCCAGCTTAACCGCCAGCAATCGGCCCTCGACCAATATCAAACGAATATTAATTCCGCGTCGGCAGGGATGAGCCAGCAGGAATCTATTCTCGACGGCGTCAATAACGATCTGTTGGCGATTCGCGACGATCTGCTGGAAGCCGCGAACGGCACCAATACCGCTGAGTCATTATCCAGTCTGGGGCAGGATATCCAGTCGATGACTGAAGCGATGGTGTCGGCGTTAAATTACCAAGATGAAGACGGTCACTATGTGTTTGGCGGGACGGTGAACGATCGGCCGCCGATTGTCGCGGTGGATGAGGACGGCGACGGCGTGACCGACAGCTATACCTACCAGGGGAATGGCGATCATCGCCAAACTACTGTCTCCAATGGCGTAGAGGTTGACACCAATGTGGCCGTCAGCGATTTCTTCGGCGATAGCCTGGATGTGCTGAACACCTTAACGTCATTATCGAAAGAGCTGCAGGACCCATCGGTTGATCCTGCCGATCCGCAGGTGCAAAGCGACATTCAGAATGCCATCGATACGGTAGACGTGGCCTCTGATGAGCTCAACGCCTCCATCGCCACCATTGGTGAAACGCAGAATACAATGACCATGCTCAGCGATGCTCAGACAGATATCTCAACGTCCAACGATCAGCTGATCAGTCAGTTGAGCGATCTGGATTACGGCCCAGCTTCCATTACCTTTACCGGACTGGAAATGGCGATGGAAGCCACCTTAAAAACCTACTCTAAAGTGAGTGAGTTGAACCTTTTCAGTGTGATTTAACAGCGAGCAGTAGCTCAGGAATAGTATGCAGGTCGGTTTAAATACAACGTCACTCTCCGGTAGCGGAGCGCTTAATCCTTCTGTGCAGCAGCATACCGTTGCGCAGAATGCCCCTGTCCGTCAAAAGTTACCCGCAACGGCGAGTGATTACCCGGCCTCACCGCTTATTACCACCCGGCCTCAGCGTTATAGCGTGCAGCTTAACGATCAGCTCACGACGCTACAGCAGGCCGATCACTATCTGGGACAACTGGAACAGCATTTGCTGGATTATCGCCATGCCTCGCGCCGTGGCGGGCAGGCGCAGCAGCAAAAGGGAGCCGAACTTACCCAGTGGCTGGATAAAAGAACGGCGTTATCCGGCGGCGCGGTGGACAGGCAACTGCGTCCGGTTTTGCAGGGCGAGGCGCGAGTGACCTTTCACGCGCCTGAACTGGCGCAGATGCTGCAAAAAGATGCCATAAGCTCGCGCATGTTTAGTGTTTCCGATGGGCGGCAAACGCAGCACTCGGCGGTGGTGGTGGGAGAGGATATGGATCCAGGCCAGTACAAGATAATGATGAGCAACGCGCTGCGTCGCGTCGGCGTACAGGTGCACGATCGGCAGGGCACGTTAACGTTCTCCACCACGGAAAAGCAGTGGTCGCAGATCCAGCAAACCCTGAGCGTACGTGATGTCGGTACGAAGTCATCAGCGTTTACCCCGCTGAAAACATTTGCCGATCCCTCACGTTCAGAGGAGCTTCAACAGTATGTAGCACAGGGCGGAGCCCGAACTCAGGACGGATTACAGCAGGCGTTGGATATTATTGGCGATCAACGTGCGCAAATGGCTGCCCAGCAGGAGAAGGCCCGGCAGCTCATTGACGGTATGGCGCGTTTTCCACAGGCAGAAAGTGCGGTGCAAGCCTCTGAATCATTGGGTGGGGTTTTGGATCATGCTAATCACAATTATCAGGTATTAGCGCAGGCGGTGAATGGACAAGCCCGACTTTCCAGCCAGACTGTCCGTAGTTTATTAAGTTAATTCTGCTGGCATGCTTTGGTTGAAAAGTTAAATACAGAGGGGTCTGTGATTAACAGACCTCCGACATCCCGAGTAAAAATCAAATTTTGCTGCGGAGTTATATGGAGCCACCATGTATGCAGGTTGTGCTCAGTGACAAATGCCCCGAAATTAGCCATACGAGAATCGTTTTGATCGGTTTTGGTGGTACTAAAGTGAAACTCACCCTGTTTATATGAGCCGGTATAATGATTAATACACGACGCTACTTTAAACGTAGAGGGCATTTTATTATTTTGCTCCAAAGGGACGAGAGTGATCGTGGTGCTTTTATCCAGAGAACTTGCGATAAGTTCATAATGTACGTTTTTGCCAGTAGTAAGGTCGTAATTGGCAATGACCGTATTTTCAATGCGGGCATGAGCCGTAAATGTGAAAAATAGCGTGAAAGCAGACAGGGCAGGGAAAAAGAAATTATTTGCATTTTGGCATTTCATTTAACATTTTCTCCACTTCTTTAATTAAAATACCATTCATTTCATTATCTTTATTTAGCCAGTTGTCAAAGCTTAGCGCTAACTGCCACTTATCATTGCATTGATTGCTAAGTACAATATCAAGGGCGAGTTTGTTCAGTGAGACCCGATAATACAAGGTCATCGAGGCGTTATGGCTTACCAACAGTGGGTTGAGCTGCTCGATACCGGGAAGAATATGCGTTGAAACAAGCGATGATGATTTCTTATTCTCACCTGGGTCGTAAAGTTGATATACCGTAACATGGTTGGCATTTTCAAGCGTCTCTTTAACCAATTGCGGAGCTTCTTCCATTTTGGTGACAGACGGTGCTTTAAAATAAGAGATTAAAATAAACAACGACAGCGCGATAACGATAACGGGTAAGGTAATCAGAACGGCTCGATAAGGATGCCGTCTGATGGCCGTTTTTCTCTGGTTTCTTGACGATAGTTGACTGTTAAGTAAGGGTATTTCCCCATTATTTGTTGATGGAAGCATTTCATCAGGCGCAGGGGACTCAACAATCTCGGTACGTTTCTCGACCTCATCAATGGTGCTGTCATCAACCACAGTTTCATTAAGGTCAATAGTTTCAGTGAGGTAGTTCTTATTAAATAAATACCCTTTTTTAGGTATGGTTTTTATAATTTCTTGCTGTTTACCGTCATCATCGATCGCAACGCGCAGCGCATGAACGGCTGTCGGCAGGCTATTTCCACCGACGATGCGATTCTTCCAAACTGCGCTCATTAAATATGACCGAGATAAAACGACATCGGCATTTTTAGCTAATGTCTCTAACAGAATAAAATGGTATTCGCCCAGGCGACGTATCTCGCCTGTTTCACAATGGATTAACGCATTAAGCGAGGAATCCATCCGCCAGTTGTTGACTACGATACTCATCGATTTGTATACCCGTGCAAGATTTTATATCCCTGGTGTCACACCGTTAAAAATCAGTGCATTAAAATTCTGGAGAAATTGAAATTTCTTTGTGCTGTGAAGCTGCAGCTGAATCGCTATTGAGTGTTTTTTATGCTGTCCAAAAAAGGATTTGAAATGTAGCGAAAGTGCCCGAGACTCACAATATAAAAGTACAGGGTATTTGCAACTAAATGTAAAACATGGCTATAACCAGGCTTTTTAAAGTGATTTCATCTAGGGATAATCTTATTCTTATCAAAAAGTTAACCCGTATGGCGCGTAAGCAACCAAGCCGTTATTAGATATTTCTAATAATCTTTTAATTAAATCTTGATTGAGATCTTCCTTAGAAGGTGGTTTTTGTGGGAGGTAGCACGCAAAGCTAAAATAGAGGTGGAAGCGTTTTTTATCTCGCTAATGATGTTGTGTAACGCGTCAAAAAAAATTTTCTGCAGCGCTTTAAGTTTTCCAAACGGGTGGTCGTTTTTACAGAGTATCGAAACGAAAACGATTATTCCCAAGGAGCAGTACCATGTTATCGATTAATACTAATACCGCATCAATGTCTGCTGTAAATGCTATCAACAAAAGCAGCGCATCACTGTCTACTTCTATGGAACGTCTGGCGACAGGTAACCGTATTAACTCCTCTGCAGATGACGCTGCGGGCAAACAGATTGCCAACCGTCTGACCGCGCAGTCCAGCGGCATGGGCGTTGCATTGAGCAACATCAACGATGCCACTGCCATGCTGCAGACAGCCGACAGCATGTTTGACGAAATGACCGACGTACTGGGCCGTATGAAAGACCTGTCTACTCAGGCGGCGAACGGAACGTACAGCGATGAAGATTTGCAGGCGATGCAGGACGAATACGACGAGCTGGGCCAGCAGATGTCCGATATGCTGCAGAACACCACTTACGGCGGCACCAACCTGTTCGGTGTTTCCGGTACCAGCAACACCGGTAAAGACGGCCTGTTCCAGAGCGGCGTAACCTTCCAGGTTGGCGCTGAATCTTCTGACACCATGACCGTTGATATTTCCAGCCAACTGGACACTCTGGTTAACGCACTGGATCAGGTTAGTGCTTCCTTCAAAGGTGACCAGGCAGATAAGACCGGTAGCGCAGGTATCTCTGGCGGCTCCGAACTGACCACTTCTGGCTCTGCAAACGCGATGATTGGAACTATCCAGACTGCAATGGACGACGTGTCTAAGATCCAGTCCAAACTGGGTGCATCCATCAACCGCCTGAACGACACCGCGGCTAACCTGACCAGCATGCAGGACAACACTGAAGTGGCGATCGGTAACATTATGGATACCGACTACGCGACGGAAGCGTCCAACATGACCCAGCAACAGGTGCTGATGCAAACGGGTATCACCATGCTGAAGCAGTCCAACAGCATGTCCAGCATGGTTTCCAGCCTGCTGCAGTAATTTCTGACGTAATGTCATTCACAACACCGCCACCCGGCGGTGTTGTGCTTTCCGCAACCGGGCCTTTGCCTGGAAACCTTCCTGAGGAAGGGAAAATTCATTTCCGCTACTAATTTAACTTACTGAATATCAATAATAAAAAATATTGGCATGCGTTTTGCTATCACATAACTAACGTTGCACGGAGTCACTGATTATGAGTTTTACGAGTCCGATCCAAAAATTAGCACAAGAATTTGCCTACGCGGACATCGCCACCCAGGCGGCAAATCTGCAGAACGAGCAGAACGAATTGAATGCAGAGAGCAACGGCCTGGACTCGTTAAGTTCGGCGCTCACCGACTTTCAGTCAGCAATTGATGCGCTTAACAGTGACACCGACGGCCCGCTGACGTTTTCTGCTACGTCGAGCAATGATTCAAACACCATATCCGCAAACTCGGAAGCTCAGGCCGGAACCTATTCATTTTATGTTTCGGCACTTGCACAGGCGCAACAAACCACGTTCAGCATGAGTGATGACCAGTACAGCGCATCCGGTACCTTTACGTTGTCGATGGATGACGGCACGACCATGGATATCGATCTCGCGGCTGCTGATGAAGATGGCGACAGTTTTATTGATGCCAGCGAACTGGTTGATGCAATTAATGACTCGGATGACAACCCTGGCGTGTCGGCGGCGCTGGTTAAAACCGACGGCACCACCACTATCATGCTGACCTCTGATACCACCGGAGCACAAAGCGGCTTTTCAGTGAGCGTTACGGGCAACACCGATTTTGCGACGGCGGAGTCTTCCAGTGAGCAGCTCATCACAAATCCGCAGGACGCAGAAATTCATCTGGGAAGTGAAACCGGTCCTGCCATCACCAGTAGTTTGAATACTTTCGATGACGTTATCCCCGGCGTGACCATGACCTTTTCCGAGGTCAGCGATCCTGATGATCCTAATGATGTGACCACCTTTACCGTCGCGGAAGACTCCAGTGGATCTCAGGCAAAAGTGCAAACCTTCGTGGATGCCTATAACACGCTAATCGACACCATAGATTCTCTCACCAGCTACGGCGATGACGATACGGCAGCCGGGGTCTTTGCCGGTGATGCCGGGATGAATTCGCTGGCAAACCAAATGGATGATATCGCTCACGCTTCATACGGCGGCGTATCGATTGTCGACTATGGCATCACGCTGGATTCCGACGGTCACTTACAAATCGACTCCACCCAGTTCAGCGAAGAAATGGAAAAAAACCCGGACGGTTTGACCTCTATCTTTGTTGGGGAAGACAGCATGGTCGCGCAAATGGACGACCTGATGGACAGCTATCTGGATTCCAGCAACGGCATTATTGCCATGCGCCAGGAAAACATTGACGACCAGCAGAGCAAAATCCAGGACGAAAGCGATCAACTGACCGAAACCTATAACACCAACTACGAGCGCTATGTGGAAGAGTACACCAATACGCTGGTTGAGGTGTACACCATGAAAGTGAGTATGGCCGCGTTTATGTAACCGGCTGATTTAAGAGAAGGATTAAGAACCAATATGTACGACACGCAGGATGGTTATTCGCAATACAAAGAGATGGATCTTGCTGCGCGTACGGCAGCAGCATCACCGTTAGAGCTGGTGCTGGTGCTGTTTTCGGGACTGATGGACGAACTGGAACGCGCGAAAAGCCACATTGAGAACAAACGCTACGAGCGTAAAGCGCAAAGCATCAATAAATGCATCGATATTCTCAACGCCTTAACCAGCTCGCTGGAGTTTGAAACCGGCGGTGAGCTGGTGGTGAATCTCTCCCGGCTGTATGACCACTGCGTCTACCGCCTGTATGAAGCCAGCGGCGAGTTGTCGTTAGAAAAAATTGATGAAGTGATCCTCATCCTGACGAATCTGCGTACAGGCTGGGAAGGTCTGTCAGCAAAACTTGGATAAGGCGATGGAAAGAGAGCGTCAGCAACAGCAGCTTTATGCCCTGGTGGCGGCGATGAACGATGCCCTGGATCAAAAACGGTGGCGTCGATTACCAGGTCTGCATCAGCAGGTGATGCGTGACTTTCATGCCTATGCTGCCTGGGAAACTGACGCCGAGGCGCTACGGGAAGTGAAAAGCAGACTGCTGGTCGCGTTTGAGACATTAATTGCGCGGCGAACGCAGCGTGCGGAAGAACTCAAAACGCGGATGGAGAAACATCAGCAAAACCAGGAAGGAATGTTGGCGTATTCAATGGTTAATTTAATTTCGGAGAAGGCATGAATCCTGTATTACTGGCCTCGGTCAGTGCGTCGGCAGAGGCCACACCGGAAAAGGCGACGATTTCGGCGCCGTCAACCCCTGAGGGCGGCAGCGCATTTTCTTTATCCCAGTCGGGGCTGAACGCCGCGGCTGAGCGGTTGATTGGCGCAAAACTGAGTCATCAGCAGACATCGGCGGCTGCGCATAAACAAGACGACGCGAATCCGGCAGCCATGCAGGCATTGCTGGCTATGCTATTGGCGCAACCGACTCAGGCAGCCCCGGCCGATGTACAAAAGCAGCCTGATGGCGACATGTTGAGAATGCTGGCGCAGGTGCAAACCACCCATTCGGGGTCATCATTGCTGCGCCAACTGGCGAGCGCCATGGCCCAGCCGGAAAAAACATCCGCGCCATCGGCTGATCAGCACACAACCGACTTATCGTCACTGCCGCCTAAGCTGCAAACGTTACTGGCGTCACTCAGCGAGGATTTGCCGCCAGCAACCCCGGATCAACAGGCTAAGCTGGCGACGTTTTCCGCCCAGGATCTGCGAGCGATTGCGCCGGAGCCTGCGTCACTCTCGACCTCCCAACAAATTTCTGCTCGGGTGAAATCAACCCAGAACCCCAGTCCTCGCCCGGTGGTGGAGAGAAAAACCGCTGGCGTGACGGTCAACCCTGCGCTCTCTACGCAGAATTTGCTCAATACCGCGGCGCAGGGAAATCAGCCAGTGAATCCACTGACCGAGCATAACATCGTGTCGACGCCAGTTTCCGCACCAGTGACGATGTCCACGGAGGAACTCGGGGAGAAACTCACTGCGTTGCTTAAAGACAGAATTCAGTTCCAGATAGGTCAGCAACAGCAAATTTCGACCATCCGTCTTGATCCTCCGTCGCTGGGCAAACTTGAAATTGCTGTGCAACTGGATGCCGGGAAGCTGATGGTACACATCGGCGCAAATCAGAGCGATGTCTGCCGCTCATTGCAGCAGTTTAGCGAAAACCTACGTCAGCACCTGACGGCGCAGAACTTCATGGAAGTCAATGTTCAGGTCTCTTCCGAGGGGCAATCGCAGCAGCAAAAACAGCAGTCAGGTCATCAACAGGATGAGGTGGCGTCAGCATTAGTGCTCAATGATGAACCTCAATTTCAACGGAATGAATCCGTTCTGATCAAAGTGTAAAAGCAAAATGAAGAAAATCGTTATCGCGTGTGTGATCAGTTCCGTCGTCGCTTTGGGTATTGCTGGGGGGGCCGGATGGGGCATTTATCATGCTATGAATAAGGGAACCACGGCTGCGGCAGCGACTCCCGCTCACGAAGCGGAAGATAGCCAGGATGAGTCCAACAATATTTTTGTCTCCCTGCCAGAAACGGTGGTTACGCTGCATGATGATGAAGGCGGCGATCGCTATATGGTCGCTGAGCTGGTGATGGTTGTTGATTCAGAGAAAGACGCTGAAAAAATTAAGCAGGACGAACCGCTCTATCAAAGTATTACCGTAGATGAGCTTTCGAATATGAAGTATGAAGATATTCGGGCGCTGAAGATCTCCGAAATCAGAAAGAAAATATTTGAAAATCTGAAAGTTGAATTAGCGAAACGCAAAATGGCGACACCTTATAAGGAGATATTGGTGAAAAAAGTCGTTTTCCAATAAGCGACAAGCCAGGAAATAACATGATACAGGATGCTTACGAGTCAGAAGACTTTAATGCGACGCCCATGCTTACGCCAAAGCAAGAGAGCCATTATTTACAGGCTTATCTGCCGTTGGTGCGCAAAGTGGTGCGTCAACTTGCGCCGCAATGTACCTGCGTTATGGATAGGCAGGATATGGAACAAACGGCGTTGATGGGATTGCTGAATGCGATTCGACGCTACGGTCAACCAGACGAAGGTTTTGCCGGTTATGCCGTTCACCGCATACGCGGCGCAATTCTGGATGAGCTGCGCAGCCTCGACTGGCGGCCTCGCCAGCTACGCCAAAAATACCATCAGATTAAAGATTTGATTCGTGATGCGCGCACACAGCTTGGGCATGAACCCTCATGGGAGGAGTTGTCCCGACGGGGATTATCGTCTGAGGATTATCAGGAATACCAACAGCTGGAAGGTGCGGAAACGCTGGCCAGCCTGGATGAATTACTGAATGGCGATATGCCGATAGCACCGCTCGAAGGGCGGGGGCTGGAAGAGCAATTCGTCACGCAGGAAATGTTGAGTTACGCCCTGAGCCAACTCAGCGAAAAAGAGGGCCTCGTGCTCTCAATGTATTACCAACACGATATGAATTTAAAAGAGATCGCGCTGGTATTAGGGCTGACCGAAGCCCGAATCTGTCAAATGAATAAAAAAATCACGCACAAGATTCGTGATTGTTTATATCCAGACTAACAATTCCGAATCAACATGCGGAGGACGTAATGCAAAAGATTTTTGGCTTATTAGTGGTTTTGGGCTGCGTATTTGGCGGTTACTTTGAGGCTGGTGGGCAGTTAATTGCTATTTGGCAGCCAGCAGAAATTATTATTATCGTTGGTGCTGGCCTGGGGGCGATGATTATTGGGAACCCGGTACATGTGCTGAAAGAGATCGCCCATCAGATCAAAGGGGTGATCAGTAAAAAGAAAATGGGACCGGAATTTCAGCGTCAGCTACTGATGTGCCTGTATGAGCTGCTGGAAATGGTGCAGAACGGTGGTCTGCGTATGCTGGATCAGCATATCGAACAGCCGGAAGAAAGTACCATTTTCCAAAAATACCCGCTGGTGCTGACTCAGAAGCGACTGGTGACATTTATCGCCGATAACTTCCGTCTGATGGCGATGGGTAAAATCGATGCCCATGAACTGGAAGGGATCCTCGATCAGGAACTGGATACCGCTGAAGAGTCTTTGTTAACCCCTTCGCGCTCCTTGCAGCGTACCGCCGAGGCGATGCCTGGATTCGGTATTTGTGCTGCGGTATTGGGCATTATCATCACCATGCAGTCTATCGATGGCTCCATTGCGCTTATCGGTTTGAAGGTGGCGGCGGCGTTGGTGGGGACATTCTTAGGGGTGTTCATCTGTTATTGCCTGATGGACCCGCTGGCAAACGCTATGGAACAGCAGGCGCGGGCAGAGCATTCGCTGCTCGAATGCGTACGTACCGTACTGGTGGCGCAAGCGGGCGGTAAACCGACGCTACTGGCGGTCGATGCTGGCCGTAAACTTCTCCATCTGGCCTCTAAACCCACTTTCGCCAATCTGGATGCGTGGGTTAATGCGATGCTGGAGCAGGAATAAGCATGAGGAAGGGGCCAAATCGTCGCGATCGCGGCGCGAAAACCACCATTATCCGCCGACAAATTAAAAAGAACCATGCAGGTCATCATGGCGGGGCGTGGAAGGTCGCCTTTGCTGACTTTACGCTGGCGATGATGGCGCTGTTTATGACGCTGTGGATTGTGAACAGCGTCAGCAAGGCTGACCGCGAAAATATCGTGGCGGCGCTGCATGGCCAGTCAATCTTTAACGGTGGCGGTATGGCGCCGTTAAACAAGCTGGGCAAACTGCCGATAGCGCCAGGCGCGCAGAAGAAAAACGTCACACGCAACAAGCTTGATAAAACCGTGAATCCACAGGAGACGGCGAGGATCACGGAAGAGAACGCTAAAAAGGCGCTGGATGTGAATGAGAAAACGGCGTTACTGAAACAAAAATCAGCCCAGGAGTTAGGCGAGCTGGCGACCGACATTAACGTCATTGCCCGCAAGGCGCATATGGAGACCAACCTTGAGATGGAGATTGTTCCTCAGGGGTTGCGCGTACTGATTAAAGATGATCAGAACCGTAATATGTTCGAACGCGGTAGCGCCAAAATTATGCCGTTCTTTAAATCGCTGCTGGTTGAGCTGGCCCCCGTGTTTGACTCGCTGGACAATAAGATCATCATCACCGGGCATACGGACGCGATGAGCTATAAGAGTAACATTTACAACAACTGGAACCTGTCAGGCGACCGCGCATTGTCTGCTCGACGCGTACTGGAAGATGCCGGAATGCCACAGAATAAAGTTATGCAGGTCAGCGCAATGGCCGACCAAATGCTGCTGGATGCGAAAAATCCGGAAAGCGCCGGCAACCGTCGCATTGAGATCATGGTATTAACGCAAAGCGCTTCTGATACGCTGTATCAATATTTTGGCCAACACGGCGAGAAGGTCGTACAACCGCTGATTGATAAGCTGGACAAACAAAAGCAGGTGACTTCTTTACGTCAACATTCTGCTCCCGTCACTCATTAATTTGACTCCCGGTCCTCCACGCAACGTGGGGGGCAAATTATCCCGCAGGAAGGCAATGTGATAGATGTAACCCATATTATTCCATTGGATATTCATACTGATAACGTCACGGATGTGGCCTGTCAGGGCGCGCATTTCGACCAGATTTCAGGGATCTGGTATACCGAACCTCATGAGCTAAACGAGGCGCTTCGTGACTATGTCTACAACACCGACAGTTTTAACATCGTCGCGCCGTACTATCTGGTAATTACCTCGAAGATGCACTGCTGGAACTGCCACCAGCTCACCCATATTCACGGAGTGATGTTTACCCGGTTTATTAGAAAGGATCATGATGGCCAAGGCTGGCAATCTATTCGACGGAATACCTTTCTGTTTCATATTAATTCTCTGCCTGAAGAGATAAAAAAGAACATTAAGGCCAGCAATTACTATCTGGATAAAAGTAAAACCACCGGGCTACGTTACTGGATGAATCATTGTGAAATTTGTGGAGAGCGTCTGGGCGACTACGAGCTTTTCTGCGTTGAAAATGATGCATTTCGCCTGATGACGATCGAAAAATTGCTGCGGGCAAAGATTCGCAAAGTGAATAAGCTTTTTGTCAGTACGGCGGGTAATCCCGCAGAACATAAGACCACGGACATCGTACGTTACCTGTGCGATGCGCGCTTTGTCATGAATGGTCCAGCGTAAGGCATAATCAGACTTCTCACACCATAAAAATACTGTATACTTAAACAGTGTTGTGGGAGGCGAGTCATGCGCAAAATCATACATGTTGATATGGACTGTTTTTTCGCGGCGGTGGAAATGCGTGATAATCCAGCCCTGCGCGACATTCCCATCGCTATCGGCGGCAGTCGTGAACGCCGGGGCGTTATCAGCACGGCCAATTACCCGGCGCGGAAATTTGGCGTGCGTAGCGCAATGCCGACCGGAATGGCGTTAAAACTGTGCCCGCATCTCACGTTATTGCCTGGTCGATACGAGGCTTATAAAGAAGCCTCCCGCCAGATTCAGGCGATCTTCTCCCGTTATACCTCGCTCATCGAACCTCTTTCGCTGGACGAAGCCTATCTGGATGTGACCGACAGTGCTCACTGTCACGGTTCTGCCACGCTGATAGCGCAGGAGATCCGCCAGACGATTTTCAACGAGTTACAGTTAACCGCCTCCGCCGGGATTGCGCCGGTTAAGTTTCTGGCAAAAATAGCCTCCGATCTCAATAAGCCCAACGGGCAATATGTCATTACCCCCGCTGATGTTCCCGAATTTCTCAGAACGTTGCCGCTAGGGAAAATACCCGGCGTAGGCAAAGTTTCTGCCGCTAAGCTGGAAGCGATGGGATTGCGTACTTGCGAGGATGTTCAAAAATACGACCTGGCCATGTTGCTCAAACGGTTTGGTAAGTTTGGTCGCGTGTTGTGGGAACGCAGCCAGGGCATTGATGAGCGGGATGTCAACAACGACAGACTGCGCAAATCTGTCGGCGTTGAGCGTACGCTGGCAGAAGATATTCATGAATGGGCTGAATGTGAGGAGATTATTGAGCGGCTATATCCCGAACTGGAACGACGTCTGGCAAAGGTAAAACCGGATCTGTTGATCGCCCGGCAGGGAATTAAACTCAAGTTTAATGATTTTCAGCAAACCACGCAGGAGCACGTCTGGCCGCGCTTAAGCAAAGATGACTTAATTGCAACAGCGCGCAAAACCTGGGATGAACGTCGGGGCGGGCGGGGCGTAAGGCTGGTGGGATTACACGTCACGCTGCTTGATCCACAGCTGGAAAGGCAACTGCTGCTGGGAATTTGACTCTGATGTATTGCCGGATGGCGGCGTAACCGCCTTATCCGGCCTACAAATCAGCGCGTAGACCGGATAAGCGCAGCGCTATCCGGCTTTATTACAGAGACTTATTTCGCTGGAATCGACTTCAGCAGCTCGGTTAGCAGCGTCCAGTAGTGGCCGACGCTTTCAATATGAACCTGCTCATCCGGGGAGTGCGGACCGGTGATAGTTGGCCCGATGGAAACCATGTCCATATCCGGATACGGTTTCTTGAACAGTCCACATTCCAGACCGGCGTGGATAATCTGGATGTTCGGCGTTTTGTTGAACAGACGCTGATAGGTTTCGCGAACCAGGTGCATAACCGGAGAGTTAGCATCCGGCTGCCAGCCAGGATACGCACCTTTGGCTTCGGTTTTGGCACCGGCGAGCTTGCCCAGTGAATCCAGCATGCTTACCACGTAGTCTTTACCGCTGTCGATCAGCGAGCGAACCAGGCAGTGGATCTGTACATTATCGTCAGTCATGGTCACGACTCCGACGTTCAGGGAGGTTTCCACCACGCCTTTCGCCACGTCGGAATTGCGGATCACGCCGTTCGGGGTGGCGTTCAGCAGACGAACAAAGCTATCGCGAGACGGCGTGGTCAGGGCGGCTTTATCGTTGGCGACAGCATCCAGAAGCAGAGCCAGATTCTTCTCTTTGGCTTCCAGTTCGTTTTTCAGGATGTCCTGGTAAGTGTTAACCAGTGCTTTTAACGCATCAACTTTATCTGCGGCCACGGCGAGGGTCGCAAAGGCTTCACGCGGTATCGCGTTACGCAGCGTACCGCCGTTAAAATCAATCAGACGCAGATCCAGCTCTTCAGCGTGGCCCGCCAGGAAGCGTACCAGCAGCTTATTCGCGTTACCGAGGCCGACGTGGATTTCGCCGCCGGAGTGACCGCCTTTCAGACCTTTTAAGGTCAGCTTAAAGCTCTGGAAACCAGCCGGAACCGCCTCACGGGACAGCGGCAGGTTTGAGGTAAAGTCGATACCCCCTGCGCAACCCATGTAGATCTCACCTTCTTCTTCAGAGTCGGTGTTGATCAGGATATCTGCCTGCAGCCAGTTTGCCTGCAAACCGAACGCGCCATCCATACCCGCTTCTTCGGTCATGGTCAGCAACACTTCCAGCGGACCGTGTACCACATTGTCATCCGCCAGTACGGCCAGCGCGGACGCCATACCGATGCCGTTATCCGCGCCCAGCGTGGTGCCACGGGCTTTCACCCATTCGCCATCAATATAAGGCTGGATAGGATCTTTGGTGAAGTCGTGCACGGTGTCGTTGTTTTTCTGCGGAACCATATCCAGGTGCGCCTGCAGAACCACCGGTTTGCGGTTTTCCATGCCTGCAGTGGCAGGTTTGCGAATCAGGATATTACCGACCTGGTCGCGCTCGACGTGAAAACCTTTCTCCTGGGCCCAGCTCAGAATGTGTTCAGCGAGCTGCTCTTCATGGTAGGACGGGTGAGGAATAGAACAGATTTTGGCAAAAATATCCCACAGCGGTTGCGGGGATAACTGAGACAGTTCAGACACGTTGAGTCTCCTTGGCGGTGTCCTACAAAACTTGCTTGCAGTCCACGGGGTTAGCTGAATTAAAAACACCACAAGTCAGGCTTGCGCGATGCGATTGAGAATACCACTTTCTCCGCCGACGGCTAGCATAAAGCATGCAAAAAGAGGCGCGGATTCCGCGAAACACTGGTTTTTAGTGCGTCAGATCTCTATAATCTCGCGCAACCTGATTCACCCTCAATTATTAATTAGCCGTAGATACACAGGCTGGGACACTTCACATGAGCGAAAAATACGTCGTCACCTGGGACATGTTGCAGATCCATGCACGTAAACTGGCAAGCCGCTTGATGCCTTCTGAACAATGGAAAGGCATTATTGCCGTTAGCCGTGGTGGTCTGGTGCCGGGCGCATTGCTGGCGCGTGAATTGGGTATTCGTCATGTCGATACCGTATGCATCTCCAGCTACGATCACGACAACCAGCGCGAGCTGAAAGTGCTTAAGCGTGCTGAAGGCGACGGTGAAGGTTTTATCGTCATCGACGACCTGGTTGACACCGGCGGCACCGCGGTTGCGATCCGCGAAATGTATCCTAAAGCGCATTTCGTCACTATTTTCGCTAAGCCGGCAGGTCGTCCGCTGGTAAATGATTATATTGTTGATATCCCTCAGGATACCTGGATTGAACAGCCGTGGGATATGGGCGTAGTGTTTGTCCCGCCGATCTCTGGTCGCTAATCAACAGCGCTTTCAACGCCTGGCTTTGCCGGGCGTTGTTCTTTATTAATCCCCATCAGGTTACACTATGCCTTAATGAGTATTCATGGAGGCTGCAAGAATGTCACAAGCTAACCTCAGCGAAGTCCTGTTCAAACCCCGCTTCAAACACCCTGAAACGTCTACGCTGGTTCGTCGTTTTAATCACGGCGCGCAGCCGTCCGTACAATCTGCCCTGGATGGCAAAACAATCCCGCACTGGTATCGCATGGTGAATCGTCTGATGTGGATCTGGCGCGGCATCGATCCGCGTGAAATCCTCGAAGTACAGGCGCGTATCGTGATGAGCGAAGCCGAACGTACGGATAAAGAGCTCTACGATACGGTCATTGGCTATCGTGGCGGGAACTGGATCTATGAGTGGGCAAAGCAGGCGATGGAATGGCAACAGAAAGCGTCTATGGAGGAGGATCCGCAGTTAAGCGGACGCCACTGGCTGCATGCCTCTACGCTGTACAACATTGCCGCTTATCCGCATCTGAAAGGCGATGAGCTGGCAGAGCAGGCGCAGGCTCTGGCTAATCGCGCCTATGAAGAAGCCGCTCAACGGCTGCCGGGCACGCTGCGTGAGATGGAGTTTGCGGTCGCTGGCGGCGCGCCGATAACCGGCTTCCTGCATATGCCAAAAGGCGATGGTCCGTTCCCGACGGTACTGATGTGCGGCGGTCTCGATTCCATGCAAACGGACTACTATACGCTGTATGAGCGCTACTTTGCTCCGCGCGGTATTGCCATGTTGACGCTGGATATGCCGTCGGTCGGATTCTCATCAAAATGGAAACTGACTCAGGATTCCAGCCTGCTGCATCAGCATGTATTAAAGGCGCTGCCTAATGTCCCGTGGGTGGATCACACCCGCGTGGCGGCCTTCGGTTTCCGTTTTGGCGCTAACGTAGCGGTACGCCTGGCGTATCTGGAGTCGTCACGGCTGAAGGCGGTGGCCTGCCTGGGACCGGTTGTGCATGCGCTGCTGAGTGACCCGCAGCGTCAGGCAAGCGTCCCGGAAATGTATCTTGACGTTCTGGCCAGCCGCCTGGGGATGCACGACGCTTCCGATGAAGCACTGCGCGTTGAGCTTAATCGCTATTCATTAAAAGTGCAGGGACTGCTCGGTCGACGCTGCCCGACGCCAATGCTGTCTGGGTTCTGGAAAAATGACCCGTTTAGCCCGGAAGAGGAGTCGCGTTTAATCACCTCGTCATCTTCTGACGGTAAGCTGCTGGAGATTCCATTCAACCCGGTGTATCGCAATTTTGACAAAGGACTGCAAGAAATAACCAAGTGGATCAATCAGAGATTGTGTTAAAAGTTTGCTAAATTTTATCGATTTGGTAAAACAGGAGCTTCACCTAAGGAGATCGTAATGACGTTACCGAGTGGGCATCCGAAAAGTAGATTGATCAAGAAATTCACCGCGCTTGGCCCGTACATCCGGGAAGGGCAGTGCGAAGATAATCGCTTTTTTTTCGATTGTTTGGCTGTTTGCGTCAACGTGAAACCCGCCCCTGAGAAACGCGAGTTCTGGGGCTGGTGGATGGAGCTTGAGGCGCAGGAAAAACGCTTTACCTACAGCTATCAGTTTGGTTTGTTTGATAAAGATGGCAACTGGACGGCGGTGCCGGTGAAAGAGACTGAAGTGGTAGAGCGACTGGAATACACCTTACGTGAGTTTCATGAAAAATTACGTGGGTTGTTAACGTCGCTGGATTTGGCGCTGGAGCCTGCTGACGATTTTAAAGATGAGCCGGTTAAATTAACCGCATAATGAACAGTAAAATACCGGATGGCGGCGCAACCCCATCCGGCATTTTTTATCCTAAATCAGAACTGATAAACCATACCGACGGCAACGATATCATCATCGTTGATGCCCAGTTTATTGTCGCTATCCAGCTGGTTGATTTTATAATCGACAAACGCGGACATATTTTTGTTGAAATAATACGTGGCGCCAACGTCGATATAATTCACCAGATCCTCATTGCCGACGCCTTCAATATCTTTACCTTTTGACAGCACATAACCCAGTGACGGACGCAGACCAAAGTCAAATTGGTACTGAACAACCGCTTCGAAGTTCTGCGTTTTATTGGCGAAGCCACCAGAAATCGGCGTCATATTGCGCGTTTCAGAATAGAACGTCGCAATATAGATATCGTTAGCATCATATTTTAAACCCGTTGCCCAGGCTTCTGCTTTATCGCCCGTACCGCGAGTTTGCAGATTCTGCTGATTGGTACGATCGGAGTTGGTATAAGCGCCGCTTACGGCGAAATCGCTACCGCCAAAGTCATAGGTAACGGATGTACCAAAACCATCGCCGTTCTGTTTTTTCACATCGCGGTCCTGGTTTTTACCCTGATATTGCAGGGTGAGATCCAGGCCATCCACGACGCCGAAGAAGTCGGTGTTACGGTAAGTCGCCAGGCCGCTGGCGCGTTTGGTCATAAAGTTATCGGTCTGTGCAGAAGAATCGCCGCCGAACTCCGGGAACATATCAGTCCACGCTTCTACATCGTACAGCGCGCCCAGGTTACGACCATAATCAAACGAGCCAAGATTTTTTAATTTCAGACCGGCAAAGGCCAGACGTGTTTTTTGCTGGTTGGAATCACTTTCAGCTTTATTGCCTGCGAACTCTGCTTCCCAGCGACCATAACCCGTCAGTTCATCATTAATTTGCGTTTCGCCCTTAAAGCCTAAACGGATATAGCTTTGGTCGCCGTCCTTGCTGTCATAATCCGTCATGTAATGCATGGCTTTAACTTTGCCATACAGATCCAGTTTATTACCGTTCTTGTTATACACTTCAGCTGCCTGTACGGATGCCGACGCCACAATCCCCATCACCACTAATGCCAGAGTGCTCTTTTTCATTTTCATTCCTGATTAAAAGTACGCGCTAATATTCACTGGGTGTGATCCCCGTTAAAAGACAGGAAGGTTTTTAACGTCTGGCAATGAACGTTTTATGACAAAGTAAGAATATTTTTAAAAAAGAGTGTTTTTATGTTTCTGTAATAAATGCGTCAAAATCTGCCGCTACGCTTGCTGATCCTGCGCAATAAAATTTCATGCTTTGTGCGCTGGCTGTTGGCAACCGGGGCCAGTCCTGCTAAAACGTTCGTTTGATATCATTTTCCCCAATTTTGAATGGCAGAGAATCATGAGTGACAGCCAGACGCTGGTGGTAAAACTTGGCACCAGTGTGTTAACGGGCGGATCGCGCCGCCTGAACCGCGCCCATATCGTAGAACTGGTTCGCCAGTGCGCGCAGCTTCATGCCGCAGGGCATCGTATTGTTATCGTTACCTCAGGCGCGATCGCCGCCGGGCGTGAGCATCTTGGTTACCCTGAGCTTCCGGCGACGATAGCCTCGAAACAGCTGTTGGCGGCGGTAGGGCAGAGCCGATTGATTCAACTGTGGGAACAGCTGTTCTCTATTTACGGTATCCATATCGGGCAGATGCTGCTGACGCGTGCGGATATGGAAGACCGTGAGCGCTTCCTCAATGCCCGCGATACGTTACGCGCGCTGCTGGACAACAACATCGTTCCTGTCATCAATGAGAATGACGCGGTGGCGACCGCCGAAATTAAAGTCGGCGATAATGACAATCTCTCGGCGCTGGCGGCAATTCTGGCCGGAGCCGATAAGCTACTGTTGCTGACCGATCAGCAGGGACTTTTCACAGCCGATCCGCGCACCAATCCGCAGGCGGAGCTGATCAAAGACGTTCACGGTATTGACGATGCGTTGCGCGCCATTGCCGGCGACAGCGTTTCTGGCCTGGGAACGGGTGGTATGGGCACGAAATTGCAGGCCGCTGATGTCGCGTGCCGCGCAGGGATTGACACCATCATTGCCGCAGGCAGCAAGCCAGGCGTGATTGGCGATGTGATGGAAGGCGTTTCCGTTGGAACGCGTTTTCATGCTCAGGCCTCTCCACTGGAAAACCGTAAACGCTGGATTTTCGGCGCGCCGCCTGCCGGGGAAATTACCGTCGATGAGGGCGCGACCGCAGCGATTCTGGAACGTGGCAGTTCATTACTGCCAAAAGGCATTAAAAGCGTGACAGGCAACTTTTCTCGTGGTGAAGTGATTCGTATCTGCAATCTCGAAGGGCGCGATATCGCCCACGGCGTGACCCGCTATAACAGCGACGCGCTCCGCCGTATTGCCGGACACCACTCACAGCAGATTGACACCATCCTCGGCTATGAATACGGCCCGGTTGCTGTCCATCGCGACGACATGATTACCCGTTAAGGAACAGGCATATGCTGGAACAAATGGGCATTGCTGCCAAAGCTGCGTCATACAAGCTGGCGCTGCTCTCCAGCCGCGAAAAAAATCGCGTGCTGGAAAAAATAGCCGATGAGCTGGAAGCGCAAAGGGAAAGTATCCTTAGCGCTAACAAGCAGGATGTAGAACAGGCGCGTGAAAATGGTCTGAGCGAAGCAATGCTCGACCGCCTGGCATTGACCCCTGCGCGTCTGAAAGCGATTGCTGACGACGTGCGTCAGGTGTGTAATCTTGCTGACCCTGTCGGGCAGGTGATTGACGGGGGCCTGCTGGATAGCGGACTGCGTCTTGAGCGTCGTCGCGTCCCGTTGGGCGTGATTGGCGTGATTTATGAAGCGCGTCCTAACGTTACCGTTGATGTTGCCTCCCTGTGCCTGAAAACCGGTAATGCGGCGATCCTGCGCGGCGGGAAAGAGACTTACCGGACTAACGCTGCGACCGTGGCGGTGATCCAAAAGGCGCTGGAAGCCTGCGGTTTACCCGCAGCAGCGGTGCAGTCAATCGACAATCCGGATCGCGCGCTGGTCGCTGAAATGCTGCGTATGGATAAGTACATCGATATGCTGATCCCGCGCGGTGGCGCGGGCCTGCACAAGCTGTGCCGCGAGCAGTCGACTATCCCGGTCATCACCGGCGGCATTGGCGTGTGTCATATTTATGTGGATGATTCTGCTGAAATCGCGCCAGCGCTGAAGATTATCGTCAATGCCAAAACCCAGCGTCCGAGCACCTGCAATACCGTGGAGACCTTGCTGGTGCATCAGGATATCGCTGAGCGTTTCCTGCCTGCGTTAAGCGACAAGATGGCGGAAAGCGGTGTTACGCTGCACGGCGACGAAATCGTGATGCAGGTACTGCATGGCCCGGCCAAACTGGTGCCGCTGAAACCGGAAGAGCTGGATAACGAGTTTCTGTCTTTGGATCTGAACGTTGTGGTGGTCGAAAATATGGATGGCGCTATCGCGCACATTCGCGAACACGGTACCCAACACTCCGACGCTATCCTGACGCGCACGCTCAGCAACGCCAACCGTTTCGTGAATGAAGTTGATTCTTCTGCCGTATACGTGAATGCTTCCACCCGTTTTACCGATGGCGCCCAGTTTGGACTGGGGGCTGAAGTGGCGGTGAGTACGCAAAAACTGCACGCGCGTGGCCCAATGGGACTGGAAGCACTGACCACATACAAGTGGATTGGCTTCGGAGATGATACCATTCGCGCGTAATTGAAACCGGGTGATGCAAAACAGGCGTTTGATTCGCAAGGCCAGTAATGCATCGCCCGGTTTGTTTTAACCTTCTTCGCCATACCCGCGTTCGTTTGAGCTCTGCGTTTTTAATCATCCGCAGCAGACTATATTTATTCATATTCTCGTTTGTGCCAGAAAAGTGAGCCAGCACAGAATTTTCCCTGTCTGGAATGAATTTTCCTGGTCTGCGGTTCACGTATTGTTCCCAACGCTTGTTCTATTAGAATCAGTCTCATTTTTATGAGGAGTTGTTGCGTGAAATCGGATATTCACAAACTTAGTATTCCTGTTGTGCCGCTCGGCAATCCGTTCCCACCCCGCCATTGTTCGCTGTGTCCAAAGGGAACGGCTATTGATCGTGATAATGAGTACAAGTTAATAGACAAAAGAAGGAAGTTTAAAGCCGGTGAGATTCTCGCTCGGCAGGATGAAGCCGCAGAGATGCTTTTTGTGATTCATGAGGGGTATTGCAAGTCCAGCGTGGAATGTGGCGATAACGTTTTTATCAGCCGCTTTTATGTTCCAGGGGATATCATGGCGCTGGATGCTGTCGAAGGGAGAACGTATCTGACCACCATCAGGGCTGCAACGACTGCGGAAGTTTGCCATATCGACATCGCGCGGTTGTTCAAGGTCGCAGAGAAGGATCCTTCAGTTGCCGCAGCAGTCATCAAGTTTCTGTGCAGAGATAATGGGTTCATTGTTGAGAAATTGCGGCGTTATGCGAATAAACACGCGGAGGCCAGAATCGCCGCTTTCCTGGTGGAGTTTTACGAGATGCATTTGCGTATTGGCAGACCGGAAACGACGCTTCGATTGCCTTTTTCCCGGGAAGAAATTGCCAGTTATCTCGATCTTAAAATTGAAACCGTCAGCCGTTCATTAAAATCACTCGAACAACAAGATTTGATTACCTTACATCGTGTACGTACGGTAACACTTAATAGTTATCTCGGTTTGAAAAGCTTCATCTAATTCTCGCTTTTATGAATATGATTTTTTTCTTGCAATACCAGGAATATTCTTTTTATATGGAAAATTCCTGGTTTTATTTGTGTGAAATAATTATCAATTCGAGTATTAATCCTCCAGATTTTTTCTTTGTTTATAAGAATATTCCCCTTCAAACGAAAGTTTTATGAGAATTTTCTTGTGAAGATGAAAATTTATCAAAGTTGTAACAAATAGTCAGCATTTTAGAAAAGATATAAATATTTTAATTATCTTTATGTTTTGTAAGGATTTTATTAGGGTTTTATTTGTATGACCTTTTTGATATTTATCAAAAACATAAAAAAGATGAATTGTTTGGTTCGACTTATTTGTGTGGTTAATAATTCTGAAATGCGGCTTATTTTGAGTAAATATATCTTGGGAAAGTTCCTGGAAGACTATTTGTGTAAGAAAATTCTTAGTCTTTTGTAATTTCTGCGTTTCAGGGTTTGTTGAGATGTTACTTAATTCAAATGATAATTTTTTTGCGCGGCAATTCTGGCTCGCAATTAATGGAACCGCTGGAGTGACTTAATAATAAGACTCGGTGGTGAGTTTGTTCTTAGGAGAAGATAAAAATGAAAAAACTATTATTAGTAACCTCTCTGGCTTCTGTATTTGTTGCGGCAAATGCAATGGCAGATGTTACTGCTTCTGCAACTGCCTCGTGGGATGCGACGGCAACAAAAGATACCACCAGCATGTTGGTTGTCACCCCGCTAAACTCTTTGACTTTCCAGTATGCTGAAGGACTGAATGCCTTCAACTCTCAGGACGGTGCTTTTGATGTGACTATTCAGGGCCAGGAGACGGCAACTGATTTTGAGCTGACTGCGCAGATCATTAGCAACACTCTGACCAACGCCAGTGGTGATGCATCTACCCTGAACGTAGGAGTGGCATGGAATGGCACCGCGCTGACTAAGTCTTCAGATACTGTCCTGGTCAACTCCAGTTCGACTTCTGGTCTTGAAAGCCTGATGGCTGATGGCGCTTATAACGGTGCTGCTCGTGTCAGCGATCAATCCAACTTCAAATTCACCATCACGTCAGCGACTTCTGATGGTACCCAGGCAGTAACGGATTACTCTGCCCTGCCAGACGGCTATTGGACTGGTGATGTAAAAGTACAGTTCAATGCAACCTGGACGACTACCTAAGTAATAAAAAATTCGGGAGAATTTTATCTCCCGAATTTATCAGGAATGGTGTCATGAAAAAATATTTACCGACAGCGATGTTGGTAGGGTTAGTAGTATCTTTTCCCGGATGGGCAATTAATGTTGGTGAAATTACATCGATAATGACTTCTGCTGAGAGTTCATTATCGAAAGAAATTACCAATACGACTGATGCGGCGCGTTATGTCAGTGTTTCGGTAAAACAATTGTCATCACCTTTAGCTGGCGGAGTCGAAATAAAGCCTGTTAATTCCGGAGAGTTACTTTCTACACCTGCCAACCTTATTCTTCCTGGTCAGGCGAAGGATGTATTTCGCTTTTTCTATAAAGGACCAGCAGATGATGTTGAGCGTTATTATCGTCTGCAATGGATTGATGAACCGGTTACCGAGAGCGCGGAAACCCGGGCCAATAAAATGGCGGTTGCAACAGCGTCGGCTGAAATTGGAACTATTTTGGTGGTTGCGCCGAGAAAGGAGCGTTTTGAATATAACCGAAATGGCGATGTTATTACCAATACTGGCAATGTTTCGTTTCGAGTGATCGCCTATGGCACGTGTAAAGAGAAGGCCCGCGATCGAGGACGAGGCTGTCGCGAACGTTATTACATTATGCCAGGTACGAAAATAAAATTACAGTTTACCGATATTAATAATAGCCGTTCACGGATCGGTATCTGGCACGGTAAGCAGTTTATTACAGTGAAGTGATGGTCGATTGCAGCCATCTGTACGGGATAAATAAAATACCGGAATGTAAGGATGCATATGACAACAAAAAACATTGTCGGCGGTAGCTTTTGCCTTTTTCTTGCGTTGACACCAGGATTTTCACATGCAGCCCCAGTAAAAGTGGGTAATTACGTTATTCCCAGCGCTTTCGCCCGTTCACTGGAGCAGGGAATGACGGTACCGGTATATATTCGCTACAACGAGACTGACGAGAAAAGTCAGCAAAAAATTGCCGATGCGGTAATTTCGCTTGTTGATGGTAATATTACCGTTAAATCCCTGACGCTTACTGAATTACCTAATAATGCCGTGTTATCTGGAAAAACCCGCGCATTGGTGGAAAAAATTCGTGATGTGAAGTTTCACGATAATACCAATATCGAGCTATCGGCTAATGCACGCCTGCAGCTTAACGTCTCTTCATTTCATCTGGAGATGATTGTTAGTAAAGATGCGCTAACTGAAGCGATTGTCGCACGCAGCAGTCTGCTTGGGCCTTCCAGTGTGGAGACGCTCTCCAATGTCCTGAATTATAACTTTGGTACCTACTACAACGATTATCACAACGGCAGCAGTACTCGCAGCTATCTGACGGTAGACAATACAACATCGCTGCGTGAGCACCATATCAACATTAACGGTTCGTTTTACGGTATAGGCGACAGCAATGGCACCAGCAAACTCTATCGGGCGATGTATGAGCGCGATTATAACGGGTATCGACTGGCGCTTGGGATGCTTGACACCTGGAATGTCCAGTCTATTGCCAGCCTGAATGCGCTGAACGGCGGTAAAATTTACGGTGTGAGCTATGGAAATAAAGGAAGTACGGTTGTTGAAAATACCGCGCTTTCGCTCACGCCGATTACCGTATTTTTGCCAGCCGCTGGCGAGGTTCATGTCTTTCGTGACGGGCGATTGCTCAGCGTGCAGAACTTTAATATGGGCAGCTATGAAATTGATACCAGTCGTTTCCCGTATGGAGTTTATGACGTTACGGTAGATATCGTGGTCAATGGCCGGACAATTAATAGTCGTATCAGCAGGGTAAATAAAATCTTTGCCCGCCAACAAGCAGCCGGAATTGATCAGCTCTCGTGGCAATTTTTTGGCGGCTCACTGGATTATGATCGTGTGAGCTATAAGCGAAACCATTATCAGGATTTGGGCAGCGAGCAGACATGGATTGCTGGAGGGGCCGCATCGGTAACGCTGGCGGTATTGTCGGGACTGGGCCTGAAATCCACGCTCTACGGTTTTGACAACAATGCGGTTAATGAAACGGATGTCACGCTCAATGTGAATGAATACGTAAGCATTGGCACTCAGACGCTGGTGGCGAACGATTCGTCATGGCGAAACATCAGTAACATCAATCTCAATGTGCCTGAGGGGTATGGCTCTCTCTGGGCATCTCGTGAAGACAGTAAAATTGGCGATCGTTTGCCCGTGCAGGAACGTGACAATTATTCCATTGGCGGCACGCTGAATATCGGAAAGTTTATTCCTCATGGCGGTTCGCTCACCGTTAGCCAGACGGAGAATCGCTATTCAGGCAATAAATACCGTAACCTGGACTACAGCACGACCCTTTATTCAGGCAGATATGCCTCGGTTGGACTGCGTGCCGGGATCCAGCGTTATTACTACAACAACCGAAATGACGATGGGCGACAGGAACGTTATGTCAGCCTGGATTTATCGTTGCCGTTGGCTTCCTGGTTGAGCATGGGGGTCTCCCGGGATCGCTATGGCAGCACCCAGGGGAATCTCAGCGCGCGTAAGCAGTATACTGAAGGCCCCATTAAATCAGTCGGCCTGGCGGCGTCAACCCGTCTGAGTGGTGAACAATATTACGACAACAACTATTCGATAAACGGCAATTTGAGTTATGACACGAAATATAACGCCGGTACCGTATCGGTAACGCGTTCCGCGGATAACTCCACCAATATGAACTTCTCTTCTCAAGGCTCTCTGGCGTGGGCTGGGAAAGACTTCGGTCTGAGTAAAGAGAGGCAACGGTCAGGTGTCATCGTGAAAACAGATTTGACCGGTGAGGGGAAACTGGCGGCGAAGATTAACAATCGTAATTATCTTCTCAGCGGTAAATCAAATTTCATTGCACTGCCGCCCTATGCCCAGTACAAGCTGGAAATCCTCAATGATAAAAACTCTGAGGACAGCTTCGATATTGTTTCAGGACGCAAGCAGGAACTGACGCTATATCCGGGTAACGTTGGTGTTATTAACCCTGAAGTGAAAAGCATGGTCACCGTGTTTGGGCGTATTCGTTACCCTGATGGGCAGTTAGCTGCAAATACCGATATTCATAACCACATCGGGAAAACACGTACCGATGAAAAGGGTGAGTTTGCTATCGATATTGATAAAAAATATCCGATCATCACGCTAATTTCAGCCAATGGCAGCGTTTGTGAAGCCGATCTCGATCTGGAAAAAGCACGCGGCGCGGCGTGGGTGGGTGAGGTGAAATGCGCAACGCAAACCACTATGGCACAGAGGTAATAAAATGAAAGTATTAAATAAGTTGGCTATTTTTATCTGTGCTGTGGGAAGCTTTACGCCTTTGCCTGTTTTAGCTTTGAAGGCCTCCTCGTCCGGCTCAGTCAGCAATAATTATTTGTTTATTGAAAATGCTATCGATGGTGAATATTTTATTACCCCATCGGCACTTGATCCGCGCTTCAGCGGGTCAAATACGTGGATAAAATACGGTACCTCGCAGGTCAGTCTCGGATATTTAGGTTTTGTGGGCTGGACTGCACCCGGAAATTATTATCAGGATATGTGGATTGATAATTCCCCGATTAATGGGCCTTTCCGGGGAATACGTTGTTATAGTGGAACCCAGTGTCCATCGACCGGGTTTATTGCCGGGCAAGGAACTGACAATAACGGGTTTTATCATGCACAGGTGGGCTCTGTCGCAGGCGTTGTTGGCGGAGCCTACGGATTCGCCTCTCTGACGGATACTGCCTATGAGTATTTTCGCAATGTGTCTACCGGTAGCAGCGAAACCTACGTATTCAACCGCTGTTATACGTCTGTAAATTATGATTATTCTTCCGGACAGCGTTGCAAAGACCAGTCGACCGGATCATGGAATTACGTTAATTATACGTTGACCAAACGCGGGCATCTGTCGCTTGAATCCACTAATGCGTTTCAGGAACTTTGGGTTGCCAGCGACGGAACGCCGAGCATCACCAAAGACTCTGGTTATTGTGAGCTTGGCGTGGTGGGCGGCACAGACGGTGTGATTTGCAAGATGGTGAGTTATAACCTGCAACAAACGGCTAATCTGACCCCCTCTCTGACGTTTCGCGCTTATGTTGACACGGCGATGCTTGGTTTTACGCCCGGAGCGGCCACCGTGAGATACTCCGGGAATGGCTCAAACTGGTATAACTATGGTTCTTCAACAACGTATTACAACGTTTTCACCACGTCCGGGGAGTATATTTATATTTTTCTGTCGAAAGTATTTCTGAAAAATCTCGTCGATTCAGGGATCAGTATTACTAACAGTCAGCCGTTTACTTTCGGTTTTTATAATGGCTTAACACCAGAGTCAGGGCACTACCAGTTTACCCCTTCGTTACAGCTCAATATTGTGCCGAAGGAGTATGGAATCAGTATTGTCTCTTCGGACAACACAGCTTCTGCGAGCGGCAGTGGCACGATTGGCGATGCCGCTCCTATAGAAATGGATTACACCGTAACCGTCTCAGGCCCTCGTCAGGCCGATAGCATTACCGCCCAGGTTATCGGGGATAGTACAACGATCAATAGTGTGCCTTATTGCCTGTTTACCTCTACGCAAGGCGGGCTATCCGTCCCAATCCCCGCCTTTCTGCAGTACAACAGCCAGTCGGGGGGCGTAGTGCAGAAACGAAATAGCTGCAGTGAAGCACCAGTCAGCATGAGCGATGCGCAGTGGCAACAGACGCCCTGGGACGCCAATAACAATGACGATGGAAGCTATTATACGACTGATTTGAAGTTGCTTTTCCCCATGAATGATTCACGTTCGCTGTTAACCGTTTCCGGAGCAGACTGGGAAGGTGTCGTCAGCGCCAGCGGAGAGATAAAAGTGACGGCGAATTGGGTGGGCGTCACGCCATGAATCGCTACCATTTCGCACTTAGATGGGCATTTGTCTTTTTTTGTGGGCTGACTGCATGCTCTGCGCAGGCTGTCTACCTGGAGTCGACCATCTATGAGATGCCATCGGATAAATCATTTATCAGTAAGCGAATCTATAACGATAGCCACAAACAGAATTTGTACAGTATTAGCGCCGTAAAAATTGATAAGCCGGGGCCGGGAGGTGAAAACAGAAGCGCCATTGCTGAAGGCGAACTTCTGTTTACACCGCTGAATTTCTCACTGGCACCGCAGGCGAGTGAGTTTTTTAAGATTTTCTACCGTGGACCGCAGGATGATAAGGAGCGTTATTATAGAATTCTGTTTCGTGAAATGCCGATCACGCTGTTTACCGAGCGTAATCAAGGAAAAGGCGGACAGGCTCTCCCGGTGATCGCTATGGACACCATACTGGTTGTTCGTCCGAGAAAAATAAATCTGACCTACACCATTGATGAGGCTAACGGAACGCTGAAAAACACCGGGAATACTTTTTTTAAAATCATCGTACACCAGGGGTGCAACTCAACCGATGATGAAGCCACCATGCGTTATGTGTTGCCGGGGGAAACCTGGCGTAGTAGCCAACTAAAAACACAAAACAGAAAATTTATAGTTGCCTTGCAGAAATACCTACCCGTGGGGCAGGGGTGCTTCAAACTCAATCGTGAGTAAGTATTGAATCTGATCGGATATGTCATGATGAGATATTGAATCTATACTGTATGTATCTTTATAAAATACAGTCATAAGCTCAGAGTAGATGAAATTTTGGCCATCCGAACTCAATATTACGGTATTTAAGAGTCAGGTTGTATGAAAAGTATAATTAATGATCAGGTTGAGTACGATTCCACCAGGAAAAGCCTGAAACATGGCGATACTACAATAATTCTTTCGCCGTCTACAGCGAGACTACTTGATTTACTCATTACTCATAAAAATCAACAGCTCCACCGCGAATTTATCATTGAGGAAGTATGGGAAAAGCATGGCATGGTGCCATCCGGCCATAGTCTTAATAAAAGTATAAGTGTCTTACGAAAAGCATTTAGCGAGTTGGGGGCGGAGAACCCCATTGAAACATTGCCCAGACAGGGATTTTTGTTCCATGCTGCGGTCCGTGACGCATCGACATCCTCCAGTGAGGATCAAGACAGGCGCTTGGTACCTAAAACGGAAATGGCAGTTCCATCAAGAAAAGTGAAATACGTAAAAATTTTTGTTCTCATTTTATTAATCGCTTTAATCGCAAGCACTTTTTTTATCGTGAAGACTTTTAATACAGGTACCAGGAATTTTATCTACATCAGGACAGTAGGTGATTGTGAACTTTATACTGCAGATGACAATAATGCTGATAAAACGAAAGCATTCTTATCCTCTGATATGTGGCGAAAAGTAAATTCGGTTTGTCATAGCGGTAAGAAAACAATAGTTTTCTATGATGATAATAATTTATCAGCAAGCAATTCTCTTAAAGAGAACTTTCTTGGAGTTTGTTCGCTAGATAAACGAGGTGCTGCGCATGAATGCGAAAACTATATTTATTAGTGGGGTGATCCTCCTTGCAGCGATAACAGTATATTTTTACCTTCATCTGCAACCTGAGACGCTGACTTGTTCTGCCAAAAATTATCTGCATCTGGAAGCTCAAACTCAGGGGGTGAAAATTGAAGGTGAAGTCCTTCTTGTCTTCCGGATATCTTCCGCCACCGAAGGGCGAGTATCTCAGGTAGGAAGTCTCGTCATTCAGGGCAAACATTATGCCGTAGATCGTAATGTCGTCCTGAAATTTATTGGTAAAGATCACGATGGATACCGACAGACTCGCCGCGTGGCTATTGTTAAAAATAAAAATGATAATGTCCCTGATGAAATTACTGAGCTGCTTATGTCACGGCAGGATATTTTCTATTATAAGGTTGTCCGTATCGCCGGAAATGTTTATGGGATAAGAGATTTGCGACGTACGCTTATGGTTTGTCGGGCTGCTTAACAAAGTTGATATATTGTATTACAAATTTTTTTAGTTACATATGTTGTTGTTTTGCTTTTTTATGGTTTTATGTTTCGTCTTGTTGTGAAAGTGAGTAAATTTATTTGTTCTGATTAGAAAATGGGAATTTTCCTTTTTCAATATTTTAAATGGCCTTACTATTTGACGGGGATATTCATATGGACAGTTGTAATCATAAATTCCTAACCTGTGTAATATGACTTATGGAAAAAGTTAACTCACGCACCGCCTTATAATTATTGGAGGTCGAAGGTGTTGTATATGCTCTCGTGCATAAAACGAGGGACCTGCTATGCCATAAATTAAAGTTGGTGATAATTATGAATGTGAAAAAGGCTTTTCTTCTCAGTTATGATATTTTCCTTTTCTCAGGGTTAAAAGCGTCTTTGCCAAATTTAGTACTGGTTGATGCGCGCACATATATTTCTGGAGCGCAACCCGTCATACCACAATATCCATCCTGTGTGTTGGTTATTGATAATCGACTGCCATTATTCCTGATCAGGAAGTGGCTCCAGAGAAATAGTGCACAGTTCATTAATATGAGCTGTATTGTTCTTCGGATGAGTGAAAACCAGGCTGTTAATCGAGGGTATGAAGAGTTTGTTTTTATTAATGGATGGGAATTATCAGAGAAGGTGATCTCTCAGTTAAAAGATTATTTATTGGCACCTGGTGAGATAGCCGAAATCAACAGAGGTTCACCACTATTTACTTTTTATTTAACCGAGTTTGAGGAAGAAATGTTGTATGCTTCTTTCACTAAAGAAAGATTGCACGATTTTTGTATTGCCAACTCGCTGACAATTAAGTCAGTATATCGATATCGGGAAAAAATTACCACTCGGCTCGGATTTTCTCATTTCAATGAAACAATCATTTTTTTAACCAGGAATAATTTCTTGCGTGAAGACAGTTCACCGCTAAGAAATACAGCGGAGAATATGATTTACGATGAGGTGTATGATGTTTCAGATACTAGCCGACTGAGCATGGCAATAAGGAATGAAGAAATCATTCCTTATTTTCAACCCATAGTAAATATCAGTGGTGATGTTTGCGGCGTTGAGGTTTTGGCTCGTTGGCCACAGGGGCATAACTACGCTATTTCTCAACGTGAGTTTATTCCATTGGCAGAAAAAAGTGGGTTGATTAATGAGTTGACCAGCTATTTAATGACCGTCGTTGCGCGTGATTTCGTCGGCGGAGGTGTAGGGATTAACAACACTTTATTTGTCTCATTTAATGTCAGCCCATCAGGTTTAAGTAACCCTGTCTTTTATTGGGAATGCCTTAACTTTATGGAAATGACGCAAAAATTACCCATAAAACTGATGATAGAAATAACTGAAAATCAGACGCTTACAATCACTCCAGCAATCAAAGAGCTTATTCGTTCATTACGAAACAGAGGCGTTCTGTTTGCTTTAGATGATTTTGGGACCGGTTACGCTAACCTCTGCTATCTCAATGAGTTAGACCTGGATGTAATCAAGATTGATAAAACATTCATTAAGGCTATTAAAGAGGTTGAGCAACATATTCCTATGCTTGAGTCAATTATTCATCTTTCCGGGCTTTTAGGGCTACGCATAGTAGCGGAGGGCGTTGAACATGACTTTCAACAGCAATGGCTGGGAAAACAGAGAGTTGATTACCTGCAAGGCTATCAATTTTTACCGCCAGTGACATTTAGTGATTTTATCCGGTATTACGAGCACTCTGTTAGTTTGTATGAACCTGTATCTGGTTCAACTTTCTCAACCTAGATCTCAAGAGGGTTTGCTGTTCTGAGCGATGCATCGTTTGTTTGTTTATCCTAAAAGGGTTATTCATAACTGTATTAATGTTCAATACAAAAGTTTTGAGGTTAGCCCTTCGCCATGCGTACATTTCTGACAAAAGTAAGAGTATGGTTTCCGCCACCGCTCATCTTAGTATTATTTCTTGTCATGGATGCGTTGACGGCGACCCCGCATTTTACGTTCGGTGCTGTGAATATCGTCGTAAGCCTATTGCTGGCCTGTGTTAGTCTGGCGGTAGCACTGCATACTGTGTGGCAGATGAGGATGAAACGCACGACGCTGAACCCGCTTCATACGGAAAGAACGACCACGCTTGTTACCGAAGGTTGTTACGCCTGGAGCCGCAACCCTATTTACCTTGGAATGAGCGGACTCCAGTTGGCCTTCGCTTTCTACGTCGGCAGCCTCGCCGGGATACTGGCTGTACCATTATTTATGCTGGTGATAGCCAGATTGCATATCGATTTTGAAGAAGAACAGCTGCGAAAACATTTCGGGCAGGAATGGGAGCGCTATGAGCAACGGGTTCGTCGTTGGTTATAGAAATGTCTGATGTAATAACGCGCTATCGCGAACACGGAAAGCGCTGAGCGCGTTCCGCCGTAGCGGGTGATGGCACGATTCGTGCGTAATTGAATCCGGGTGATGCAAAAATAGGCGTTTGATTCACAAGGCCATTGACGCATCGCCCGGTTAGTTTTAACCTTCTACCCCGTGTTCACATTCGTGGACATGTCCTTTTCAGGGCCGATATAGCTCAGTTGGTAGAGCAGCGCATTCGTAATGCGAAGGTCGTAGGTTCGACTCCTATTATCGGCACCATCTTTTCTAATAAAATCATCTGGTTACCGTTGCATTGTTTTGCTTTTTTTAACACGAATGTGCATTTTTGCGCGTTGTGCGTGTGGCAAAATTGTGGCAGGTACAGTGAGATTGTGTGTGGCGCAATGCAAGGGTATGCTAATAGCATGTGTTACCTTGTAGCCGCGCCTGTCTTGTCTTTTGGGCAGTATTGCTACTTTGATGGCTTCTGGTTACAGATATTTTCAGTTCAGTTCACTGATTGCACGGATGGGTCGAAAGGATGTTACTACAAAAACATACATATAAACACGTTTAGTAGACCATTTGGGTATTTGCATTCACTTGACTACCCACTTACATTTTACTTGTGTCATCTCTGACAAAATAATGCATCCAATATCCTGCTAAATTGACAGGCGTCTTTGAGCGAGAAGCGGAAGTTCACTAAATCCTGAATCATCAGGAATGGGCGCAGGCCCATAGATCTCTATGCTCGCTTCCAAGGTAGCGTAACCACTCTCTAAAAGAGAATGGCGCGGATTTCAGGGTTACTTACAACACCATGCCCTGCGTTCGTTTTAATACAACTTTAATCACAATAACCTACATGCAAATTCATTCACACTAGACATACTTACAAAATATGATGTAATTCATATTGTTGAATGATTTTTGATTCAGAGTTTTACCTACACACACTAAACAGGAATGTTGAAAATGGGCGGAGAGACCTCTTCAATACAGCATGTTGCAAATAAGATAACCCAAGATATTTTTAAAATTTTCAAATGGCAACGAGCTACTAGTCAAGATATGAACTGGGATTGCGACCTAGAGGCTCATGACAAAAAAACACATCCTAGCGATGTGGTGTTTTACTATACCGATCCTTATGAAGAAGAGATTGTGTACTTGAACACAGACCTCAAAAGCTATGCTCAAAGTAGTATCGGCAAAGGGATGGTAGAAGGTGCACTTTCTTCTTTAGCTCTCGCTACAGAATGCGCCAACATTAGCCAACAGTGGTGTAAACGATATGTGCGGGATGAGTCATTAGGTTACAAAGTTCGAGGTTTATTATTTCTCTATAATCATGACAACCTTTATGACAAGGATTTTTACTCATCCGTGATGAAGAAAGTCGATCCTGAAATAATAAAATGCCCCCCAACATAAAATTACACCTTTTAGATCCATTCAAAATATCCGATATGATAAATATAGCATCAGATATTAAAATGCTTATTGGTACCGGGGCTTTACCTCAACCAGATTTGTACTATTTCTATTACCCAGACTTAGCACTAACTAGGATAAAACATCCTATCAACAATAAGACTGCAGCTACTGTTGAGGTCTTAACATCACCATTCATAATAATAAAGCATGAAGAATTCGATTGGATGGGTGAAAAAGAAGATAGTGGTTACGTAATTTATTATAATCAACCAGGGAATAGTGAAGATGAGTTCATCTATTTCCTTGACATGCTTTCTAATTATCAAATACTGACTGATGCAAAAAGAATAAAAATTAGACATTGTCATATAAATCCGCATGAAGACTCCATTCATCACTTTGAAAGAGCAAAGCAAAAATATAGTGCCCATTGGCTATCAGGCGAAAGTGAACGTTTGTTTTCAAAAGTTGCATTCGAAAAAACAGCTGCAATGGTAATTCAATATAGTCTTGAAGCTATAGGCATGGAGCAACGTTAATGAATAACATGAATATTTATTTCGCAACTGACAAAAATATATATGATGCACTTCATCATAAACGAATTACCATCGCAAGATTACGCGAGATATTATTACGGAAAGGTATTATTGTTGCTCAAGACTTAACAAAGGAGGAATTAATTGAAGAGGTTTGCAAACTACCTCAGGGATATAGTGATCTAGATTCTATTAAGGAACTTGTACAAACTTATGATAAAAGAGAGAGTATAACTAGCGTCAAGCTTCAAGCATCATCCTCTCAGACGGAATTAAAAACAGCAGCAGAGTTAGTTAAAAGAAAATTAGCCACTGGCTCTGGTGAAACAGTAAAAATCACTGCGAAAAAAGATGGGTCTTTAGCAATCGAGGTAAACTACCAAGAAGTAGACTTGTCCAGAACAGCATTGCGTCAGATAGACAACCGAAACATCAAGATTGATCTTACTGTAAATAACGATAATGTTGATATTCGTATGCCTCAGAACCAAAAGGCTAAAGATGTAATAACACTATTACAAAAAGAGTTGTCAAAGATTAAATCCGTTGATGTTGAAAAGTTTGAAATTTCTTTAGAAGCGATTCCTACACCAGCGCTAAGAAGTCAGTTTTTTCAAGAGGTTATGGGCGGCTTGAGTGGATATGAAATTGACGACGTTACTAATGTAGAGCTTAACCGTTCAACAAGCAAAGGTGATGACGAGGAAGAAGAAGAAATCGAGACAGGATTCGTAAAAAAAGCGGTTCTAAAAGGTGATTCTGTTAATAGTTCTGCTATTTTCACCCAACTACACAACAAAGGATACTATATTGGAAGAATTGCTTGGTCTGCTAAACCTAAAAACGGAATAGGAGACAGAATTTTGGTTGAAGCTTTCTTTAAGGATTCAGAAAATTGCTCTGATTTTTCCTATCAAATTAAAGGAATCAATAACCAAAAAGGTAGTGGATACAATGTTACTATTCGTGCAGCAAATGAAGTTGAAAAGAAGAAAATCAGCCTACTAATTGAACAGTCAGCAGCGGACGCCTATAATATCGTGACGGGTAAAAAGGTGGAAGAGCATGAAAAAATTTAAATGGATTAAACTCAACAATCGTTTCACTACTAGTGAAACAGTTGAAAAACTCATGCGTGATCCTTTTACTGAAGAGAAAGGGAAAGGGTTTATATTTGATAAATCACGAACATCTCATTTTCACGCTCGCTTCATCGAAAAGATAATTAGCGAAGATAGAATAAGTAATCTATACGGCAACAGTACCGCTGTTGAACGCATTGAATATAGAGTAACATCTTTCAGTTTTGACGAACAATACACCCCAGTTTTACTTATTGATAATCCACCGAGAACACTTAAACCATTTGCTCAGGCACTGGTAAAAAACCTTGGTCTTGGTACCAGCTTAGAAGAGATTGAGATTGACCCGTTCATATGGTTCAGTTCTTTAAACACAGAGTTGACACTTAATATAGTGCAACTAGATGTATCTCAAATTCAAGTTGCTGAATTTGCTCTTGCCAAGATGCAAATTAATAGTACCAGCGATCTTAAAAAATATTTCAAAGATGAGCTTATTCACAAAAAAATGAGACTTGATCGATTGACATGTACTATTCATGACCAAGAATTTAGCGGTAAATTAAAACTCTTCCGAAATGGTATGGCTCAAATCGAAGCACGAGCGGAAAAAGAGTTAACCAAAAGACTATTTGACAGTTTAATGAATATCTACATGTAAAATAAGAGGCTGCCTAAAGGCGGCCTTGCTTTAATAAAATAGCCCCCTTTTCAATATAAATCACTAATTTTCTATGACTTGTGTTACATCACTCTGAATTCATGTTCAATGTATCCTTCTCAGTGCCTAAACCTAGCACCTCTGCGGGTATCACAGACGGTATTTACACCATAACCATGATGCCCAAGTATCTCTTCAATACTAGCCATCAAATTTAGAGCGCATCTGGCACTCCAACGGAGCGGACTTGCTATCGAGCTGAAGGTCCGCTGTGAGCGACAAGCTGAGCTAAACCAATAATAGGAACACAGTAATACGATCCAATTTATTGATATTAAAGTAATTGTTTAAAATGTGTCATTGTAGATCCCCCTAAATAACGTCACAATAATTTTTTCTGTTTTTGTTCATAGTTTGACCCAGACCTAACACAACTTCATAATCTAATGGTTAAGATTGATGTGCGACCGAAGCGTCCTCATGTTGAATTTTTGAGAAAGGAGTTCCAGAGTCTGTGAGTGATAAAACCCAAATTGAACTCGGTCAATTTTTGTCCGAACTAAATAAAGAATCAGATCGTGGCTCTGTTCTAATAGCAGCATCCATTTTCGATGAGTGGTTATCCGAGATCATCCAGGCTCACCTGTTAAATGACAAAGTAGCTAAAGGTCTACTGAATGGTGCAACAGCGCCTTTATCATCTTTTGCTGCTAGAACAGGCTTAGCATATGCGTTAGGACTGATAATGGAACACGAATACAAAGAACTAAACACACTGCGTAGCATTAGAAATGCTTTTGGGCATAGTTGGAATGGTGTTAGCTTCGCAACACCCAAAATACAAAATCAACTGGAGCAGCTACCTTGGCTTGGACCCAAAGATGTTCCTAATACTCCCAAAACAAAATTCATGTTCTTTGTTTCAATACTGCTTGCCGATTTGATGCACCGTAAACAACTAGTGGAAAGAGATAAGGTGACCTCTAAAGTATGGGGTCACACTGCGCGCGGTAATTTGGTCGGAAAGACTACAAATTGTTAATCCAGTAAATTTATGGGTAACTGAAGGCATTTATTGAAAGCATGGCATGAAGCTCATAGTTTTTTACTCACATAGGAGTCTCGAATTCTCGTTGATATTGAATAAATTGGTATCTTTGGACTACCTTTTTAAAAAAAAGAACTTATGATTGTTTAAAGTGCAGTTAGGTAAAGTAGTAAAGTGGCTTTGGTTTGTAGATGAAAGACTAATACTTAACTTATAATTTATAGGATTAATAAAATATTTATGAATTTTTTACAGCAATTTAAATGCCTTGTATGTGACACGGTCATTGATACAAGAATAGGTATGTCTAATCGAGACATACAACCGTTCCAATTTGCATGTCCAAATTGTGAGAATAATATATCGTTTACTCTTGGGGAGGGAGAACCTGTATTTAACGGTGCGGAAACTGTAGAAAGCAATGACTTTGGCACAACAAATCCTTTCATCGATTTGCATTTAGATTTTCCCGTAGGCTTTGGAAAATACGAAATAGGAAAAACAGCATTCTTAAAAATAACAAGTGCAATAGGTCATGAAAAATACTTAATGCTGAACGCACATCTAAATGGAATGAATTATATTTATAAACATCGCGATAAGCTCCAGCGACTCATTACTCAATACAAACAAGGAAATTACAATACTTTCAGTAACCTAATGAAAGAATTACCTACTCTGAAAAAACCTCGTTCGCTAAAAATACAAGATATCCTTTCCGCACTTTATACAGCAACCTCTGCAATGTCATTTCCCTTTACAATACATGCACATAATGCTGAAATTAGTGAAAAAATGCCACAATTTCTTCATTATATTCAGAAAAACCATCCAAAACAGCTAAATAAATTTTTAGATGATATTATTGGAAGTGGGTTTCTGAAAAGTTTGCATTTCGATTGTCTAAGCCTATATCCCAAAATGCTTGACTTTGAACTCCCTTCACGCCCAGCGCTTTACTATGATTATGATAAAAACGTAGATTTATCAATGATTCCTGCTCGAGTTTCAACTGCCGAATTTGATGACTGTAACAATTTTTACAAAGACTTATCTGAAGTATTCTCTCGGCAATTAATAATTGTGGCCGGATTGAATAACTTATTAAAACGCGGAGATCATAATATTTTTGACGATTCAGTAAGACTAAATAAAAAAGGCGATTTAATTAAAGGTTTTTCAAGTCTCAACGAATATGCAAACGTTGATTTAGGCACGAAAATAAGCGGATTGGATGATAGCTTTTATATAGTTGATCTCAATGCTTTAGACAACAAGCTGCGAAATGGCATTGCACATTATAAATATGAATATAAAGAGTCAATTCAGATGATAACCTACTATTTCGCTAAGGAAGGAATGGAACGCACTAAATACAACGAACTTAGTTTCATGTCTTTTATGAGGAAGCTATTACTATTATTTCGCGAGGTGCACAGCATTAATCACATTATCAAAACCTTATATTTTTACTGTATTTTTATCGCTAAAAAGAAAATTTGAAAATTCAATCCCCCTTTTCCGTGAGAGAACGGGGGATCTCTTGATTAAGAGTACTGATTTTCATAGTACGTTTCCTTTACTTCTGATTAAAGCAACTAAGGTTACACTCAAGAATCTCCGATGCACTGGTAGGGGCTACAACTATTGACAAGTCACTCCATCACCAACTAGCTGACTTACACCGAGTTGATTGGTGCATAATGATGTCAGCTTTATCCGCTTCAGCACATAGCAGTTATTCAGGTTTATGACCTATAGCCTAATACTTCCGAATTCGAGTAGCCGGATTTTATTGGCGATGGTAGAGTAACCCGCAAATGGGCGGTCAGGTCAAATGCAACTACGCATCCATTAGTATTTTCGGATAATTAGATGTAAGATCTTAACGTCTAATGTAGGATGTTCTATTCAAGCCAGAGTGCCAAAATAAAAAGGCCCGATCTTACCAGTCGGGCTTCTTTATGTCGGCTTTCAGTGTCGCCTGTACCACTGCTAAAATGATTTGTCCGGTCAGGCCTGTGTCCCATCATCAAGGATTCGATTTTTTAACCCTCAGTCCTCCTAGTGTTATCTTGTTTTGATAAGTCACTAGTAATACATGAATATTTTTAAAAGCAAATTATGTATTACGATTAAGTAATCTAATTGAATACCCTTTCTTTTGTTTATTAAACCATGTCTTATATAGCTCTTGCAGTTTCATCCAAAAAGATGCATCTGTGTTGAAAATTATCGAGAGTTGAGTAGCTTCTTCAAGAGTTATATCTCGCTCGTTTTTAATTATTTCCCAAATTTTTTCATATGTTGTATCCATCAGTTCAGCAAGTCTTGCGGGAGGCATATCCAACGGTTTCAAGAATTCTTCGTATAAAATCTCTCCGACAGTTGAAGGTGCAGCATTTATCGTCCTCATATCTCCCCCTTTTTTCAAACGTCATAGAATTCCTTGTGGTACTTTGTTTAGCTAAACAAATCAGAGAGTAAGATTTGTTGAAGTATTGTTCTTACTAAAATTCGATATATCCGTTGTCAGAAATGAAACATTTACCAACAGTGTTTGCTATAAAGGTTAGCTAACCAAATTTCTAAATCATGTACAACCCCTTGCTATTTACATTTTGTTTCATTTTATTTGTAGCTATTTAGTTTAGCTAAACAATTTATATTTGCCATGTATAAGCTGTGTGTTTATCCACAGATTCTGTTAATAACATTGTGCATAACCTGTTTCTTTACTTTCTATATTATTGACATATGAAGTAGGGTTTATTGACATTTGAGGTAGAGTTTCATGACATATGAGGTACGGTACTAATCAAAAATTATCATAATAAACAATTAAATGTATCTCTTTTCCACAGCCTACTAACCAGATCTTTAACCCTATATATAACCAAAAAGATTAAAAGAATTATTAAAACCTTAGCGTCGTTCAAAAAACGCAAAAAAAACAAATTTCCTACAGAATAAAAACCCACTGAATAAAAAACTCTGTTGACATAACTAATTTTGCCAGTAAGTTTTAATTATTCTCAATTCATAACGTTGGTTTGCAAATTTTAGCAGCTAAAATTTTAGCCGCTAAAATCCTCTAATTTTTACTGAGAGATAGGTTCTTCGATGAAATCAGTTATGCCAGAACTTATAACCGTTGAAGAGTTGGCTTTTGCATTAAAGAAAACCGTAAAAAGTATACGCAGTGATGCAACGCGAAATCCAAAATGTCTGCCACCAAGGTGCCGTCTTCCAGGTAATAAACGCCTTCTCTGGCGTAGAGAAGATGTCAAGGACTGGATAGATAAATCCGTTGAGTCAAAGAAAGAGAATGATGATATATCGAAAGAGATACATAAGTCTCAAAGGAAGCGTGGCAGACCACCAAAGCTCAAGCCGCAAGAATAAAAATATTCCTTTGGGTATTCAAATAATTTTCCTTCCAATAAACACATATGCTGCACACTTTTACACGACTAATCCTGCACAAATGCTTTAGGAAAACACACTGAGTACACAGGAATACACAATACGTACACAGATTCACAACGGCAAATGTAGGGCAGGACATGTAAAGTAGGCCCACCGTAAACGGTGCTTCTACTTTACCTTCCCTTATTCGCAGCTGAGCTGCTCAACGGAGTCCTGCTCTGCGAGGCTGATCGGCTACCGCCTGTATGGAGAATGATATGACCGTTTCTCAGACTAGAAAAAATAGTACACCAATTAAAGTTTATTGTTTGCCAGATGAAAAAGCGCAAATCCAGGAAAATGCAGAAGCATCTGGCTTAAGTGTAGCGAGTTTCATTCGTAAAGTAGCAATGGGTTATCAGGTTGAGTCTATGGTAGATATTGAACAGGTTGTAGAGCTTAGCCGAGTAAATGCTGATCTTGGTCGACTTGGTGGGTTACTTAAACTGTGGTTAGCTAACGATCCACGCACAGTTGATTTTTCACCCTCATTGATAAAAACGTTGCTTGCTAAAATAGAATCAACCAGACAAGAACTAAGAAATATTATGGATAGAATCTTGGATAAATAAATTTATGGTTTCCTAAATATCTGTATTTGTTAAAAGTACGAGTTTTCAATATTAATAATCAGTTAAATTTGAGGTGGGCAAATGAAGTTAATGCTCCGAGTATTTTCATCACTGAGAGGGATTTTAGCAGCTAAAAAATCATTAGCAGCTTCCTTCCTGGCGTCCATCATGGCATTACCGGCGACAGCCGGTATCCCTGTAATCGATGGTACTAATGTGGTGCAGACCACAATCAGCGCAGTCAACAACGTTCAGGCTGTGGCAAAACAGATCCAGCAGTACCAGACGCAGCTGCAGCAGTATGAAAACATGCTCAAAAATACAGTCGCACCTGCAGCCTATATCTGGGATCAGGCCAATTCGACCATCAACAAATTGTTGCAGGCGCAGGACACCCTTAACTACTACAAAAACCAGGCCGGGAGTCTTGATTCATATCTGAAACGTTATCAGGACGTGAATTACTACCGCTCATCACCGTGCTTTAACAGTAATGTTGAATGTACTGCGGATGAAATTAGCGCACTGCGCAAAGCTGAACAGAACAGCTCTGAGGCACGTAAAAAGGCCAATGACGCTGTATTTAAGGCTCTTGACGAACAGCAGGAAACACTGCAAAGCGATGCTGACAACCTTGCAGATTTGCAAACGCAGGCAACCGGCGCACAAGGGCAAATGGAAGCTATTCAGGCCGCTAACCAGCTTGCCAGTGCTCAAACGAACCAGTTGCTGCAAATCCGCTCGCTTCTGGTAGCTCAGCAAAACGCTGCAGCAACACTGGCACAGGCTGAGGCTGATAAAGAAGCCCAACAAATAGTCGCTGATGAAAAAGCGTTAGCTGGCGAGAACACACCAAGCCCGAAGCGAATTTGGTGAGGGAGAGCTGAATGAAAGATAAACTTTTGGTCATTTTTATTCTAATAATTTCATTAATTCTATGCTCTTGCGATAAAAAAGATGAAGATTGTTTATCGACGCAAGAGAATAAATTGAACGAACATAGCTACGATAAATGTGCCCTGCATGGCAATAACAATCCTAGCCCTAAGCGAGAATGGTAATTATGAGAATAGTAAGCAAGCTCACTTTTTTAGGAATGGTTTTTTTGTTTTCTGTAAATGCTTATGCTGGTCAATTAGATAGTAGCGGATTACTTGATACGTTATTAGATAAGTTTCAGCAAGTAGCCAGCACATGGTCATTAGTAATTGGTGATTATGCAAATTGGCTCTTCTGGGGGCTGGTATTAATAAGTATGGTTTGGACATTTGGTATGTTGGCGATGCAAGGGGAAGGTTTAATCAGTGCACTTGCAGAAATAGTTCGTTTTTTTGCCGTGATTGGTTTTTTTTATTATCTTTTAATCAACGGCCCAGCCATATCACAATCTATAATTAACTCAATGAGACAACTTGCAGCAAATGCTTTAGGAACAAGTACTGGTATTTCACCCTCCAGCATAGTGGATATGGCATTTGTGATATTAACAAAGGTCAGTTCAGCAGCATCAATTTGGTCTCCAATGATTTCGACCATTATGATAACCGTCGCGATAATAGTATTAGTAGTAATGGCGCTTATCGCGATAAATATGCTAATAATGTTAGTTTCTGCATGGGTGTTGTGTTATGCAGGAGTTATTTTGCTTGGGTTTGGTGGCTCGAAATGGACTTCTGATATAGCAATAAATTACTTACGCACAGTATTATCGATTGGTATTCAGTTATTTACGATGACATTAATCATTGGGATTGGGCAATCATTTATAGATCAGTATTTTTCTATTATTAAAAATGATATTCCTGATCTTAATAGTCTTATTGTTTTACTTCTGGCGTCAATTATTCTTTTAGTATTGACGAATAAATTACCGTTGTTGTTATCAGGCGTTGTTGGAGGAGCGTCCTTACAAGGGATCGGTGGTTTTGGAGCAGGTATGATTACTGGCGCTGCTACTACTGCAATCAGTGGCGCTGGGGCAATGGCAATGAGTGCTACAGCTCAAGTCAGTGGTGGTGCTTCCGCTCTAAAAGCAGCATTTGAATCTGCACAAGCGGCGATGGCAGAAGAATCTGGTTCTGGTGATAAAGGTGGTTCAGGTGGAGGATTTGGCGGAGGGGAAGATACCGGTTCCGTAGATACTTCTGGAGGACAACCATCAGGCGGTTCCGGTGGTTCTTCTGCAGGGAGTAATACAGGTAGCGTCAGCGGAGGAAGCCAGGGGTTTGCTTCATCATTCTCACGAGCTGGCCGCATGGCTTCTCACATGGCGAGCGGGCTGTCTAACGGAGCTTCGGAGTATCAGATGATGAAGGGAAGTACTAATTCTATCCGAAGACAACAGACCGTTGGTGGGGAAATAGCGAATCAAATACGTAAACACACAGCCGATCGTCAGACTAACCACGAACAGGATGAGTTTGAGGGTGATAGTTTAACTGGCAGTAAAAAATCTTGATTTAGGCGCGTCAGTTAGCGCGGTAACGTTAACTGACGCTTCCACTAAACACCTGTAAGGAGGTGGATAATGGCTGATTATAATAGCTTTGTTTTGGAAGGAATAAAAATTATTTTTGCCGATAACAACAAGGAGTTTATTAAAGAGATTTGTGAACCATTGATAAATATTCTATGCATCGAAGAGTATTATTCTGCTACGGGAATTTATAATTATGATGATGCTGATGAGCAAACGGAGTTATTGAAAAAAGCAATTTTTAGTTATAGGAATAATCATTGAGAAGATAGGCTAACATAATGTTAGCCTTTTTCTTATTTTTTCGATTTCTCTATATGGTGATTTAAAATCTCTGCTTTTGCCTCTTCATAAGTTAGCTTACCTCTTATAACTTCATCCTTTATTTTCTGGTAAAATTCTGACCCGCGAGGATCTTTACCTGATAAATATAAGCTAGCCTCTGCTTTCCTAAATGCCTCAATCCTTTTTCTCTTCGTGGTCTCATCCATTTTCATTACTACCTATGTTTTAGTCAGCTGATGAGGTAAATGATATCATTTCGATAACTTCTATTCCTTTAGAATTAATTCTGTAGCATTCGTTTTTCGATTTCCTGATGTATGAAAATGAATCTTTTTTTGTATTGCAATCTGTCTTAGAAAAAGCATCAAGTAAAAGAAAAGACTTCTGATGCTCTGGTATTATCTTTATTGAAAAAACACCAATGAATAATAATGCAATTGCTGTCGATAATAGATCTGCAACTCTTAAGTAGCTATTCGAACATATAAGTATTTTTTTAAACCATATCATTAAAATTAGTTTTGCTCTATTAATATCTTGTGCCATTGTTTTTGCAATGTATAATAGATTCTTTTTATTGGATGAAGTTGATTCTTTATTTGCTTTTTGCATTGCTTTGAACATGGTTACGATACCGAAAGCTAACCCGAAAACTAACAACATAATAACTTTGAAATCAACCTCTTGGTTTTTTTCAATCGTCTCTCTTAGCATTGCAGAAAAAGGGATGGTCAAAATTGCCGCGTAAAAGCATTGATAAGCAGTAATTCTTCCAAAGTATAAGTATATGAAAATGCTAAGGCCATAAATGGATAGAGATAGAGGAATGGCCATTGCGAAAGCATAACCATAAGATGAGTATATTAAGTATTCCGGTTGAATATCGTAATCAAAATTAATTTTATGTTTTGCATACCACATACAAATTGAAAAAATCAATACTGTTCCAATCCATTTAATGATGCTGTGCTCAATCATTTTATTGACGATTGTTTTTTTGTTGTTATAGGCACAAAAAATGAATGCTACCGAGAGGAATAATCCACAAACTAAGAAGGTTTTATCTTGAAGTAATAATGGGAACTTCATGATTACAATGCAAGCAATCAGCAAATATATAATGGATACAATATTGAAATCAAAATTTGCAATGTGTTTTCTAATGTAACGCATAAGATATCCTTTATTTCAACTTTAACGCTAAATCCTCAGCTTTTGGATGATAATACCGCATTAGCATTCTCGGGTCTTTATGCCCCGTGATTTTTGTCAGCTCGTGCATGGGGAAAATCTCAGCCAAGCGAGAGGTCGCTTCATGCCGGAGATCGTGAAATCTTAAATCTTTGAGGAAGGTGTCATCACATTGAGGTTTAGCTTGTTCATATCTTTCTCTGGCGCGCTTTACAGCTCGATCAAAAGCGCGGGTGATCGCATCGGCACGCATTCCAAAAACCCTGTCATCAGCTTGTTTAGAACGCTCCTTTAGATTGGATAGTACCATAACAGCCTTTGTGGATAAGGGGACATCGCGAGCATTACCATTCTTAGTATCCGGCAGATGTGCAACTCGCCTATCAAGATCGATAAAGCGCCATCGAAGTTCTGCAATTTCGCTACGGCGCATGGCTGTCTCTAACGCCAGAAGAATGATTGCTGGCAATACTAATGAATGTGTTGCGGCAATGATATGTTCGATCTCGTTGGCTAATTCCTTTCCTGACGTAACACCGGTTTGCTCAGAAACTAAAGGCAGCGCTTCCAGGCGTCTGGTCCTTGAGTTCTTGGGTTGGGGTTTGCGAATGGCCTCTACGGGGTTCAGCAGGCTCTCCATGCCCCATTCTTTCCGCGAAACATTGAATACATGAGAAAGTAAGGCCAAACGCCTTAAAACGGTTGCAGGAGCATAAATTTTCAACCATTCATCTCTTAGCTTGGCGACATCGGCACTCCTGATGCTGGCCATATAGTTTTTTGCCAGCTGAGTGCCTTTTAGTATCCGCACCAATGATCGGTCTTGCACTGCTCCTTTTTTGTCGGGAACAATCTCTTTTTCATAGCGCGTTAGGGCTTCATACAATGTCGTAGATTCCGCTTCGCTGCGGCTAAGCCAAACTCCTCTCGCCATTTCTGACTCGATCATTTTGGCCCAAGCATCTGCTTCTACTTTGGTGTTAAAGGTTTTGGTTTGAGAGGGAAAACCACGTTTACGGATTTGAGCTTCCCATTGGTAGTTACCACGTTTGCGTATAGTCGCCATTTCTGTCTGATTCCTAACGAACTGTGGCAATATTGTGGCAAAAAATCTATTTAAATTCGATAGGTATTGATTTCAAAGGACCAATTTACGCATTCGTAATGCGAAGGTCGGAGGTTCGACTCCTCTTATCGGCACCAGTAATCACGCGGCTTCACGCGATATTCACAAAGTCTGCAAACGTGCCTTGTGCCATATTTGTGTCATTTCCTGTCGGAAATGAGTCAATTTGCATTGCATGCTGCGTCAGCCGATCGGGTGCCAGATGAGCATAATGCTTAACCATTTCAATGCTCTTCCATCCTTCTATTTCCTGAGGCGCTGATAGCGGAACTGGACAAGCCAGCTTGTCCAGGTGTGCCGCAAATCGTGGAAGCGGAAGTTTTCAATTCCTGCTCTTCTTAACGCCGCCCTCCACGCCGTGTTCGCGTCATTCCTCATTTTCCTGACCTCTTTAATCCCGCTTCCATAGGGACAACTGAGGATTTAGTTTGAACAACTATGGGAAACACATTGAAAGTGTGTTCGAGAAAAATAGTCGTTTAGCCGCAAGTTAACTAAAAGGAGTTGAGCTGGGTATATGTTTTCTGCATGGAGAAATCGGTGTGCTGAAAATAATAGCATCCTCGGGGACGGGACTGAATCTGAAAAAGCTTCCACATTTACGGCATCAAATTGCGCATCGATCGATGCTGATGTACAAGGGAACGTATACAATCAGGCTGCGTGTTTTCCTAATAGTAGTGATGAAAATGGTTAATAAATAGTTTTTTCAGATTTTGTAAATTCCCCAGTTTTTTGCATAAAGAATAATGATAATTATAGACGTTCTTTAATGAACAATTCAGAATAAAAGCCATTGTTCTGATAGACTTTCCTGCTATCTGCTTACGTAATACAAGAATTTCATTTTCTGTTACGGCGGTAACACCATTGAGCACAATGTTTTCCCCATCCAGAATACGATCTAAATTGTGTAAGAAAGTTGTTATCCCTTCGCTTGTTACGGGAAGTAACGCTATGTCAGGATACCTGGCATACCAATATTGGGCTATTGGTTTCATGAAACTATCGATGACCAGCACGATACGCATCCTCGTTTTTTTTAAGCTCACCATCCAGTCTTCATCAATAAAATACGCAATATTATCTCTACTGAAGTCAACAAACAGAATACCTTCGGGCAGTTTTGTATTTCTGTTTATAAGGTGATAAATAGAATCAATGAATAAGGGATTTGTCTCGGGCCAGACGGCAGTTTGTCTCGTGATATCGGGCTCACTCTCGAACAGATTTACATCATCGACAGGGCAACGAGAACAACCGTGAGCGTTAAACATCTTCCTCGGTACTGATGATGACACTATGAAACCTCTTTTAATCACTTCGCGATAGGGTTAATAAAGAATGCTTGAATAAACAGGTAACGTAGCTTCAGCTTCGCTACCTGCGTTAGAATCAGAGCCTTGTTAAAATCATGGGCACCGATAAACTGTACCGCTCAATGTCACATTGGTTTGCTGGCTTGAGCCTGAGCCACGATAGGTACTTCCGGTTTGTCCCGCCCTTTGCGTTAAAAGTACCACGACGTTCCCCCCCATTCTCCAGGCTTTATTTTTTAGATCGTTACGGGCCCCCGTTTCCAGGTTGCTGTTTGATGTCCATCCACCCGTGAAAAAATTTCCCTGGCTACCGGTGACATCACCTAAATAGGTGCATGAGGCATTCGGTTCGTTATGTGTTACACGCACACCCTCAGCGCCGTGCTGTAGTGAATTAGCACTGCAAGCTGTTAGCATAAGAGAAGTTAGAAAAACTAATTTTTTTTTCATGTTAGCTCCTTAATAAATTTAGCTAAAAATAATTCAATATGCTGCTAAAACTATCGGGTGTTGAGGCACATTGTACTGGTAATAAATTGTCCTACCCCGGAATTTTAAAGGAGTATGGCTCATAAAAATAATTTCATACAGATATTTAAGTAAATTATAACGTCTCTTTCTATAAATATAAGGCTCTATTGTCTGTATAGGAGTTCCTTGCCATAAACTGAGGCTTCTTTAATTATTAAAAACGATACCCTACGCTTACGCCAAATGTGTTTGTATCAACGAAAAGTAACTTAGCGGTCTCCCACGATAGATCCAGGGAAAGATTAGCGAATGGATTTAAAATAAGACCTGCTCCATAGGCAAAAGCATCTTCTGAAGAAGACTGATTATCATGGTTCTTGATCTTCATCCCAGCCATGCCTACATTTCCATATAAACTAACATAATCATTAATTCGGTAGGTCGGCCCTATCATAAACGAACTATAACTAGTTGTGTTATCTCCATCTTTATGCAATTTCCCTGCATCCCAACTGTAATTTTGTACGTCATGACGAGTTGCAGTGAGAGAGGTCAAAATACCCCATTCAGAATTAAACTCATAACGGTATTTTAGATTGAGCCCGTGAAGATCTTTACTTGCAGATTTGTTTAACGCACTAAGATGCGTTTGGGCATAGCCAAGCGAGAGGGTGTGATTTTCCATCGCTAAGGCTAATGAGGGAAAAATGAATAATGCTGCCATAATCCATGACGAAAAAATACGCTGCATCTAAAGCTCCTTGTTATTGATGAAAATATCAATGCTTATATAAGCAATGACCGTAGAAGGATGATTGCGGCAGCAATATAACCAGAAAAGTCGAGTGAAGTTATGAAAATGGTCTTACATAAATTTTACCGACAATTTCAGAAAAAAGTAAGATGTGGTAACTTATTGATATGAATCGATTTATAATCAGTTTTGTTTGTTCATTGCGCAGTGCATACGTTATATATTTGTCGATTTATGGAGTACAAGTAGGTGTTTTCACCGACCCTGGTGACTCGAATTTCATTGGCGGCATCAGGATGTAAGAGTCGAAAGTGTGCTAAAAAATCACCAGCTGTGTCAGTAGAAAATACTTTTACCGAATCAACATCAAATGTATAAATGCCTGGCCCAGGCATTTGTAGATTCTTCATATATACATCGCGATACAACACTTTTTTTATCTGCTCTTTCGTGATGATGTCATATTGCAGAGTAATACGTTTGTTTTTGAAATCGAGGACGATATTGCCGTCAGCAAGAAAATTGCCAGGCAGTACTGACGTTACCGTTTTGGTGGTACATAAAAATGAATCGGCAACTAACAAGGGATTGCGCTGCTGGCGTGCCTGTAAAATCAGCAGCACAAAAGCTGCTGCGAAAATAAGCAGCGTAATGCTCCTTAATACCGTTCTTTGATAGTAATGCATTTGGGCTCCGAAACATTAAGTTGATTCAAACACTGAACAAAAATATTGGTATTAGGAACGCGAATATAATAAATAAAATTGCCGTTTTGTTTATACACTTGCTGACTCAGTTCGGAAAAAGCCCCCACCGCGTCCTCGAGAGAACGATTATCTTCAGTGACACCATAAAAGGTATATCCGTTATAGGTACCCAGCTCAGAAAAGTAGTCTGGATGGCGTTTGCTATATAGATAAATCACCACCAGCAGGAACAGCATTGCGCAGATTAAAAATAACCACTCTTTCCAGTTCGAAACTGGCTGCGAGGATTTCTTTGGCTCAGACAAGGATTCTGCAACTGGCGCAACAATATCACTGGCTCTATTTTGCGTTGTGTGTATTGATTCATCAGGCAGTGGTTCGATTGTTATCGAGAGCGTCACGCCAACCTTAGGGCGCGTTAATATCGCAGAAGCAGGAAGGCCGATTTTTTCGAACGAACCGCGTAATTGATTGATTAATTTGTAATAGCTGGCACTGGAAACCACCACACCTTTTCGTCCCCACACCCAGGCAATTAGATCATCTTTTTTGAAGAGCCCCTGATGAAAAGCAAGGAGCAAATTGCATTCGGATTCAGATATTTTTAAGCTTTTGCGATCGCATGATAAGGTCATCCGCTCACAATCAAGAATGACTTTCTTATCAATTAGGTACTTCTTTTTACTCATAGGGCCTTCTGCTAAGAATGAGTCGTTCTGGTTAAACCATTATGTTACCTCAGTGACTACCGATCTATTGAACGGTTTTTACTTTTAATCCTTTCATTTTGCTCATTGGCATGCGTATCAAGCCAGGTCGTAAAATCAGACGAACTCATTGGCTTTGCATAAAGATAGCCCTGCATAAAACCTACATTATGATCGAGGATATAGCATAGCTGATGTTCTGAACTGACGCCTTCCGCAACGATATTAAGCCCCAGCTTTTGACTCAGCATAATAATGGTATCCAGGATGGGCACGTCGCTGCCGCTGGTATCAATCGTATCGACAAAAGAACGATCGATTTTCAGATAATCAACCGGAAGCTGTTGGAGATAAGATAGCGAGCAGTAGCCGGTACCAAAATCGTCAATCGCTATCAGTACCCCTTTTTCACGCAACTGCATGAGCTTATCTGACACTAAAGCCGGTTGGATAATTAGGCTGCGTTCGGTGAGTTCCAGCATGAGGCGCAGTTTCCCTAAGCTTGTGAGTAGCGACTCAACATCGGCAATAAAACTCTCATGCATCAAATGTTCAGGTGAAATATTTACGCTAATATAAAAATCTTCGGCAACCTGCCACCGTCCGACATCCTGTGCGATGAGTTCAAATAAGTGACGCGAAAGCGGAACGATCATGCCTTCGTTTTCTGCTGCGGTGATGAAGATGTCGGGCGTAATTGAACGCCCATCCGGAAGGGGCCAGCGCATTAATGCCTCCACGCCGCCACAATTACCGCGGCTGACGTTAAATACAGGTTGATAATGCACGGTGAACTGCCCATGTTTCATACCGCGGGTGATTTCTCGGGCCATGGATAGCCGTTTCTGGGCCCATTGCCGGTAAAGAAAAAGGGTCATAAATGAGAAGCAAAGCGAGAGAGGGATGAAGATAAGAAGAGATTTCATCCACAGAGTCGTCAATGTCGTGAGAGGTGCGGCAACGGCAAGCGAAATCTTTCCGTCGGCGGTGGCGAAATGCTGGGTCATCACTATGCTGTCACGCTGCGCTGGTTGGCTGATAATCGTATCACCCTCGCCAAACCGCAGGCTGAACAAGGCGGCTCTTTCCTCTGCGAGGACATCCATCAATTCCTGAATATATCGAGAATCGACGATGACAAACGCCGCTTTATCCGTCGTCACCTGCTCCGTATAAACCACAGCGGGCCTGCCAGGTCCTCCGGCCATCAAGCCGAATGAGCGGACCCATCTGTCAGGTAACGGCGTCGGAAGCGTTTTACCTGGCGGCAGAGGAAAAGGGTGCGCCTGCTCCCGGGTAACAAAGGAACAGAGCAGATTGCCGTTTTCCACCAGACCAATATCGCGGATATAAGGGGTAAAGGCACGGGTACGATTAAGCTCCGACAGCATTTCAGTACAGGGCTTGTCCGCTAATTTTACGGTCTTCTCGGTGACCCGCCATGAGGCGGTTGACACATCGTTACTAAAACGTAATAAGGTATTCGCACTTAGTGCGACATCCTGTTTAAACTGCAGCACGCAGACCAGCAATGCTAATACAATCATAATGACCAGTGGTACAAGCACTGCATAAATCACAAAAGATAACTTTAGTTTCACTGGGCGTTGCCTCTCACACACCAATGGAAGTGCGGTTTTGTATCCATGGCCGCAACACTCATTATGCTTTAGCGCTGCCACTCGTTGTGCAGAAATTATAGATCTGCCGGTTCAGGGAAAAAAGATAGGCTCTCTGACCGATTTTGTTTATCGTCAGCTCATTCACTGTTGCCGGTTGCAGGATACGCAGCCAGGAAAACATATCGCCTGTCGTATCAGAATTAAATCTGTGCACGGCTTTAACCCGAAAGGTGTAGGTTTTCATGCCGGTGCGGTTAAGTGGGGTGATTGCGACATCCTGAAAGAATAAGCGCTGCTCCCGCTGTTGATCCTGCACGGCATAATGAATGGCAATTCGGTTCGACTTAAGGTCCAGCACCAGAGTTCCGTTCAGCATGAGCTCTCTCGGTTTTATATAAATATTTGATTTGGCAGTGCAAATAAGATTACGCACTTCTTCCGTATCGTGCCTTGCTCCTTGATATATCTGCGTTACCAGGATGATAAATCCACAGAGCAGACCGCACAGGATGATTAGTAACGTTCTTTGATGGTAATGCATTTAGGTACCGCCGTTTCGACAGGATTCAGACATTGCAAAAAAAGATTCATGTTCGGCTCCCGAAGGTAATAAAGATAATGACCGTTCTGGCTACATAGCGGCAATGTCAGGGTTTTATAAGCCGAAACCACCTCCTTAAATGTTACTTTATCGTTAGCCATCTTAAAGAAGATGTACCCATCCTCATCGCCAAGCATCCTGAAGCTGCTGTTGTATTTATTTTGCGCTGGCGCATGCTGAAAAAGCATCGCAATCCCCGTTAACAGCAGCAGTATAATGGTCAGGATGAGAAGGCGTATTTTCGCTGCAATCTTTTTAACGTCCGTAATGTGAACCTGTTGACTATCTTTTTCACGCCCGGCATCTCCGACGTTTTCGCATGCTGGTGTAGGATCTTTTTCGATTGGATCTAACGCCAATGATAACGTTACGCCAATTCGTGGCCGTGTAACAATATCTGCTGCATTCAGGCCAACAAGATCAAATTTATTTCGCATCAGGTTAATGAGCTTGTAATAACTTGATTCGGAAACACAACCCGCACGGTTCTTCCAGACAAAATTAATAATATCTTCTTTTTTATATATCCCGCGATAAAACGCCAGGAGTAAATTTGTCTCCGATTCTGAAATTTTAATGATTTTATCACCGTTGGTTAATGTCATTCTGGCGCTATCAAATATCACCTTTTTATCTATTAGTAACGATTTCTCATCCATGTCAAACCCGATCTTTTATACATTTCTCTGTCGCTTTGTATATTAACATGGAGCAGAGGGATTTCATCCCGCTTTGCATCTTCAGTTTTTTGCTATGACATTTATGTTGGTGGTTAATTTCATTTTAAATCATGTGGTTATTTGTGCTTTATGAATTTTTCTTACCTGGTTTTGAATTTATGAATTTCAGTGCGTCAGGTGAGTAAGAAAAATGTAAGGGTTATTCAGCATGCAAGGAAGCTCTTTTCTGAAAATGATTTCTAAGATTAGCCCTAAAACATGATAGCGCCGTTGGGGTATAACGTCAGTCGCTATGCGTCTTGTGACAGAGGGCGCGCAATAAAAATCGCCCAGCGAGATGATATTTTTGTTTTTCCTCAACCAAAGGATGTTTGCTTTATCTGTGTTATTCACAGAGCGAGTAGCGTTAGTTGAAAGTAAATAGTAATCAAGGAATAAACGACCATGTTCAAGAAAACTAATCTGGCTTTACTCACAGCCTCACTTTTTATTTCTACCAGTACGTTTGCGATGTCCAATAATACCATTACCTTTCGCGGTGAAGTTTCCGATGAAACCTGTTCTGTAGCGATTAACGGTAATCAGGCAAAACCAGTAGTTATTCTGCCGACGGTGAGTGCAAAAGAACTGGCGAAAGGCGGAAATACCGCAGGTCAGGTGACATTTGATATTGGTCTCACTGGCTGTACGAGTAATGCCGATATACCGACCAAAATCTCTACCGTCTTTGTCGGTAACCAGGTGACCAGCAACGGTAATCTTGGAAATACCGGGGACGCCGCCAATGTTGAAGTCCAAATTCTCGATACGGCTGAGAAAGTTATCAACCTGACCAACGGCTTCAAAGGTGAAGGCGATCTGCAGTTGAAGCCGGGAGAGACAGAAGCCAGCGCCACCTATACTGCGCAGTATTACGCCACCGGCGCGGCATCGGCTGGTACGGTCGAAGCCACTCTCCAGTACGCCGTTTCCTACCAGTAAAAACGCTTCCAGGTCCGGTGCTTGTCGTCGGACCCTTTTGATAGCAATGGAGTTGTTGCAATGAAAAAGGATGCTACCCGTTCGGGGCTGCGCTATCTGATGGTGCTGCTAGTCCTGCTCCTTCCCGTTGCCATGTCATGGGCCAGCGTCACCATTGTAGGCAGTCGGATTATCTATCCGTCGACCATACCCTCTGTCGATGTACAGCTAAAAAATAACGATGACTTTCCCTACGTCGTACAAACCTGGTTTGACAACGGTGATATGCGTATTGGGCCAGAGAATGCGAGCGGCATTCCTTTTATCGCTACGCCGCCGGTATTTCGTATCCAGCCAAAAGCAGGGCAGGTGGTGCGCGTGGTGTACAGCCAGAGTAAAGCGTTACCGAACGATCGTGAATCTGTCTTCTGGTTCAACGCGTTGCAAGTACCGCCGGCCAATATTGGCGGCCGTCAGCAGAATAAAGTGCTGGTGATGTTACGCACGCGGATAAAACTTTTTTACCGGCCGGAAGGGATTGGTTCACCGGGCAATCTGGCTAAAAAGCTGCACGTTACCGTGGTGCGTAATGCCCGAAAAGGTGCCGGTATTGTCATCAGCAACCCGCAGCCATGGTATGCGTCCCTCAGCAACCTGAGCGTGACGGCAAGTGGTGTATCACGTCAGCTCAATGTCGAAATGATTCCACCTTTCTCCAGCCGTACTTTCTGGATACCTGGGAAATTCAGCGCCAACTCGCTTAACGGTACCGTCATCGTGACGTTGGTTAACGACCAGGGAGCAAGGATAAGCGAGCGTTATCATGTCGCCGAAGGTTAAATTCTGTCGCAAAAATATCTTCGTTATCTTAGCCGTAGTCTGCTCCGGTCAGGCATTTGGCGAAGAATACTATTTTGATCCTTCTCTTCTACAGGGGACGGCTTACGGACAAGGTATGGCGAGCGTTAACGGTCCCGGCACGCCCGCCGGAGAGTATCTGGTTGATGTTATGGTCAATGGCTCGCTGCTAAAATCCGGCGCAAAGATACGCTTTAATCCAGTCAATGGTGGACAACGCACGGAGCCTTGCCTTCCTTTCTCGCTGATGCAGGCTGCTCGGGTAAAATCGCTCCCGGATAAAGCACCTCCAAATAGCTGTCGTCCGTTAAGGGAATGGGTATCCCGAGGCGAATGGCAATTTGATAGCGCGACGCTACAGCTCAGGCTTACGCTGCCGATGAACGAGTTGATGCACAGGCCGCGCGGCTATCTTCCGCCTTCGCAGTGGGACAGCGGCGCATTGGCTCTGTTTTTACGCCATAACACTAACTGGACCCACACTGACAACACCAGCCAGCACTTCCGCTACCAGTATTTGTGGAGCGGTATCAACATTGGCAGCAACATCGGACTGTGGCAGCTCCGCCATCAGGGTAACCTGCGCTATGCCGACAGCAATCAGAGCGGAAGCGACTGGCATTACAATCGCGTACGCAGTTGGGTGCAGCGACCACTCGCCGCAATCGACAGCATCCTGACGTTTGGCGATAACTACACTGACTCCAGTTTATTCGGTAGCTTGTCGTTTAATGGCATGAAACTCGCCACGGATGAGCGCATGTGGCCGCAGGGTAAACGCGGCTATGCGCCTGAAGTACGCGGCGTGGCGGCAAGCAGCGCGCGGGTGGTCGTCAAACAGCTGGACAAAGTGATCTATGAAACCCATGTTCCGCCCGGACCGTTCTCTATTGACGATCTTTACAACACCCGTTATCAGGGAGATTTGCAGGTTGAAGTGATTGAGGCTAACGGAAAAGTATCGCGTTTTACCGTGCCTTATTCTGCGGTTCCCGACTCAGTACGACCAGGCAACTGGCACTACTCTTTCGCTCTTGGCAAGGTCCGCCAATATTACCGCATCGACAACCGCTTTCTTGAGGGGACACTGCAGCACGGGGTGAATAATAACCTCACTCTTAACCTCGGATCGCGGCTGGCGCATGATTATCAGGCCTGGCTGGTCGGCGGCGTATGGGCGACCCGCTTTGGCGCATTTGGTATGAACGCCACCTGGTCTGGTGCGCGAGTGGAGCATAATGACCGCCAGCAGGGCTGGCGTACGGAACTGAGCTATAGCAAGACTTTTTCCACTGGTACTAATCTGGTGCTGGCGGCCTATCGCTACTCAACCGGTGGATTCCGCGATTTGGAGGATGTATTTGGCGTACGCCGACAGGAGCAAAACGGCATTGATTACTACTCTGATACGCTGCATCAACGTCAACGCCTTTCTGCGACCGTCAGCCAGCCCTTAGGCCATTCAGGTACGCTCAATCTCAGCGCCAGTACCGCTGATTACTACCATAATCAGTCGCGGATCACGCAGTTGCAGCTAGGCTACAGCAACCAGTGGCGAAAAGTGAGTTATGGATTCAACCTCGCCAGGCAGCGTTCCACCTGGGACTATGGCCGCTTCTACCGCAGCGTTAACGAACCGCAGGATCTGAGCCAGCGGCAAAAATATACCGAGACGACGCTGTCTTTTACTCTCTCCATTCCCTTTGACTGGGGTGACAGCCCGACATCCGTGGCGATGAACAATAACCAGTCGCGCGCGAATCACTCTTCAACCCTGTCGATGACCGGGACCCGTGGCGAGCAGAGCGAACTCTCCTGGTCTGTTTATGGCGGCTATGAACGCTATCGCAATGGGGATGAAGGGGCATCGACGACTTTCGGCGGTAATTTTCAGCAAAACACCCGTTTTGGCGCGCTGCGTGCGGGCTACGACCAGGGAAAGGACTATCGGCAGGTGGCACTGGGCTCCTCCGGGACCCTGGTGCTGCATTCCGGTGGCGTGACGCTCGGTCCTTACGCCAGCGACACCTTTGCATTAATTCACGCCGATGGCGCGCAGGGCGCAGTCGTCCAGAACGGTCAGGGAGCGGTAATCGACAGTTTCGGTTACGCCATTTTACCTGCGCTATCTCCGTATCGTCGCAACAACGTCTCTCTCGATACTCGCCAGATGCGCAGCGATGCTGAACTGACGGGGGGAAGCCAACAAGTTGTTCCCTATGCCGGCGCGATCGCGCGGGTGAACTTCTCCACAATTACCGGCAAAGCGGTGCTTATCGCGGTGAAAATGGCGGATGGCGGCATTCCGCCGATGGGGGCCGAGGTCATTAACAGCGAAGGAGCTGTCATTGGGATGGTCGGGCAGGGTGGGCAGGTTTATGCCCGTATCAGCACTCCTTCAGGCTCATTGCTGGTGCGTTGGGGAAAAGGGACCGATCGACGTTGCCATGTGCCCTACCAGTTCGATCTGCATTCGCCTGAAAACGTGATTTATCTTACAACGACCTGCGAGAGGGAATAGTCTCATGTGTTATCTCCGCCAAACGCTGCTACTTACTGCTACCCTGCTTTTCAGCACTGCGCCCTGGGCTAACTGCGTTAAAGTGACGGATAATAGTTTCCTTTCTGAGGCGGCGATTAAAGCAGGCTATACCGCACGCTACTGGCGCGGTGCCTTTGATGACAATATTGGTCATCTTGGTCTGCCGTCAGTCATTAGCGTTAGCGCGAATAATAAGTTCCAGCCTTCCGGCACCGTGCTTGCCAGTACGGTGGGTAATTTCCTCACTGCAGGCGTTCAGACGCCCTATACGGCAAAGCAGGTGCTTTACCGCTGTGATTTGCAGGACGCCGGGAAGCTGTATGAATTGTATTCAACCAACGGCGATAACTACTTTGTTGGTGGAAGTCGGGCGAAAGAAGTGGAGGGAGCCTACTATGACGCGGAACGTAACGTCGCGGTACGCATGACGAATTTGAGTACCGGCGAATACTATAGCCGTTTCTGGAAGCAGCGCCAGCTTACTGCGGATAGTTGGTTTCAGGACGATCGCGCAATTTATATTCCCGCAGGCGCATTTAGTAATGTCCTGTATGAGATGATTAAAATCGCCGCCTCAGGTCCCTATGTTTTTGGCGACAGAATTAACAAAGACACCTATAACCAGCCGCGCGGCTATATCGCATTCAAGGGGCCTGGCTTACTGACCTCCGCTATTCAACCCGGTATGGATCATGCTTCAAGTTATTATGGTTGGCCAGAATCCTGGCCCGGTGCGTGGAGTAGCTACAATCAGGTCACCTATATTCGCGGCGCGGCCTGCTCCATTGAAGATTATCCCGCGACGGTGCTGCTTCCTACCATTACAGCGGAGGCGCTCTCTTCTGGCGAAAGCAGCGAAGCGCCTTTCAGTATAACGCTTGAGTGCGAGGCTGGCGCGGTGTCCTCGACTCATTCCACCACTAGTGTCGCTAACGTAGCCATGGGTTTTTTAGTCAATCAGCCTGGCGCCGTGGCCGCCGCGCGCCGCCTTGGCCTGACGACCACCGGCGGTGGATTGACCTGGTTACTGGACACGCATTATGGCGAAAAGGGCGTGGCTTCCGGAGTAGGAATACGGATTTACGATGAGGGCGGTGCGCCGCTTAATCTTTTGCCGGACAAAATGAGTACCGGAACGGGCAACGCCCGTGGCTGGTATGGATATAAGGAACTCACCGTACTAACGAGTAAAAAAGACCGCGGTTCAGTGGAGGTCTGGCACGGTGATTTTACCGCCTCCCTTGAGGCGCTCGGTGGACAACCGGTAACGGTAGGGAGCGTGAATGCGCAGTTACAGGCAGTGGTTAGTTTTCAGTAAGGCGGTATTAGCGCTGCTGTTGCTGGCAGGCGTCATTTCTGCGCCGTTTGCTGCGGTTAACGTTGACCGAACCCGGCTCGTATTCGCCTCTAACGATATTGCCCAGTCGCTGACGCTCGCAAACGACAGCGTAACGCCAATGCTGTTACAAATCTGGACCGACGCCGGAGAAATAGCTTCTTCCCCCGATAGCACCCGTACGCCGCTGGTAGTATTGCCGCCCGTCTTTAAAATGCAGCCGGATGAGTTGAGAACACTTCGCGTGATGCTGAGCTCACGGCGCAGTCTGCCAGAGGATCGGGAGAGCCTGTTCTGGCTCAACATTTACCAGATACCGCCTGAACTGAGCGCGACGAAAAGCGCCAGCCGCAAGCTAGTGTTACCCCTACGGCTGCGGTTGAAGGTATTTATTCGTCCGACCGGCTTAAAGGCGCCCACCGCCAATGATGAACAGAAACTGCGCTTCAGCATCACTTCGCAGGGCATCACGATAACCAACCCAACGCCGTGGTATATGAGCCTGACAGTAACGACAACAAAAGGAATCAGGATCGATAACATCATGCTCGCGCCGTATGAGCAGCGAGATGTCGTACTTTCTCAGGCTCCAGGCGTGGGGGCAACGTTAAACTATGCGGTGATTAACGATTCAGGTAACTGGCGGACCTATACCGCAACAATTATGCATAATGAGATTTGAACGCTGTTTTTCACGGATATCCATCCCCACACTGAGGCATTTTTCCATCGTACATTCATTCTTCAGGCCGGACTGAATATCGACAATAATAAGTTCAATAGCCATGCGGGTTTCACTGAGGATTTTATTAACCGGACTACCAATGGTCTTAGTGGCATTGTAAGCCGGAAAGATGAGGCTGACGTCGATTTTATTCTTCATCTTTCCGCGCCGTGATGGCCTCATTATCTGGTTTACCAGGCAAGTGTATGCAAGATAATCGTTTTGATAGATCAGCTTTTCGATATTGATCGTTAGCGCCGATCGATAAGCGATGTGTTGATGCGATACTATGCCTTCACAATACAGTAAAGCTGATCTCTGCCAGTACCGAATCGCCGATAAAGATTTCTTTAGACTACGTTCGCGTAATAGATAAACGCGAGCTTGTTGCCGTCCGGATCGCGTACGTAGGCGCTGTAAAATCCCTGACCATACTGCGGCCTATGACCCGGTGCGCCTTCATCTGTGCCGCCCAGACTGAGCGCGAGGGTGTGTAACTGCTCAATATGCTCGACGGAACGTGCATTCAGCGCCACCATCGTGCCATTACCAACGCTGGCAGGTTGTCGATCGAAGGGGCTGCCGATGCACAGTCCAACGGTGTGGTTGCCGTTGAATGTTCCCCACGACGCCCCTTCTTCATTACGCCCGGCCTGCGGTTGCCCAAGCAGTTCCATTAGCGGATCGTAAAACTGAATGGCGCGTGGGAGATTGTTGGTACCTAACATAATGTAAGAAAACATACTGTCCCTCATATTCATGATGCCAGAAGGCTCAGTGGTTATCCGCCTTATGCGCCCAGGCGGGCATCGCTGTAAGATAACGCTTAGCACGTATACGCGCCTCTTCCGGGCCGACCTTTTGCCATGAGTCGAGAAACGCCGCCAGACCTGCAACGGCTTCATCCCAGGATTTCAAATTACCGTCGGCATCACTACACCAGGTGCAATATTGATTGCTGGCAACGTTGGCATCACTACCGGAGATTGGCATTCCGCAGGCCTGGCAAAACCGTTCATGCTCTGTCATACAACGTTCCTTTTGTTAGAGTGATGGTTAATAAATATACACCCAATGACGAGAGAACTTAGGGGGCTAGATCAATTGTTGAGCGCTCGCGACAACCCGCAATGGGGCGCTGACCGCACTGCCGGATATCGAAACGCTGAATGCTTTTATTACGCAATGTCATCTACCGGACTACGAAATAAAAGACCTTTAAGCATGATAACGGCGAGCTAAATAAATTTAGCTCTCTATGATTTTTGTGAATGTCCCCGCATCCTCATCGGATGGCGGGGATTTTTACTTTATTTTTGCAGGAAGATTAAACTGTAATACGCTTCAGCCCCGCTATCGCTTTTTCGAGGTAGGCGCGTGGACATCCCATGTTCAGGCGAATAAAACCTTTGCCAGCCGAACCAAAGCTATTTCCCATGGAAGGCGCAATACCGGCAACATCAAGCATAACCCCTTTGAGTTGCTCATCATCCAGTCCAAGCGCTTTGCAATCGATCCACAGCAGATACGTACCCTGGGAAGGAACAACCCGGGCCCACGGGAGATATTCATCAATCTGTTGAATAAACCAGCGTCGATTTTCAGCCAGATAACCAAGTAACTCGTCTAACCAGGGCGCGCCATGCTGCCATGCTGCCGTACTTGCCTCGACGGATAGCGCATTGAACACATCCAGCCCATGCGCATCCAGACGGCGTAAAAAGTGTTCACGCAATGCCGGTGCCGGTATCAGAAAATTAGCAATGCGTAGTGTCGACAAACCAAATGTTTTACTGGCGGAGGTGGCAGAGATAACGCGCGAATGCCAGCGCTCTCCCAGATGCAAAACTGAAGTAAATTTTTCCCCTGGCAGTAATAAGTCAGCCCATATTTCATCAGACAGCAACGTAACATTATAGGTCTCACATAAGGTGAGTAGCTGTTCCAGCTCCTGCGCAGACCAACAACGGCCAGTTGGGTTATGCGGATTACATAAAATCATCAACGGTGGGCGTTCAGTCCGGAATAACATTTCCAGGTGCACAAAATCCATTTGATAACCCGTAACCGGATCCTCAGATAATGGGTTTTCCAGGAGCTGCCTGCCGTTCAGAGAGATAATTTTGGCGAATGAGCCGTAGTACGGCCCCTGAACGACCACGCCTTCACCGGGTTGACTCAGCATTTGCACCAGTAGAGATAACCCCGGAACGACACCTTCAATGCTGCAGACCCATTCCTGCTTTATTTCCAGTTGATGGCGGGTGGAGAACCATGAGTTTAATGAATCAAAGTAACTTTGTGGGCGTTCGCTGTAACCAAAAATGCCGTGCCCGACGCGGAGTGTTAAAGCCTCCTGAACGGCAGGGGGGCAAGCAAAGTCAAAGTCAGAAACCCACATTGGCAACAGTTCATGTGTATCTTCGCCGAAATATCGCGTCATAAAGTCCCATTTCAGCGAACCGGTATTGTGGCGATCGATAACCTTATTAAAATCCATTACATGCTCTCCCTATTCTGTTGCCGTAATTTTTTTAGCTGAACCTGCCGCTGATGGCGCTTTTGCGATACCGATTCCTGTAAAACCATAAATCAAGGCGAAGAAGATTGCGGCATAGCACTGAATTGCCCATGGCAGTAAATCCAGCGTACTCACGCCTAATGTCGTTGCCATATAGACTCCGGCAGAGGTCCACGGCAATAGCGGTTCAATAACTGTGCCCGCGTCTTCAATGGTGCGGGACAGATTTTTAGTATCCAGTCCCATACGACGGTAAGCGTCTTTAAATAATTCAGCTGGAACCAGAAGCGCGAGTTTGCCGTCGCTTGTCGCACCTGTCACCAGAATGGTGGTTCCAATGGTCGCCGCAATTAGCTGACCGACACTGTGAATGACGGTCAACAGGCGGTTAATAAGAATGTTGAGCGCCCCCGTTAACGTTAAAGCCCCGGCAAAAGAGAATGCGCAAAATACCAGAAGGATAGTGCTCATCATTGAGAACATTCCGCCACGGTTAAGCAGGCGTGGTACATCCGCAATAATGCCCTCGCTCCCTTGCGGGAACATCGTAATATTAAAGCCATCGATAAAGGCATCCAGTCCTTGCTTGATGCTAAGTCCCTGCATCACAACGCCCAGAATCAGGGCTAATACGCACGCGCTCAGCATTAAAGGAATGACCGGTTTTTTACGAATCGCCCCCCATAAAACGATTACTGGCGGCAAAATCAGAATGATATTGAAGTGGTACAGCGACTCCAGGGCGTTGACAATATCGGTCACCCGTTGTGGCGTGGCGACCTCGCCCAGCATATTGCTGTGGCCCGCAATTAAATAAACCACGGCTGCAAGCAGAAAGCTGGGAATTGTGGTCCACAATAAGTGCTGAATATGCTCGAAAAGGGTAGTATCTGCGACAATGGCCGCAAAGTTAGTTGAGTCTGACAGCGGCGATATCTTGTCGCCGAAGTAAGCACCTGAAACAACGGCTCCCGCAGCCGCTGCCATCGAGACATCCAGTCCGGCGGCAACCCCCATCAATGCTACGCCCACCGTTCCGGCTGAACCCCAGGAGGTTCCGGTACATACGGATACGACGCTGGTCAAAAAGAAGGCGGCGATGAGAATGTATTCGGGGCTGATGAGTTTAAGTCCCCAGTACACCATATAAGGGATGGTGCCGCTAAACATCCATGTTCCAATCAGGCCGCCAACGCAGATAAGAATCATAATAACCGGCATTGCTTTGGCGAGTTTATCGACCACCGAATTAATGATGTCTTCCCAGCAATACCCTTGCCACCAGGCCATCCCTGCGGCGACAGCGGCAGAACACAGTAACAAAGGTTCAATGCGTAACCCCATAATGCCGTAGCCAATAATTAATAGCAGGAGCATGGCTAAAATAGGGATCGCTGCCAGTCCAAATGAGAGCGTTTTTTTCTGATTTTGAGAGGCATTCATTCATGAATCTCCAGTCTGTAAGGTCGTTCAAGAGTAGAGAACACCCTTAGGCCTGACTGTGATCGTTCATTGGCCCTCATGTAAGCGATTACATGAGAACGTTAAACTTGAAGTCGATCACAATTCAGGGGCTTGACGATTTACGCATTGATGACGGGGGGAAGAACAGAATCGCGGATCACCAGATCCGCAGTGAAGCTATTCACACTGGGACGCTGGGTTGCGCCCTTAAAAAGCTGTATCGCCAGGTGCGAAGCACAGCGCGCCATCCGTTCAACGGGGTAATGCATTGTTGTCAGCGCGGGATAGAGATAGCGCGCCATCACCACATCATCGAACCCAACGATTGAAAGCTGCTGTGGCAGTGTAATTCCTTGTTGATGAAGGATGCGCATAATCCCGGCGGCCATCACATCATTAAATGTCACCGCTGCGGTGAAAGGGATGCCGCAATTTAGCAACTGATGTGCAGCGCGTTCGCCCCCCTCTTCATTGAAGGGGACGCTAATAACCCAGTTTTTATCTGGCGTAATACCATATTCGGCCAGCGCCAACTGATAGCCCTCCAGCCGCTCACGACGATCGATAATCGGTAAATCACTTGTCACGCAGGCAATACAACGGTGTCCTTGTTCCAGTAGATGTAGCGTGGCTGTTTTAGCTGCTTGACTATTTTCCAGCCATACGCAGCGATTGGCCATCCCGGCAATATAGCGATTCACGACGACCATGGCCGGGAAATGCGCGGCATATCGCAACAGTTCTTTTTCGGAGAGCCTACTGGCATGGACCACAATAGCTTCACAGCCCTGGTTGATCAGGAAATCGAGCCCGGATTTTTCCATTCCTTCATCGTGGCCACCGCTGCATACCATCAGCCGAAATTGTTGCTGGCGTGATACTTCTTCCACGCCTCGGGCAAGTCTGGCAAAAAAAGGATCGGCAAGATTGCCGGTCAATAACCCGAGCATGTCCCCGCTGCGTTTCGCTAATGCAATTGCGGCGGCATTGCGATGATAATTCAGCTCGCGCATAGCTTTTTCAACACGCTCACGCGTCACCGGTTCAACCCATGCAGTTTGATTAATAACGCGTGAAACGGTTGCGGTGGATACTCTTGCTAACTCTGCAACATCCTTTATCGTTGCCATACCGGCTCTTTACCTTATTGATGCTTGAGAATTTGCTTATCACTGGTTTTTATTTGGAAAATTAACTATTGGCTTTTATTTATCATGAGTTCATCTGACGTCTAGATTTGCATCAATGCCAGTTTAACGGCAAGCCCGGCAAACGCAACAGCAAAGAAACGCAATACCCAACGTTGCACAGCAGCATTATCAACCACATGCTGGCGTATGCTGGCTGCACTAATTCCATATACGGTAAATACAAAGAAAGTCATAACCATAAAAATCAGACTCATTTCCAGCATCTGAGAAACAGGTGAGATCTCACCTTTAATAACGAACTGCGGTAAGAATGCCAGGAAAAACATGGAGAGTTTAGGGTTGAGTAGATTGATAAGTATCGCCGAGGTTATAACTTGCCTTAAACTCTGTTTTTTAGTTTTACTAGCCATATTCAGATTTTTATTTTCATTAAGCGTTTTCCATGCCATATAAAGCAGATATGCTACGCCCAAATATTTAATTATCTGAAGGGCCATTTCACTAGTATGCAGTATTGCAGCAAGTCCTGTAATAACTGTTAATATGTGCGGAACAATACCCAGCGTGCAACCCAATGCAGCAATTATACTTACGCGAGCACCATCTGAAATGCCCGTGGCGACAGTATAGAGTACGCCAGTCCCTGGAGATGCCACGATAATGAGAGTGGTAAGGAGAAACTCAAGCGTCATAATGAATTTCCCCCACAGACTTTTACTTCGGACTCGATGTAACGGGGCGACTGAGTCTGCGCAGTGAGGTTGGTACGGGGAATAATGCCATCCGCACGAATTATTCCAGTGTAGAGTCGTTCAACATGATTACGAATGATGGGAGGGTAGAATAGTGACATTGGCAAATCTCTCTTCCGGAATGTTTCCAGCAGCATGCCGAGTGTCACGATTGGTGTATTGAATAAAATTGCAGCTTACTTTATCGCTGCAGCATAGGCGCCGGGCGTTATGCCATAAGTACGAACAAAAAGTCGCGTCATATGACTTTGATCTGCAAAACCGGCGGTATAGGAGGCATCAGTAAGAGACATTCCTCCAGCGATAAGCTGCCTCGCCTTTTGCAGTCTCCGCTGGATAAGATAAGCATGTGGAGTAAGCCCTGTGACTGTAGAAAAAACACGTAGTAGCTGAAACTGACTCACGCCTCCCAGAGCTGAAAGCTCATGGAGTGATAACGGTAATGAGGGGTCATCATCAATACGCTCCTTTGCCAGGATAATTGATTTTGGTACGCCCTTTTTCTCAATACGCGGGCTTGCGAGTAAGCCTGCCAGTAAAAAGAGCAGGGTTTCTTCCTGTTCAATTTCGCTGTGCCCGCCGCGGGAATCCGTCAGAATTCGAAAGAGTGTCGAGAAATGGGCCGCAGGCTCACGATTACGAAATACTGGGCTGGATAGCTCAACGCAGCCGGAGCGACTTTCCGTCAGAACTTGCATGGCGCCGGACAAAACGGTGGGGTCGAAATAGAGCATGCGCCACGACCTGCTTTCTGTTCCCAAAGGTGAGCCATCATGGACTTCACCAGGATTAACGGTGATCACATTCCCCACTACAGCTTCTACCCTACCGCGCCCACTCATCGAAACCTGAGCTCCACGAACGATTAAGCCAATGCCGAACTGATCATGAGTATGACGCCCAAACCGGAAGGACGTATCGGCAGATACCGCATGGACACCTGCCATCCCACATCGAAGGGTTGTGAAACGTTCTTTCTTCATCGAATTAAGACCGGGGTGATGAGTTATCAGTACATCCTCTGAGTATATCTACTCAGAGGCTAATCTTTGATTTTTTTTAAACTGAATGATTAACGTCTGTGAAAAGCATTATTTCTCTCACATACGATATTCAATCATCCCACTCTTTTTGGCAACCCAGTCATACAGTCTTTGTCCACGCAGGTTGGTTTCATGCGTGTGCCAGTATAATCTTGACGCATGGTTTTTTTGGGCTTGCTTTTGAACATACTCGATCAGCTGTTTACCGATATGTTGACCGCGCACTTCTTCGCTAACAAATAGATCTTCGAGATAGCAATAGTTTGATTCTGCCCAGGTTGAACGGTGAAAAACATAATGCACCAGGCCCACAATTTTACCATCATATTTGGCAACTGCACAATAAACTGGTTCGTCTGGCGTCAGAAAACGCTCCCATGTTAATTTCGTTACTTCATCTAAAATTTTAGTACGATAAAATGTTTGGTAGTTTATCCATAAAGGAAGCCAGCTGGAGTAATCTTCTTGTTCTGCAGCTGCAATAGTAATAGTATTTTTGCTATTCATATATTTCTCCTGATATTGTATAAGAATAATGTCTCAGGAGTATGATCCTAGGGGCTTTATAAATTCTGGTAAAGAGACACTTTTTACCTATTGATAGGATCCACTTTTAGCATAAAGGTTAATACAATGAAGAAAAATAATGCACCTTTATTTCAAGGATTTGTTTTAGGAAAAGGTGTCGTGAAAGAACAGGTTTATCATGCTCTTCGTGAACACATTCTTGCAGGCCGATTACCAACAGGAACAAAGATGCCTTCAACCCGGGCGTTGTCCGAGATGATGGCAATTTCACGAAATTCAGTGATTGCCGGTTATGACAGGCTATTAGATGAAGGGTATATTTTGACCCGGAAAGGGTCTGGAACCTATGTTGCGCACAATATTCCGGATCGGAGTATCAGCAATAGCTATCCAATGATAGCGTCGGGGGAAGTCGTCGCGCCTGATGAACAGGTAAATGGCCAAAATAATCCTGCGCGCGATTTATGGTCAAATGAGTATGAAGGGCGCGGCATGAACCGTCTATTTGCGGTTGGTGTTGGCTGTACGGATCTCTTCCCGCACGCACTATGGGGCAAATTACTGCAACGGGTCTGGAGACAATCCCGGCACCAATTGGGGGCCCACACTCACCCTTGCGGATACTTTCCTTTGAGAAAAGCAGTTTGTCGTTACATCAAAACAACGCGTGGAGTGAACTGTAACGAAGAGCAGATAATCATCGTAAATGGTATCCAACAAGCATTGAACATTACCGCACGAGCGCTGCTGTCGACAGGCCATGAAGTTTGGCTGGATGAACCGGGTTACAAAGGCGCACGAGGGGCTTTTATGTCTGTTGGCGCAATTGTGAGGCCGGTACCGGTAGACAGCGAAGGAATGAACGTCCGCTATGGTATTGATCATTTCCCTGACGCTAAGCTGGCCTATGTTGTCCCGTCGGATCAATATCCATTAAGTGGAACATTGAGTTTATCCCGGCGTTTTGAGCTGTTGGAATGGGCGAAGTCAAACCAGGCATGGATATTTGAAGATGATTATAATAGCGAGTTCCGCTATGCCGATCGCTCTTTACAGGCATTGCAGGGATTAGATGATAATCAACGGGTTATTTATGCCGGTACATTTTCGAAAATGATGTATCCAGAATTCCGTTTAGGTTTTTTAGTTGTCCCGCCAGGTTTACAACAACAGATTATGGTGACGAAATATTTTACAGATCTCGGCACCAGCTATCTTGAGCAGGCAATGATGGCGAGTTTTATTGAGGATGGGCATTATGCCAGTCATGTGCGTCGAATTCGCAAGACGTGTTATGAAAGAAGAACTGCGCTGGTCAATGCTATTCAAGAATACCTTGCTGATAAAATGATTGTTCAGCCTTCTGACTCTGGCGTTCATATTGTGTGCTGGCTACAAAACGGATTGATCGGAAATGATGTCGAGGAAAAAGCCAGAGCACTGGGGATGGGAATACTATCACTGAGCCGTTATTACCAGGGAGATATCAGCCGACAGGGGATTTTGATTGGTTTTGCAAATCACCCGGCAGAGGCACTTGTTGATGGGATACGTCGTCTGGCTCAGGTTATTTAAATAATAATTTGTTCAGAACGTCTTAATGTTGTTTGCCATGCAAAGTATGGTTATGAAGCGTACTGCGAAGCGAGCGATTTTCGTGACTAGACATATCTGGCGGCATGGCCTTTTGAAACTTTTGACGCCTTCCTGGATGATGTAAAAAACATGCAAGAACAGACAGATCTGAGGCACTGATGGTGAGTACCTGACACCGCGACCGGCCTACGATATGTGGCTCAATGAGCGTAATTTCGATAGCCTGAGACGGCAGATTAAACGTCCTGGTGAGCTGATGGAAAGGAGCAGGTTTGAGGTCATTTAAAGGCGACTCCCCAATATAGCCTTCAGGGGAGTACCATTTCGACTGAAATGAGGGTTTTCACTGAAAATGCTCACCTATGTCAATCTCATGATCAAGCATCTGAATAAGAAATAGTAGATTTCGGCTATTTTCTTTTTTGGCGCGGTTAGCTGGAAGCTCCTTTTTTTGATTGCGTTTATCATCCGGTTTGTATTGTTGTAATATAGATTTCACAAAAACACCACGATAAACATCATAGCTACTTGTTCCCATTCCTAAATGATGAAATCCTTTGAGTTTATATAAACTTACTGTTTTTATATTAATGCTTAATATTTGCGCAATTTTTTTCACTGATAAACCACATGCCAGCAAGAGTAATACTCTTCTCGGTTGCTTTCCTATTCCATAATTTGAAAGAGTCTGGTAAATATAGCTATTGACATGATAAATTAAATCATCAGTATTTGATGGAATAGGGTGGCGATATTTTTTAATAATATCAGAATTATCAAGTTTTGAAATGATAAGGCTTGATAACATCGGGATGATTTGTTTTGGTGTTTTATGCATATATTCAATAAATTCAATATCTGTAGGGACAAAATAGAATGGAACTACGCGATCGGCATAGTTAAATTTTTGACCGAAAAATTGTATTCGTCGCTGCTGTAGATGAGGAGATAATCTGGATAATAACAGAATACTTTCATGTGGAAGTATTCCAAGAATTACTGGCGCAGTGGCATACACCTCCAATAATTCTACGAGTGATTGTGGTGAGAAGCAGGTCCTAATCTGGGTTTCGGGAAATACCTGACTATACAACTCCTCGATTGCATAAGTTTCAGGCCATTGTAGTGCATATACGATCAGAAATTCGCTATAGCTAATATTATTCATCTTCTCCCCCCATTTTTGTATTCCGCATCATGACAAGGGTATGCCATATATCGTTGTTACCCGACATACCATTTCCAACTCGTGAACGATAAGATCCCATAATAGTTCTCCGGGGTTTTGCATTTGATGGGGGCGACGTTTTTATCTTGTTCTTCACTGATTCGATCATGACGCGTTCCACCCATATTTCATTACATGGATGGCGCATTCCTGGCTGTATCTGCTGTCGTGATCGAAAATGAATAGAGTTAGGGCGACTTATTATATATGATAACTGGAAAGAGGCCCTTCGTTTAGGCATCGCAAAAGCCTTAGCAATGTCGTTGCGATTCACCCATTTTTTTTGTTGCTGACACCATAGAGCAATAATTATGTATAGTGGTTGCTTTGAGTATTGTGAAACGCTGTCAGGTATAATTGCATTGTGATAGTTTATATTTCTGAGTGATTCGTTTTTCATGCTATTATCCTATTTAAGACTTAAGACAGCGAGAGTGTTTAAAACGTTATAATTTGTTAAGTTTTTATATTGACTGATTTTTGGGTAGGGTTATATTAATGGGGTTGGATGTAAACATTTGTTTTAAGTCAATGTCCAGGTTTTGTTCGCTATGTTCTGTTGTGTCTGTACTTATGCTATCAATTAAATGGCGAATAATAACGTACAAAACTGGCATGCAATAGATGTCACCTTTCATACCTTCTTTTACTATTATCCTGCCACTTGTTCTAAAACAACTAAAAAGAAGTTGTCCATTAAATTGATTATTAATTAAATCAATAATCAATTTAATTTCGAATTTATTATTATCTGGAGATAGTAATACTTCCATTAGCTTTAATAATCGATTTATTTTTCTGTCACCAATAATTTTTCTCCACTGATTGAATTTGCCAACATTCATATCGCTTAATTGCATTTTTGAACGATGTAATACTTCTGCCCAAAACGTTTCCAGCTGTTTCTGTTGGATATTATTCATCAGTACACCATGAACCGTGTGCATTAAAAATTAAAATGTTTTTTCCATAAATTGTCCTGATAACAGTGTGGATAATATTAAAAGCAAAAAATATCAATCGATAAGATAGGCAATATACATCAAAAAGATAGGTACAGGCTCCAGTGATTCTTACAAATAATTTAGTCATAGAAATCCCGTCACACAAGGCCTCTGCATGGGTGGGTTACTGTGTCTGTAGTTTTATAGCCCAGGCTGTAATGGCTGGTTTCATCAGTAATAGAGATAGATAGTGTATTAAAGGAAATATGATGATTTTTTTTCTATGTTATTGTTTTATAACTGTATTTTGTTTATTTTTTATTGATTTCTGACGTGATGCTTAGCACTTTACTCGTTATTGTCGATCGTAAAGATCGATTTTACTTGTTGTAAACATTATATAAAAAATGATTAGGCTTTTTAGCAATGCTAGGAAGTGACGGTTGGTTGATAGCCAGGTTTTTCACAAACTGAACTACGCTCCCCGTTGACCGATAAGCAGAACAGTATGTCGGGTTTTATCTGTCTAAATTGCCTAAATGAACGGACTGAAAAATGAATAAAGTAAACAAGTTAATCTTATCGGCCTGCGTTGCTGGCAGTATGGTAAATGGTGCATGGGCAGCGGCCCCAGTTGGTGCTGATTATGGACATGGTACCCTGCACTTTACGGGAAGCGTGATTAACTCTCCATGCAGTATTGCTCCGGGAGACGAGGATATAGACGTTCCATTAGGTCAGGTTGCCAACAAAGTTTTAGAAGCTGGTGCTGGTTATTCTCTCACACAGCCAATCACAATTCATCTGCAAAACTGTGATCTAACTGCACATACGGGCGTAAGCAGCGGTACTGGTACCGTCGACTATCCTTCATTCTCTAAAGTCACCGTTCAGTTTGCAGGATCTGCAGATGCTAGCAATGCCGAGTTGTATGCAAACACGGGTACTGCCCAGGGCGTAGGTATTCGTCTGATGGATACTATGGCGGGAAATGTTCCACTGTCAGCGAATACTACTTCGGCTGAGCATGGCCTGACATCTGGCGATAATTTACTGAAATTCGGTGCGCGTCTGGAAAAAAATGGTCAGGCTGTTGTAACGGGGACAGTTGCTGCTGATGTTACTTATGCATTGAATTACAAGTAATCTCTATCGATACAAAATCCAGGCAAGACATTTATTCTAAATAATAGATATAAGATTATTGTATATGAGTATTAGACCTGCATATCTCGCATTGCTTCTGGCAATCTATTTTCCTGTGGTGAATGCACGGAGTGTTGAGTTTAATACTCATCTTTTAGATGCTGATAATAAGAAGAATGTCGATTTGTCAGCTTATTCTCAACAAGGTTATATTGCGCCTGGTGAATATATTTTAGATATTGTCCTTAATGGCCGAACGATTAAAGAGCAACAGATTGTTAATTTTTATTTAAATGATGATAAAAGTAACAGCTTTGCCTGTCTGACTCCGTCATTGATTGGACTGATAGCGTTCAAAAATGAAGTCAAAAATAATCTGTCCTTTTACCCTGGAACACAGTGTGTCAATCTTACGGCCTCCGACAGCAGTGTCGTTTATTCTCCTGATAACCAGACTCTATCTGTGACGGTGCCGCAGGCCTACCTTTTATATCAGGATGATGAATGGTCTCCGCCATCCCAGTGGGAGGACGGTGTCAACGGTTTTATTTTTGACTATAACCTGCTTGGCAACCGCTATATGCCACATCAAGGAGATGTAAGTAGCAATTACAGCTTGTACGGTACGTCAGGATTGAATGTTGGCGCATGGCGCTTACGTTCTGATTACCAGTACACCACAACCAGGGGAAGTGGGGAAAATGAGTCATCACTGACTTTCCCGCAAACATATCTCTTTCGTCCTGTTCCTTCTCTCCAGGCCAGATTGGTGATGGGGCAAACATATCTGAACTCCGATATTTTTGATACGTTCCGTTTTAGCGGAGTGTCACTTACTAGCGATGAACGTATGCTGCCCCCGTCGTTACGTGGTTATGCGCCACAGATAACCGGAATAGCACAAACCCATGCCCAGGTCACCGTATCCCAGAATGGGCGTATTCTCTGGCAGTCTCAGGTACCAGCGGGTCCATTCGTTGTGCCTGGATTAAGTGAAACGGTCCGTGGAAATCTCGATGTTACCGTTCGGGAAGACAATGGGCAGGTACATACCTGGCAGGTGAATACAGCCAGCGTTCCGTTTCTTACCCGAAAAGGAAACGTTCAGTTTAAAACCGCGGCAGGTAAACCGCTGATCTACGCTGGCAGCAGCCACACCGTCGAGCCGCTTTTCTCAACCGGCGAGATGACGTGGGGAGCATTTAACAATACATCCCTTTATGGCGGGTTTATTGCCAGTGATGGTGATTATCGCGCACTGGCACTGGGAATCGGCGAAAATATGGGGGTATTTGGTGCCGCGTCATTTGATGTCACGCAGTCTGTAGCAAAGATACAAAACGAGACTCAGCAAACGGGTTACAGCTATCGTTTTAATTACGCCAAAACCTTCGATAAAACGGGTAGTACAATCGCATTTGCCGGGTACCGTTTTTCTGAAAAAAGCTTTATGACGATGAGCCAGTATATAGACCGCTCGAATGGCTATGGCTCGTCACTGTCCGAAAAACAGAGCTATGTACTTACGTTTAACCAATCCATCAGCTCACTCGGGCTCAATGCTCTGTTCTCCGTGAGTCATCAGAATTACTGGAACAGTAATGTCAGTGAGAACTACACCGCTTCATTGAATAAGATCTTTAACCTTGGTCCTTTTCAGGGAGCAACCGCTTCACTTTCTTTGGGGCGAAATCGCACATTACGTAATGAACAGGATAACCAAATTTATCTTTCACTAACCTTGCCCTGGGATACACAACGGCAGGTCAGCTACAGCATCCAGCACGATAGCAATGGACGTATGAATCAGACCGCAACCCTCTATAACCGGCCATCGAATAAAACCTCCTGGAGCCTGGGGATCGGTCAACAGCATGATGAAGGGCAGCAGGACGGTACGTCACTGAACGGAAATATTCAAACAATGACGCCATACGGTCAGGGTAATGCGAACTTCAGTATGCTGAGCCAGCAGTATAAGAGCTTATCCCTGAACTGGTATGGCTCTTTCACGGCTACGCGTTATGGCGCTGCGCTTCATCAAAATATGGCGGGAAATGAGCCGCGGTTGATGATTGATACCGGAGATGTGGCGGGGGTGCCTGTTGATAATGATAACGGTACGACAAACCGCTTTGGTATTGCGGTGGTACCGGCTGGTTCAAGCTATGAACGCTCAGACATTGCTGTTGATATTACCGCCCTGCCTACAGATGTTAACGTGTCGGGTAATGTCATTAGTAAAGTGCTGACTGAAGGGGCCATCGGATATAAGAAGATTATGGCTACGAAAGGCGGTCAGTTGATTGGAACTATACGACTGGCTGATGGTTCGTTTCCACCGCTCGGTACACAGGTAAAAAACCAGAAAGGTAGGGTACTGGGCATTATCGGTGATCAGGGTTTTACCTACCTTTCCGGTATCAGCCATGAAGATCGCAATAATGTCAGCGTCGCTTGGTCACAGGGGCAGTGCAAATTACAGCTTCCTGAACATTCGGACCTGACATCGGGCGTATTGTTATTACCCTGCCATTAATGGAGATGAGTTGTGTTATCTAAACGTGTTTATAAACTTTTGGCATCGCTTGCTGTTGGTCTTTTACTGGTAAGAGCAGGGACTACTAATGCGGCTGTAAATATTGACAGGACCCGAATCATCATGGATGGTTCTGATAAATCACTGGCAGTCACGTTAACTAATCAAAGTAAAACACAGCCTTATCTGGCACAGTCATGGATCGATGATGCCAATGGAAAACGCTCAGAATCATATTTACTGGCATTACCACCTTTACAGCGAATTGATGCGGGGAAAAAAACGCAGGTCAGAATTATGGCATTACCCGCTATTGCCTCTCTGGCTAAAGACCGGGAGACACTTTTCTACTTTAACGTCCGCGAAATCCCGCCGAAAAGCGACAAGGAAAATGTGCTACAAATCTGCCCTGCAGAGTCGTTTGAAGTTATTTTATCGTCCTGACGGCATAAAGAAAAAAGCCAGCGACCGCGTAGAGGAAAAAGTTACGGTAACACGTCAAAATGGTAAGTTGGTGCTTAATAATCCGACGCCCTACTATATTACCTTAGGGTATTTAGGTGCTGATAATAAAGGGAGCTTCCCTGGTTTTGACAGTATTATGATAGCACCACTCTCCTCGTTGGATTTTAACGTTAAATTTGGTGGTAACTCATTGAATGTAGGATATATAGATGACTTTGGCGGGCTTCACATAAATCCGTATCGCTGTGCGGAAATGCTGTGTGTTTTTGAAGGGAAGTAAACTTAAATTAAATGGGTATGCACAACTTTTTGGAGGGGGGGAAATGCCAAGACTTGCGTTGTTTTTATTAGTTTTCAGCAGTGGATATTTACCATTGTCGTTTGCTTATGCGGCAGGGTGTCAGTTCAATGGTTCAGCTCAAAATATTTTTCTTAGTGTGCCACAGATGTCTATTCCGACTGATACACCAAATGGCACAGTACTTTACACATCGCCGAAGACATCTATTAATCTGAGTTGTGAAGGTGAGACTTATGGGCAATTCGTTACCGCAGTAACTACATCTGATTTTAATTCTTATCTGTCAAGAAAAAATGGAATTACAACAACAATATACATTGACGGTAAGCCTTATGATCGTCAACAAGAAAATGTGATCGGTTTTACTACGGCAACGGGAAATAGCTTTAAAAAAAATCTCTCAGTCTGGGTGGAAATAAAAGTAGATTCATCAAAAGGAAAAGTACCTCCTGAAGGAACATTATTGAACGGTTCTTTCCAATCAATATATTTTCTTGTTGATAATAATTATTTTCTTCAAAGATCGATAATATCAATCTCAACACCAGACATTACTTTTATACCTTGTACGATGGAGGTAGCTGTCTCTCCCAACACCATTGACTTTGGTGCAGTTAAAATCAGCGATATGGAAAAGGGAATGAAGCTGCAAAGGAAATTCACAACGTTAATTCAGAAGAGTAAAGGCTGTACCATTGCGGTCAGCGCGCCATTTGGTATCAATATGTACTTTGAACCAGCAGCTCCAGGGATTAATGCTGATGGATCTCTTAACTTAAATAACGGGTTAGGATTATCTATTTCAGATACATCTGGAAAATATATTCCTTTTAATACCGCATGGAAGATTGATGATGTAAAGGTAGACTCAATCCTGAAGAATTATTTCACCGCGAATTTACAAAAGATATCGGGTCAGGACGTTAAGACAGGACCTTTTAGTGCGGACGTAGTGGTAAGGCTCAATTTTTACTGAGATTCCAGACATCTGGCTCAGAATACGCAATGAGTACCATAAATATAACAGGAGGCAGTATGACACTCCCTCCTGTTGCAGAATTACTTCTGCCGCGACTCAAGCCAGACCAGCGCCAGCGTGGAGAACGCGCACATCAGCAGAATGCCGACCAGCCAAAACAGATACCACATTGTGCATTCCTCCCTAGTAAAGTTCGTGGTTGTGGCGGCGGATCGTTTCTACCTTGATTCGCCCCAGCATCTTGTAATAACTCCAAGCGGTATAAAGCAGCACTATCGGTAGAAAAATCAGCACAATAACCAACATGATACTGAGCGTCATCTGGCTGGAGGTACTGTCCCACACCGTCAGGCTGGACAGGGGTTGCACGCTTGAAGGCATCACAAACGGAAACAGGGTGATTCCGGCGGTGAAGATCACGCAGGCCTGGGTCAGGGAAGCGCACAAAAATCCCCACACGGCCCGACGTTGCCCGCAGGCATAGATCGTGAGCATTGGAAAAATCATGCCAGCTAGCGGAATAATCAACAACAATGGTGACTGATAAAAATGCGCCATCCACGCGCCCGGCGAGGTTGTTACCGCTTTTAATAGCGGGTTGGAAGGACCATTAGGATCCTGGCTAAGCAGCACAAAGCCATCAATTCCTGTCCACAGCCAGTAACCGGCTAACAGAAAGCAGAGTACCACCAGCATTGCGCTGCGGCGGGTGGCGGACAGCGCGCGTTGGCGAACGATGCCATCGGTTTTTAACTGGAGCCACACGCCCCCTTGCAGAATAACCAGCATCAGGCTTAACGCGCCGCACAAAAGGGCAAAGGGAGAGAGTAACTGCCAGAAGGTGCCCAGGTATTGCACATGCAGTTGCGGCGTGTGGATAAAAGGCACGCCCAAAAACAGGTTGCCGAACGCAATGCCGAAAATAACAGGCGGAACCAGACTGCCGATAACCAACCCGGTGTCCCATATTCTGCGCCAGCGCGCGTTGGCTATTTTACCGCGATAGTCAAAAGCCAACGGGCGAAAGAAAAGGGCGCATAGCACCAGAATCATCGCCACATAAAATCCCGAAAAAGCGGCGGCATACACGCGTGGCCAGGCGGGGAATAATGCGCCGCCCGCCAGAATGAGCCACACCTGATTACCTTCCCAGTGCGCCCCGACGCTATTGATTAATACCCGGCGTTCGTCATCGTTACGCGCGATCAGCGGCAACAGGCAGCCGACCCCCATATCAAATCCGTCAGTGACCATAAAGGCCACCAGAATGATGCCAATTAGCAGCCACCAAATGAGCCGCAGCGTTGCATAATCCAACATGATTATCTCCTTTATCCCTGTTGTTGCGCCGGTTGTTGGTCCCGCATCGTATCTGGACCCAGACGCGCGTATTTTTGCATCAGGTAGACCTCTGCAATTAAAAACAGGGTGTAAAGCGTTAGGATAAGCCCCATGGAGAAGGCCAACTGGGTCGCGCTCAGCGCGGAGTGGGCGTACCAGGTGGGTAAAATATCCTGAATCGCCCACGGCTGACGGCCAAACTCCGTCATAAACCAGCCTGCTTCAATGGCAATCCACGGTAGCGGCAGACTCCACAGCGTCATGCGCAGTACCCAGCGATGCTGGTCGATACGCCAGCGTAAGGTTTGTATCAGCGCAATCGCCATCACCAGCAACAACAGAGAACCGCATCCAATCATGATGCGAAAGCTCCAGAACACGGGGGCCACCTGCGGGATAGCGCCGCGTTGCGCGGCCTGATATTGCGCGGGCGTAACGTGGTTCATATCAGGCGCGTAGTTCGCCAACAGGATGCCGTAACCCAGATCATTTTCTACGGCGTGGAAAGCCTTCAGCACCTGAGGCGTGCGTTTGCCGTTGGCGATTTCCTGCAACAATAACCACGCTTCCCGGCCCCGCTGTAGGCGGGGGAGCGCGTCCGCCATCAGATTTTTGAGTCCCGGAACCGGGGTATCTAACGAGTGGGTCGCCAGGATACCCAGCAGGGCCGGTATCTTCACGGAAAAGGCGTTACGCTCTTGTTCCTGCTGCGGCCAGGCGATGACATGAAAAGGAGCGGGGGCGGGCTCGGTTTGCCATTCTCCTTCCATTGCCGCCAGTTTTACCGGCTGGAGCCGGGCGACCTCATAGGCTGAACTGTCACCCAGTTGCAGGGTGCCGAGGATAGCCAGCGTGCCGAAAACGGAACCCACCGCGAAGGAGCGCAGGGCAAACTCGCGATTGCGACCACGCAGCAGATACCAGGCGCTGATGGACATCACAAACACGGCACCCGTGACATAACCGGACATCACGGTATGGACAAATTTCACCTGACTGACAGGGTTAAAGACCAGTTCGCTAAAACTGCTCATCTCCATGCGCAGGGTATCGATATTAAAGTGAGCACCGGTCGGATATTGCATCCAGCCGTTAGCGTTGAGGATCCACAGCGCCGAGATATTGGATCCAAACGCGACCAGCCAGGTCACCAGTAAGTGCTGGTACTTGTTTAAACGCTGCCAGCCGAAGAAGAACAGCCCGACGAAGGTAGATTCAAGAAAGAAAGCCATCAGGGCTTCCATCGCCAACGGGGCGCCGAAAATATCGCCCACATAGTTGGAATAGAGCGACCAGTTAGTGCCGAACTGAAACTCCATGGTCAGGCCGGTAGCCACGCCGAGCGCAAAGTTAATACCGAATAATTTTCCCCAGAAACGCGTCATGTCGCGGTAGATGGTTTTGGCGGTCACCACGAACAGGGTTTCCATGATGGCCAGCAAAAATATCAGCCCCAGCGTCAGGGGAACAAACAGAAAATGGTACAGCGCGGTCAGCGCAAACTGCCAGCGCGATAAGTCAATGACGTCCCACATGCGAACTCCATCAAGCATTAGAGAGTGAATAGATAAAGAAGAAAACGTCAGACCCGCAGCAGAAAAGTACGCGGGTCTTATAGAGGGGAGTCAGGCAGGCGGGCCGGATGCCAGCCAGGCGCAGACTTCATCCAGGCGCTCGAGCGAGTCGAGCAGATCTTCCGGCGCAGCCAGTACCAGTTCCGGTAATGGACAGATCTCATAACTCTCGAGCAAAAGCCCTTTCAGGGTATCCAGACAGCGCACATGCCAGACATGGCGCAGCGCCGTGGCGTCGATTTGGCTCTCGCCGTAGCCGATGGTGCGGATCTGAATGTGCCCTTCGCCGCACAGATTGGCGAGGAATCGGCGATCCGCGTCGCTAACAGGCAGTTGGGTGAGGTTGATGCTATGAGGACGCGTGGCCGGATCGCGCAGGTGCGCCAGCAGTTCCTGGGCCAGCGTCAGGCCATTCATCAATCCGTCGATGGGCGGAGGCAGCAGGCTATCGTTCGGCAGCGTATTGAGTGTTGCCGCCTGCCACAGCGCCTGCGGCGCGCTACCTGCTTCCAGATGTTCTTCCCATTGGCCCTTGTCATTCTGACAACGCACTCGCCAGATGCCGCAGAAAATCGACTCCTGAATTTCGCTTTCCCGGCCGTCAGCATGCTGGATGCGCGCTGAAACTTCGCCTTCACCGAGCAGCGTATTTAAAAACGTGAGATCGTCGGCGTTGAGCGTGGATAGATCCCATCTCAACACCTCCTGCCTGATGGGAATTCTCCGGGCGAGCTGGTGGCGTACATCGGCTAACAATGCCATCACCGCCGGGCTGTGCGGGCAGTTTTCCAGTATCGCCATGCTGGGGTCGCAGTTGACCTGGCAGGTGAGGGGCAAGGGATTCATGCTGAAGCTATCATCGCCCGGCTGCGTACCCGGACCCAGCAGATGAAAAAAGGAATCGCTCATCATGCAGACTCCGGCGGTATCTGTTCTTCAACTAAGGGCCGCATCAGGTTAAGCAGGTCAGCCCAGGGGTGGATGCCGCTGAGAATGCCGCGCAGCTCGCCGTGGATAAACACCAGTGTGGCCGGGAAGCGGAACACGCTAAAACGATCGCCGATCGCCTCGCTGTGTTCGAGGTCGGCCATGGCTATTTGCCAGGCAAACTGGGGAAACTCGCGCAGTAACTCGGCAATCATGACCGGGTTGTCGCTGACTTCCGGCGTGCGGCGGGGATCGCTGCTGAGCAGGACCACGCCATTGCCCACGCGGGTTACCCAGCCATCCAGTTCAGACGCGCTCAGCGGTTGCCAGCCACGCGCCAGCATACGTTGCCATAACGCAGAAAATGGGGTGTCATTTAACATATTGTTTATTCCTCCAGCGTCACGCGATACTGGCGAATACGCACGCCTTCATAGTTTTCCATCGACAGGCATTCATAGTTCAGGCAACGCGTTTCCTCGTTTCTCTGTGGCGCGATACCCCACGCGGCCAGCTGCGTAAGCGCGGCTTGTTCCGCCGCCGGGAGCTGAGCGCGTGCGATGTCGGTCAGGCTGCCGCCATAGTCGTCCAGTTGTACCGGCTGCAGTCCCACGAGAGCGATGTGCGCGGGGAGATGGCCGCGAATATCTGCCAGCGCCAGCACCTCGGAGAAGCTGTTCTGGTGCAGACTCATTTTTTTGGCGCTGAGGTAACTGGGGACTTTGTCACCGGCGTAGGTTTGCAGAGTGCCCGGCGCGAGTCCGTAGTCGATGGCGTCCAGCAGCAGCAAATGGCTGGCCTGTTCAACATAGCCCAGCAGATTCAGCCCCTGGGTGCCGCCATCGACAATCTCTACCCATTCTGGCCAGTGATAGTGGGCGTACAGGCGCTCCGCGAGGCGAATGCCAAACCCTTCGTCTGCCCACAGCAGGTTGCCCAAGCCCATCACGATGACGTTCGGTTCGCTCATGACGCCTCCTTGTCGCGCTGACGTTTGGCAAATTTGTGGCTACGATAGCCATTGACCATGGTCGAGATGACGGTATCGTCGGACATGATGTCCTCGCGGATAGCCATGTACACATGACCTATGATGAAGGCGGCGATGAACCACATTCCTAGCCGGTGCCAGCTGTGAATATCGAGAGAGTTGCCGCCGGTCCAGTAGAAAAACTCCGTCACATAGCGGAAGGGAGTGAAGATGGCGTACTGGCTATGCTCGCTGTATAAGGCAAAACCGGTCAGGATCATAAAAACAGAGAGCAGGAAATAGCCAAACATCGCTGCCTGCGCAACGGGGTTATGTCCGATATCCTCCCCTGGTTTCTTTTCCAGAAACAGATACCAGCGCACCACCGAAAACGCCCCCTGCCACCAACTGCGACGCCAGACCGGTACGATAAACAACTCGCGTGAATAACGGTTACCGACAAAGGCCCAGTAAATGCGCATCAGCAGTATCACCGTGAACACCATGGCGGCGGCGAAATGCGCCAGCCGGATGTCGCCCATATAGAACAGATAGGTGGCCTCGCCGCTGACCGATGGCAGCGGTCGGCCAATAAAGTATCCGGTCACCATCAAAACCAACATGCAGCCTACCGTCAGCCAGTGCCACAAGCGAACAGGCGCTTCAAACACATAGTGGCTGACGGCGGTATCACGCGCCTCCCCGACGCGTGGGGATATCTTTCCAGTCATCGTTCCTTTTCCTCAACGCTTAGCGAACCTGGACTGCGATCAGTTCGCTGCCGTCGTCGCCAAGCACGTGGGTTGAACATGCCAGGCAGGGGTCGAAGCTGTGCAAGGTGCGCAGGATCTCCAGGGGTTGATCCGGTATCGCCATTTGGGTGCCCATCAGCGCCGCCTCGTAAGCGCCAATTTGCCCCTTTGGATCGCGCGGGCTGGCATTCCAGGTGGTTGGCACCACGCACTGATACAGATCGATTTTCTGGTCGCGAATTGATGCCCAGTGGCCTAATGCCCCGCGCGGCGCCTCGGTAAAACCGATCCCGCGGCAGTGCTGCGGCCAGCTTTCTGGCTCCCATTTTTCGGTATTCGCCGTCGCCAGGTTGCCGTTTTTCAGGTTGGTCATCAGCTTGTCGAAGAAATATTGCAACTTGCTCACGGCCCACTGCGCTTCGTGCGCCCGGCACAGAATTCGGCCCAGCGTCGACTGCATGCCCGACAGCGGCAGTTTGAGGGCGGACATCATGCGATCCACGGATTCAATCGTCGCGGCATCCCCTTTGTGATAGGCAATCAGCGTACGCGCTAACGGTCCAACTTCCATGGCGTGTCCCCGCCAGCGCGGGGCTTTAATCCACGAGTAGCGTTCCTGCTCGTTGAGCTGCTGAATATTAATATCGCTGCCTTTCACATCGCCGGGGTTATACCAGGGTTCGGTAATGCCTTCGAAGGGGTGGCGGCCCAACTGATCGTCCGGGTAACGGTACCAGGCGTGATCGACAAACTCCTGAATTTGCTGCTGATCGGCGAGGTCCACAGGCAATACGTTGTTAAAATCACCATTAATCACCGCGCCGCCAGGCATCAACAGGCTTTTGTCGCTGAAGTCGTTGGCGATATCCGGGAACGCGCCGTAGCTCAAAACGCATTTATCAGAAAGCCCGGTGCCAATCTGGCTCCAGGATTTATTGAACTGACCGATAGCCAGCGCGTCAGGCACCATCACATTGTTGATAAAGTCAGCGGTGCGGGTGATGATCGACTGCACCAGGTTCAGGCGTTCCATATCGACCGCGCCTACTGCGCCACTCTGATCGATATTGATAGCGCACGGCATACCGCCGACAATCCAGTTAGGATGGGGGTTTTTACCGCCAAACACCGTATGGATTTTGATAATCTCGCGCTGAAAATCGAGCGCTTCCAGATAGTGGGCAAAGCCCATCAGATTAGCCTCTGGCGATAGCTTGTACTGCGGATGGCCCCAATAACCGTTGCGGAAAATCCCCAACTGACCGCCTTCGACAAATTTCTTCAGCCGATTTTGGACGTCAAAGAAGTAGCCCGGTGAGGACATCGGCCAGGCAGAAAGACTCTGCGCCAGTTGCGATGTGGCGCGCGGATCTGCTTTCAGAGCATTCAGCACGTCAATCCAGTCCATTCCGGCTAACTGGTAAAAGTGCACCAGATGGTCGTGGCACCACAGCGTGGCCAGCATAATATTGCGAATGATGTTGGCATTGTCGGGCACCTTAATGCCAATGGCATCTTCAATGGCGTAGACAGAGGCAAGGGCATGTACGCCGGTGCACACCCCGCAAATTCGTTCGACAAATGCCCATGCGTCGCGCGGGTCGCGACCCTGAAGAATGATCTCCAGTCCGCGGAACATGGTGCCGCAAGAAACCGCGTTGGTGATGATGTTCTGCTCATCAATGTTCACTTCACAACGCATATGACCTTCAATGCGCGTAATGGGATCCACAACCAGACGGCGACCGGCATTGTTTAAGGTATATCCCTGGGTTTGATACGAATGGCTCATGCCTGTTTATCCTCATTATCTGACGACTGCTGTCTGGCGTCGGCTAATTGCTGTTTGTGGCGGTTGTGTTGGTTGACGGCGCTGGCGACAGCGTGGACGCCGACGCTGGCAGCCACGACGCCAAGCGCGGTGAGGCCCACGGTATCGGCGGTGGAATGCGTTCCCATCTGTGGAATATCAACCACGCGGCTGTAGAACGAGCCGCGATCCCAGAAGCCGTTCTCTGAACATCCCAGACAACCGTGACCGGACTGGATGGGGAAGGAAACGCCGCCATTCCAGCGGGTGGTGGAGCAGGCGTTATAGGTGGTTGGCCCTTTACAGCCCATTTTGTACAGGCAATAGCCTTTGCGGGCGGCATCATCGTCCCAGCTTTCGACGAACTCCCCGGCGTCAAAGTGGGCGCGGCGGTAACATTTGTCATGAATACGCTGCCCGTAGAACATCAGCGGACGCCCCAGACGGTCGAGTTCAGGCAGTCTGTCAAACGTCACCATGTAGGTGATGATGGCACTCATGACGTCCGGGATCGGCGGGCAGCCGGGCACTTTCACGATCGGCTTATCGGTGATCACTTTATCGATCGGGGTTGCCTGGGTGGGGTTAGGCCGGGCAGCCTGCACGCAGCCCCAGGAGGCACAGGTGCCCCAGGCGATGATCGCGCTGGCTCCGGCGGCGGCGCGTTTGAGTTTTTCCACAAAGGGTCTTCCGCCGCTAATGCAGAACATCCCTTGTTCACCCAGCGGAGGATTACCTTCGACGGCCAGAATGTAGCGGCCGTGGTACTGGCGCAGAATGTCTTCAAATACCTCTTCGGCCTGCGTTCCGGCGGCGGCCATCAGCGTGTCGTCGTAATCGAGGGAAATCAGAGAGAGGATGACGTCTTTGGCGAGTGGGTGCGAGGAGCGAATAAACGATTCGGTACAGCAGGTACATTCCAGCCCGTGGATCCAGACGACCGGGATCCGGGGTTTGTTCTCCAACGCCCAGGCTATTCGGGGCGTCATTCCAGCCCCTAATCCCAGCGATGTTGCGGCGAGGCTACAATATTTAAGAAAACTGCGTCGGCTCACTCCCTTCCGGCGCATCGCCTGATAAAAGGTCTCCTCATTATTCGTATTCATAACACGCGTTTCTTCCCCCGTTGAGTTCTGGCGCATGCCGCCAGCGATATCTAAAAAAGCGTATCCGATTAGAGGAGAGAAACAATGCGAAGAGTGTGGTTATGTCCTATAGCGATATATTCGTGACTGTTATCTGTTTTTCACCGACCGGGAATAAAAAAACGCACAGGGGAGACCGCCCTGTGCGTCGGGTTTATCGCGGAAGAACTTAAACCCCAAGGCGATCGCGTAAGCTGTAATAGGCCGCCCCCATGGCGGTAAACGGAATGCGCAGGCTGCGGCCTCCCGGGAACGGGTAGTGTGGCAGGTTGGCGAATGCGTCAAAGCGCTCGGCATCCCCGCGCAGCAGTTCGGAAATCAGGCGTCCAGCCAGATGGGTACAGGTCACGCCGTGACCGCTGTAACCCTGCATATAGTAAATATTGGTATCAAGACGGCCGAACTGCGGCATACGTGATAACGTCAACAGGAAATTACCGGTCCAGCGGTAATCAATTTTTACCCCCCGCAATTGCGGGAAGGTCTTCAGCAGATTCGGCATCACCAGGCGTTCAATATCGTTCGGATCGCGGGCGCCGTAGACCACGCCGCCGCCGTACAGCAGGCGGTTATCGCCGGTCAGACGGTAGTAATCCAGCAGGTAGTTGCAATCTTCCACACAGTAGTTTTTCGGGATCAGCGAACGCGCCATTTCAGCGGACAGCGGTTCGGTGGTTAACACCTGGGTGCCGCACGGCATGCTGCTTTTGGCCAGCGCAGGTTCCAGTTTATCGCCAAGGTAGGCGTTGCCCGCGACGATCACAAAGCGGGCTGTCACCTGACCTTTTTCCGTGCTGACCACCGCCGGGCTGGTGTGTTGAATACGGGTGACCGGCGACTGTTCGAAGATGCGTCCGCCGTTCAGACGAATGGCGTTAGCTTCGCCAATCGCCAGATTGAGCGGATGAATATGGCCACCGCTGTGGTCGAGCAGCGCGCCGACATAGCGATCGCTACTGACTTCGCGGCGAATTTCGCTACTGTCTAACAGTTCAAGCTGTGTGTTGCCGTAGCGTTCCCAGTTCGACTTCTGCTCTTCCAGCGTTTCCATCTGCTTATGGTTTAGCGCCACAAACAGCCCGCCAGGACGATAATCGCAGTCAATCTGATAGCGTTTAATGCGTTCGCGAATGATATCGCCGCCTTCAAACATCATGCTGCCGAGCATTTTGGCGGCGTCCGGGCCGTAGCTGCGTTCGATAACATCAATATCGCGACTGTAAGAGTTAACCAACTGGCCGCCGTTGCGTCCGCTGGCGCCAAAACCAATACGTGCGGATTCCAGTAGCACCACGTCGTAACCCATTTCCGCTAAATGCAGGGCGGAGGAGAGTCCGGTATAGCCGCCGCCCACGACACAGACATCACAGCTAACCGATTCGCTAAGGGTGGGAAACGGTTCGTACTGATTGGCGCTTGCGGCGTAATAACTGCTGGTATGTTCAGTCATGATTAAGGCTCCAGGGAGATCCAAATGGTTTTCAGTTCGCTAAATTTTTCCAGGGCATGCAGGGACTTATCGCGCCCGTTTCCGCTTTGCTTATAACCGCCGAACGGTACGGTCATATCACCGTCGTTGTAGTTATTCACGAAGACTGAACCGGCCTTCAGGCGACGACTCATGCGATGGGCGCGCGACAAATCGCGGGTCCAGACCGCGGCGCCCAGGCCGTAGTCGCTGTCATTGGCCAGCGCCAGGGCTTCGGCTTCGCTGCTAAAACGGGTGATGACCAGTACCGGGCCGAAGATCTCATCGCGGCTGACGTGGGCTTGCGGCGCGGTATTGACAAAAATCGTCGGGCCGATAGCCGCCGGATGGACATGGCTGCGGCCATCCAGCGCCAGCGTGCCTTGCGTTTCACCGTCGCGAATAAAGGTGTCCACGGTGTCGGCATGCGCATTGTCGATAAGCGTGCCCATCGTGGTTTCAGGATCGAGCGGGTTGCCCGGCTGCCAGTTTTTCGCCTGCTCTTTCAACAGTGCGATAAATTCGTCGGCAATACTCTCTTCCAGCAGCAGACGCGTACCGGCGATACAGACCTGACCCTGGTTGTAGAAAATGCCTGCCGCGGCAGTGGCGGCGGCTTTCGCTAGATCCGGGCAGTCGGCAAACACGATGTTGGCGCTTTTACCGCCAGCTTCCAGCCACACGCGTTTCATGTTGCTGTCGCCAGCATCTTTTAGCAGTTGCTTGCCGGTGCGGGTTGAGCCAGTAAAAGTGATAACGTCGACATCCGGATGTTGCGACAACGCCTGGCCCGCTTCGTGGCCATACCCGCTAACCACGCTGAGAACGCCATCGGGCAAACCCGCTTTTTTAGCCAGTGCCGCAAGACGTATGGCGGTCAGCGGGGACTTCTCCGAGGGTTTGAGGATCACGCTGTTACCGGCGGCCAGCGCGGGGCCAAGTTTCCAACAGGCCAGTAGCAGGGGAAAGTTCCACGGAACGATAGCCGCGATTACGCCCACCGGTTCGCGCACAATCAGCGCCAGATCGTTTACCGAGGTGGTGGCAACTTCGCCATAGACTTTATCAATAGCTTCGGCGTACCAACGAATGGCGCGCGCCGCGCCTGGAATATCATCACGCAGGCTATGGCGAATCGGTTTACCGGTGTCGAGCGTTTCCAGTAGCGCCAGCTCCTCGTGATGCTGCTCCATTAAATCTGCAAGCTTGTGGAGAACCGCCTTGCGCTCTGCGGGTGTTGCCTGCGACCAGTCACCGCGTTCAAAGACGGCGCGGGCTGCGGTGACCGCACGATCCACATCCGCTTTTTTGCCGCGGGCGACTTTGGCGAGTGGGCGCTGGCCGGCCGGATCCTGAGTAATAAAGGTTTCGTTATCGGCGGCGGCGCAATATTCGCCGTTAATAAATAAACGGGTTTCCGGCGAATAATGACTGGCTTTCTCACGCCAATATTTAAGGTTCTGAAAGTTCATAGCTACTCCTTTTATATCAATAAGATAAAGTTCGTTGCTGATCTTTTTCAGGCAAAATCAGGCTGCACGATGCCCCAGGGAATTACCCTGTTAATGCGCGTTATTTAAGAAGGCCTGAGAAACTCAGGCCGCTACTTATTAGAATGTGGTGGGAGTGTGGGCGCTGATAATGCGGCAGATCCCTGCCGAGGTGTTGCTGAAGCTGTGTGGAATGCCAGTGTTAATGGCATAACTTTGCCCTGCAACAAGATGATACGTTTGACCGTTGATGGTCAAAACGACTTCACCTTCCAGTATTGTCCCAATCTCTTCACCCTGGTGTTTAATTCTCTCCCCGGTTGTCGTGCCTGGCTGATAGGTTTCAAACATCATTGCCAGCGTACGATTCGGATTTCCGTTGTGAACTAACTTCATGGATACTCCCTGACTCCCGATCTCAATCAAATCATCCTGATTGATAACCACCTGCGGTTCGTCAGGCTTTTCCGGTTCCGCGAAGAACTCGGAGAGCGACAGCCCATATACTTTCAATAGCTTTTGCAGCGTACTGATGGCAGGACTGACTTTGTCCTGCTCTATGGTGCTGATGGCGCTATGCGTCAACCCAGACAGTTCGGCGGCACGACGTTGCGAAAGACCCAATTGCTGGCGGATCTCTGACAAACGTTTACCCGGCGCCAGGCCGTCATCGCTCATAATTGCATTTCCTTAACAGTAGTGGTCAGAGTCGCTGTTTTTCAGCGAGGTGGTTCTGACAAGCGGTGATAAAACCTTCAAGTAACAAACGCGACAGGGCGTATTCGCTACTGTTCCATTCCGGGTGCCACTGCACGCCGAGCGCGAAAGGATGGTCGTGAACGCTGGCCGCTTCCACTAATCCATCCTGCGATCGTGCTTCCACACGCAGCTGCGGGCCAAGCGTTTTTGCGCCCTGACCATGTAAGGAGTTAACCCAAAACGTGCTGCAACCTGGTATTAATTGCGACAGCAATCCTCCCTGTTGAACCTGGACTTCATGAGATGGGGCGTATTGCTGCTCCACCGGGAGTTCCGCATCTTCACGATGTTCCAGGAACTGTGAGTGATCGCACAGGCGACGATACAGAGTCCCGCCAGTGGCGACAACTAATTCCTGTAAGCCCCGGCAGATGGCGAAAATGGGAATGCGCCTTTCGAGCCCGGCGGTAATTAGCGCCATGCTCAGAAGATCACGCCCCGGATCGGCGTCAGACTCATCGCCATTTTCACCATAGAGGTGCGGTTGCACATTGCTTGGGCTTCCAGGCAGGAAGATACCATCCAGTTTTGGTAACAGCGCGTTCAGTAATTCTGGCTCCGCGAGCGCATGAGGTAACGCTATCGGTAATCCACCGGCATTCAAAACCGCATTCAGGTACTTTTCTTGCAGAGTCTGGGTCTCGTGACCCTTAAGCCTGTTCCTACACATCACTACACCAATAACTGGCTTGTCAAATATATTGCCCATGATCGACCTCACGTTTTGGAATAAATTATTGCCAAACGGTTCCTTGTTGTGCAATTCCGTTCATTATTTTCTCAATCTAGCAGCGTAATAACCTTCTAGCAAACTTAATTTAACATTTGACAAACAAATTGTTTGCATCCAGAGTCGAAGGGTGGACATTATATTTAACAGTCAAATCACAGAAAGCTTACCAGGCCAACGGCGGTGAATCATGGAAACTAATATCGTAGAAGTTGAGAATTTTGTTCAGCATTCTGAAGAGAGGCGAAGTAGCGCGTTTGCGCGCGAAGTGAAGCAATATCTGGAACGTTATCCCAACACGCAGTTTGTCGATGTGCTGTTAACCGACCTTAACGGTTGTTTTCGCGGTAAACGCATTCCCGTGTCGGGATTGTCTAAGTTAGAGAAGGGCTGTTATTTTCCCGCATCGGTGTTCGCGATGGACATTCTGGGCAATGTGGTGGAAGAGGCGGGATTAGGACAAGAACTTGGCGAACCGGACAGGACCTGTGTGCCAGTGCTCGGAACGTTAACCCCTTCGGCCGCCGATCCGGAATTTATTGGCCAGATGATGCTGACAATGCTGGATGAAGATGGCGCTCCCTTTGACGTTGAGCCGCGGAACGTTCTCAACCGACTCTGGCAGAAACTGCGCCAGCGCGGTTTGTTCCCCGTCGTAGCGGTAGAGCTGGAGTTCTATTTACTCGATCGCAAGCGCGATCCCGAAGGTTATCTGCAGCCGCCATGCGCGCCGGGAACGGACGATCGTAATACCCAAAGTCAGGTTTACTCCGTTGATAACCTGAACCACTTTGCTGATGTGCTGAACGATATCGACGAACTGGCACGTCTGCAGTTGATCCCGGCCGACGGTGCGGTGGCCGAAGCATCTCCTGGTCAGTTTGAAATCAATCTCATCCATACCGATAACGTACTCGACGCCTGTGACGATGCGCTGGCGCTGAAGCGCCTGGTGCGGCTGGTGGCGGAGAAACATAAGATGCATGCCACCTTTATGGCAAAGCCCTATGAGGAGCATGCCGGTAGCGGGATGCATATCCACATCAGCATTATGAATAACAAAGGCGAGAACGTGCTGGCCGATGCGAATGGCGATGATTCCGCGTTACTTAAGCGTGCGCTTGCCGGGATGATTGATCTGATGCCCGCGTCGATGGCGCTGCTGGCGCCAAATGTGAACTCTTATCGTCGCTTCCAGCCGGGGATGTACGTCCCTACCCAGGCTTCCTGGGGGCATAACAACCGTACTGTGGCGCTGCGCATTCCCTGCGGCGATCGTGATAATCATCGGGTTGAATACCGTGTGGCGGGGGCAGATGCCAACCCTTATCTGGTGATGTCGACCATTCTGGCCGGGATCCTCCATGGTCTGGATAACGAGCTGCCGTTACAGGAAGAGGTGGAAGGTAACGGACTGGAGCAGGAAGGTTTGCCGTTCCCGATCCGTCAGAGCGATGCGCTGTGGGAGTTTATGCAAAACGACAGTCTGCGTGAATTATTGGGGGAGCGTTTTAGCCACGTGTATCACGCCTGTAAAAACGATGAATTAATCCAGTTTGAACGTCTTATCACCGACACTGAAATTGAGTGGATGTTGAAAAACGCCTGACCGTCGTACAGATCATTTAAAAAGAAGTCGCATCATGCGGGCTGAGCGGAGCCAGCCCGTAAAAATTGCAGGAATACCTGCCATTTCCCGGATGTCGCGTAATGGAGCGCGGGCGACAACGGGTCTTCAGATAACCGACAGAGTTTGTGACGAGGAAATGTGATGATGCCAGTGTTTAAAAACCAGCCCCGCGTGAGCATCCATGGCTCCCGCAGTAAGTACGGACCACACCTTTGCCGTACGACATTGACGCCTTACTTTTGGAGATCCGCCCCGACACGACTCAGGTTTGCGTTACCAACGTTTCGAACGCAGACCTGGACTCGTTGCGGGGAGGATCGCTATGTCGACTAATTCTCCTGTGGACGTTGCAGCCCAGTCGGGCAAAACACAACTGCGAAAATCCCTGAAACTGTGGCAGGTGGTGGTGATGGGGTTGGCCTATCTCACGCCGATGACGGTGTTTGACACCTTTGGGATTGTTTCGGGCGTCAGCAATGGCCATGTTCCGGCCTCCTATCTGCTGGCCCTGGCGGGGGTGCTGTTCACCGCCATCAGTTACGGTAAGCTGGTACGCCAGTTTCCGCAGGCCGGTTCGGCCTACACCTACGCGCAAAAAGCCATTAATCCGCACGTGGGGTTTATGGTTGGCTGGTCGTCGCTGCTTGACTACCTTTTCCTGCCGATGATTAACGTCCTGCTGGCGAAAATTTACCTCTCCGCGCTGTTCCCGGAGGTTGCGCCATGGATTTGGGTGGTGATGTTCGTGGCGATCCTCACCGCGGCCAATTTGAAAAGCGTTAATCTGGTAGCGAACTTCAATGCGCTGTTTGTGCTGGTGCAGGTGGCGATAATCGCCGTGTTTATCTTCCTCGTGGTACAGGGACTGCATAAAGGCGAGGGGGTCGGCACCGTCTGGTCGCTGCAACCATTTATTAGCCAGAATGCACATTTGATCCCAATAATCACCGGGGCGACCATCGTCTGCTTCTCGTTCCTCGGCTTTGATGCGGTGACGACGCTTTCTGAAGAGACGCCGGATGCGGCGTGTACCATCCCGAAAGCCATTTTCCTCACCGCCCTGTACGGTGGGTTGATCTTCATTGCCGCTTCGTTCTTTATGCAGCTGTTTTTCCCGGATATTAGCCGCTTTAAAGACCCGGATGCGGCGCTGCCGGAGATTGCGCTGTATGTCGGCGGCAAACTGTTCCAGTCCATTTTCCTGTGTACGACTTTTGTGAATACGCTGGCGTCAGGCCTGGCGTCACATGCCAGTGTATCTCGTTTGCTATACGTGATGGGCCGGGATAACGTCTTCCCGGAGAAGTACTTCGGTTATGTCCATCCGAAATGGCGCACCCCTGCGCTAAACGTCATTATGGTCGGCATTGTGGCGCTGTCGGCCCTGTTTTTTGACCTGGTGACCGCCACTGCGTTGATTAACTTTGGCGCGCTGGTGGCCTTTACGTTCGTCAATTTGTCGGTGTTTAACCACTTCTGGCGTCGTGAAGGGCGTAAACATACCTGGCAGGAGAAATTGCACTATCTGGTATTGCCAATGGTTGGTGCCGCCACGGTTGCCGTACTGTGGGTCAATCTGGAGGTGACATCGCTGACGCTGGGACTGGTATGGGCCGGGTTAGGGTTGGTGTATCTCGCCTGGCTGACCGGACGTTTTCGTAAGCCGCCGCCGCAGTTTGACGCGGCGAAAACTGAGCGGGCCTGGGAGTAATGGAAGCGGAATCAACAAGAGCTTTCGGCTGAATTGGGCTAAAAATAAAATACGCTATGCCGCGGCAGACAGTTGCGGCATAGCTGTTTTAATTAATGTACAGCTTGCATTAGACAATAAAAAAACCGGCACGGGAGCCGGTAAGTGAATCAATGTTGTAAGATAATTATTATTATAATAACTGAATTACAATTGAGCTAACTCTATAGGAACGGGTTTTCCTATATGGTATCCCTGTAACCAACCAATACCCATCGTGATTAGCATCTTTTCAATTTCCTCATTTTCAACAAACTCAGCGACGACTTCCATTTTTTTCAGTTTCGCCACTTCGCAGAATGATCTGACTGCGCATCGACTAAACTCATCGGTCAGAATATTACGGATGAATGAGCCATCAATCTTCAGAATGTCAGCGTCTAACGTTCGTAAACGAGAATAACTGGATGCTCCGGTTCCAAAATCATCAATAGCAATTTTTGAACCGGCTTTACGTAATGCTCTCAGAACATCAGTGACATTGGCGTTATCAATGATGTCTGACTCAATGACTTCAAAAATGATACGTTCCGGTGCGATGGCGTATTTTCTAAACAAGGTAAAAACATTATCAAGAAAATCAATTTTATTAAGCGAATCTGGGGTCAGGTTAATAGAAAAATGACTGTTGGGTTCAGATTTCTGTCGTGACTGTATAAAACGAAATGTCTGTTCAATCACGGTGATATCCAGCGCAGGGAGTAGTCCTGCCTCGCGTGCAACCGGTAGGATGGTATCTGGAAAGATTAATTTACCATCAACCATTTTTATCCGAATAAGTATCTCGTGATAACGTGTCAGTCCAGTGGTTGACACGATCGGTTGAACAACCAACATTGTTGATACGATAGGTTGAGCCATAAGTTCAAACGATTGTCTGTCGATAGCTTTTTGCAACATATGACGAATCACAGCCTGACTGACAATTCTATCACCCGGCATTTGTGGGTTGAGTAATAACGGTTGCCCCTGCATCAACGAGATGTAACTTTGGGTATTAAGCTGCTTAATAGCTAGCGATAAATTTTTAATCAGGTTTTTCTCAGTGGTATACGCCATACCGCAAGATAACCCCAATTGGTAGTCTTTCCAGATAAAACGGAAAGAGTTCAGTTTTTTATACAGTTCAGAAATGTCAGGTATGGCATTAAGGCGAAGAATTATCCCGTGACCTGGGGCATAATAGATATTATCGTCACCGCTTATTAATTTACGCACATAGGTGCTTAACCCTTTTACAAACTCAAAACGGAACTCGATACCATGCGTTTGCTCTAGCGTGTTCAGTTCAGTACAACGGATGTAACACAGACACTCAGTTGAGTATTTACGAATATCCATTTGCAGGGCCTGAAAGTTAGGCAGTCCAGTATTAGGCTCTGATCTAAAAAGTTGTTTGAGGCGTCGGAGGTATTTTCGGTTACGAATGGCAAGTACACCGGCAACGACAATCGTCAGCGAAAAGACAAACACGACCGTAGAAGAAATCACCAGACTATGTAAATAGTTTTTATCGTCAGCGGGTGGGATATAACTATTTATGTTATATCCTAGCAAGATGAGCATCGCTACCCAAACAGGGGATATGAAAGCATGACCAATACAGATCACTCCCCATAGCATGAGCGGAAGAAGCCACAGTAATGAGTAGTCAGTAAATATGAGTATATCCTGTCTGCTGACAATCAAAGCGGACATAATGCAGACTAACAGGACCAGCCATAATACTTGACATAAAATAGGTGGGCCGGATTTTATCAATGTCTTCACATGCCTGATGTGTAAAATACACCACACTGGATTTTGAACGCTTCTGAGCAACAGGTAACAAAAAGGGACCCCTGTCAGGCAAGAGTTCATCAACCACTGCAAGTTAATTAATGTTTGCAGTGTAAAAAGATGAGTCATTGGTTCAGAAATAACTCGCGACTGGAACCAGTGTTCAATCGAGATAAAGAGTAAGGAATTGCAGCACACCAGCCAAACAATACGTAGGGTTGTAAGCTGGCTGCGGCCAAAGCTTACGGCACTTCGTTTACCTGTCGAGAACACATAGAATGTCTGGCTAATGAGTGCGGCCAGTGCCTGAGCTGATAACGTTAGCAGCGAATCTAATGAGTAAGAGTAGAGCGCATACAAGAAAAAGGCACCTAAAATGGGGAATGCCTTTTGCCTGTATAAAACCAGCAATGCGGAAATGAGAGGTAAAGTGAGATCGTAAAAATGCAGGGTTACACCCGCAATATCTTCCTGCTTACTGAGATGACCAGCGACAAACTGTAAAGCAAAAAATGCGATGCCTACACAAAAATAGTCTTTAAATGTATTAACGAAATTTATATTTTCCGTTTTTTTTAACGATATCATCATGCGCAATTCTCAGTGAGTTATCACCGCTCTCAATGTAAGCTATCTACTTAAAACCTGTTAGCCCGGGTGCTGAAAATGTGTATTTTTGGATGTTCTTGCTAATTGAAATCTATTTGAATAGATGTTATGTAAATTTTTAAGCGTAATCCTTGATAATTTTCTGGTGCGACACAACGCAAGAGAGAAGAATTTTTCTGACTGCGCTGGTAATAAAAATGCCGTCAATAGCATTTATTTCATACAGAATATACGATCGATAAAAACGATCAATATAAATATTTTGATAGATTTAAACGATAGGTTTGGCAGATCGTAAATACGATGAAAGATCGATGAAAGCTATTGAAGTGTTATTAATTAATGTTATTTATTTCATTATTGTTAATTTTGTTGCTTTGTTTTTTAAGTTACTCTGTGGTCATACCTTTCTAAGGAAATCTTTTTTTGTGGCCAGGAACGCGAGTATCCCCACTCTCCTGCAAAAATGCCATCGCGAATGATTAACAGGGCAACTGCTGCATCGCGCAGTGAATTCCAACGCCGCCAGCCGATTGACCGACCGGCCCGCACAGGCACGTGGCGAGTAGCATACCCAATCCTTGCCTGACGAACGAATATCTTGTCATCATGGGAATAATCTTTGCGTATTTTCACCTGACTGCAGGCGAATAAAATAATAATAGATAATAACGCGAGTGCGCATAATTTTATTAAATAATAAAATTATGGATGGTGCTGGCTGATATTAAAACTTCTCAGCTATATATAATTTATATTTATTAACTCTATTTTACCATGCAGGTTTACGTTGAGGCCGCCATCTGGCGGGCCTTGGCGCAGATTGTGATCAGACCGAATGTTCTGCTGTATTTATCAATGTCGCCTATCGCGTGGACTATAGTAAAGATGGCCGCTATTTCTCATCATTAATAACCGTGAGTGGGGGACGTGAATGAAGAAAATACTGATGTTAGTTGGCGATTATGTCGAAGATTATGAAACGATGGTTCCTTTCCAGGCGTTGCAAATGCTGGGCCATCGTGTTGATGCAGTCTGTCCGGATAAGCGTCAGGGGGATTACGTTCAAACGGCGATTCATGATTTTGATGGGGCGCAAACCTACAGCGAAAAACCGGGACACCGTTTTACGTTGAATGCGAATTTTGCCGAAGCACGGGCCGTTGATTACGACGCGTTGGTGATCCCCGGCGGGCGCGCTCCGGAATATCTCCGTCTGAACCCGGAGGTCATTCAACTGGTGCAGGATTTCAACTCAGCGGGTAAACCTATCGCCGCCGTCTGCCATGGCCCTCAGCTATTGGCGGCAGCAGGGATATTAGAAAACCGTACCTGTAGCGCCTATCCGGCCTGCGCGCCTGAAGTGCGTTTGAGCGGCGGACATTATGCGGATATCGGCATTGATCAAGCCTACGTCGACGGTAATCTGGTGACTGCGCCAGCCTGGCCCGCGCATCCGCAGTGGCTGGCTAAATTTGTTGAAGTATTAATGCAGCCAGCGGCAAAGTGATGAGCAAGTCGGTATAACCTCCCGGCTATACCGACCACACATCTTACCTCTTCATGAGTGCGAACACGCCCCAGCCAATGTATTCCCGGGTGAAGGTGACGTGGCGTCCCGGTGAACTTCTCAGTTGCTCCCTGACTTCAGTTGCAAACTCATCGTCCTGATTAGCTTCCAGCCAGCGGCGCATCGTCAACCATTTTGCCGCCTCGTACCTGTCCCAACCTTCCTGGTCAGCCAGAACCATTTCAACCACGTCATAGCCGAGCGGGTCAAAAGAAGCAATGAGTTCCGCCAGGGAAAGAAAATCGGCGACAGCGGTCGCGCCGCAGGACTGGGCGATTTCCTCTGTTGCGGGTATCTGGCGCCAGTACGGCTCACCGATAAGTATGATTCCGCCAGGCTTAAGACTCTGCTCCAGTTGTCTGACCGTTCCGGCGACGCCGCCTGCAATCCAGGTTGCGCCCACGCAGGCGGCAATATCGCATTTTTCTTCAGCGATATAGCCCGTTGCATCGGCGTGGACAAAACTCACCTGCTGACTGACGCCCAGTTCTGCTGCGCGCAGCGTTGCCTGCTTGCTAAACAGCTGGCTCATATCGATACCGATGCCGAAAATGCCATGATCGCGCGCCCAGGTGCACAACATCTCGCCCGAGCCGCTGCCGAGATCCAGAATGCGGGTTCCCGGTTCCATGCGCAGCACCTGGCCTAACGTGGCGTATTTCTGCGCGGTGAACGGATTATGGATGCGATGAGCGCTTTCGCTGATAGTAAAAATTTTTGGGATATCCATCTCTCTCTCCTTAGCGATTATCCAGTTGGGCGCGAACGTTGTTCAGCCCGGTAGTATTGATGCGATAGGGCTGACCATTGACAGATTTGATCAGCTTTTTGGTTCTGAGTTTTTTGAACACGGCGAGGGTGCAGTCGCAGAGCAGTAGTCCTTCGCGGCTGTAGCATTCGACGGAGGTGACGCGGCCTGAGGCGTCGCGGACGTGAACGATACGACCACCTTTGGCGAGAACGTGTAAGGTACGTTGTTCCTGACGGGATAAATTCATACTGGAAAACCTGTTTAATCATCATGTGCAAAACGTGCAAACACACTGCGGTGTCCGCATTCGATTTCGGCGCATTGATAACCAGTCCGTCCTGAAAAGGTCGGCAAGCTGATTATCTGATGATTACATTCTCCAGCATCAAAGCCTCGGGTTGAGTTGAAAGGTATTTACCTGATGAATCATACCAGCCAGAATCTCCAGAGAAAACTCCTTGTACATAAAATGTGATCTATAGCGAGTTATAGCGTTTAGTGACTTTATTAACTGCAAATTTTTGTTATGTCAGGTGTCTATTAAAATATTAAATTAATTTGATATTCTGTCTGCGCATAAGGTGTTATCTGTGGTAACGCGGCACTGTGAGCGCATTTGGGGCCACGCAATTGATTAGGATGGATTAATCTTTTTGTCACTTTATTTGCTGTTTTGATAAGGCGTTTTTTATTATTTTAATGGTTTTCGACCGAATTTGTGATTAATTGATTTTAAGAATTTTCTTAATGCGATGAATTGTGTATACTCGGTTCCGCAAGAAGCTCTTCCGTTATCACTAAAACTATAAATCTGTCCTTAACACCCGTATTACCTCTGCCCTGAATCTCTTCTCAGGGCAGAGGTTTTTTTTGCCGGTGCAGGATTTTATTAATCACCAATATATACCAATATTATGGTGGGTAATGTTTAAAATTAACGGTTAGGGAAGTATTATCCATCGATAATAAGGTAATGTCGAATAGTATCATAATGAATCTATTTACCAGGGGACTATATAGCATTTCTTATAATTCACGGTTTTTCAGTATGATAGAAATTTTTGCTATTGATGTAATTGTGAGTTTGCTCACGGATTTTAGTGCTCTAAGTGGCTATTTCTAGAGAAGTGCAAACGGTTGCATGTTGCTGACACCGTATTCGTTCATTAAAAAAATATAGCAATGCTATCTCTTGGGCCGGTATAGAGAAGTGGAGTCTAAATGATTTCTATTATCTCTTGGGCTTACGAGTGCCGTTTATGATTTCTGTTAGCTAAACACCATGGGAAATAACAGTGAACATGGACAGGGAGTATGGTTTTACCCATCAGTAAGGCGTTTTTGTCACCGACGTAATGACTCATCTCATTATATTCATATATATACCCGTCATACTTCGAGCTGCATGTGCGTTGGCTTTCCTCGCTCGCCCAGTCACGTACTTATGTATGCTCCTGGGAATTCGCTGCGTCGCCGCCTTCCTGCAACTCGAATTATTTAGGGTATAAATCAACGTCGTAATGCTCATAAAATCAGCGTTCCGGGATGAACGCTGATTTTATCTGGTTCCCTGTTTAATATCACTCGCGCTGTACGCGAGCCCCTCTCACAGTATTTCGTCAATAAAATATTAAAGGACCTCCTGGAATGGATATTGTTGAACGTTTTATCAACTACACCAAAATTAATACCACGACTTCAAGAGAAAATGGCGCAAATGGGATAATGCCTTCTTCTGCTGGTCAAATGGTACTGGCAAAACTGCTTGCAGCAGAACTTGAAGCATTAGGAATGGAAAACATTGAGGTCAGGGATACCGCCATCGTAACGGCGACACTGCCCGGGAACACCGATGACACGGTTCCTGTCGTTTCATTCTTTGGACATCTGGATACCAGCGCGGAACAGACTGCGGACACAAATGCGCAACGTCTTCACTATAGCGGTGGGGATTTGTGCCTGAACAAAGAACTGAATATTTTTCTGCGCGAAAGCGAGTTCCCGGAACTGAAAAATTATATCGGTGATGATCTATTGGTCACTGACGGAACCAGCCTGTTAGGGGCTGATGATAAAGCAGCCATCGCCGCAATTATGAACGCATTACAGTATCTGGTGGCACATCCGGAAATCAAACATGGGCCGGTGAAGGTGGGTTTTGTGCCTGATGAAGAGCAAGGATTGCGTGGCGCAAAAGCTTTTGATGTTGCCAGCTTCGGCGCTGATTTTGGTTACACCCTGGATTGTTGCGGTATCGGCGAGTTTGTTTATGAGAACTGGAATGCGGGCGATGCGGAAATCATCTTTACCGGCCAGTCTGCGCACCCCATGTCAGCCAAAGGTAAGCTGAAGAACTCGTTGCTGATGGCGCATAAGTTTATTGCGATGCTGCCTGGCGGAGAAGCGCCTGAATATACGGAAGGGCGCGAAGGTTATTACTGGGTTAAGCAGTTGCAGGGTAACAGCGCCCGCACGGTGCTTAAGCTGGATATCCGCGACTTCACTGAAGAAGGCTATAAGGCGCGTATGGCATTTATCCGTCAGCTTGCCGTCAGTACCTGCGCACTATGGGGCGAAAATAGCGTGGTCTGTCATTTAGCCGATCGCTATGCGAACGTGTTCAATAGTTTGCAGGGTGATGCTCACTACCCGATTGATATTGCATTACGCGCCTATCAGAAATGTGGGATTCCCCCGGCACCTGTCGCCATGCGCGGCGGATATGATGGTGCAGTTTTATCGCAGAAAGGATTGCCTTGCCCGAATATTTTTACCGGCGCCCATAATTTTCACTCTATTTATGAATATCTGCCGGTGCGTTCACTGCGGGCCGCCAGCGATGTCGTGGTTGCGGTCATTGAGGAAACCTTTGCTGAGTTCACGCAGCGGAGAGCTCAGTCATGATTCAGGTGTTAATTGCCCTGCTGGTTATCGTGGTGGTCGCTCGTCTGATTCTGAAAGGTTATCGTGCGGAACCCGTGCTATTTATTGCGGGTTTGGTGCTGATGATTTGCACCGCTCTCACCGGGTGGGGTTCCGTACTACCGAAAGGCGTTGCTGGCACGGGGATTTCCTTTCTCGATCCGTTCGAGGTTATGCGCGATCTCTTCAGCACGCGAGCCGCCGATCTTGGCCTGATGATCATGGCGCTGATGGGATTTGCGCACTACATGGATCATATCGGCGCCAATGAGGCGGTGGTGCGTGTCGTCACAAAACCCCTGCGTGCGCTGCGTTCGCCCTATATTCTGCTTTTTTTCTCGTACCTGCTCGCCAGTCTCTTGCAGTTAGCTATTCCTTCAGCCACTGGACTCGCCGTACTGCTGATGGGAACAATGTTCCCCATTATGCTGGGATTAGGGCTTTCCGCTGCCTCTGCTGCCGGGGTAATTGCCACCTCGCTGGGCGTGGCGTATACCCCAACGGCAATCGATGCTATCAGGGGATCGAAAGCGGTCAATATGGATGTGGTGGAATACGTGGTCTACCACCAGGGACCGGCTGCTCTGGCTACCGTTTTGGTCGTGGGTGTCTGCCATTTTTTCTGGCAGCGCTATTGCGACCGTAAAGCGGGGACCTTACCACGGGAAATCGGTAGCGCTGAAGTGACTGACTCAGGAACTGCGCCCGCATTTTATGCGCTGCTTCCCATGCTTCCAATACTGATGGCAGTGGGATCCTCTGAAATGTTCGTCAGTGGTATTAACCTGAATATCATTACCATTGTGCTTATTTCAATGGCTATTTGTATGTCGATTGAATGGCTGCGGGTGCGAGATTTAAAGGCGGTGTGCGAAGGATTTAGCCATTTTCTGAAAGGAATGGGGACTGCCTTTACCGGTGTGGTAGGCCTGCTGGTTGCGGCGGGGGTTTTTGCTCATGGTATTAAAGTCATTGGTGCGATTGATCAATTAATCCTGATGGCCGAACACGTGGGATTGCCGCCATTTGCCATGGCGGTGGTGTTTGCGCTGGTGACGCTTGCGGCGGCTATCATTATGGGATCGGGTAATGCGCCATTTCTTGCGTTCGTTGAGCTTATCCCGCAAATCGCTGCCAGTATGGGGGCGAACGCCGTGGCCATGATTCTGCCGATGCAGCAGGCATCGCATATGGGACGGGCCATTTCACCGGTATCTGGCGTCGTGATCGCCGTTTCCAGCGGGGCAAAAATAACTCCATTCGATGTGGTTAAACGTACCGCCGTACCGTTGATTGTCGGCTTTGTTACGCATACGCTAATCATCGGTATTTTCTACTAACAATTGCAGGCCCAGACAAACCTCCGGTTTATTGAATCTGGAGGTTTTCTGGTTTGATACATTGTTGTATTGATTACGCGGGATAATTATTAGTTTTCATCTTTATCGAGCTATTCTTATTATTTGTGGTCAATCTTGTTAACTATAAATGATTAATAAAAATAATGTGTTTCATGGCTCTTTTTTTACATTGAGATAAATTAATCTGGATCATATTATGCAGGTTTTAGTTGTAGTAGGTTTTTAAATTGAGTAGTAACAAATTAAATACAATAATGATTTTTCTGGGTAGGTTTTAAGTGGTAAAAAATTTAGGAAAAGTGAGTAAATCGAGGCATCATTATCAGGATGAGCTGGAAGCGTTCACCTGGAGCGCGTTAGTGGCAATTGGTATCGCATTACAGGATCACAAGATCCACTCTAAAATGTCAGAGCATATTTTTATTATGCATTGGTTGGCCATCGCAAAAAAAAGAAAACTCTTTTCACGAAGTGTGGCCAATGAGCTTCAATGGTTAATTGATGAAGGTAAGAAAAAAAGCATCAATGCACAACTAAAATTTAAAATAGAATACTTGTACGCCACCTCAAGTGGTGATGTGACAATGCAAAATGATTATTTTAAATTCACCCACACGATTGAAATGTTGAGAAATAATGGATGGCAGAACTTTCTACTCACACCAGAGAAGTGGCGTGACCTGCATGATAAGATTAAAGTGAGAAAGGGTAACTTTATTTTTATGGATGATACCAGACTCCAGGAGTGCTTTGGTGCTCAGGGCGAGATAGTCAAACCTTTCTGTATCCGGGTGTATGGCGATGTTGAGTTCGCAAAATTAACCTTCATCAAACACCACCTGCCGGTAGAGTTTGTGAAAGATATTTCAAATGAATTTCATCACTTCCAGTTTCTTACTGATAAGTAATGATTAGAACAAGTTATGAACAGAGAATTGTTAAAGCAAAAGTTAGAGATCGCGACCGAATGGATTAGGCTGTCTGATACCGCTGACAATTTATCTATATCTTTTCGGGGCATTCTCGAGATTGGCGAAAGTTCTTCTGCGCCAGATAACAGCACGCCGCTACTCCGGTTAGAAAATGAAATGGCGACAATTGCAGTTGATTCAATGTCATGGGTAAGGGTGCCGGCAGATCGTCAGGAAAAAGTGACCGTCTATATTCTCTGACGTTTGGCTGGCGCTTTGTTCGCTTGATGCCGGTCAGATACGGCTATCTGGCCCATACTCAGTGGCGCATTGTATTTAATATAACTACTTTCTCATCCATAAATAATATTAATGTTGGTTTTTTTATAGTGTAATTGCTCCCGGTAATAAAACGGCGATTTGCCGCCATGTGTACCACGGTGTACGTAATTTATTATGCTAAGTTGAGCGGGGATACTTTCTCATAATTAACCATTTTATAGGTTAAGATATTACGTGGCGTGTCGATAACAATTTAGTCATAGATGATTGGCTAATTGTTATGGAGATGTTCAAATGTTAAAGAATATGAGGATTAAAACCAGTCTGTTATTATTGCTTTTGGTATTTACCTTTATGCAGTTCCTTTCTAATGGGTTTGAGTTGGTCGATCTCAAAGGAAATCAAAAAAGTACCCTTCTACTGCATAATATAGTAAAGGAACAGGATTCGCTGCATAACGTCGTTGGGGCTGTTTATAAAGTAAGAAGCGTTCTTGATAATATCCAACTGCAAGATATGGCTGCTACCCAACAGACATTGCGACAGGTGCAGGATGAGATAGCTTATGCCAGAAAGCAGTTCGCTATTTTTTGGGATATACCAGGACTGACGGCGGATGATCCCCAGATTGGTAAAATCGTCAGAACTGCTTTTGAGCAACAAATGAATGCTGAGCAAAAGTATGTTGATAAATTAAATGAGGCTATTTCTGACGGTAGTATTGTTGGTACACAAACAAATGCCAACACAGAGGTGCTGGCTTTGCGAAAAAATTTTGATAAGGAGATTGAGAGCTACTACAAATCAACCATGTTGGTCGGTAAAAATATCGTTGAACAGACATACGTTCAGTTTAATGCCTCAATACTTAAAATATCCTTGCTGCTGGCCGTTACGGTTCTTATCTTTATTCTCTGCAATATCTGGATAAACCGAACAATCATTCGGCCATTAAATATCGTGTCTGAGCATTTTTCACGGATTGGTAAAGGCGATCTGAGTCATCCCGTTAAGGTGCCGGGTAACAATGAAATTGGCTTACTGTGTTTAAATTTACAACATATGCAAAACGGTCTGCGGGAGACCGTCAGTACGATTCGCGATGGCGTTGAGTCTATTAATATCGGCATGCAGGAAATTGCTTCGGGTAATTCAGACTTATCAACCCGAACGGAGCAACAGGCTGCGGCCGTGGTTGAAACGGCGGCCAGTATGGAACAGATTTCCGTAACAACCAAAAATAACACCGATAAATCACATCAGGCGTCTGCCATGACGAGTGAAAGCACGGAAATGGCATTGCGTGGCGAGCGCTTAATGAGCGACATGGTTGAGAAAATTCACCTGATCAGCCGCAACGCGCAAAGCGTGAATGAAATATCCCATGTCATTGATAGTATTGCTTTCCAGACCAATATTCTCGCCTTAAACGCCGCGGTAGAAGCGGCGCGCGCTGGCGAATCCGGGCGTGGATTTGCCGTTGTGGCGAGTGAAGTCAGAACCCTTGCCCAACGTAGCGCCTCCTCAGCGAAAGAAATTAGCGAACTGGTGGCCAAGGCGGCAATCAGCGTCAAGGAAGGGGTGGAGATAGCTGAAAGCAGTGGGGCCATGATGGCGGACATTGCTAAGGCAATACGCAATATCAATATACTCATGGAAGATATATCCGGCGCATCGGGGGAACAGAGTAGCGGCATCGAGCAGATCCGCGTTGCTGTCACGCAAATGGAGCAAGTCACTCAGCAAAATGCGTCTCTGGTTGAGGAAATCGCCGCCACGACAGGCAGTGTGGAAGAGCAGTCGGCAATGCTATCCCAGGCCGTGGCTGTGTTTCAGGTTGATGAAAAGCCGCAGCAGGATACCCAAGACAAGCAGTAGAACATGCCATCTCATCAGCTGTAAATTCAGTCTGATGAGATGGCTGGTCGTCGGGAGACAGTGCCTCAATCATATTGATAATAATTCTCATTATTATTGTTGTGTCGCGCAGGGAATGGTAATGTTGCTCCTGACCAAAAACTGTTAATCCCATTTTCTGTGCAGAAGACAGCATGAACAACACCACCACTCTGAATGCGTCCAGACGCGTAGCGCGTACTTTTTCCGTCAGCGAGTTTATGGATTTTGGTGAGCGTTATGGGATCGACTATTGCTTTCCCCTGCTGGCGCAAAAGCCGGATTTGCCGTCCGCTAGCCCTGTGCTGCAAGGTGAAATCGAAGAGATGACGCTCCCCTGCGGGATGTGTGTGACGCACTCTGATGTACAGGTGTTGCAACCCTATGAAACCACCTCCCGCCACAGCAGTCCCTTGTATATGCTGGTGGTACTGGAAGGCTGCGTGATCCTCTCGTTTAACGGCCAGGAACACGTGGTGCGTTCCGGCATGGCGTTTAGCTCACGCCTGAGCGAGCACCAGACGATGCGCGCCCGCCATCATGCCGACTGCAAACTGCGAACTTTATCGCTCGGTCTGTATCCCGACGGCGCGTGGCGCACGGGGCTACTTGAATCGTTGATGCGTGAGTGGGAAAGATGCCAGACGCCGACGCTTATCTGGCAGGTGCCGGGATTTTTACTCAGCGGCCTGGAGTATGCGCAGCAGAGCGCACTGAGCAATGTTTCTCGCCAGTTGATGCTGGAAGGGCTGATATTGCAACTGTTCGGCCATGGCCTCAGCGTGTGCCAGGTAGAGAGCGGCAAACGCCTCGCCGCCAGCGGGGAACAGCAGCGGCTGGAAGTCGTTCGTCGCCTGTTGGAACAGAATCCCGAGAATGATCACACGCTCAATGAACTGGCGCAACGCGCGGCAATGAGTCCCAGTAGTCTGCGTAGCAAGTTTCGCGCAGCCTATGGCTGTTCGGTCTTTGATTACCTGCGCGATTGCCGCCTGGAACGCGCGCGCGGTTATTTACTGGAAGGATACAGCGTACAGCAGGCTGCCTGGATGTCGGGATATCAGCACGCCACCAACTTCTCTACTGCCTTTCGTCGTCGTTACGGTTTTTCGCCAGGCGATATGCTCAAGCTTTGCTAATCCATTTTTGCGTTTTGCGCACGTTGCTGGCAGACAATTTGGCACTGCACATAGGTAATCTGGCATCCGGCATAGCTATCTCCGTCAGCAAAAAGGTAATAATTCTCACTTACAATTAGAAATGCCTTTGGAGATACTCATGTTCGCGAAGACTCGGTTGGCGCTGTTGGTAGGATGGGTGACCGGCAGTGTGGCTTTTCCTCTGCTGGCGCAGGAAACAACAAAAAACGATACGGTCGTTGTCACCTCGCAAATGCAGAGCGGGGCCACGAAGCTTGCCACGCCGGATATTGAAACCCCGCAATCGGTATCCATCATTACCCGCGAACAGTTTGAAGAGCAGGGCGCAACCAGCGTGCGTCAGGCCGTTAGCTATACGCCGGGGGTATACAGCAATCAGATTGGCGCCTCCAACCGCTTTGACTACATTGTGCTGCGCGGCTTCTCCGATGGCAGCCTGGACAACGTCTATCTCGATGGTCTAAAGATGATGGGCGACACCAACTCACACAGCTCGCTGGTGGTCGATCCGTGGTTCCTTGAAGATATCGAAGTGGTGCGCGGCCCGGCTTCCGTGCTGTATGGCCGTTCCTCTCCGGGCGGTATTGTGGCGCTGACGTCGCGTAAACCGTCGTTTGACGCGGGTGGGGAAGTGAAGCTGTTTGCCGGCAACAATAACCAGCGCGGCGCGGCGTTTGACGTCACCGGAGCGCTGGATGATAACGATCGTGTGGCGGCGCGCCTGAGCGGGATGACGCGTTACGCGGACTCGCAGTTTGGCCCATTAAAAGAAGAGCGTTACGCGCTGATGCCCAGTCTGACCTGGCGGATCACCGACCAGACGCGTTTGGATCTGATGGCCTATCTGCATCGCGACCCGGAAGGCGGTAGCCACTCCGGTCTGCCTTATGACGGCACCGTGGTTCCGCATTACGGGCAAAAGATCTCTAACACCTTTTACGAAGGTGAGGATGATTACGACAAATACGATCGCCGTGAAAACATGGTGGGCTACAATATTGAGCACATGTTTGATAGCGGCTGGTCGGTGCGGCAAAAGCTGCGCTATCTGCATACCGACGTTGAACTGAACCAGGTGTATGCGGCGGGCTGGTTGAACGAAACCGAGCTTAATCGCGGCTATTCCGGCTCTGATGAAAAAATGTCGGCGATTACGCTGGATAATCAGCTCGACGGCAGCTTTGATACCTGGCAGGTCAACCATCGCCTGCTGGTGGGCATTGATTATCAGGATCGCAGCAACAATACCACCGGCTACTACGGCGCATTCCCGCCGATCGACGCTTTTAACCCGGTGTATGGCGCGAAGCCGGATTATATCGACATGTATGCGCGTGAGAAGCACAAGCTGCGCCAGACGGGCTACTATTTGCAGGATCAGATGTCATGGGATCTCTGGCGTATTACGCTCGGTGGTCGCTACGATCAGGTCAGCGTTTCTAACATTGATAAGATCAACGATACCCGCAGCGATCTGGATAAAAACAACTTTAGTACCCGCGCCGCGTTGCTCTATTTGTTCGATAACGGCTTTGCGCCGTACGTGAGTTATTCCACCGCCTTTACGCCAACCAGCTTTGCCGATGAGAACGGCAATCTGCTGGAGCCGATGAAAGGCAAGCAGTGGGAAGCGGGGCTGAAATATGAGCCGGAAGGGCTTAACAGTCAGTTCAGCGCGTCGGTGTTCCGCATTAATCAAACCAATATCGCCACCAAAGAAGAGCCGACCGATCCGTATCGCTCGATTGGGGAAATTGAATCTGAAGGGGTGGAGCTGGAGGCGATTAGTCAACTGACGGACAGCTTCCGTCTGCAGGCGGCATATACCTACACCGACATCCGCTACAAGAAAAGCAGTCCGGAGGAGCAGGGCAAGCGTGCCGTGTATGCTCCACGGAATCAGGCCAGCACCTGGCTGAGCTACGATGTGAAAAGCGGCCCGCTGGATGGTCTGACGCTCGGCTCGGGCGTGCGTTATGTCAACGGGATCACCAGCGATCGTCTGAATACACACACCCTGCCATCTTATACGTTGGTGGATATGGCGATTGGCTACGATTTAACGAATATCGGTATTAAGGGACTGAGTGCTCAGTTGAACGTCAACAACCTAACCGATAAACGCTACGTTGCGGCCTGTAATTCGCTCTCATACTGCTACTTCGGCGCTGAGCGCAGCATTGTCGGCAGCGTATCCTGGAAATTCTGATGCTTTAGCCGGATGGCGGCGCTGGCACCTTATCCGGCCTACTGTAGTGTGTAAATTGTAGGCCTGATAAGCGCAGCGCATCAGGCCTAGTGGGTTGCGGCTATTGCGTAAAACCGTTTTGCATACAAATCTGCGCGCTGGTTCTCAGAGTAAAGGCGATTTTGTCTGGGTACTGGCTGTAATAGTTATGCTCTTCTTCCAGCCCTTTCGCCTGCGCCAGACGTACCGTTTCCAGTGAGCAGGTACGGTAGATCAGATCTTTATTCATATTGATCTGCTTCTCGCGCTGTTTGTCCGCAGACAGCGCCAGCCAGCTCTCTGACAGCGAGTAATCGTAGACTACCCGATTCCCTTTCGCCTGCACGTTCTCAATGGTAATGAATTGGTCGATTTTCAGTCTCGGCTGCCCACGCATTTTTTTCTTATCTTCTGCTGCGGCATATTGGGCCAGGGTATTAATATCCATACTGGCTATCTTCTGTTTATAAGTCTCGACATAGGCGGCGGGTTGCTGATAATGCTGAGCGTAAGCGTTTCTTAATTCCCCGTCGCTCATCGTACAACCCGCCAGAAACAGAGGTAATAGCAGTGCCAGTTTTATTTTAGTCATAATGCTGTCCCGTTTATTATTGGATGCAGTCGCCCATAACATAATAGAAAATGAATGATCACAGGTGATAGTTAAGGTTGTATAAACCGATGCGCGAAGGCACAAGTTCAATAGTCTTAAAATGGCAGAACAGGCGGGAAACCCTGCCAGAATTGGCAGGGTTATTAAAAATTAATGGCCGATCATTTTAGCCTTCGGGATCAGCTGGAAATACATGTGATCGGGCACCGGCGTATCCCAGACATTGGCATAAACCGCATAGCCAATGGTGGCAAAAAGGATACCCAGCACCAGGATAGTCATGACAACGCCTGACAATGCCGTTTGCCGCCATAACGATTTGCCGTTTCCTTGTTCCCCCGCAGGGGTGTGCAGTGAAAAGCTCAGCGTAGAGGCTACCGGGCAGGATTCAACGCAGGTCATACAGCCAGTACATTCCACGGTACGCACCTGAATCAGTCGATCGACCGGGATAGTAGACGGGCAGTTTTTCGCACATTTCCCGCAGTCAATGCAACTGTCTGCATTACGCCGGATTTTAAACGGCGAGAGCAGAGAGAACAGGCCAAGCAGTGCGCCATAAGGGCACAGATAACGGCACCAGGCATTGCGAATAAACAGGCTCAGAACGCTGATAACTACCACGAAAATAAGCGTGGCGGAGCCGATATGACGAAAGAAATCGAGCATCTTCACGTCAATGATCATGCCATAGGCCGACATTAGAAAGTACTGGATTCCCTGGGCGGGCATCGACAGAGCGATATACAGAAAGAATCCCAACAGCAGATACTTCAGACTGAGCAGTGGGATATCCAGCCAGCGCGGCAGCGTGAAGTTGCGACCCAATACTTTTTTTCCCAGAGTACCAAGCAGTTCGGAAAGCGTGCCAACCGGGCATAGCCACGAACAGAAGGCTTTTTTTAACAACAAGCTAATCAGGATAAACGCAACTAACAGCAGCATGGAGGCGGCATGGATGGGCGGGAGAAAACCGGTCTCCAGCGTGTAGCGGATATTCATCAAACCCGCGATCGGCAGCCACCCCTCAATACCGCCGGGTCTTGGAATATAGACGCTGGTACCGGCAGTTTCAAAATAGCGGACCCAATAATAAAACGTCACGCCAATATAGATATTGCTGGCCAGCAGGAGAAACTGGGTGGCTTTTCGCCAGGTACTGGCGTTACGCCAGTCATTCCACGGCAATTTGCCTCCGGTCGTGCCTGGGCGGCGCTGCCAGCGCGTGCTCTTTTTCCCGTTCATGGTTTTACACTATCCCTCATATTTCCCCTCCCGCATTCAGAAGGCGTCATCATCGGGATATGCTAGCGCTATTCAGATTTGGTGTATTTGATTTGCATCTTATTAAGCGGCTGTTATTTTTATAGCGCCAATAGGCCTGAATAAAAATAACAGCCCGATACTTATCGCAGGTCAGATAAATACCCTTAACGGGGTATTTATTTCTCCGTGGGAAAATAGGTTATTCCTGAAATATCTCTACGCGGTCACGGCCATTACTTTTCGCCAGGTACAGTGCCCGATCGGCTTTATCAACCAACTGCTTGTAGTCAGGATGGTAGTCATATTCGGCGATGCCAATACTGACGGTGACAGAAAATACTTCTGTCACTGAGGCCGCCATGCGCATCTCGGCAATTTTCATACGCAGCGTTTCGAGGATAATACTGGCCTGAGACTGATCTGACTCGACAAGCAGTATCATAAATTCTTCACCACCGTAGCGGAACACGTAATCGCTACTGCGAATATGATCATAAATAACCGCCGCGACGTTTTTGAGCGTCATATCACCGGTGTTATGCCCGTAGTTGTCGTTAATTTGCTTAAAGTAGTCGATATCCAGCATCGCCAGGGTAAAGGGCTTCCGGGTATGTAACGCCAGCGAGATCTCACGGCGCATAATGGTCGGGATAAAGCGTCGGTTAAGCAATTGAGTCAATGAGTCTTTACCATTTTCCTGCTTGACCAGCGCGTCGAACATTGAGGCGAGCAGGAAATGGATTTTTGCCGAGAGCTGGCGTACATCCTGCAACAAGCTCATCCGTTCAGGCTCTGTCGCCTGATGCTGATGCGACAGCGTGGTTGTCAGGCGGTTGTCGATTTCCGCAATCAGCGACTCCATTTCTTTCAGCAGATTGCTGTTGCCCAGAATGTATTTTCCCTTATGCGCGAACCACATACCAAAATCAGAATTCGCCAAAAGGACCAGCTCCCCGAAAGGCATTCCGGTGGCGATGTTATAGATAAACTGATTTTCCCAGTCGGTAAATGAACGTATTTGTCGCTCGCGTTCGACGTTAACGTCATCGTAAATGGTCTGCAGGCGATACTGTTCCTGGGTATGCAGTGAGTTTTGATAGCTGGGGGAATAGGAGACGGTCATGGCCTCCAGGGCGGTATCCATTGCCAGACTGCTGAAACAGATGGCATCGCTCAGCAGGGCGGGCGGGTAGTCCGCTTTCTTTTTCAGGACCCGATACAATTCATCTTTCAGCTTGCGCGCGCCGCGATTAACCAGATCGATAGGCAGCCCGATGCGGGCATGCACTACGCCAATTTTGCGCTGTTTTGCCAGCAGTTGTGAGAGGTCTTCGTTCGCGCTACCAAGTACGCTGCGTAGCCAGTCAAACATACTGCCGCTAAGGCGGGTGCTGACCTGTTCTGTATTGAGGAACAATGCGCTCTCCGCATGGGAGAGCATATAGTCATAAAAAACGCTCACTAAATGGCGGATCTCTTCGTCGCTTAATGATGTCAGGATCGTGTGAACTTCAGGGGATGTTTGACGTAACAACGCCTGCCATTCTGTAAGGAGTAATGTGTCGTTTACCGGAGCAACCTGTTCCATCTCACTGCCACTCAAAATGCGATTTAAAATTCAGGCGGTATTACGGACAATTACGTCACGATGGTCAAGTTAAACTCGCTTAACGATGGCTGATACCTTCATAAATAAGCCTGAGCGCGAAAACGCCGATAATGGCGCCTATCACCCGGCTGGCAACCCGCTGGATTCGACCATACGCACGGCGTACGGCGGGCAAAGAAAACGCCTGGCTGAGAAAAATACGCCAGATAACGGAAGACAACACAATACCTGCCCAGGCCATGAGCCTCGCCCACGTAGGCGTTTCTGCGCTGAGGGTGACAGAGAAGATACTAATAAAAAACAGAACGGTTTGCGGATTAGATAAATCCGTTAATAACCCGCGGCGGAAAAATACATACCAGGGGGCGGAAATCGGCTGCTGTAATGTTGGCATTTGCGGTGTAGCCTGATGACGAACACTATTCCAGGCAAACCATAGCAAGTAGGCGCCGCCGACAATTTTAATCAGTGAAAATATCTCTTCGCATTGGGTAATCAGCGTCGCCATGCCAAAGAGCCCGAGGCCGGAGTAGAACGCATCGCCTAAGGCCACGCCCAGACCGGTCATCACCCCTGCGCGTCGTCCTGACGCCAGGCTGGTTTGCACCACCACGAACAGGTTCGCGCCGGGATTAAAAAAGGTTAAAACAAACAGGCTGATGGTAAGTACGACGGCGTGTAAAGGTTCCATAAACAACGATTCCATTAGTAAGAGCGGGCCAGGGGCATGCTTAGACTGCTAACACTATAATTTTAGCGCGCTCGTCATTCTGCGTATTTACTCACACTGTATTGTGAAATGCGCCTAAATTTGCCAATAGCGTCTACGCCTGGTTTCTGTAACCCAACTGCGCCGGATAATGCCGCGGCGTGGGATCTTCTGTTATACGCGATACGCAAAATATCTTTATATTTCCGCCAGCTCTGGATCTTTTTTGCGGCCTGAACTACTTATTAATCATCCTTGACTCGCATGGCGAATGTTCAGGGGGCGATGATGGCATATATAACAAAACCTGGAGCTTTTATATGAAAACTGGAATTAAAGTACTTATTGGTGCGTTAGCTTTTGTTGTGTCCAACGCGTATGCCGCGGAATTTATGACGAAGGTTGAGTTTGAAAAGGTTGAGTCGCAATATACCAAAATCGGTGATATTTCAACAAGTAATGAAGTATCAGCCGCTGATGCGAAAGAAGACCTTCTGAAGAAAGCCGAAGAGAAAGGCGCAGATGTGGTGGTATTAACCTCCGGCCAAACGGACAATAAAATCCACGGTACAGCCAATATTTACAAGAAAAAATAATGCGCGGTACTGAAAGATAACATACCCGCCAGTCATTGCACTGGCGGGGTTTTTTTTTTTAGCCTGCGCCAGAACGTAGTTCTGCTGATACCGAGATATCGCGCAGCCGCGGTTTTATCGCCATTGAATTGCGCCAGCACCTGCTGCGGCGTCAGTGATGAAGTGACCTGCGGTGGGGCAGCAACAGCGGCCAGTTCAGGTAATAGCTGCTGTAGAAATTGTACGTTCAGCTCCGGCTGCGGTTCGACGCTTAAAAACAGCGCCAGACGCTCCATCATATTGCGTAACTCGCGGATATTTCCCGGCCAGCCATAATTGAGCAGCGTAGGCTGGCTCAGGGCTAATCCCTTACGCACGGGTTCAGAAAACGGTACATCCAGTTCTGCCAGCGACTGTTTTAAAAAGCCTTCCGCCAGCGGCAGAATATCGGGCAGCCGCTCGCGTAGCGGCGGCAGTTTAAGGCGCAGAATGCTCAGGCGATAAAACAGATCCGTACGAAATTCTCCCTGTTTCATCTCTTGTTCCAGGTCGCAGTGCGTGGCGCTGATCACCCGCACATCGACCGGAATCGGCTGATGTCCACCGACCCGGGTGACCTCTTTTTCTTCCAGTACGCGCAATAACCGGGTTTGTAACGGTAGCGGCATTTCGCCTATCTCATCAAGAAACAGCGTCCCGCCGTGGGCAATTTCAAACAGGCCCGCGCGTCCTCCCCGGCGGGAGCCGGTAAACGCGCCATCCTCATAGCCGAACAGCTCCGCTTCCAGCAATGATTCGGTGATGGCGCCGCAGTTGACGGCAACAAACGGCGGCGAAGGTTTTCCGCGCCGATTCTCCTGACGCGTAAAATACTCACGATGAATAGCCTGCGCCGCCAGCTCTTTACCTGTGCCGGTTTCACCCTGAATCAGCACCGGCGCACGCGAACGGGCGTAGAGCATAATGGTGTGCCGCACCTGTTCCATTTGCGCAGAGTGACCGCGCATATCTCCCAGCGCATAGCGGGTGCGCAGCATATCGCCAGAGGCGTATTGCCCGTTTCTGCGTAGCGTCAGACGGGTCATATCCAGCGCGTCGACAAAAGCCTGACGCACGGTGGCCGCCGAATAGATAAAAATGCCGGTCATGCCCGCTTCTTCCGCCAAATCGGTAATCAACCCCGCGCCGACCACCGCCTGGGTACCGTTGGCCTTCAGCTCATTGATTTGTCCACGGGCATCTTCTTCGGTGATATAGCTGCGCTGTTCAAGCTGCAAATTGAAGGTCTTTTGAAAGGCGATTAGCGCGGGGATGGTTTCCTGATAGGTAATGACGCCAATCGATGATGTCAGTTTTCCCGCTTTCGCCAGCGCCTGGAGTACGTCAAACCCGCTGGGTTTAATCAGGATCACTGGGATCGATAAACGGCTTTTCAGATACGCGCCGTTGGAGCCTGCCGCAATGATGGCATCGCAACGCTCGGTGGCCAGCTTCTTACGGATATAGGCCACCGCTTTTTCGAAACCCAGCTGAATAGGGGTAATGGTCGCCAGGTGGTCGAACTCCAGACTGATGTCGCGAAACAGTTCGAACAGGCGCGTGACCGAAACCGTCCAGATAACCGGTTTGTCATCGTTCACTCGCGGCGGAAGATGCGTATCAGCCATAAGCAACCCAAAAAGTAAGGAACCGAGTATAAGGGTTTAGTTGTGTTTCATAAATGTTGCAATGAAACATTCAAGTCAGTTTCATGAAACGATAGCTGACACGCTTTTGTGCAATAAAAACACAGGCTCTAAATGTAATTATCTGTTTTAAAAAGTAAAAATTGAATTTGCACAAAAGTTTCGGTCTTTGGCATACCCCTTGCTTTAGGTAAATCAACGAATGGTAACAAGTTGATAACAAGAGGACGGATATGTCTCTACACTCTCCAGGGCTGGCGTTTCGCGCCGCGCTCAGCAAAGAAAACCCATTACAAATCGTCGGCACCATCAACGCCAATCACGCTCTGCTGGCTCAGCGTGCCGGGTATCAGGCGATTTATCTCTCTGGCGGCGGCGTTGCGGCGGGGTCGTTGGGTCTGCCGGATCTCGGTATTTCTACCCTTGATGATGTACTGACCGATATTCGTCGTATCACCGATGTTTGCCCGCTGCCATTGCTGGTGGATGCGGATATTGGTTTTGGATCGTCGGCGTTCAACGTGGCGCGTACCGTGAAGTCGATGATTAAAGCCGGTGCCGCCGCGCTGCATATTGAAGATCAGATCGGCGCCAAGCGTTGCGGGCATCGTCCGAACAAGGCGATCGTCTCTAAAGAAGAGATGGTCGACAGGATCCGCGCCGCCGTGGATGCCCGCACCGATCCCAACTTTGTGATTATGGCGCGCACCGATGCATTGGCGGTGGAAGGGTTAGAGGCGGCTATCGATCGTGCCCAGGCGTATGTCGAAGCGGGGGCCGACATGCTGTTCCCGGAAGCCATTACCGAGTTGGCGATGTACCGCCAGTTTGCCGATGCGGTGCAGGTTCCGATCCTCGCTAACATTACCGAATTTGGCGCCACGCCGCTGTTTACTACCGATGAACTGCGTAGCGCGAACGTCGCCATGGCCCTGTATCCGCTGTCTGCCTTCCGCGCCATGAACCGTGCGGCTGAACGGGTCTACAACGTGCTGCGCCAGGAAGGCACGCAAAAGAGCGTGATCGACATTATGCAGACGCGCAACGAACTGTACGAAAGCATCAACTACTACCAGTTCGAAGAGAAACTCGACGCGCTGTACACAAAAAAGTAACCGTCGTAGGCCGGATAAGGCGAAGCCGCCATCCGGCAATAAATTTGTACCCTACATATTATAAAAATGACGAGGACAACATGAGCGACACAACAATCCTGCAAAACAACACGCATGTCATTAAACCTAAAAAATCGGTTGCGCTGTCAGGCGTCGCCGCCGGAAATACCGCGTTATGCACCGTGGGTAAAAGCGGTAATGACCTGCATTATCGCGGCTACGATATTCTCGACCTGGCGCAGCAGTGCGAATTTGAAGAAGTCGCGCACCTGTTGATCCACGGGAAATTACCTACCCGCGACGAGCTCACCGCCTATAAAAGCAAACTTAAAGCGCTGCGCGGCTTACCCGCAAACGTGCGCACCGTGCTGGAAGCGCTGCCTGCCGCATCCCACCCGATGGATGTGATGCGCACCGGCGTCTCCGCGCTGGGCTGTACGCTACCGGAAAAAGAGGGGCATACCGTTTCCGGCGCGCGCGATATTGCCGACAAACTGCTGGCGTCCCTCAGTTCGATCCTTTTGTACTGGTATCACTACAGCCATAACGGCGAGCGCATTCAGCCGGAAACGGACGATGATTCCATTGGCGGGCACTTCCTGCATCTGCTGCATGGCGAAAAACCGTCGCAAAGCTGGGAAAAGGCGATGCACATTTCACTGGTGCTGTATGCCGAGCACGAATTCAACGCGTCCACCTTCACCAGTCGTGTGATTGCGGGAACCGGCTCCGATATGTATTCCGCGATTATCGGCGCGATTGGCGCGCTGCGTGGGCCGAAACACGGCGGGGCGAATGAAGTTTCGCTGGAGATCCAGCAGCGTTATGAAACGCCGGATGAAGCCGAAGCGGATATCCGCAAACGCGTGGAAAATAAAGAAGTGGTGATTGGGTTTGGTCACCCGGTTTACACCATTGCCGACCCGCGCCATCAGGTGATTAAACGCGTGGCGAAGCAGCTTTCTCAGGAAGGCGGTTCGCTGAAAATGTACAACATCGCCGACCGTCTGGAAGAGGTGATGTGGGAAACCAAAAAGATGTTCCCTAACCTCGACTGGTTCTCGGCGGTCTCCTACAACATGATGGGCGTCCCGACCGAAATGTTCACTCCGCTGTTTGTTATCGCCCGCGTGACCGGCTGGGCGGCGCACATCATCGAACAGCGCCAGGACAACAAAATTATCCGACCCTCCGCCAACTACACCGGCCCGGAAGATCGCGTATTTGTACCGATCGAAAAGCGTTGCTAATTAAAACCTCTAAATATAAAAACAGGAGTTGTACCCTATGTCCGCACATATTTCGAACGTTCGCCCAGACTTTGACCGTGAAATCGTTGATATCGTTGATTACGTTATGAATTACGAGATCACCTCAAAGGTGGCGTACGACACCGCGCATTATTGCCTGCTCGACACCCTTGGCTGTGGCCTGGAAGCGCTGGAATATCCGGCCTGTAAAAAACTGTTAGGACCGGTGGTGCCGGGGACCGTAGTGCCGAACGGCGTTCGCGTACCGGGCACCCAGTTCCAGCTTGATCCGGTGCAGGCGGCGTTTAACATCGGCGCGATGATCCGCTGGCTGGACTTCAACGACACGTGGCTGGCCGCGGAATGGGGCCATCCTTCCGATAACCTCGGCGGCATTCTGGCGACGGCTGACTGGCTGTCACGCAACGCGGTGGCGGCGGGGAAAGCGCCGTTGACCATGAAAAAAGTGCTGACCGGGATGATCAAAGCCCATGAAATTCAGGGCTGTATCGCGCTGGAAAACTCCTTTAACCGCGTTGGATTGGATCACGTTCTGTTGGTAAAAGTCGCCTCCACGGCGGTGGTCGCGGAGATGCTTGGGCTGAGCCGGGATGAAATCCTCAACGCCGTTTCGCTGGCGTGGGTCGACGGCCAGTCGCTGCGTACCTATCGTCATGCGCCAAATACCGGCACGCGTAAATCCTGGGCGGCAGGCGATGCGACCTCCCGCGCAGTACGTCTGGCGTTGATGGCAAAAACGGGCGAGATGGGATATCCGTCTGCGCTGACGGCGAAAACCTGGGGCTTTTATGACGTCTCCTTCAAAGGGGAATCGTTCCGCTTCCAGCGTCCATACGGCTCTTACGTGATGGAAAACGTGCTGTTTAAAATCTCCTTCCCGGCTGAGTTCCACTCGCAGACTGCGGTAGAAGCGGCAATGACGCTGTATGAACAACTGCAGGCCGCGGGTAAAACGGCAGCGGATATCGAAAAAGTGACCATTCGCACCCACGAAGCCTGTATCCGCATCATCGATAAAAAAGGCCCACTGGATAACCCAGCGGATCGCGATCACTGCATCCAGTATATGGTCGCCATCCCGCTGCTGTTTGGGCGTTTAACCGCGGCAGATTACGAAGACGGCGTGGCGCAGGACAAACGCATTGATGCCCTGCGCGAGAAGATCACCTGCTTCGAAGATCCGGCCTTTACCGCCGATTATCACGACCCGGAAAAACGCGCCATTGCTAACGCCATCACTCTCGAGTTCACCGACGGTTCACGTTTTGAAGAAGTGGTGGTGGAGTACCCAATCGGTCATGCGCGCCGTCGCCACGACGGTATGCCGAAGCTGGTCGAGAAGTTCAAAATCAACCTGGCGCGTCAGTTCCCGACCCGTCAGCAGCAGCGCATTCTGGATGTCTCCCTGGACAGAGCCCGCCTGGAGCAGATGCCGGTCAATGAGTATATGGACCTTTATGTAATCTAAACCTGCGAGCGGCAAGGCGTAAGTTCAACAGGAGAGCATTATGTCTTATAGCGAGTTTTATCAACGTTCGATTACGCAACCGGAGTCGTTCTGGGCCGAGCAGGCCCAGCGCATTGACTGGCAGCAGCCGTATACGCAGGTGCTGGATCACAGCAACCCGCCGTTTGCCCGCTGGTTTTGCGGCGGCAAGACCAATTTGTGTCATAACGCCATCGACCGCTGGGTGGAGAAACAGCCTGAGGCGCTGGCGCTGATTGCGGTGTCATCGGAAACCGAAGAAGAGCGTACCTTTACCTTTCGTCAGCTGTACGACGAAGTGAACGTGGCGGCGGCAATGTTGTTGTCTCTGGGCGTACAGCGCGGCGACAGGGTATTGGTTTATATGCCGATGATCGCCGAGGCGCACATTACGCTGCTGGCCTGCGCGCGCATTGGGGCGATCCATTCGGTAGTGTTCGGTGGCTTTGCCTCGCACAGCGTGGCGGCACGCATCGACGACGCCCAACCGGTGATTATCGTTTCGGCGGATGCCGGCGCGCGCGGGGGCAAGATCCTGCCGTATAAAAAGCTGCTCGATGATGCAATCAGTCAGGCGCAGCACCAGCCGCGTCATGTGGTATTGGTCGATCGCGGTCTGGCGAAAATGGCGCGGGTAGAGGGGCGCGACCTCGACTTTGCCGCGCTGCGCCAACAGCATCTTGGCGCGCGGGTGCCGGTGACGTGGCTGGAATCGAATGAAACCTCCTGCATTCTCTATACCTCCGGGACAACCGGTAAACCGAAGGGCGTCCAGCGTGACGTTGGCGGCTATGCGGTCGCGCTGGCAACCACGATGGATACCATTTTCGGCGGTAAAGCGGGCGGCGTGTTCTTCTGCGCGTCGGACATCGGCTGGGTGGTTGGGCATTCGTATATCGTGTATGCCCCACTGCTGGCGGGGATGGCGACGGTGGTGTACGAAGGGCTGCCAACGTATCCGGACTGCGGCGTGTGGTGGAAGATTGTTGAGAAGTATCAGGTTAGCCGGATGTTCTCCGCGCCAACGGCGATACGCGTACTGAAGAAATTCCCGACCGCGCAGATCCGCAATCACGATCTCTCCTCGCTGGAGGTGCTGTATCTGGCCGGGGAACCGCTGGACGAACCGACCGCCAGTTGGGTAACGGAAACGCTGGGCGTCCCGGTTATCGATAATTACTGGCAGACCGAATCTGGCTGGCCAATTATGGCGATCGCCCGTGGGCTGGACGACAGGCCGTCGCGGTTGGGCAGCCCTGGCGTGCCGATGTATGGCTATAACGTGCAGTTGCTCAATGAGGTCACCGGCGAACCCTGCGCAGCGAATGAGAAGGGTATGCTGGTGATTGAAGGGCCACTGCCGCCAGGGTGTATTCAGACCATCTGGGGCGATGACACACGGTTCGTAAATACCTACTGGTCGCTGTTTTCTCGTCAGGTATACGCCACTTTTGACTGGGGCATTCGCGATGCCGACGGCTATTACTTCATCCTCGGTCGGACGGATGACGTCATTAACGTCGCCGGACATCGACTGGGTACGCGTGAGATAGAGGAGAGTATTTCCAGCTATCCAAACGTCGCAGAAGTGGCGGTGGTCGGCGTGAAAGATGCACTGAAAGGGCAGGTGGCGGTTGCATTTGTCATTCCGAAGCAGAGCGATAGCCTGGAAGACCGTGACATCGCGCATTCAGAAGAGAAGGCGATAATGGCGCTGGTGGACAGCCAGATTGGTAATTTTGGCCGTCCGGCACACGTCTGGTTTGTGTCGCAGTTGCCGAAAACGCGCTCCGGTAAAATGCTGCGTCGCACCATCCAGGCAATCTGTGAAGGCCGCGATCCCGGCGATCTGACGACCATTGACGATCCGGCGTCGCTGCAGCAAATTCGCCAGGCGATCGAGGAGTAGCCGTTATTCATTGGCCCGGTGGCGCGATGCTTACCGGGCCTGAATTTTAATCGACTTTCTTATACGGTCCATGATAGTAATCAAACGGCGCATAGACCGTATCCGCCACAAAAGACAGCGGCACATCGACAAATAGCAGCGCTAAATCGAAATAATTGTAATCGTAAGCGCCTGGGTTTTTAAGTTTAGCCATGTCGTGGTGCGTACCCACATAATAGGTATTCGAATCCTTGCCTTCCGTGCGCGCATTAATGCTGCCACATCCTGAAAGTAATGCGCTGATCAAGAACGCCATTACCGCAACCGTCTTTCTGCTCATCCTGTGACCTGGGTTTACCGTCTCGTTTACCATAGCAGGTTAAAAGCGGCTTTTTGTCCGCAAAACTTAAACCACCGGGTCAGGACTCACAGAGTGAGAATTGCACGTTGTAGGCCGGATAAACCGCGTGAGTGGTGCATCCGGCAAAGAGGCTTTTACAGCGCGACGCTTTCGCGACGACGCAGCAGGGAAAATGGCCCCGGTCCACTTAGGGTAAATACGGAGATCAGCGTGAAGCTCAATGCAATTATCCCCAGCACCAGATAAGCCCCCTGGAAACCAATGTTCTCATACATTTTCCCGGCCAGAACTGACATGAAAATCATTGCCAGCTGTTTGAAGAAACAAAAACACACCAGGTAAATCGTGGCCGAGAAACGCACTTCAAACTGACTGGTGATGTATTTGAAGCAACCGACAATCAGGAACGGTATCTCGAACATATGCAGCGTTTTGAGGATAACGACTTCCAGCGCCGTGGTGGCGAATGATGAACCAATGATCCGTACCGACATGATCGTACCGGCCAGCAGCAGGGCGTTCTTTCCGCCGATGCGGTTCACGATCAGCGGAGCAAAGAACATGATCGAGGCGTTGAGTAATTCCCCCATGGTTGTGACGTAGCCAAACACACGGGTGCCCTGTTCGCCAGTGGCAAAGAACGAAGTAAAGAAGTTGGCGAACTGCTGGTCAAACACATCATAAGTACAGGAAACGCCGACCACGTACAGGGAGAGAAACCAGAGTTTTGGTTGTTTGAATAATTCCAGCGCCAGCTTCAGGCTGAATGCTGAGTTGTTGGCGCCTACCGCATCCGCGACTTTTGCAGAAGAGGGGGCATCTGCTTTTGAAAAGAACAGCAGCAATGCCAGAATGACCGCACAGCCAGAACCTAACCAGAAGACAAACTGGTTATTGATGGTGAACATAATTCCTGCAATCGAGGCGCACAGCGCCCAGCCCACACAGCCAAACATGCGTGCGCGACCAAATTCAAACTTGCTTCGGCGGCTGGCCTTTTCAATATAGGCTTCAATCGCCGGAGCGCCGGCATTGTAAATAAAGCCAAGATAAATCCCGCCGACAATCGACCCCAGTAAAATATTAACCTGTAATAGCGGGCCAAAAACGTAAATAAAGAACGGGGCAAACATTACCAGCATTCCAGTAATTACCCACAGCAGGTGTTTTCGCAGGCCAAGCTTATCGGAAAGTAGTCCGAAAACAGGCTGAAATAATAATGAAAACAGTGAAATACAGGCGAAAATGATCCCAGTGTCACCTTTACTGATATGGTTCACATCGTGTAACCAGATCGGAAAGAAGGGGAAATAAGCACCCATAATGAAAAAGTAAAAGAAAAAGAAAAAGCCGAACATCCAAAAGTTAGTGTTTTTTAAATAATACATGACAGACTTCCTCAGGAAAAATAAGGGCAGGTCATAACCTGCCCATTATTATTATGTTTAACCCCAGATAACCTGGTAGTGATAACGTCCGGCACTCAACAAAAACTCCGGCGACACGGAAGGACTCCATGAATCATCGCCGCCGACGCCCATATGGAAGCCATCAATATTGAGCCAGGTACCCGCCTCCGGTTGCAGCAGATGACGGTGGCTGGTTTCCATTAGTTGCTGTTGGCTAAAGCGGCTGATGTTGAACAGGAAGTCGCCACGCCATTGATGCGTGCCGTATCGCAGTTCGCGCGTGCCGCAGCGCAGACCGTTTTCGCTCGGGAAAACATACGGGGTGTACATCTCATCGAGTGACAGATCCCAACGGTCAAAACAGGCGGCGCTCAGGCGATCCGGGTAGTTCTCATGTGGGCCGAGACCTAACCAGTTCACACGCTCGGCAACCTGCGACAACTGGCAGCTCAGGCCAATACGCGCCGGATGCGGCGTGCCGCTGGCAACATCGACATCCACCGTTACCAGCATCTCGCCATGACCGTTGATACGATACGATTTACGGCTGATAAACAGCGTTTCACCCTGATACTGCCACGCATGTTCGGTGGTAATCAGTACTGCGTTGCTGAGCGCGTCGGCAGCACAGTGCAGTAACGTTGCTGCAACCTGATAATGACCGGCGGCCTTCCAGCGTTCAACCCAGGCATTCGGGTCAATGCGGGTTGACTCGCTGACGCCGATGTCGTTGTCCAGCGGCGCGCGGGTGAACTGGTCGGTCAGTGGGGATAACAACTGGGCTGTATCATCAAGCCAGTATTGTGTCAGCAGGCCAGACCGACGGTCGAATTGCCAACGCTTGTTGTCGTTCTCCACAGTAAAGCTGTTTTCGCTAACGTTGAGCTGTGGCGCGGTGCGGACAGTTGGCTGCCGCGCCAGGCTGAGTTTCTCTTCCAGCTTCCACTGCTGCCAGGCGCTGATGTGCCCGGCGTCTGACCAGGCGGTGGCGCGAGGCTGTTCCACGCGCACCGACAGCCACAGTTGGCCTGCGGTTTCCGGCATCGGGCAATCTGGCAGGGTAATCACCTGGCGGCCCTGCGGGGCAATATCCAGAACGATTTGTCCGGCGGCCAGCGGGTTGCCGTCCTGGGCAATCGACCAGTGCAGAACTTCGTTATCGCTGCGGCGGAACAGATATTCGCTGGTCACTTCAATCTGGCGTTCAGCGCCCGGCAGTAACGTAAACTGGAAAAACTGCTGTTCATGTTTGGCCTCGTATAACGCCGGATGCGGGGTGCGATCGGCGAACACCAGTCCGTTCATGCAAAATTGACGATCGTTAGGCGTGTCGCCAAAGTCGCCACCGTAGGCTGACCATGCCTTGCCATTATCATCGTGTTTAATCAGCGATTGATCCACCCAGTCCCAGACAAACCCGCCCTGCAGTCGCGGATACTGACGAAATGCCTGCCAGTATTTGGCGAAGCCGCCGAAACTATTGCCCATCGCATGGGCATATTCACAGAGAATGAGTGGACGCTGCTCGCCGGGCATCGACAGCCACTTTTTAATCGACCATTTAGGTACCGCCGGGAAGGGCTGATCCTGATCGACGCGGGCGTACATCGGGCAAATAATGTCGGTCGCCGCGGTATTCGCGCCGCCGCCTTCGTACTGTACCGGGCGTGACGGATCCTCTGATTTTATCCAGCGATACAGCGCGTCGTGATTGACGCCATGACCGGATTCATTGCCCAGCGACCAGATGATAATGCTCGGATGGTTGCGATCGCGCTGCACCATGCGCGTCACGCGCTGGCTCATGGCAGGCAACCATGTGGGATCGTCGCTCAGGCGATTCATTGGCACCATGCCGTGGGTTTCGATATTGGCTTCGTCGACCACGTACAGGCCGTAGCGATCGCACAGGGTGTACCACAACGGATGGTTCGGGTAATGGGAGCAGCGCACGGCATTAAAGTTGTTCTGCTTCATCAGCAGAATGTCCTGCACCATCGTCGCCTCGTCCATCACCTGACCGTTGACCGGATGGTGCTCATGACGGTTGGTGCCGCGAATCAACAGCGGCTTACCGTTTAACAGTAGTAGGCCGTTTTTGATATCAATCTGACGAAAGCCGACGTCACAGGCTTCTGCTTCAATCAGCACTCCATCCGCGGTATGTAACTGCACAACGGCACGGTACAGATTGGGCGTTTCGGCACTCCACAGCGCTGGCTTTTCGACGTTCAGTCGCAGGCTAACCCGGTCATGATAAGCGCCGCGTTCATCAATAATCTCGCCGCCGAGTAGGGAGGTCGTTTCGTCAGTCAGCGTTTCAGCTTCCCACAATTGCAGGGTAACGCGTAAATCTTCGCTCGCGTTGCCCGCCACTCTGACTTCCGCTTCCAGCACGGCGCGGCTGAAGTCATCGTTAAAACGGGTGTTAATGCGCAGGTCACTGATTTGCGTAGTGGGCTTATGCAGCAAAGATATGTCGCGAAAGATACCGCTCATGCGCCACATATCCTGGTCTTCCAGATAGCTGCCGTCGCTCCATCGCAGCACCATCACGGCCAGGCGGTTTTCGCCGCGCAGCAGATAATCGCTCAGATCGAATTCAGACGGCAGACGACTGTCCTGACCGTAGCCGACCCAGCGACCGTTGCACCACAGATGAAATGCGGAATTGACGCCGTCAAAAATAATGCGCGTCTGACCTTCATCTAACCATGCGTCTTCGATATTAAATGTGAGCGAGTAACATCCCGTTGGGTTCTGTGCCGGAACGTACGGGGGATTAACCGGAATCGGGTAGGTGACGTTGGTATAAATTGGCGCGTCGTAACCGTCCATCTGCCAGTTAGAGGGGACGTTGATAGTGTCAGCCTGTGGCAGATCGCTTGTCAGCCAGCTTTCCGGCACAGCCTCCGGCGCGGGAAACCACGCGAATTGCCACTGGCCATTCAGCGAGCGTAACTGAGTTGAGCGCTGATTAGTTCGCGCATCATCTGCTGAGCGCCAGCTACAGAAAGGTGGGTGCGCCTCCAGGCGGTTGAGCTGCGTGACGCCGGGATTTTCCCAGTCGCGGCGGGCCAGAACAGCGGAGAGTGAATCTGTGTTCAGGTTCATAACGGTATCCTGTTTGAATTTGTTATTCGCTCACAATTTCAATCAAAATACGGATAAGCGCTCCCGGCTGTAAAGGATAGGGCGTTTAATGAGTGAACTGACTCACATAATTGTTATGCGTTCACATTTTAGGTGTGAGCTGAGAAACTTGCCGCGCAAGCTGGATGAGTGAATCCGCCAGCGCCTGGGGAGAGGTGGTTTGCGTATCGGGAGGCAGAACCGTTTTGCGCTTCACCAGGGTTACGGGCAGCAGTTGGTTGCCCACGGTTGATTCGCCATGGGGATGTTGCAGCAGCCTGTCGACGCTGGTTTCACCCAATAATGGAAAATCCTGCCTGATGGTGGTTAGCGGTGGAATGTAGCAGGCGCTGTCTTCTGTGTCATCGTAGCCGATCACCGAGATATCCATCGCCACCCGCAGGCCGAACTCGCTGATTGCCCGCATCGCGCCCAGCGCCATTTGATCGTTAGCAACCAGCATAGCGGTGGGGAGATTACCGCTATTGAGCAGTTGCAGTGTTTGTTGAAAACCAGACATCGCGCTCCAGTCGCCTTCCAGCTCCGCGACGGGTTGCAACTGGTAGTACGCCAGATATTTATGCCACCCCGCATGCCGAAGCCCTGCCGAAACCGAAGTGTGCGGCCCGCTCAGCAGGGCGATACGCTGATGTCCGTGCTGTACCAGATGTTCAACGCCAAGGCGTGCGCCGTCATCATGGGAGAAAATCACGCTGTTAATGGGCGTCTGGTCAGAGACATCGAGAAACAACACCGGCACCGTACCGCAGGCGGCAGCCACGGCAATGGCGTCTTCTTCATCCAGCGGATAGTTAATGATAAGTCCGGTTACGCGTTGGGAAAGCAGGTTGTGGACCGCGGCTTTGCATGCTTCAACGCCGCTGCGCTCGACCATGGCGATCACCACGCTGGCACCGGACTGGTCGGCGCGGGATTTTATGGCGGCAACGATTTGTGAAGGGGCGTGCAGGGCAAGATTCGCCGTCACGACGCCAATCAGCGACGTCTGTTTACCTGCCAGTTGCTGTGCGACGCGGTTAGGGATGTAATTGAGTTCCGCCATCGCGGCCTCAACTTTCTGTCGGGTTTTTGCAGAAACGTGGCTGGCCTGATTTACGACGCGCGAGACGGTCTGGTAAGAGACTCCTGCATGGTCTGCCACATCGTATAGCGTTACCGGTTTCACGTTTATCACCCCTGTCATGATGTTTTCTACGCGCTATGATGCCACAGCGGAACAGTTTTGGGGGATTTGCGCATGGGTTCTGCGAGGCGCATTCCAGGGTTGCGTCTCTGGCAGCGGAGGATTTATCGTCGTGATTATTAACAGAATAAAAAAGCGAGGACATCGTGAGCGACGTTGCGGCAAACAACATTCTGTCCATCTACCGACGCCATGCGGATGCCTTTGCCAGCCAGCGCTCACGCGCCCTGTTCGAGAAAAGCTGGCTGGATAAGTTCATCACCGTGATGGGCGGGCAGGGCAGCATTGTGGATATTGGCTGCGGGAATGGTCAGCCGATTGCCGGGTATTTTATCCAGCAAGGTTTTCAACTCACAGGGATTGATGGTTCCGCAGCGATGCTGGTCCGCGCCCGGCAATCCTTTCCCGCGCAGCGCTGGCTGGAGCAAGATATGCGGGAGTTGGTGCTTAACGAGACGTTCGACGGCCTGATTGCGTGGGACAGCTTTTTCCATTTAACCCAGCAAGACCAACGAAAGATGTTCCCGATCTTTGACCGGCTTAGCCATCCCGGCAGCGCGCTGATGTTTACCAGCGGTACCGGGAACGGCATTGCGATGGGGCAATTTGAAGGCGAGCCGCTATTTCACGCCAGCCTCGCGCCGGACGAATACCGCGCATTGTTGTCAGCGCATGGCTTTGCGGTGGTCGAGATGGTGATGGAAGATCCGGAATGCGCAGGGCACACGGTGTGGCTGGCGAAAAAAAGCTAAATGCCGCGAAAGGTTTTGCGCCATTCGGCGGGGCTGACGCCGAAATGAGATTTAAAATGCTGACGCCAGGTGACAGGCGACTGAAAACCGACCTGTTCGGCGATGCGTTCAACGGGCAACTGACTGGACTCCAGTAACGCCTGGCTGCGGCGAAGACGCTCGACAATCAACCACTCTGCCACGCTCGATCCGGTGGCTTTCATAAAGTGACGGGTTAACGTGCGACGGCTCATCATCAGCCGCTGCGCCAGCGCATCGATACTATGCTGCTCGTGGATATGCAGGCGTAAATAATCAAGCAGGGCATTTATGCGCTGATCCTGGGTATTTTTCGCCACCGGCTGTTCGATAAATTGTGCCTGACCACCTTCGCGATGCGGCGGCACAATCATCCGCCGCGCAATCTGATTCGCTGCCGTGCTGCCAAAACGTTGGCGGATCACGTACAAACAGCAATCCAGCGCGGCGGCAGTGCCTGCTGAGGTAATAATACCGTCGTCATCCACATACAGAGCGTTGATATCCAGACGCGCCGCCGGGAAGCGGGCCTGAAAATCCTGCTCGAACTCCCAGTGCGTGGCAGCCCGTTTGCCATCCAACAGACCGGCATAGCCGAGGACAAATGCGCCCAGACACAGCCCGACAATTTGCGCGCCGTTTTGTCGGGCGTGGTTGAGCGCATCAAGCAACCCTTGCGGCGGGCGATGTGCGGTAGTGCCCCAGTAAGGGATTACCACGATGTCGGCAGCCTCCACCGCTTCATAGCCATGAGCTGCGTTAATCGAGAAACCGTCCTGCGAGGAAACAATACCGGGCTGTTCGGCGCACAATTGCACGTCGAAGCGCTTTTTCGCCGCTACTTTGTCACTGAAAATGATGCACGGCACCGAGAAGTGAAACGGGCTGAAATCTTCCACGGCGACAATAGCGACGGTAAGCGGCTGCATACGATTCCTCTGCGGATATTAAAACGTCAGGGTTTCACCATCTTCCGGCACGTTGACGCATTGCGCAATCTGGTTGTCGCTGGCGTATGACTTCAGCGCGGCGCGGGTCAACAAACAGTGGTTTATCGCCTCCATATGCGTGGCCACAATTTGTGCGTTGGGAAGGGTGAAGTGGGTTTTTAGTACATCTTCTGCACCCATAATAATTGGGCCAAAACCGATAACGTGGGCAAAACCGGCGTTCAAAATCACCACGTCCGGTTGGAAAGTCAGCATGTTGGCTTCCACTTCGTCACGCCAGATAGTGTCTCCAACCAGATACAGCGTTTTTTCCGCCGGATGCTGAAAGATTACCCCGCAGGCATCGCCTAAACGTTCCGCCATTTGCGGGATGGCGTAAGCGCGATCTGAGCCATGCTGGCCGCCGGTTTTACGCAGGATGATGTCGCCCAGCGTGGTGTTGTGCGTCAGTACGATCAGGTGTGTGAAACCCTGATCTCGCAGTACCTGCGCATCTTGCTCATTTTGCACGTAAATCGGTTTGTCTTTCGGCACGACGCGTGCTGCAACCTCATCCCAGTGATCTTCATGCAGGTGGGTCACGATCAGCGCGTCAACGTTGAGCAGGGTGTCGATATCGACGGGCAGATCGACGGTTGGGTTGCGGATCTCCGCACGTGCCGTTCCGGCAAAGCCCGGATAAGCACTTTTTGCCGCCAGCATTGGATCGATTAGAAAGGTTTTGCCGCCAAAGGTGATGCGCTGCGTGGCGTTGCGGATTTGCGTGATGTTCATGGTGTTTGCTCCACGTGTTGGGTCAGTGGTGTCATCGTAGAGTGTTGTGCATAAGTTGAATGTGGGCAAATGGGCGACTAGCGATGGGATTGGGCCAAAAGAGTAAGAATAATTTAATTTAAAAATACAAGAAATCCTAAAATGCAATAGGAGTGAAGTGAAACAGCACTTAATGTCTTTACTTTTGTTTACATTTTGTGCTTTTTTAAAATGGTCGGCTGTGCTTTGCAGTCAAGTTCGCTTTCGTACTTTTTTGGAGGGTGGGGTGAAGTTCAGGGATGAAAGAAAGTTGGCATTACTGATTGGGATGTTAATTTTACCCTTCACAACTGTTTCTGCCGCACCACTCTCTCCTGCGGATCGTAATACCATTCAGCAGCAACAGCAGCAGCTACTTAATGAAAACCAGCGCCAGCGTGAAGAGCTGGAGCGTAGCGTTACGTTGCCTGTAACCGTAACGCCGAAAACACCAGCCCGGGCTGAAGGGCCGTGTTTTATGATTTCGCGCATTGATATTGACGGCGCAACGAAGTTGTCCGCCGCTGCCTCGGCAAAGCTTATCGCGCCGTGGGTGAATCAATGCCTGGATATTCCCCGTCTGACGGAACTGACAAATGCAATTTCCGACTGGTATATCAGCCGAGGCTATATCACCAGTCGCGCCTTTTTAACCGAACAGGATCTCTCCTCCGGGGTGCTGCATATCGCGGTGCTTGAGGGGAAATTGCAGCAAATACGTCTGGAAGGCGTCCCATCGCGCACTCTGCTGATGACCTTTCCCGGAATGGAAGGAAAAATTCTCAATCTGCGTGACATTGAACAAGGGATGGAGCAGTTGAATCGGGTTCGCCAGACGCCGGTGGAAATTGAAATTTTGCCGGGCAGTCAGCAGGGGTTCTCAATAGTTAACCTCACCGCCACGCCAGAATTTCCACTCAATGGTTCAGTAAGTTTTGATAACAGCGGGCAAAAGAGCACCGGAACCGGGCAACTCAGTGGCGCGTTATTTTTCAATAATATGCTCGGTCTGGCAGATAAATGGTTTATCAGCGGTGGACGCAGCAGCGATTTTTCCAGTAGCAAAGATGCGCAGAACTTTGCTACTGGCGTGAGTATTCCTTATGGCTACGGACTGCTTGATTACAGCTACAGCTGGAGTAACTACCTCAGCACTATTGATAACAATGGTTATGCCTGGCGTTCCACTGGTGATAGCGAAACCCATCGGTTGAACGGATCCTGGGTTTTGTTTCGCAATGGTGATGTCAAGACCGCTGCATCGCTGGGTCTCACGCATCGAATTAACCGTAACAGATTGAATGATGTCCTGCTGGAAACCAGTAGCCGCAAGCTTTCCAGTGTTTCGCTGGGTATCAACCATACGCAAAAAATTGCTTCTGGCGTTGCGACGTTTAACCCTTCATTCACCCAGGGCGTGCCGTGGTTTGGCGCAGAGGATGACAACGATAAACAAGGGGATGTGCCAAGGGCGGAATTTCGCAAATGGAGCGTCAATGGCAGTTTTCAGCGCCCGTTGGCAGAAAGAGTGTGGTGGCTCAGCAGCGTCTATTTTCAATGGTCTGTGGACCGACTCTACGGCAGTGAACGCCTGACGCTGGGCGGAGAAACCTCAGTTCGCGGTTTTAAAGAACAATACATTTCTGGAGATAACGGCGGCTACTGGCGCAACGAAGTGAATTATTCGCTGTTTACGTTGCCGGTATTCGGACAGATTGGCGCGATGGCGGCATTCGACGGCGGCTGGCTGAAACAGGATAGCGCTGACAGGTATGCCTCCGGCACGTTGTGGGGGGCTGCGCTGGGATTAACCAGCTCAGGGCGCTGGTTCTCCTCTCAGTTTACCGTAGGAACGCCAGTTAACTATCCGGACTGGCTAGCCCCGGATCATCTCAATGTGTATTACCGCGTTGCGGTGGCATTTTAAGGAACAAGGGTGATGAAAAAGGATCAGGTTCGTTTTTCCCAGCGTTTGCTAAGCGGCATGTTAAGTTTTCTGCTGGCTACCCAACCACTGCTCCCGGCGATGGCTGCCGTCATCACGCCTGAAGGCAATACGCAGATAGATAAAGCCGCCAATGGTGTTCCGGTGGTGAATATTGCCACACCGAACCAGTCCGGGATTTCACACAATAAATATAACGACTACAACGTGGGAAAAGAGGGGCTGATCCTTAACAACGCGACCGGGCAATTTACCCAAACCCAGCTTGGCGGCATTATCCAGAATAACCCAAACCTACAGCCAGGAAAGGAAGCTTCAGGGATCATCAACGAAGTTACCGGCGCTAACCGTTCACAACTGCAGGGCTATACCGAAGTCGCGGGGAAAGCCGCCAACGTCATGGTCGCTAACCCCTATGGCATTACCTGTAATGGTTGTGGATTTATCAACACGCCTAACGCCACCCTGACCACCGGTAAACCTGTGTTGGACGCCAATGGCAACCTGCAGTCGCTGGAGGTAAGCAAGGGCAGTATTACCATCGAAGGTAAGGGGCTGGATGGTAGCCAGAGCGATGCAGTGTCGATTATTGCCCGCGCCACGGAAATCAATGCTGCGCTACACGCCAAAGATTTGACAGTTATCGCTGGGGCGAATCGCGTTGCGGCGAATGGCCAGACGAGCCCGCTGAATGGCGAAGGAGAAGCACCGAAAATCGCGGTAGATACCGGCGCGTTAGGCGGCATGTATGCTAATCGAATTCATTTGGTCTCCAGCGAGAAAGGGCTGGGGGTCAACCTCGGGAATCTGAATGCCCGTCAGGGTGATATCACCCTCAATGCTAACGGGAAATTAACGATCGGCAACAGTCTGGCAAATGGTGGCCTTTCCGCCAGGGGCGAAGGCGTCACGTTGACCGGCAGCCATAAGACCGGGAGCGGGATGGCCATCAACAGCACCGGAGCGTTAGCGCTACAGGATGCAAATCTCTCCAGCGGCGCAAACGTGCAGTTGGGTAGCGATGGCAAGGTGACGATCGATGGTGGTGGGATTGCCGCAGCTGGCGAGTTGCAGGTGGCTGCTAAACAGGATGTAGCCGTTGCTGCAACCACTCTGGTTAGCCAGAAAAACACCTCACTGCGCAGTGACGGCTCGCTGACAGTCACCGACGGCAGCCTGACCAGTAAAGAAAAACTGGATGTCGAGGGTACTAATGGACTGACGCTGACCCGTTCCACGCTGGGTAGTGATGCTGATGTTAGCCTTAACAGTAAGGGCTATCTGTCGGCGAAAGGGGGATTGCTCTCAGCAGGTAATGGATTAACGCTGAAGGCGCAGCGCATAGCACTGGATAACGCCAGTCGGGCCGATGCGAAAGGCGCATTAAGCCTGACCGGTAGCGAAATGAACAACCAGGGACAGGTCAATGCGGGAGATGCTTTATCTCTCTCTGGTGACCACCTCGTTAATGGTGGTCAACTGGCGGCAAACGGCAGTCTTGATGCTTCTGTCAGCAGCCTTAGCAACACAGGTCTGATGCAGGGTAACAGCGTATCGGTCCGCAGCGGCTCGCTGGATAATATGGGCACGCTGGCGAGCGGCAGCCAGCTTTCAGTACAGACGGCAGCGCTGAACCAGCAGGGGATCCTGAGCGCGAAAAACGATGCGGATATCCGGGCTGATGCCACGCTGCGTAATAGTGGAAAGTTGCTCTCTGATGGCACTCTAACGGTGCAGGCCGCGTCAGTTGAACAATATGGCGTCCTTTCTGGCAACCAGGGGGTAACGCTCAATGCTGAAAATCTCACCGCCGCGAAAGATTCGTTGATCGCCGGGCAACAAAACATACAGTTAAACGTTACGCAAAACCTTAACCTGAACGGTCAGGTTAATGCCGCCGGTGCGCTTAACGTCGGCGCAAAGCAGCTGACTACCGGCAAAGATGGCCATTTACAGAGCGGTCTGGACCTTGCGATTACCGGCAACAGCGTGACGCTGGACGGCGTACAGGCGGCAAAAGGTTCGCTGGATGTGACGGCTGACCGGCTCAGTCATGGCGGAAAATCCACCGGGGCACGCGTTGGTTTCAGCGCGCAGCAGTCAGTTGATAACCATGGCGAACTGTTGGCAGACACCCTGACGCTCAGCGCGGCGACGCTGACTCATAACGGCAGCGCCAGCGCTGAACGCATCTCGATTATTGCACCTGAGCTGCTGACCAGCGGCGGCTCTCTGATAGCCGACACGCTAACTCTCCACAGTCAGCATGTTGTGAATAGTGGTCTGATGCAGGGCAACGCGGCAATGGACCTGCAGATTGATAAGTTAGATAACCTGAGCGGCGGCACGCTCTATGCCAGGCATTCTCTGGCGCTGGATATACCGTATCTGACCAACCATGGGCTGATTACCAGCGACGGTTCATTGCATCTCCATGGTCGCCAGTTGGTTAACGGCGGAGAAATTAACGGCGTTAATCTGCAAAGTGAATATGCGACGGTAAAAAACGAAGCCGCGGGGCGCCTGCTGGCGGACACGTCATTGTCTGTTAACGGACAGCAGACAGATAACCTCGGACTCATGGCCGCCGAAATGCTCGCGCTGAACAGCCAGGACGTGAAAAACGACGGGAATGTGTTGTCGGTGGGGGAATTGAGCCTGAAGAATCAGACTCTGCACAACACCGGCTTGCTGCAGGGCGGCACGCTGAATCTGGAAGCAAATACGTGGCAAAACAGCGGTAATGCGCTGGGTGAAACGGGGGTAACGGCGACAGTACACGACGCGTTCACTAACCAGGGCAAGGTACTCAGTCAACAGGGTATGACACTGCATGCCGCCAGTGCGAATAACAGCGGAATGCTGGCGGCGAAGGTGCTGGCATTACACGGCGATCTCAGCAACAGTGGGATCCTGCAGGGGGATCAGGCGCTCGCCTGGGATGGCAGTCGCTTCACTAACCTTGCGGGTGGGCAGGTGACCAGCGGTGAAGATCTACAGCTTAGCGGAAAACGTTTCGAAAATGATGGCCAACTGGAGGGCCGTACGGCGGCGATCAGACTGGATAACCTGCACAATAGCGGCAGCGTTCAGGCACTGGATAGCCTGAAAATTCAGGCTAACGGGCGACTGGATAACCAGGGATCGCTGCGCAGTCTCAACCTGTTCGAGCTGGCTGCGGCGCAGTTGTTTAACGACAACACGATTGCAGCAAAATCCCTGAGTATTTCCGTGCCGGAGCTTATGAATAACGGCATTGTGCAGGGTAATTCGGCGCTACAGCTCACCACCCGCAATCTGTTCAATGGTCAGCAGGGGCAACTGGTCAGCGGCGCGGGGCTGGATTTAGGCCTCGACTCACTGGAAAACCACGGTCTGCTGCTGGCGAATACCGGCTTCACGCTGCGCGGCAGCACATTAATTAACGCAGGTGATATTCAGGCCGACTCCCTGAACCTGACGCTGGCAAACTCGGTTGAAAATCAGGGGAGCCTGGTGGCGAAACAGGGGGCGTCGATGAATACTGCATCCCTGGATAACCGCGGTACGCTGGCGGCGACAAGTGTCGCTCTGGATGGAAAATCAATCCGTAACAGCGGACGGGTGCAGGGCAACGACAGTACCTCGGTTTCTGCGAATACCTTCACCACGGATACCACAGGTAAATGGCTGGCCGGTAATGCGCTGTTGGTGCATACCGGTGCGATGGAAAACGCCGGCGTACTGCAGGGAAATACCCTGACATTTACTGCCGACTCGCTGAATAACAGCGGCGTGCTTAACGGTTTACATGGCCTGGAAGGCAGGCTATCCGGGCGACTTACCAACCCCGGACACATTCAAAGTGGCGGCGCACTGACGCTTACGGCTGATGATATCAACAGTGCCGGACGTATTGCCGGTGACAGGCTGACTCTTGCTGCCTCGACGTTAAACAATTCAGGCCTGTGGCAGGGGACGAACGGGCTTGCGCTGTCTGGCGATGTACTCACGACGGGGATAACCTCCCGTACGCTGAGCGGCGGCGCGTTGACCTTTGATGCTGGCAATATAACGACGCAAGGAACGCTGCAGGGGCAGCAGCTCACGCTGACCGCTGATAACTGGCTGCACAAAGGATCGCTGATAAGCCTGGGTAATCTGACGGCTACTGTAAACAACGGCCTTACCACATCAGGCGATGTGATGAGCCATGGTGGAATGTCACTAACCGCGCAGCAGCTTGATAACAGTGGAAGGCTGCTCAGCGAGAGCGACGTAACGCTCGACGGCGCACAGTTCGATAACAGTGGCGCGGTACAGGGAAATACACTGACCTTGCAGCAAAACCGGATCCACAATCAGGGCACGCTGACCGGCCTGCAAAGCCTGACGCTGGAGGCTCGTCAGCGTCTGATGGCGCGAATGGCGATGGCTTCACCGCAACAGGAATTGATTAACGCAGCAGGTGGTTCACTGCTGACGCAGGGAGCGCTGAAGCTCACTTCTGGCGATGTGACGAACAATGGCACGTGGCAGGGACAGTCCGTTCTGCTCAGTGCGCAAACGCTGACAAACAACGGGGCAATACAAAGCGCCGACGCCCTGCAGCTTACGCTCGCAAATAACCTGACTTCTGCGGCCGGCAGCAAAATTACCGCCCTTGGTAACGCGACGCTACAGGCGCTTTCTCTGACTAACTCGGGGCAATGGACGGCGAAAAATCTTACGCTGAAGGGGGCAACCCTTGATAACAGCGCGGCGATTAGCGGCGTAAATGCGCTCACGCTTGCCATGAACGGCGCGGTCAGGCAGCAGAAAGCGGGCAGTATGCTGAGCGGCGGCGCGTTGGATCTGACTGCGGCGTCAGTCACCAACGATGGAAAAATTCAGGGTGCGACGTTGGGCATGACGACCGGCGCATTGACCAACAGCGGACGACTACAAGGGGATAATGGCGCAACGCTGTCGCTGAGCGGTGGTTTGATAAACCAGGCTTCCGGGGAGATTGTCAGCCGCCAGGGGCTTTCGCTTTCTACGCCAGTGCTGTCCAACTACGGTTTAATGCAGGGCGGTGGAGAGACCCATCTTAACGCCACAACACGCGCGCTCAATGACGGCAAACTGCTTTCTGGCGCGGGAATGACTCTGACGACGGCAGAATATTCCGGCGCAGGCTGGTTACAGGCGACAAACCTCATTCTGAATGCGGCAACGGCCACCAATGACGGTAACTGGCTGGCCGACAGCGCCACGCTTGCAGGGACCCGGTTTACCAACCAGGGAACCGCGCAGGCCGGTCAACTGGCGGTGAAATACGCGCAACTGACGAATAACGGTACGCTGTTAGGCAACTCGCAACTGAGTGTGAATGCCAGCGAAGTTAATCAGAATGCGGCAGGGAAACTGTTCAGCGGCGGCGACCTGTTCGTTGAAAGTCGCGGGCTGGGTGCGTTGGGACAGGTGGTTGCGCTGGGTAATCTGACGCTGAAGCTGGTGAATGGTTTTACTGCGCAAAGCGCTTTTGCCGCGGGTAAAACACTGACCATTACCAGCGATGGCGCTATCGACAACCGTAGCGTGCTTCAGGGGCAATCGCTCAACCTGACGGCGGGCGGACAGCTCAGCAATAACGGGCAAATTACAACTGGCAGCGGCGTCAGTTATCTTAGCGGCGACAGCGTGGCGCTCAATGCCGCCGGAACGTTACAGGGCGGTGGCGATATTACGCTGACCAGTCGCGGTAATATTTCAGTCGCTGGTTTCACCGGAACGCGTGGCTCTCTGACGCTCAATGCACCGGGCGCCATCGTCAATACGGCGCTGTTGTACGCGGCAAATAATCTGGCGCTTTATGCTAACACCATCACCAACCAGCGCGGCGATATCCTCGCGGGCAACAATCTGTGGATGCAACGAGATTCTGCGGGCAATGCCAACAGCGAAGTGGTCAACACCTCCGGCAATATCGAAACCCAGAACGGTGATATCACGATAAAAACAGGACATCTGCTGAACCAGCGAGATGGGTTGAAAACAAACCAGACACAAATAGCTGGAGCAAACAATATTCCAGGGATAGGTAATGCGACTGTTGCGATAGATATCAGTCAGATGGCAGAAGGTACCTATGGCGTTAATGGTTACTCCTATGAGGTACAAACCAGCTCCTGTAGTGCGAATGCCTCCTGTAATATTCGTCATTATTACCAGTATTACTACGCACCGTTTAAAGACACGGCGACGCAGAAATTCATTTCCAGCCAGCTAAAAACAGAGGTTTCCAGCTCTGGCGGCGCAGCTCGTATTTCATCAGGGCGAAATCTGTCAATTGGCGCAAACGCGCTGGATAACGCAGCCAGTACTATTCTGGCAAATAATAATATTGACCTTTCAGGAAGCACATTCAATAACCAGAGCTGGCAGTCCGGGACGCTTACTGATTATCTGGTTTATACCTATTCTCCAGAGAAATACTCCAATAAACAGTTTGCTGTAGATAACGTTGATGTTTTACCTCCGCGTTATAACGAGGGGAGAAACAGTAAAGGTGAAACTATTGTGCTTCCTAAAGAACGCACAATAACATTTACCCTGGAAGGGCATGACCGGGTTCAGGAAGGGGGAGAAACGTACCGTTCGGTGATTCAGGCGGGCGGTAATGTAAACGCCAGGTTTACTACTTCTATTGGCAACGAAAACGCAACCTCTGGTGGTGGACGGGTTAGCAATACCATCGTTACCCCAACCCTCAACACCCTCAGCAACCAAACCATCAGTAATGGGGTGCAAAAGCAGGCGTTGGCAGGCAATGACACGGTGAGCGTCAGTTCCCCTCAGTGGAACGATCGACTGCATGACGCATTGCAGCAGATTAACGGCGGAGGCGCGCTGGAAAGCGGCGGCGTATCAGATTCTACGCTCAACCCTGTTTCTACCACGCAGAAAGGTAACGCCAGCCTCGGCCAACTCAATGGCCTGATTAACCCAGGCGAGAAGGGCGTGAATACTGCCGGGCAAAATCAGGGCAAAACGGTGGATACCAGCGCGTATCCGTTGCCTTCCGGAAAGAACGGGTATTTCGTCGTCTCTGACGATCCGAAAAGCCCGTACCTGATCAACGTTAACCCGAAACTGAACGGTCTTGGTCAGCTCGATCCCAGCCTGTTTGGTGATTTGAATGCGATGCTGGGTATCAAACCTGGCGAAGCGCCGCGTGAAACCAATATTGCGTATACCGATCAAAACCAGTTCCTTGGGTCGGCCTATATGCTCGATCGTCTCAAACTGAACCCAGAATATGACTACCGTTTCCTCGGTGATGCGGCGTTCGATACCCGCTATGTCAGTAACGCCATGCTGAATAAGACGGGAAGTCGATACATCAACGGTATTGGTTCTGACCTTGACCAGATGCGTTATCTGATGGATAGCGCTGCCAGTACCCAGCAGTCGCTGGGACTGACATTTGGGGTGGCGCTGACGGCCGATCAAATCGCGTCCCTTGAGCACAGCATGCTGTGGTGGGAAGCCGCGACCGTCAACGGTGAAACGGTAATGATACCGAAGCTGTATCTCTCGCCGAAAGATATCACCGTAAACAACGGTAGCGTCATTGCCGGGAATAATGTTCAGTTGACCAGCGGGAATATCACCAACTCCGGCAGTACGCTGTTGGCGAGAAACGATCTCACCCTCGACAGCCAAAACAGTATTAATAACCTTAACAATAGTCTGATGCAGGCCGGGGGCAATCTCGACCTGAGCGCGATGGGTGATATCAATAACGTCAGCTCCGCCATCAGCGGAAAAACGGTGGCGCTGGAAAGTCTGGGCGGCAACATCAATAACCTGACGCTGGCGGAACAGATTGATGTGAGTGCCAGGGATAAATACCGCAATGTGAGCTTTAAAGATACGTTGCTGGGGTCTGTGGCATCCATTACCGCGCAGGATGGATTGTCGCTCTCGGCAGGTAAAGATATCACCGTTACTGGCGCGAATCTCTCTGCAGGCGGTTCATTGCTGATGGATGCGTGGGGAGATATTGCGGTAAATGCCAACCAGATTAACGATGCCCGGAGCCACTCCGGACGCTGGATAACAGAGACGGGGCGTTCGTCAGTGGACTGGCAGGGTAGCACCATCAGTTCGGGCGGTAAGCTCGGTATCAATGCCGGAAATAACCTCAACGTCACCGCCAGCGATGTTAACGCGGGGGGGAATGCTCAGCTTACAGCGGGTAACGATCTTAATCTGAATGCGGGCACCACTCAGCAAAGTAGCCGTAACGGCGGCAGTGAATCGCACAGCACCGGGCTTTCCCGTACCACCGTTTCGGCGGGTGACAATCTGCTGTTGAAAGCGGGTCAGGATATTAATTCCCATGCGGCCGGGCTGGCTGCGGAGAATGATGTCGGTCTGCTGGCCGGGCGAGATGTCAACCTGCTGGCTGAAGCAACGACAGACGGCGACAGTTATCGTGCGAAGAAGAAAACCGTGGTCAATGACGCCGTACGCCAGCAGGGAACGGAAATTGCCAGCGGCGGCGACGCCGTCATTATTGCCGGGCGTGATGTAAACGCACAGGCAGCGGATGTTACGGCGCAGGGCGATATCGGCGTAACGGCAGGCCGGGATGTGAATCTCACGACCGCCACAGAGAGCGATTATCACTACCAGGAAACCACGAAAACCAAAAAAGGATTCCTCAGTAAAAAGACTACCCATACGATTGAAGAAGACAGCGCTACGCGGGAAAAAGGCGCGCTGCTGAGTGGGAACAATGTGACGGTCGCCGCCGGGAATAACATTCTGGTACAGGGCTCAGCCGTTGCCGGTGACGGCAATGTGGCGCTGGGAGCTGGCAACAATGTGGATATCGTTGCTGCCACCAATACCGATACTTCATGGCGCTTTAAAGAGACTAAAAAGAGCGGTCTGATGGGGTCGGGCGGGATCGGTTTCACTATCGGTAGCAGTAAAACGACGCATGATCTGCGTGAACAAGGCACCACCCAAAGCGAGAGCTTCAGTACTGTCGGCTCAACGGGGGGCAACGTCAGTATCACCGCGGGCCAGCAGGCACATCTCGGCGGCGCGGATATCATCGCCCAGAAAGATATTGCTGTTCGCGGCGACAGCGTACTTATTGAACCGGGTCATGATAAACGCACCCGTGATGAGAAGTTTGAGCAGAAAACCAGTGGACTGACGGTGGCGCTGTCGGGGGCTGCTGGTGCTGCGATAAACAGTGCAGTACAAACCGCGCAGGATGTGAAAGATGAGAGTGATGACCGGCTTGCAGCGCTGAAGGCTACGAAGGCGGCGCTTTCCGGCGTGCAGGCGGCGCAGGGTGTTGCAGTTGCTCAGGCCGGTGGCGATCCGAATAACGGTATAGGCGTTAGCATTTCCCTGACTTCCCAGAAATCAAAATCTGAGCAGCATGCCTGGAGTGATACTGTGGCAGGCAGCACCCTGAATGCAGGTAACGACCTGGCTATTGTGGCGACGGGTAAAGGTCAGAGCGGAAACAGCGGCGATATTCTGATTGGCGCAAGCCAGTTGAAGGCGGGTGGGGGTACCACGCTGGCGGCAGCGAACGATATCGTACTGAGCGGAGTGGCAAACACCCAGCAGACGGCCGGGAAAAACAGTAGCAGCGGTGGTGGTGTGGGCGTCAGTATTGGCGGGGGGGCTAATGGCTATGGTATTGGCGTCTTCGCTAATGTGAATGCGGCGAAAGGGCATGAGAAGGGTAACGGTACATCATGGGCTGAGACCACGCTTGATAGCGGTGGCACGGTATCGATGGCCAGTGGTCGTGATGCCATTCTGAATGGCGCGCAGGTCAGCGGCGATAAAGTGGTGGCGAATATTGGTCGCGACCTGTGGATGAGTAGCCAGCAGGACAGCAACGACTATAAATCGAAACAGAACAGCGTAGCAGCAGGCGGCAGTTTTACCTTCGGCAGCATGACCGGTTCGGGCTATATCAGTGCCAGCCAGGACAAGATGAAAAGCACTTATGACTCGGTGCAGGAGCAGACCGGGCTTTTTGCTGGCGATGGCGGATTTGATGTGGTGGTGGGACGTCACACACAACTGGACGGTACGGTAATCGCCTCGACGGCGCCAGGGGATAAAAACAGCCTTGATACCGGAACGCTGGGGTTCAGGGACATTCACAACGAAGCAGACTTTAAGGTCAGTCATTCAGGAGCCAGCCTGAGCGGCGGCGGGGCTTTTGGCGGCGATCAGTTTAAAGGTAACATGCCGGGTGGAATGATTTCAGCCGCTGGCAACAGTGGCCACGCGGAAGGCACGACGCAGGCGGCGGTGGCAGACGGCACCATAACTATCCGTGATAAAGCCGGTCAGAAGCAGGACGTGGCGAATCTGAGCCGTGATACGGAACACGCCAACGGCAGCATCAGCCCGATTTTCGACAAGGAGAAAGAGCAGAACCGGCTGAAAGCGGTGGGACTCATCAGCGACATTGGCGGTCAGGCAGCCGATATCGCCAGGACCCAGGGAGAGATTATTGCGCTCAAAGAGGCGCGGAGGGACAATCCAAATCTGCCAGCGGATAAGCTGAAAGATACACCGAAGTACAAGGAAGAACTGGCGAAGTATGGCACGGGCAGCGATATTCAGCGGGGAATTCAGGCGGCAACGGCGGCGCTTCAGGGGCTGGCTGGCGGTGATGTGGGGGCCGCGCTGGCGGGGGCATCGGCACCAGAGCTGGCGAATCTGCTTAAATCGACAGAGGGCAATACTGCGGTAAATGTCATTGCCCACGCGATACTGGGCGGCGCAGCGGCTGCGATGCAGGGTAACAGCGCGGCAGCGGGTGCAGCGGGTGCGGCAACGGGTGAACTTGCGGCCCGGGCGATTGCAGGTATGCTGTATCCTGATGTGAAGGACCTGTCGCAACTGCGTGAGGATCAGAAGCAGACCATCAGCGCGCTGGCAACGATATCAGCAGGGATGGCCGGTGGTCTGGCAGGAGACAGTACGTCATCAGCCGCAGCAGGTGCGCAGGCCGGGAAAAATGCAGTTGAGAATAACTCGCTCAGTGGCTGGGAGAATCTGCCAAAAGGGTTGACGGATGTTATCAACTCTCAGGGATCGCTGGGAGGGTCAATGATTCGGGCTGGAGCTTCTCCTGATGAAATTACGGCGGCCTTAGTGAAAAATGCCCAAGGACAGACGCCGGAAGGACAAGATCCTGTTAAAGGCTTACTGTCTGCATGGGGGAACTTCTTCGGGGTTCCGTTAGATATTGTTCTCTCAAATGAGCAAATGACGCCTCAAAAAGCTGCTGAGATAATATCCAGTGGAGTTCCAACCAGCGAAGCAAAATTAATGCAATATGTGGCGGCTAAAGCATTTTTTACCGTCGCGAAAAGCACCGATCTTGGTTTATCTGCTTCCAATCAAAAGTATGTTGACATTTTGTCTCCAGAAGCTAAACAACATATTTTGTTTGGCGATAGTCCAACTAGTGGTGGTCATCTCTATCCCGGAAACCCTGGGAAAACGGTTTATCCAAAAGACTGGTCAGCTGACAAAGTTGTACATGAGATAGGTGATATAGCAACGTCGCCTGATACCAAATGGTTTGCTCAGACAGGAACCGGTGGTATGTATACCGCTAAGGGCGATCCTGCCAAATGGGTCGCATATGAAGTCAGAGATGGTGTCCGTATTCGTGTTGTTTATCAACCGGCTACAGGGAAAATTGTTACAGCCTTTCCCGATAATAAACCTGTACCTCCGGCATCGAAACCAATAAAAAAATAGGAAGGGATTTATTAAATGTTTGGTTTAAAAATCAGTCAATTAGGAAAGTTGCTTGAAGATCGATTAGATCCGGATTTAATTGATGGCGCTTTAGATTATATTCAATATGACGAGGAGCCTCTTGCTTTTGAGATTCTTTGCGACCATATAAGCGAGTATGACATCACCATAACTGAAAATGAGTATGAGTTAATAACTCAACTTATCGAAGAGATGAAGTTAGATATAAGTGAACCACCGTTTAAATATTTAAAAAAATTAGTTGGTTAAGCAAATCCCGGCCATCAAAAGCCGGGATTTTTAGACCTTCTGCTGCGGCTCAATAGCCAGCTCCCCCTTCTCGGCAGTGACCACTACTGTCAGTCCGGTATAGAAGGTTAGCGTCTTCAGCCAGCGGCCCTTGAGGGTAAACTGCGGCAGCGGAGTCGATAACTAACCCTGTAATAATGCGCCTACGGCTCTAAGGCGGCGGTTGTGGTGGCGTGCTGTTGTGTGCTGGACTTGCCGTTCAGCCATGCTCGTTCAACTCTGTTGCAGAGGGGCGGTAGCGCCTGTGACCCCGAAAACGCTTAACAGCGCAAAAAAATCCTGGGGAGAAAGTACAATAGACAAAAATTGTTATCAACAAATTGAAATAACAGGAAAAAACCGAGTCTATCGCAGCAACCTGCATCGGAAAGAGTTGTTGTTGAGAATAACTCACTCAGCGGTGATAAGGCCCGAGAAGCGGCGAAACGGGCTGCTGAATCCCTGAAAAATCAGGTCAGGGAAAAGCTGGGTGAAGGCGGAACTGCCCTGCGCTGATTACGTTCGCAGGTGACTACTTGCCGTACCTGTCAGCATACTGTGCCGGGGGAAAGCGGTTTTTTGCGTAGTAACTCGTGGTTTTACGGGGCATCTGGTGAAACACCTGAATATGCCTGGGCAACGGCGGGTTCTGGCATAAAATTTGTGTCAGCGATAATCAGCTTCTTGTAAGTTGTCATGTATTAAGCGGAATAAAGGTGTTTGTGCCCCTTTGCTACTACACTATTTAACCTATGGCTATCACACCGTACTTAATAAAACTGTCGTCATTTAAAAATAGCATATTTATTAAATGCGAAGCGGCTCCAGAAAATAGTGTTGATATATGTAATGTTAACCGCCAATAAAACAGATCGCGAACTATGAAATAAGAATGCTATCATTCACATCAGACGCGGCAGACAACTGCTGGCACACGCATTCACCCCGGAGCACCTCATGAATAACGACATTCCGCTAAAATATTATGATATCGCCGACGAGTACGCGACCGAAGCCGCAAAGCCGGTAAACGATGCCGAACGCGATGCGCTGGCGCACTACTTCCAGCAACTGATCACCCGTTTAATGAACAACGAAGAGATCAGCGAAGAAGCGCAGCAGGAGATGGCAACCGTGGCCGGTGTCGACGCGCAGCGTATCGACGATATCGCGGAGTTCCTCAATCGCTGGGGTAACGAGTAGCCAAAGACGTGGTCTGTGTTTTACACTGCGCGCAAATTCAGTAGATATACTCTGCGAGTATTAGATTTAATCAGGTGGAAACAGCAATGAACGGAACAATCACAACGTGGTTTAAAGATAAAGGCTTTGGATTTATCAAAGATGAAAATGGCGATAACCGCTATTTTCATGTGATTAAGGTTGCTAATCCTGAGCTGATCAAGAAAGACGCGGCGGTAACCTTTGAACCGACCACCAACAACAAAGGTCTGTCTGCCTATGCGGTGAAAGTCATACCAGACAGCAAATACATCTATATCGCGGGCGAGCGTCTGAAGCTCACGGCGATCAAGTCGTACCTGGTATACAGTGAAGAAGTTCCTGTCGAAACCCGTATTGATAAAGAAAACGCGGTGCTGTCTGTCGGCGTGCTGATGAACAGCATCCGGCCGAAATCAGAGGTGAAGCTAGGCGAAATGCGTAAGCTGAAAAAACTGGCTATCACCACTTTCCAGGGCACGACGCTGATCTTCTCCGAAGATGAAATCGACATCGATGCGACAGTAAAATTGCTTAAGGTCTGAAGCTCTTCAGACTGATAAGTGCCGCAACTCTGTTATTCATTGCCCCATGCGGATAGTGTTGCTCTGAGCGCTGAGGATGCAAGAAACCGCTCGCCCAGAGCAGAACACTTTATGTAATTGCTGAAGCCGCCGCTGGCTTCGCGTCCTTATTATTACTGTGGTCCAATTAGTTAGGATAAAAACAAAAGAACCAGCAGGGAGTCTGGTAATAACCTATTCATAATGTTAATTATTAATTAAATAAAAGTAGCAGCTCATGAAGTTTTGATATTTTCATTTCTCATAGACGAGAATTTACACATCATGATATAATATGGTGGAGAAAACTCGCGGTTTATTAATCTGCGCGTAATGTAAATAAATTTTCGGGGAGTGTATTCCAGTGGGACGTAAATGGGCCAATATTGTTGGTAAAAAAACGGCTAAAGACGGTGCAACGTCTAAAGTATATTCAAAATTCGGTGTGGAAATCTATGCTGCCGCTAAACAAGGTGATCCAGACCCAGAATTAAACACAGCTTTAAAATTCGTTATTGAACGTGCGAAACAAGCCCAGGTTCCCAAGCACGTTATTGATAAAGCTATTGATAAAGCCAAAGGTGGCAGCGACGAAACGTTCATGCAAGGGCGTTATGAAGGTTTTGGCCCAAGCGGTTCCATGATTATCGCTGAAACCCTGACATCAAACGTTAACCGCACGATTGCTAATATTCGCTCAATCTTCAATAAAAAAGGCGGGAATATCGGGGCGGCAGGTTCTGTCAGCTACATGTTTGACAATACTGGTGTAATCGTATTTAAAGGCACTGACCCTGACCATGTTTTTGAAATTTTGCTTGAAGCTGAAGTTGATGTTCGTGATGTCACCGAAGACGAAGGAAATATCATTATTTATACTGAGTCTACCGACCTTCACAAAGGCATTGCAGCGTTAAAAGCAGCGGGAATTACAGAGTTTTCAACAACAGAATTAGAAATGATTGCTCAATCAGAAATTGAACTGTCGCCAGAAGATTTAGAAATCTTTGCAGGGCTTGTTGATGCTCTTGAAGATGACGACGATGTTCAAAAAGTATATCATAACGTTGCAAATCTCTAATTCTAAATTAAAGAAATCTGTCATTGTGGCAGATTTTTTTAACGATTAGATTTGTTATAAAAAGTATATCTGGCCTGACAGTACGGCAGAAAATAAAATTAAATATCTGCTGGCTCAATTCTGGCTCTGTCTCGCCAGCCACTGACCGACGATAGGCCATAATTTATCCGCACTCCGCGTTCGAAAAAAGCCCATGTGTCCAACTGAAGAAAGACCATAATCTGCGTGCCGAATTTCGCGATGTTCGATTTTTGCGTTTTGCACTGGCTCCATCAGGGATGCAATGGCTTCAGGGTTAGCCCACGGGTCGTCATCAAAACCCATCACCAGTAAAGGCAAGGTTATCTCACTTGCCCGTTGGCGTGCATCCCAGTCGGGATCGTCGTAGAAATAACCCGGCATTGCGCTCCAGCGTCCCCACTGAAGCATCACTGGAGCTGGCAAATCTTCGCCCAGCCCAAGGCGCCTGGCAGGCATATACCCGAAGATTCGGCAAAGAACCGGGGCCAGAACACGCAGCAGGCACCAGACCCGCACTTTCTCTGCCGTTTGTTTTATTGTGCTCGTTACCCCGGCATGGGAGGCCACAATGACGGCCGCGTGCAGGGCGGAAGTGGCCGTGGAAAGCAGAACCGCATGCCCGCCGACACTGTGTCCTACCGCCAGCAGGTTAAGTCCGGGAAAACGCGTTTTAGCCCAGGCAGTAATGCAGCCCACGTCCTGCTCGATCCAGTCTGACATTGAGATGCTGTAGCTACGGAGCTTCCCGGATTTCGAGCGGCCCGTTCCCCGATAATCGTAAGTGACGACACTGAATCCCTGGTTAAAAAGGTACTCTGCGAACCCCTTATAAAACGCCTGTACAACCGCCGTGGCTGGATGAAGAATAACGATCGCTTTGGCATCGCTTCTTTCCCAAATCGTGGCGGACAGAAATCCGCCTTCATTTACGGGTATTATTATTGAATTCATTCATTGAGCCTTATCTGTGTGGTCATACCAGTTGGTTCTGAATTCAATGTAGCTTTAACTAGCGAATCTGGCGATTTTTTTTGTTCTGTATCCCGGTCTCGTTAAAGGAGACCGGGAATGCGGAAGGTTATTTAAGCTTTGGATAATCCGCCAACAAATGTGATCTACTTCACCTCCCGGCAACCAAAATCTCTTGTGACTCCACGCCGTCCTCTATCTGTTTCGCCACTTTTTGTAAGGCCGGAAGATGCTTTTCCGCTGCCTGCTCGATGGTCATAGCGCTGGCCATATACACCAGGTTCAGGCAACCAATAACCCGCTGTTCGCTGCGGATGGGAACGGCGATGGAGGCGATTTTTTCTTCCTGATCCCACCCGCGATAGTTCTGTCCAAAGCCGTCTTTACGTGCGCGGGCCAGAATAGCGTCGAGCTTCAGCGGTTCGCGGGCTAACTGGAACTCTTCTCCTGGTCTTGAGGCCAGCATTTCAATCAGTTGCTGACGTTCATTCTCCGGGCAAAATGCCAGCCAGGTCAGGCCGGATGCGGTTTTTAATAGCGGTAAACGACGTCCGACCATTGCCCGGTGAAACGACAGGCGGCTGAAGCGGTGGGTGGTTTCACGCACTACCATCGCGTCAACGTCCAGCGTGGACACGTCGGTCGGCCAGATGACTTCGCGCAGCAAATCCCCCAACAGCGGGGCGGCGAGCGCAGAAATCCACTGCTCGTCACGAAATCCCTCGCTGAGCTGACGGACTTTAATGGTTAAGCGAAAGCTGTCATCGGACAGGCTGCGCCGGACGTAACCCTCATCCTGCAACGTTTCCAGCAGACGTCTGACCGTGGTGCGGTGCAGGCCGCTCAGCTCTGCCAGCAGGCCAACGCTGGCCCCGCCGTCAAGCCGATTTAACATATTTAATAACATTAACCCGCGCGTTAACCCGCGCACGGTTTTGTATTCGGTACCGTCGTCACTTTTCATATTCATTGACAAATATATAGGTAAAACAACGTTGTGCACTTAGTGCACATCCAGGCATGTTTTGATTGTAGCGCAAAAACTCACTTCTATACTGACCGCACAATAAAAACTATTCACATATTTTTAACAAAACAAATTGCGCCTCACCAGGGCCTGCAATTGCGTTTTGTCCGAGTAGTGAGGTTCTGAAATGACAACTATAAATCCTGATATCCAACCCGCAGTGCAGCACACCGCGCAGGTAGCGATTGCTGGAGCCGGCCCGGTAGGGCTGATGATGGCGAACTATCTTGGCCAGATGGGCATTGAGGTGCTGGTGGTAGAGAAGCTCGACACGCTGATCGACTATCCCCGCGCCATCGGTATTGACGATGAAGCGCTGCGCACCATGCAGTCCGTTGGTCTGGTCGAGAACGTTTTGCCACATACCACGCCGTGGCACGCGATGCGCTTTCTTACCCCGAAAGGCCGCTGCTTTGCCGATATCCAGCCGATGACCGACGAATTTGGCTGGTCGCGCCGCAATGCGTTCATTCAGCCGCAGGTGGATGCGGTGATGCTGGAAGGGCTGTCGCGTTTCCCCAACGTGCGTTGCCTGTTTTCTCGCGAACTGGAAGCCTTCAGCCAGCAAAATGGTGAAGTGACGCTGAACCTGAAAGCGCCGGACGGCCAGCGGGAAACGGTGAAGGCCCAGTGGCTGGTGGCCTGCGACGGTGGCGCCAGCAACGTCAGGCGCTCGCTGAATGTGCCATTTGAAGGTAAAACCGCGCCGAATCAGTGGATTGTAGTGGATATCGCCAACGATCCGCTGAGTACGCCGCATGTGTACCTGTGCTGCGATCCGGTGCGCCCGTATGTTTCTGCCGCGCTGCCGCATGCGGTGCGCCGCTTTGAATTTATGGTGATGCCGGGGGAAACCGAAGCCCAGCTTAGCGAGCCGCAGAATATGCGCCAACTCTTGAGCAAAGTGCTGCCGAACCCGGATAACGTCGAGCTGATCCGCCAGCGCGTGTACACCCATAACGCCCGGCTGGCCGAACGCTTTCGTATTGACCGTGTGCTGCTGGCGGGCGACGCGGCGCACATTATGCCGGTCTGGCAGGGGCAGGGGTACAACAGCGGTATGCGCGATGCCTTCAATCTGGCGTGGAAACTGGCGCTGGTGATCAATGGCAAAGCCGGTGATGCGCTGCTGGATACCTACCAGCAGGAGCGCCGCGATCATGCCAAAGCGATGATCGATTTGTCGGTTACCGCAGGCAACGTGCTGGCGCCGCCAAAACGCTGGCACGGCGCGGTGCGCGACGGAGTTTCCTGGCTGTTGAACTACATTCCGCCGGTCAAACGTTACTTCCTTGAAATGCGCTTTAAGCCGATGCCGCAGTACCACATCGGGGCGTTGGTGCGTGAAGGTGACGCGAAAACCTCGCCAGTCGGCAAGATGTTTATCCAGCCGAAGGTCACGCTGGAAACCGGCGAAGTGACGTTGCTCGATAACGTCATTGGCCCGAATTTCGCGGTGATTGGCTGGGGCTGTAATCCGCTATGGGGCATGAGTGAAGCGCAGATCCAGCAGTGGCAGGCGCTGGGGACGCGGTTTATCCAGGTGGTGCCGGATACGCAGATACATACCGATCAGGATAACCATGACGGCGTTACCCGCATTGGCGATACGCAAAACCGTCTGCGCGCGTGGTTTGCCCAACACAATGCCGCGCTGGTGGTGATGCGCCCGGACCGCTTTGTCGCTGCCATCGCTATTCCGCAAACCCTGGGCAACACCCTGAATAAACTGGCGTCGGTGATGACGCTCACCCGCGTAAATACCGATCTTCCTGTTGAAAAGGTAGCCTGATATGCACGCTTATCTTCACTGTCTTTCCCACTCGCCGCTGGTGGGCTATGTCGACCCGGCGCAGGCCGTGCTCGATGAAGTTGACGGCGTGATCGCCTGCGCCCGCGCACGTATTGCGGCGTTCGATCCTGAGCTGGTGGTGCTGTTTGCCCCCGATCACTACAACGGTTTTTTCTACGATGTGATGCCGCCGTTTTGTTTAGGCGTAGGAGCCACCGCAATCGGCGATTTCGGCAGCGCCGCCGGGGAACTGCCGGTGCCCACCGATCTCGCTGAGGCCTGCGCCCATGCGGTGATGAAAAGCGGTATCGATCTTGCCGTTTCCTACAACATGCAGGTCGATCACGGCTTTGCGCAGCCGCTGGAGTTTTTGCTCGGCGGTCTGGATAAGGTCCCGGTGTTACCGGTGTTTATTAACGGCGTCGCCACGCCGCTGCCGGGCTTTCAGCGTACCCGCATGCTCGGTGAAGCCATTGGTCGTTTCGCCAGTTCGCTGAATAAACGCGTGTTGTTTTTAGGTTCCGGCGGCCTGTCGCATCAGCCACCGGTGCCGGAGCTGGCAAAGGCCGATGCCCATATGCGCGACCGCCTGCTCGGCAGCGGCAAACAGTTACCCGAAAACGAGCGTGAATTGCGCCAGCAGCGAGTGATCAGCGCCGCCGAGAAATTTGTGCAAGACCAGCACACGCTGCACCCGCTTAACCCCGTCTGGGATAACCGCTTTATGACCCTGCTTGAGCAGGGGCGTTTGCTGGAGCTGGACGCGGTCAGCAATGAAGAGCTATCCGCGATGGCGGGCAAATCAACGCACGAAGTGAAAACCTGGGTTGCCGCCTTCGCCGCCATTTCTGCCTTTGGCAACTGGCGCAGCGAAGGTCGTTATTATCGCCCGATCCCGGAGTGGATCGCCGGATTCGGCTCCCTGAGCGCCACCACACAGAACTGAAACAGAACTGAATATGCAGGAGAAGAGCATGACTTACCAACCGCAAACCGAAGCCGCCACCAGCCGTTTTCTGGAGGTGCAGGAAGCAGGCGAAACCTTACGCGTGCATTTCAATGACTGTGGGCAGGGTGAAGAGACCGTGGTGCTACTGCACGGCTCAGGTCCTGGCGCGACGGGCTGGGCGAACTTCAGCCGCAACATCGATCCGCTGGTTGAGGCCGGATACCGGGTGATCCTGCTGGATTGTCCTGGCTGGGGGAAAAGCGATGGGATCGTTAACCGCGGGTCACGATCCGATCTCAACGCTCGCATTCTGAAAAGCGTGGTCGATCAACTGGATATTCAGAAAATCCACTTGCTGGGCAACTCAATGGGTGGCCACAGTGCAGTGGCGTTTACTTTGAGCTGGCCGGAGCGCGTGGGCAAGCTGGTGCTGATGGGCGGTGGAACGGGCGGCATGAGCCTGTTTACCCCGATGCCGACCGAAGGCATCAAGCGTCTGAATCAGCTATATCGTGAGCCGACCATCGAAAATCTGAAGCTGATGATGGAGATTTTTGTCTTCGACACCAGTGACCTGACTGAAGCGCTGTTTGAGGCGCGCCTGAATAACATGCTGTCGCGCCGCGATCACCTGGACAACTTTGTCCAGAGTCTGGAAGCCAACCCGAAACAGTTCCCGGACTTCAGCCCGCGTCTGGGTGAAATCAAGGCCCAGACCCTGATTGTCTGGGGCCGCAACGACCGGTTCGTGCCGATGGACGCCGGTCTGCGCCTGCTCTCCGGGATTGCCGGTTCTGAACTGCACATCTACCGCGACTGCGGGCACTGGGCGCAGTGGGAACATGCGGATGCCTTTAACCAACTGGTGCTGAACTTCCTCGCACGCCCTTAAGGAACGGACATGACGAATCTTAATCTTGAGCAGTTAGCCGCCGATTTACGCCTGGCAGAGGAAAAAGGAGAAGCTATCGCCCCGCTGCGTGAACTGATTGGCATGGACAATGCCGAAGCGGCCTATGCCATTCAGCGCATCAACGTGCAGGACAACGTGGCGCGCGGGCGGCGCGTGGTTGGGCGCAAAGTGGGGCTGACGCACCCGAAAGTGCAACAGCAATTGGGGGTCGATCAGCCGGATTTCGGCACGCTGTTTGCCGACATGTGCTACGGCGATAACGACACCATTCCGTTTTCACGTGTACTGCAACCGCGTATTGAAGCGGAAATTGCGCTGGTGCTGAACCGCGATCTACCCAATGCCGACACCACTTTTGATGAGCTATATAACGCCATAGAGTGGGTGCTGCCCGCGCTCGAAGTAGTCGGCAGTCGTATCCGCGACTGGTCAATAAAGTTTGTTGATACCGTGGCGGATAATGCCTCCTGCGGCGTGTATGTGGTCGGCGGGCCGGCGCAGCGTCCGGCCGGGTTAGATCTGAAAAATTGCGCAATGAAAATGACGCGCAATAACGAAGAGGTCTCCAGTGGGCGCGGCAGCGAATGTCTGGGACATCCGATCAACGCCGCCGTCTGGCTGGCGCGCAAAATGGCCAGCCTCGGCGAGCCGCTGCGTGCGGGGGACATCATTCTCACCGGGGCGTTAGGCCCGATGGTATCAGTGAATGCGGGCGATCGTTTTGAAGCCCATATCGACGGTATTGGTTCAGTTGCCGCCACTTTTTCAGCGGCGGTTACAAAAGGAAGTCAGTCATGAGTAAGCGTAAAGTCGCCATTATCGGCTCCGGCAACATCGGTACCGATTTGATGATTAAAATTCTGCGCCACGGCGTGCATCTGGAGATGGCGGTGATGGTCGGTATTGACCCGCAATCCGATGGTCTGGCACGCGCCAGACGTATGGGCGTTGCCACCACCCATGAAGGGGTGACAGGGCTTATCGCCATGCCGGAATTTGCCGATATCGACATCGTGTTTGATGCCACCAGCGCGGGCGCACATGTGAAGAACGACGCCGCGCTGCGCGCCATTAAACCGGGGATCCGCCTGATCGACCTGACGCCCGCGGCGATCGGTCCATACTGCGTGCCGGTGGTGAATCTGGAGGCTAACGTTGATCAGCAGAACGTCAATATGGTGACTTGCGGAGGGCAGGCGACCATCCCGATGGTGGCGGCTGTCTCTCGCGTGGCAAAAGTCCATTACGCCGAAATTATTGCCTCTATCGCCAGTAAATCTGCGGGACCGGGCACTCGCGCCAATATTGATGAGTTCACCGAAACCACCTCAAAGGCGATTGAAGTGGTCGGCGGCGCCGAAAAAGGTAAAGCCATCATTGTACTTAACCCGGCCGAACCGCCGCTGATGATGCGCGACACGGTGTATGTACTGAGTGAAGCGGCCTCCGAGATTGAAGTTGAAGCGTCTATCAACGAGATGGCGGCGGCGGTACAGGCCTATGTGCCGGGTTATCGCCTGAAACAGCGCGTACAGTTTGAAGTTATCCCGCAGGATAAACCGGTGAATCTGCCGGGTATCGGCCAGTTTTCCGGGCTCAAAACCGCGGTATATCTGGAAGTGGAAGGCGCGGCGCACTATTTACCTGCCTATGCGGGCAACCTCGACATAATGACCTCCAGCGCGCTGGCGACCGCTGAGAAGATGGCGCAGTCACTCACCCGTCAGTCAGGAGAAGCAGCATGAACGGTAAAAAACTCTATATCTCTGACGTGACCCTGCGTGACGGTATGCACGCCATTCGTCACCAGTATTCGCTGGAAAACGTGCGCCAGATTGCGAAAGCGCTGGACGATGCGCGGGTCGATTCTATTGAAGTGGCGCATGGCGACGGTTTACAAGGTTCCAGCTTTAACTACGGCTTTGGCGCGCACAGCGATCTCGAGTGGATTGAAGCGGCTGCAGACGTGGTGCAGCACGCTAAGATCGCCACGCTGTTACTGCCGGGGATCGGTACTATTCACGACCTGAAAAATGCGTATCAGGCCGGGGCGCGGGTGGTTCGCGTGGCGACCCACTGCACCGAAGCGGACGTGTCGGCCCAGCATATTCAGTATGCGCGCGAGCTGGGTATGGATACCGTCGGCTTTCTGATGATGAGCCACATGACCACGCCGGAAAATCTGGCGCAGCAGGCGAAGCTGATGGAAACCTACGGCGCGACTTGTATCTACGTGGTCGATTCCGGCGGGGCGATGAACATGAGTGATATTCGCGCCCGCTTCCGCGCCCTGAAAGCGGTACTGAAGCCGGAGACGGAAACCGGAATGCATGCGCATCACAACCTCAGTCTCGGTGTGGCGAACTCGATTGCTGCGGTGGAAGAGGGCTGCGATCGTATCGACGCCAGCCTGGCGGGGATGGGCGCAGGCGCGGGCAATGCGCCGCTGGAAGTGTTTATCGCTGCAGCGGATAAGCTCGGCTGGCAGCATGGCACCGATCTGTATGCGCTGATGGATGCTGCCGACGATCTGGTGCGTCCGCTGCAGGACCGCCCGGTGCGGGTGGATCGCGAAACGCTGGCGCTGGGCTATGCCGGGGTGTACTCCAGCTTCCTGCGTCATTGTGAAGTGGCGGCGGCGCGTTATGGCCTGAGCGCGGTTGATATTCTGGTTGAACTGGGCAAGCGCCGAATGGTGGGTGGCCAGGAAGATATGATCGTCGACGTGGCGCTGGATCTGCGCCACAGCAAATAAAAATGATTACGCGGCTGGCAACGTATCAGCCGCGATTCACCTGCATCGTGACCTCAGAGGTACATCTTATGACTACCCGTACCCCCGCATCCTGGCGCCTGACGTTGACCGTCGGGCTGTGTTTTTTAGTCGCCCTGATGGAAGGGCTGGATCTCCAGGCCGCCGGGATTGCTGCCGTCGGTATCGCTCAGGCGTTTGCGCTGGATAAAATGCAGATGGGCTGGATCTTCAGCGCCGGTATTCTCGGGCTGCTGCCCGGCGCGTTGGCGGGCGGTATGCTGGCCGATCGCTATGGCCGCAAGCGCATTCTCATTGCCTCCGTGGCGCTGTTCGGCCTGTTCTCGCTGGCGACGGCGATTTCCTGGGATTTCTCGTCGCTGGTATTTGCCCGTCTGATGACCGGCGTCGGGCTGGGCGCGGCATTGCCGAATCTGATCGCGCTGACCTCCGAAGCGGCGGGGCCACGTTTTCGCGGCACGGCGGTGAGCCTGATGTACTGCGGCGTGCCGATTGGCGCGGCGTTAGCGGCGGCGCTTGGGTTTAGCGGTCTCGCCTCCGCCTGGCAAACGGTGTTCTGGGTTGGCGGGGTGATCCCGCTGCTGCTGGTTCCGCTGTTGATGCGCTGGTTGCCGGAATCGCAGGTTTATACCCAACAAACGCAGGTAGCTGCCGCGCCGTTGCGCGCCCTGTTTGCGCCAGCAGCAGCGAGCGCTACGCTGCTGCTGTGGCTGTGCTATTTCTTCACCCTGCTGGTGGTGTATATGCTGATCAACTGGCTGCCGATGCTGCTGGTGGAGCAGGGATTTCAACCCTCGCAGGCGGCAGGCGTGATGTTTGCTCTGCAAATCGGTGCAGCCAGCGGGACGTTAATTCTCGGGGCGTTGATGGACAAACTGCGTCCGGTGGTGATGTCGCTGCTGATCTACACCGGGATGTTGGCTTCGCTGCTGGCGCTGGGGACGGTGTCGACATTCAGCGGCATGTTGATGGCGGGATTTGTGGCGGGGATGTTTGCCACTGGTGGGCAAAGCGTGTTGTATGCGCTGGCGCCGTTATTTTACCACACGCAGATTCGCGCCACAGGCGTGGGCACCGCCGTCGCTGTCGGACGTTTGGGCGCGATGAGCGGCCCGCTGCTGGCCGGGAAAATGTTAGCGCTGGGCACTGGAACGGTGGGTGTGATGGCGGCGTCTGCGCCGGGGATTTTGCTGGCGGGCCTGGCGGTATTTATTCTGATGAGCCGTAAATCGCAGATGTCGATCCCGGCTAACGGTGCTTAAGCGATCGTCTGGTGCAGGGTTGACGCATCGCCATAATTGCGGGTGAGCGCGGAGCCTTGCGGGTATGGCTGTGATAGTGTGAGGGCTTATTTCCATCAAAACAGGAGCCAGAACATGTCGCAGAATAATCCGTTAAGCGCCATCCTCGACAAACAGGATTTCCTGTTACTGGATGGTGCGATGGCGACGGAGCTGGAAGCGCGCGGTTGTGATTTAGCAGACAGCCTGTGGTCAGCCAAAGTGCTGGTCGAAAATCCGCAGCTTATCCGCGAAGTGCATCTTGATTATTTCCGGGCGGGGGCGCAATGCGCGATCACCGCCAGCTATCAGGCCACGCCGGCAGGTTTTGCCGCGCGCGGCCTGAATGAAGCGCAGTCGAAAGCGCTGATTGGCAAAAGCGTGGAGCTGGCGCGTAAAGCGCGTGAAGCCTGGCTGGCTGAGAACCCGCAGGCGGGTACGCTGCTGGTGGCAGGCTCCGTTGGGCCTTATGGCGCGTATCTGGCGGATGGATCAGAGTATCGTGGCGATTACCAACGTAGCGCTGAGGAATTTCAGGCGTTTCACCGTCCGCGCGTGGAAGCGTTGCTGGATGCCGGGGCCGACCTGCTGGCCTGTGAAACCCTGCCGAATTTTACCGAGATTGGCGCGCTGGCTGAGCTGTTGACCGCGTATCCGCGTGCCAGGGCGTGGTTCTCGTTTACTCTGCGCGACAGCGAGCACCTGAGCGACGGTACGCCGCTGCGTGACGTGGTGTCGTTGCTGGCGGGTTATCCGCAGGTGGTGGCGTTAGGCATCAACTGTATTGCGCTGGAAAAGACCACCGCCGCATTGCAGCATCTGCACGGCTTAACGGCGCTGCCGCTGGTGGTGTATCCAAACTCAGGCGAGCATTATGATGCGGCAAGCAAAACCTGGCATCATCACAGTGAGCATTGTGCGCAGTTGGCGGATTATTTGCCGCAGTGGCAGGCCGCTGGCGCACGGTTGATCGGCGGGTGTTGTCGCACCACGCCGAAGGATATTGCCGCGCTTAAAGCGTGAAGCTGAGAATTTATCAGGCCTACATCGTTCACTGTAGGCCTGATAAGCGCAGCGCATCAGGCATTGCCGGATGGCGGCATAAGCGCCTTATCCGACCTACAAAGCAACAAAATCTTATGCCGCATCTGCCAGCACAAACATGCCGTACGGGTGGATTTCAAGGTAGTACTGCTCGCCGACGTCCGGCTGCAGGCGCGTGGCGTTGACCTGTAACAAGATCTCCTGTCCATGCCACTCCACCGTGACTTCATATTGAGGGCCCATATAGGCGACATGGCGGATCGCGCAGCGCTGGCTCTCCTCGCCGCGATCGCTGAGCGTGATCGCTTCCGGGCGCACGCCGACCATCCCTTCTCCGTGATCGTTAAAGTGCGGCGGTCGCGGCAAACGATAGCCGTAGATATCAACGTATCCTGCGCTAAAGGTGGCCGGAAACAGGTTGGCATCGCCCATAAAGCTCGCCATAAAACGTGAGGCCGGCTGACGATAAAGATCCTGCGGCGTACCGATCTGCATGATGTGTCCTTTATTCATCACCAGTACGGTATCGGAAACCGCAAAGGCTTCGCTCTGATCGTGAGTAACGTACAGCGAGGTGATATCAAACTGCTTTTGTAGCTCGCGGATCTTGTCGCGCATGCTGCGACGCAGGTTGGCATCCAGGTTGCTCAGCGGCTCATCAAACAGCAGCACCTTCGGTTTGAGGATCAACGCGCGGGCCAGTGCCACGCGCTGCTGCTGACCGCCGGAGATCTGATCGACATAGCGCTCTTCGAACCCCTCCAGATCGACCATCGCCAGCGCTTCTTTCACCCGCGTCTTCACTTCGCTGCGCGACACGCCAAGCATCTTCAGGCCATAGCCGACGTTCTCTCCCAGCGACATGTGCGGAAACAGAGCATACGACTGAAACACCATGCAGATATCGCGTTGCTGAATGGAACGATGGGTGACGTCTTCGCCATCAATAAAAATCTGGCCTTCACTCGGTTTTTCCAGCCCGGCGACAAGGCGCAAAATGGTGGTTTTGCCACAGCCGGAGGGGCCGAGCAGCGTCACCATTTGCCCCTGAGGAATGGTGAGGTTGATGTTGTCGATAACCGTGTTGCTGCCAAATCGTTTAGTGACGTTGCGCAGTTCAACGAAATTTTTCTGAGTCATAGTGCGCTCCATTACGCCTGGTTTTTAGCTTTTGAACGGGAGGTACGTGATTCGCCGATCAGCCAGTCAAAGATGAAAATAATCGCCAGCATCACCACGATCAGAATCGAACCGTAGGCAATCGCCACCCCGTACTCGCCGTCTTCCACGCGGTTGAGGATGTAGGCCGTCGCCACGCGGGTATCCGGCGTCACAAGGAACACAATGGCGCTGACGGTGGTAATGGCGCGCACAAAGCTGTAGATCAGCGCCGAGAGGATCGCCGGGCGCAGCAGCGGCAGCAGGATATGCGTAATAGTCCGCAGGGAACCGGCACGCAGGCTAAGCGAGGCTTCATCCAGCGATTTATCGATTTGGCCTAAGCCCGCGATGCCCGCCCGAATTCCGACCGGCACGTTACGCATCACCATTGAGATAATCACGATGGCGGCGGTGCCGGTGAGGTACACCGGGGCGCTGTTAAAGGCCAGAATGTACGACACGCCCGCTACGGTGCCAGGAACGGCAAAGCACAGCATGGTGGTGAACTCGATGGTTTTTTTACCTTTAAACTGCTGGCGCACCACAATCCACGCGATCAGCAGACCAAAGATTGCGGTGATCGGCGCGGCAATCCCGGCGTAGAGCAGAGTGTCGAGCAGTGAAGGCCACGCGCCGTCGCTCATCCCCTGACCGAACAGTTTGGTAAAGTTCGCCAGCGTCAGGGTGTAGTCCACGCCCCAGTTAACGGTGAAACTGCCGTAGAAAATGCTGCCATAGAGCAGGGCGTTAAAGGCAATCCACACCGCCAGCAGCGCAACCACGCTCCACACCAGCGTCACTGGCAGCGGCTGGACGTCGCCCCGGTAGGATTTACCGGAGACCGTCACGTAGGAGCGCTTGCCGATCCACATGTACTGCACACAGAATACCAGCAGCGAGAACAGCAGCAGGAACGCGCCCAGCGTACTGGCGGCCTGATAATCGAGCTGCGAGCCGGTGATGTAGAAGTAAATTTGCGTTGCCAGCACGTCGAAGTTACCGCCGAGCACCAGCGGGTTACTGAAGTCGGCCAGCGACTGTACCACCACAATTAAAAAGGCGTTCGCCAGCGCCGGTTTCAGTAGCGGGACAAACACGCCGTTAAAGGTCTGCCAGCGGCTGGCACGCAGGGTGTATGACGCTTCTTCCAGCGACGGATGAATGGTCTTGATGGCCCCGTCGAGGATCATAAACGCCATCGGCGTAAAGGCCAGCACCTGCGCCAGCCAGATGCCGGTAAAACCGTACAGCCAGTTGGTGTTGGTTAAGCCGAACCAGTCGACCATAAATTCGGTGATGTAACCAGAGCGACCCATCATCAGCGTAACACCTAAACCGACGACAAACGGCGGGGTAACGATCGGCAGAATCGAGAAGATACGTCCGATGATGGCGCTACGTCTGGCGATACGGGTCGTGTAGATAGCCAGCACCAGGCCAAAGAAGGTACAACCGACGCCGACGGCAATCGACAGCATAATCGAGTTGAGGATCACCTGAATGATATGCGCCTGCGACAGCACATTCATAAACGCCAGTGGCGCAAATTCCCCGGCGTCGTTGGTGAACATCGGAATGAAAATAGCGATGCTTGGCCAGACGATAAAAATACCGATCAGCGCGACAATGGCGGTCAGCGAGCCGATGACGAAACGGTCGCCGCCCAGCCATTCAAGACGGGTAAGCGCCAGGGTCATAATTGCGCCCAGCGCCACAAACAGCACGATGGTGGCATAGCCTAAGCCACGACCTTCAAGCGTGGCGCTGGCGACGATAAAGGCCATGCAGAAGAATGCCCAGCCTGCGTCAAGATAATGGCGGCCGCGCTGTTCGCGTCTGGCTTCATGGAACGGGCGTACCAGCAGCAGGCTCGGTAGCAGATACCATAACCAACTGATATTGAATTGTGACCAGCCGTAGGCGGCGAGTATTTCTTCGCTCGTCGACTCCAGCAGACCGTAGTCCAGGCTCCAGCTTGGCAGCAGGGCAAACGCCAGCCAGCCGAGCAAAACCCAAAGAAATATCGCATCCCGTTTTTTCACGGGATGGAGTGCAAGTGTGTGTGACATAGCGGTTCCGGTATTTCAGGCCGGGCGGGCGCTTACGCCGCACCCGGCAAATGAACGCAACGTGGGCTTATTTACCCATCTTCACTTCGCTAACCCACTTATTGATCAGGGCTTTACGTACGTCGGTCGAGCCGTACTTATCCATGTCGTAGTTGATAAGCTTCAGGTCGTCGAGCTTCAGCGAGTTCGGCGAGGTCTCGGCGGTGGTGTTGGTCAGGATCTGATAGGATTTACCTTTCTTCCATGCCAACTCCTGAGCGTCTTTCGACAGCACCCAGTCAACGAACAGTTTGGCGTTGTCGAGGTTACGCGCGCCTTTCAGGATGCTGACGCCGCCAATTTCATAGCCGGTGCCTTCGCACGGGGAGATCAGCTCCAGCGGGGCGCCCTGTTCTTTTTCCAGCGAGTAGTCGTGCAGGAAGCCAATGCCGATCGCCGTTTCGCCACGGGCGGCATTACGCGCCGGAGCAATGCCGGATTTGGTGTACTGGGAGACGTTGGCGTTGAGCTGTTTCAGGTAATCAAAAGCCTGATCCTCACCCCAAAGCTGAGCGAAGGTCGCCAGCGCGGTGTAGGCGGTGCCTGAACTCTGTGGGTCAGCAATCTGGATTTCCCCTTTGTATTCTGGTTTGGTCAGATCCTTCCAGCATTTCGGTACCGGCAGGTTTTTCTCTTTCAGGCGTTGAGTATTAACGCCAAAGCCCAGAATACCGACATACACCGCCGAGGAGAGGTTACCCTTTACTTTCGCCGGATCGCGGAACTTCTCCATGATCTGCGCGAGGTTAGGCGATTTGTACGGCTGCAGCAGGCCCATTTCACCGGCCTGGGATTGTGGATCCAGCGTACCGCCGTACCACACATCCGCCTGCGGGTTTTTCTTCTCGGCATCGACCTTCGCCAGCGTGCTGCCGGAGCCGTTACGAATAAATGAGGTTTTCACATCATATTTGTCGCCGAAGGCTTTGGTTTCGGTTTCGCACATCTCGTTGGTGGCGCTGCAATACACCACCAGACGTCCTTGAGCTTGTGCCGCACTGCTGAAGGCCGCCAGCGTCAGAGCGGAGGCAATCAGGGTAGAGGTAAGCGTCAGTTTCATTGTTTTATCCTTTGACTGAGAGAAGGGGTAATGCCCGCAATGAGCAATGGCATCAGCAATAAACCCATAAAAACAGCGGCAACCGAGAGCAAACTGAACATTCCCGACCAGCCGTAGTGTTCTATGACCAGCGACAGCGGCCAACCCGCCAGCGCGGCCCCCAGATAGGCGAACAGCCCGAGAAAACCGGTGATTGAACCTGCCGCCGCTTTGTGTCCGCATTCGACAGCAGCCAGACCAATCAACATCTGCGGGCCAAACACAAAAAAGCCCACGGTAAAGAAACACACTGCCAGCAGCGCATAGTGGTGCACCGGGGCCAGCCACAGGGCGGCGACGGAGACCATCAGCCCCAGCGTGAACAGCAAGATCATCGGCGCGCGCTGACCGCTGAACAGCAGATCCGATCCCCATCCGGCAAATAGCGCGCCGAGCAAGCCGCCGACTTCAAACAACATCACCGTGGCATTGGCGCTGAGTAGATTCACGCCGTGGCTTTCCGTCAGCCAGATGTTGCCCCAGTCGTTGAGTGCAATGCGGATCAAATAGACCAGTACATACGACACGCCAAGCAGCCAGATCATCGGATTTTTCAGCATGGTGGTGCGTAACATTTGCCACAGCCCCATCGGCGGGCTCTGCTGCTCCTGACGTAGCTCCAGCGGATCGTGCCGCCACTCTCCAACCGTCGGTAATCCCTCTTCCTGGGGCGTGCCTTTCAGTTGCAGGGTGAGCCAGATACCTAACGCCATGCTGATTATCCCTGGTGCCAGCATCGCTGCCTGCCAGCCCCACCAGAGGGCGGCAAAGGCGCTAATCAGCGGGATGATGGCCCCGCCGATGTTGATCGACATATTCCAGCACCCCCACCAGAAGCCGCGTTCGTTGCGCGAGTACCAGTGGGTCAGCAGGCGGGCGCAGGGCGGCCAGCCCCAGCCCTGGAAAAATCCGTTCAACGTCCAGACCGCCAGCAGCAGCGTCAGCGATTCACCAAAGGCGAACACCACGTTCAAAACACCAGTGGCGAACAGGCCGATTCCCATGAATGCGCGCTGCCCATGGCTGTCGTGCCACAATCCGGCGGCGAATTTCGACAGGCCGTAGGTCAGATAAAACAGCGATCCCAGCAGACCGATATCGCCTTTATCCAGCCCCAGATCCGTTTGCAGCGCCGGGAGTACATAGTTGACGCTTTTGCGCGTCAGATAAAACGCGGCGTAGCCAATCACCATGCACATCAGCAATTGTGGACGTAGCGTCCGGTATTGTTGGTCTGTTTCGCGTGCGTGCATGGCGGTCTCCGTTTGTGCTGACTATAGGAAAGTGAAAGCAAAAGGGGATGAGAGAAAGTCCGCAGTGACTAAGACTTTTTCCTGGTTAGCGGCTGGTTTGTTGCAAATTTGTGGGCAGGTTAACAATTACCCGCGTGCCGTGGTTCGATTCCAGCGTGAGTTCGCCACCGAGGGCGCTTACCCGCTCACGCATCCCCTGGATACCGAAACCGGGGATTTTTTCCGGGAGGATACCCACGCCGTTGTCATCGACTTCCAGTGACAGGCGGTGTTCCCGCTGGCGTAGCGTAATCGATACCTCACTGGCATCGGCATGCTTACAGATGTTATTGAGCAGTTCCTGCATCAGGCGATACAGCGTGAAGCGCACCGTTTCATTTTCTGGCGTATTTTCCAGATGGTAATTAAATCGGCAGCGGATGCCCCGCTCGGCAAAGGCAAATTCATTCACCAGATGATACAGCGCATCTTTGAAAGACAGTTCATCAAGCGCGGGCGGGCGCAACTGGCGCAGAAGCTGGCGGGTGGAGTGGTGAATGCGCCGGGCAAGATCGTTGATCTGATTCGCCGCCTCAAGCGTTTGCTCGCGACCCGGCGCGCGTTTGACCAGTTGCGTCTGAATCTGGATGGCGGTGATGTTCTGGCCTATTTCGTCATGCAGTTCACGCGCTAAACTTTTTCGCGTGTCTTCCTCGGTACGAATCAGTTGTTCGGTCAGCGCACGGCGTGCCGCCAGTTCGGCTTCCAGACGCTGGCGATAATGGTGCAAGTTTTGCGCCAGATGCTGCTGGCGGCTGATGGCGATGCCAAGACCAATACCCAGCAACGCCTGCGTCGCGAGAAAAATCTCCAGTTCAAGAAGATTACTGAACCCCACGCCTATCTGCCGGGCGATGGTGATCATCATGCTGCCGAGCAATCCGGACAACACGCCGCCCTGCCAGCCAAATTTCCATGCCATCACCACGTTTGGTAAAAACACCACGATCAGCAGCAGGCGCTCGATATCCGGCGACAGTACCATCTGCGTGCCAATGCCAATAATAAAAAACAGGCTGCACCAGATGATAAGCGAGGTGCGCAGCGGGGGATTGGTGGTATCCAACCCGAGCAAATGATAACGGTGCTGCTGGCGCAGAAATTCATAGATCAGATAGACAAACGGCGTCAGCAGCACGCCGCCGGTAAACGACGCCAGGCCAATTAACGTTGCCGGGCTTTCGATAAACGGTGACAGCAGTCCGGTATTAAGCAATGAGGTAATTGTTACCGCGGCCAGCAGCAGCGTTAAGCGCTGCCAGTACAGGGGGAAGCGGTGCCAGTATGACTGACCGATGCTTGCCGGAAGAAGGCTAATTAATGGGGCTACCAGCAAAATATAGCCATTCAATAATTGCTCGCTGTGCAGCCAGAACAGCATCAGTACCGGCGGCAGCACCAGCGCGGGCCAGTAGCGGCGAGAAAGCAGAATCAACAGTGCAAGATAGACCCCGTGTGGCAGGAATAATGCCGCCTGCTGACCGTTGTGGGTCAGGTAAAACCCCAGCGTCCACAGCATCAACCAGCCCGATCCCCAGGCCAGCAGAATAAACAGGGAGATTACCCAATGACGAAGGTTACGCGACATTAATGCCCCGTCAGTAGCTGGTGGTCGAGGGCAAAATGCACCAGCTCAATAGTGCTGTGGCATTGCAGTTTGCCCAGCACGTTCGCGCGGTGGACATGAACCGTTTTGTGGCTAAGGTCGAGCTTAAAGGCAATTTCTTTCACGCTGTCGCCTTTGACCAATAGATCAAACACTTCGCGCTCGCGCGGGGTCAGTACCTCCAGGACCTGCGCGGGCTGCTCGCCGCCGCGTAACGCCCGCAGCGCATCGGCGCACAGATAATGCCCGCCCATACCCACCGATCGTACCGCCTGCACCAGTTCTTCGGGTCCACAGCGTTTGGTCAGATAGCCGCTGGCGCCAGCATCCAGTGCACTTTGTACAAACGTCGGCGAGTCATAAATGCTGAGAATAATGGCGCGAAAACCGGGCTTCTGCGCCCGCAGTCGTTTTAACAGGCTCAGGCCATTTTCATCCGGCATGGCGATGTCCATCACCGCGACGTTGACGTCATCATGCAGTAATGCAGGCCAGGCCTCCGCCGCGCTACTGAACTGACCGGTGACGTTGAGATCGTCTTCGAGACTGAGTAATTGCGCAAAGCCGGAACGCACCACCACATGGTCATCCACCAGCACAACATGAATCATGATATTGCTCTCTTGCCTGACAATAGCGTCTATGATGCCTGCCAGCGCAGCGCTGGCAATCATCCAGGCGCAGTTATGTAACGAATGTAACAAAATCGCAATAATTTACAGGCTGTGCAGCGAGAGTAGGCCTGATAAGCGTAGCGCATCAGGCATTCATTGCCGGATGGCGGCGCAAGCACCTTATCCGGCCTACGATTACATGCATTTTTGAGCTAACTATTGCCGGTTTTTTTCTAAAAACGCTTTGTTCTTAGCCAGAATTTTTAATTCCTTTATCAAAGTGGGCCGCAACGAAATACTGCCTCCTATAACAAGACAGGGGAGCAGACAATCATGGCTAATTCATCGCGTAACGCACTTCTTGCCGCACTGGCATTCATCGCATTTCAGGCGCAGGCGGTGAACGTCACCGTCGCGTATCAAACTTCCGCCGAACCCGCCAAAGTGGCGCAGGCGGATAACACTTTTGCTAAAGAGAGCGGAGCCACCGTTGACTGGCGCAAGTTTGACAGCGGCGCGAGTATTGTCCGCGCGTTGGCATCCGGCGACGTACAGATCGGTAACCTCGGCTCCAGCCCGCTGGCGGTAGCGGCCAGTCAGCAGGTGCCGATTGAGGTTTTCCTGCTGGCATCAAAGCTCGGCAATTCTGAAGCGCTGGTGGTGAAGAAAAACATCAGTAAACCGGAAGATTTGATTGGTAAGCGCATTGCCGTGCCGTTTATTTCCACCACCCATTACAGCCTGCTGGCAGCGCTGAAACATTGGGGGATTAAACCAGGCCAGGTAGAGATTGTGAACCTTCAGCCACCGGCGATTATTGCCGCCTGGCAGCGCGGAGATATTGACGGCGCGTACGTCTGGGCGCCTGCAGTCAATGCGCTGGAAAAAGACGGCAAGGTACTGACTGACTCGGAAAAAGTCGGTGAATGGGGGGCGCCAACGCTGGACGTATGGGTGGTACGCAAAGATTTTGCCGAGAAATACCCTGAGGTAGTGAAAGCATTTGCGAAAAGCGCCATCGATGCGCAGCAGCCCTATATCGCCAACCCGGATGCCTGGCTCAAACAATCGGAGAATATCAGCAAGTTGGCGCGCTTAAGCGGTGTGCCAGAGGCGGATGTGCCGGGGCTGGTGAAAGGTAACACCTATCTGACTCCGCAGCAGCAAACCGCCGAGCTTACCGGACCGGTAAATAAAGCGATTATCGACACCGCGCAGTTCCTTAAAGAGCAGGGCAAAGTGCCCGCCGTAGCGACGGATTATAGCCAGTACGTGACCGATCGTTTCGTGCAATAAAGGGGACGCTGATGCTGCAAATCTCTCATCTTAATGCCAGTTACGGTGGCAAGCCGGTGCTTGAGGATATCAACCTGACGCTCGATAGCGGTGAACTGCTGGTGGTGCTGGGACCTTCCGGTTGTGGGAAAACCACATTGTTAAATCTGATTGCCGGATTTGTACCGTATCAACACGGCAGCATTATGCTGGCGGGCACTAAGGTCGAAGGACCTGGCGCAGAACGTGGAGTGGTGTTTCAGAATGAAGGTCTGTTGCCCTGGCGCAACGTGCAGGACAACGTCACCTTCGGTCTGCAACTGATGGGCTTGGAGAAGCCGCAGCGTCAGCGTATTGCTCAGGAAATGTTGCAAAAAGTGGGGCTGGAGGGCGCGGAAAAACGCTTTATCTGGCAGCTTTCCGGTGGGCAACGTCAGCGTGTCGGCATTGCGCGGGCGCTGGCGGCCAACCCGCAGCTGTTGCTGCTGGATGAGCCGTTTGGCGCGCTCGACGCCTTTACCCGCGAGCAGATGCAAACCCTGCTGCTGAAACTTTGGCATGAAACGGGGAAACAGGTGCTGTTGATTACCCATGATATCGAAGAAGCGGTGTTTATGGCCACGGAACTGGTATTGCTGTCGCCAGGCCCTGGCCGGGTGCTGGAACGACTGCCGCTTAATTTCGCCCGGCGTTTTGTGGCCGGAGAGGCGAGTCGCAGCATTAAGTCCGATCCGCAGTTTATCGCCATGCGCGAGTATGTGTTAAGTCGTGTCTTTGAACAACGGGAGGCCTTCTCATGAGCGTGGTGATTAATGACAAACCCCGCCGCCCGCGGGCGCTGAACTGGCGCTGGCCGTTCTCGCGCCAGATGACTTTAAGCCTCGGTACGCTGGCCGTCATTTTGGCGCTGTGGTGGACGGTGGCGGCGCTGCAGTTAATCAGCCCGTTGTTTCTGCCGCCGCCGGGCCAGGTTTTGCAAAAACTCATCAGTATTGCCGGGCCGCAGGGGTTTATGGATGCCACGCTGTGGCAGCATCTGGCGGCCAGTTTGACGCGTATTGTTATCGCGCTGCTGGCGGCGGTGCTGTTGGGGATTCCGGTCGGTATCGCCATGGGGCTGAGTCCGACGATTCGCGGCATTCTCGATCCAATCATTGAATTGTATCGTCCGGTTCCGCCATTGGCCTATTTGCCGCTGATGGTTATCTGGTTTGGTATTGGTGAAACCTCCAAGATCCTGCTGATTTACCTGGCGATTTTCGCCCCTGTGGCGATGTCGGCGCTGGCGGGTGTAAAAAGTGCGCAGCAGGTGAGAATCCGGGCCGCGCAGTCGCTGGGGGCCAGCCGTGCGCAGGTGCTGTGGTTTGTGATTTTACCAGGTGCCTTGCCGGAGATTTTGACCGGACTGCGCATTGGACTGGGCGTGGGGTGGTCGACCCTGGTGGCGGCGGAGCTGATTGCCGCGACGCGAGGTTTAGGATTTATGGTGCAATCAGCCGGTGAGTTTCTGGCAACGGATGTTGTGCTGGCGGGGATCGCGGTAATTGCCGTTATCGCGTTTATTTTAGAGCTGGGTCTGCGCGCGCTTCAGCGCCGTCTGACGCCCTGGCATGGAGAAGTACAATGAGTGAACGTCTGAGCATTACCCCGCTGGGGCCATATATTGGCGCACAAATTACCGGCGCGGATTTAACGCGCCCATTAAGCGATAACCAGTTTGAACAGCTTTATCATGCTGTATTGCGCCATCAGGTGGTGTTCCTGCGCGAGCAGGTGATTACACCACAGCAGCAGCGCGCGCTGGCGCTACGTTTTGGCGACCTGCATATTCACCCGGTCTATCCACATGCCGAAGGGGTGGACGAAATAATCGTGCTGGATACCCACAACGATAATCCGCCCGATAACGACAACTGGCACACTGATGTGACGTTTATCGACACGCCGCCCGCCGGAGCGATTCTGGCGGCGAAAGAGCTGCCATCGACAGGCGGAGACACCCTGTGGACCAGCGGGATTGCCGCTTATGATGCTCTTTCACAGCCGTTTCGCCAGTTGCTGAGCGGCCTGCGGGCAGAGCATGATTTTCGTAAATCATTTCAGGAATATAAATATCGCCAGACGCCAGAGGAGCATCAGCGCTGGCTGGAGGCGGTCGCCAAACATCCACCGTTATTGCATCCGGTGGTGCGTACCCATCCTGTGAGTGGCAAGCAAGCGCTGTTTGTGAATGAAGGGTTTACTACGCGAATTGTCGATGTGACGGAAAAAGAGAGCGAGGCGCTGCTGGGCTTTTTGTTCGCGCATATCACCAAACCGGAGTTCCAGGTGCGCTGGCGCTGGCAGCCTAACGATGTGGCGATTTGGGATAATCGCGTGACGCAGCACTATGCCAACGCGGATTATCTGCCGCAGCGGCGCATTATGCACCGGGCGACAATTCTTGGAGACAAGCCGTTTTATCGGGCCGGGTGAATAACCGCTGGCGCTTCGCTGACCGGACCTGGCGATAACAGGCCGGATAAGGCGAAGCCGCCATCCGGCACAAGGTCAATTAACGCAGGATTTTTTTCTCAGCCAGATCCAGCGCAAAGTAGCTGAAGATTAGATCCGCGCCCGCGCGTTTGATCGAACCTAAGCTTTCCAGCACCACTTTCTCTTCATCGATAGCACCCGCCATCGCCGCGAACTTGATCATCGCGTATTCACCGCTGACCTGATAAGCGCCAATTGGCAATTCGGTGCGTTCGCGGATATCGCGCAGAATATCGAGGTACGCGCCGGCCGGTTTCACCATCAGGCAGTCTGCACCCTGGGCTTCATCCAGCAGTGATTCGCGAATCGCCTCGCGGCGGTTCATCGGGTTCATCTGATAGGTTTTACGATCTCCCTTCAGCGCTGTACCTGCCGCTTCACGGAACGGGCCATAGAAAGAAGAGGCAAACTTAGTGGAGTAGGACATGATCGCGGTATCGGTGAAGCCCGCAGCATCCAGCGCCTGGCGAATCGCCTGCACCTGACCGTCCATTGCGGCGGAAGGGGCGATGAAATCTGCACCCGCAGCGGCAGCAACGACTGCCTGTTTGCCGAGGTTGGCAAGGGTTAAATCATTATCGACGCCGTGATCGCACAACACGCCGCAGTGACCATGCGAGGTGTACTCACAGAAGCAGGTGTCGGACATGACGATCATTTCCGGTACGGTCTGCTTACAGATACGCGACATGCGCGCCACCAGACCATCTTCTTTCCAGGCATCGCTGCCGGTGTCGTCGGTGTGGTGGGAAATGCCGAAGGTCATGACCGAACGGATACCTGCAGTGGCAATGCGTTCAATTTCGCGCGCCAGGTGTTTCTCTGGAATGCGCATCACGCCCGGCATGGCGTCGATGGCTTTGTAATCGTCGAGTTCTTCTTCAACAAAGATCGGCAACACCAGGTCATTTAAGCTGAGTGTTGTCTCTTCAAACATAGCGCGTAGCGCAGGAGATTTGCGCAGGCGGCGAGGGCGATGGATTAGGTCTGTCATGGTATGCCTGATGTTTGTGGAATCGAAGGTCGCAGTATACCTGAACCTGAGGGCGGGTGGTTTACGAAAGTTGGCGTTATGCGAGTGAGGTTCCACTCTTAATAACCTCTTTTACATATATACTATTTATATTTTTGCGATGTTAATTATTTTAGATATCGATTGGTTTTAATCCTGGTTCAGCTTTGTTTAATGTTTAATTAAGTTGCGAGGGGTTGGGTAGTATTTATTGCTTGTGTTTTTTATTTCTTTTTAAATGATAGGGTAAGTGTATGTGTTGGAGGTTTTTATTATTTTAATGCTCTGAATTTAAAAGTGTTTTAATTCTTCTTATAGAATTTTCTTAATTGTCTTATTTATGGTCTGCTTTCGGACTTAAGGCAAAGAATAATTGAACCTTTCATCCATGACGCCGCATAATCCTTCCTGCGAAACATAAAATGTTTTCTTTGCATTGATAATTGATGGATCAACAATATTACGTCCCTGAGGAGGGATGACAAATGCACACCTGGAAAAAGAAACTCGTAGTCTCACAATTAGCATTAGCCTGCACTTTGGCAATCACTTCTCAGGCAAATGCTACCACTTACGATACCTTTGGTTTTCACGACGATGCGACCACATATAACACGTCAGATGCTGACTACATGACCTACAGTGGTTATGTTTATAACAACGCAGCAACCGATAGCAGCTATTTCGACACCTCATTCTCTGGCGATACGGTGAATGGCGTTGTTTCGACGTATTATCTGAACCGCGATTATGCAGACGATACGGCAAATACCGTGAATGTAACCAATTCCACGATTCACGGTATGATTACCTCTAAGCAGGTATCTGGCTTTAATGATGCGATTGCGCATGACTGGGTTGACGGTGATATCTTCACATTAAATATCAATAACTCGACGATTGATGATGACTATGAAGCATTTTATTACACCGATACCTATCTGGATGGCACAACATCGAAGTCAGTCTACGAAACATATTCTGTAGCTGGACTGGGAACGGCGGTAACGCTGGATGTCGAAAGCGCTATCAATATTAGTAATAATTCACATGTTGCAGGTATTAGCCTGGAGCAGGGTGATACCACCAATGCGGCGTATACCACTGGCGCAACTCAGTGGGATAACACCATTACGGTAAATGACTCAACCGTCACGTCGGGTTCTTATACTGCTGATGAATCAACGGGGCACTTTGGTAACTCTGCAGAGCCGAGTGATTACAGTAATTCTTCAACTCAGGATGATGTTGCACTATCGTTCACAGATAACAGCGCTTCTGCTAATCGTATGGTAAACACCGTCACGCTGAATAATTCTCAGTTGTTAGGCGATGTTATGTTTACGAGTACCTGGAACAGCAATTTTGATTCCGCTGGCCATCTGGTTGATGGTTCTACTTCAGATTATACCCACGGCGGCTGGGATGATGACGATCAAAACGTCGATCACCTGACTCTGACGCTGAATAATACCAGTTGGACGGGGGCAGCCAATATTGACTATGACACCGTGACCCCTTCACAGTTCTATGATATTGCAGCTAACAGCTTAGATCCAAATGCGACAAGTTCTGATAACTGGAACCGTGTTAACAGTGCAAACTCCTTCCAGAGCGGTATATTTGATATCGCACTGAATAATGGATCTGTATGGAATACCACGAAAACGTCTCTGATTGATACCCTGGCTATCAACAGCGGTTCTCAGGTTAATGTTGCCGACGGTTCCAGCGTAACGTCTGATTCCATTACCCTGAACGGTGCTTCTACGATGAATATCGGCGAAGACGGCGCGGTTGATACCGATCACCTGACGATTGACACTAACAGTACCGTGACGTTGTCTGATGACGTTAGCTCTGCATGGTCAGGGGCTGCTTTGTATGCCAACACCATTACCGCAACCAACGGCGGTATGCTGAATGTCGAAACCAGCAATAATGGCGCTTCCAGTCTGTTTACCGCCGGTACGCTGGAACTGACCAGCGGAAATGTGGCTGATAACAACGGCAACGTGTACGCCGGTGTATTCAATATTAACAGCAACAACTACGTACTGAATTCAGATCTCGTCAACGATCGTACCTGGGACACCACTCAGGCTAATTATGGTTACGGTATCATCGCGATGAATTCTGATGGTCACCTGACCGTCAACGGGAATGGTGATATCAATAGCGGCGACGAAGCTGATGCCAGCAGCACCAGCGATAACGTTGTTGCTGCAACCGGTAACTACAAAGTTCGCATTGATAACGCAACGGGTGCAGGTTCTGTTGCTGATTATAAAGGCAAAGGGCTGATTTACGTTGATGACGTAAACACCAACGCCACCTTCTCTGCAGCCAATAAAGCTGACCTGGGCGCTTACACCTATCAGGCACAGCAGCAGGGGAACACCGTTGTTCTGCAGCAGATGGAGCTGACGGACTACGCTAACATGGCGCTGAGCATCCCCTCTGCCAACACCAATATCTGGAACCTGGAACAAGATACCGTGGGTACTCGTCTGACCAACGCACGTCATGGTCTGGTCGATAACGGTGGCGCATGGGTCAGTTACTTCGGTGGTAGCTTCGACGCGGATAACGGCACCATTAACTACGATCAGGATGTTAACGGCATCATGGTCGGTGTTGATTCCAAAATTGATGGTAACAACGCGAAGTGGATTGTCGGTGCCGCGGCAGGCTTTGCCAAAGGAGATATGAGCGACCGTACCGGTCAAGTGGATCAGGACAGCCAGACTGCCTATATCTACTCTTCTGCTCGTTTTGCCAACAACCTCTTTGTTGACGGTAACTTAAGCTACTCTCACTTCAACAACGATTTGTCTGCCAGCATGAGCAACGGTCAGTACGTTGATGGTAGCACTTCTTCTGATGCCTGGGGCTTTGGCTTGAAACTGGGTTATGACCTGACGCTGGGTGACGCTGGCTACGTAACGCCTTATGGTAGTGTATCCGGCCTGTTCCAGTCTGGTGATGACTATAAGCTGAGCAATGACATGAAAGTTGACGGTCAGTCGTATGACAGCATGCGCTATGAACTGGGGGTTGATACAGGTTATACCTTCGCGTACAGCGATGACCAGGCGCTGACCCCGTTCTTCAAACTGGCCTATGTTTACGATGACTCGAACAACGATTCTGACATAAACGGCGACTCCATCGACAATGGGGTAGAAGGTTCTGCGGTACGTGTCGGACTGGGTACGCAGTTCAGCTTTACCAAAAACTTTAGCGCGTATACCGATGCTAATTATCTCGGTGGTGGCGATGTCGATCAAGACTGGTCTGCCAATGTTGGTGTTAAATATACCTGGTAAGAAATCTATCGCAGCGAAAAAATAATTTAATCTGGAAAATGCCCGTCACGGATTTGACGGGCATTTATTGCAAGGAACGAGCAATGTTATCTACGAATAAACCTCTTCCTGAATTTAGTAAGCTTGATAAATGTTTATCGAAATATGGCAAGCACTTTGAATGTGATAACGATAAAGAAACTATATATTCCAGTGAGGTAAATAACGATGATACCGTTATTATTTTAAGCGGTGTCGTTTCCCTGAGACGCGGGGAGAATGTACTCGTCGGCATTGCGCAGGCACCATTTATTATGGGGCTTTCAGATGGTGTGATGAAAACCGATGTACAATACAGATTAATGACCGAAAGTTATTGTACGGGATATCATCTTCCTGCCTTACAAACGATTAATATAATTGAACAATGCCAGCTTTGGCGCGAAGCATTCTGCTGGTTGGCCTGGCAGAACCGCATGCTTGAAATGCGTGATCTGCAGCTGATTGGTAATAACTCCTACGATCAGATCCGCGCGACGTTGATATCCATGACGAAATGGGACGAAGGTCTGCGTTCGCGTATTGGCGTTATGAACTATATTCACCAACGCACACGAATTTCACGCTCAGTTGTCGCTGAGGTCCTCGCGGCATTGCGTAAGGGTGGTTACATTGAAATGAATAAAGGCAAACTGGTGAGCGTTAAACGTTTGCCTTTTGAGTATTGAATCAGGATGCGGGAATAACCTGCGGTTTGTTTCCGCTCAACTCTGTGACCAGATCGTTAATACCGTCACTCATATTGGTAAAGCGCGTCAGCGGAGAACGGGTCACCACGACAAATGCCCCAACGTTTTTCTGCGGGATCATTGCCATATAGGTAATAAAACCACCGCCACCACCGGTTTTTTGAATAATTCCCGGGCGGCCATTCTTCGGTGCCATATACACCCAGCCCAAACCAAGCGCATCGGCTTTGCCCGGAACGTCCATCCCTATCACTTTGGTTAACTGCGTACGCTGATAAATCAGCGTCTGCATACGGTCGGCTTGCTGGCTGCGATGATAAAAATCAGAAGAGAGATACTGTTGCATCCAGCGCATCATATCGCCGGGCGTTGAATAGACACCGCCGCTACCCATTGCCGCCAGGGTATTGTTACAAGGGCTGGCGCCTTTTTCCGCGACCATCAGACGTCTGCATTGATCCGGGGATGGGGTAAAGGTGGTGTCTTTCATTCCCAGCGGTCGGGTGATTTTTTCTTCAAACACCTGAGGATAAGGCTTACCGGCAGCAGTTCCCAGCGCGTCGGCCAACAGGTCGAATGCCAGATTTGAATAAGAAGCCTGCGATCCTGGCGCGGCTTTAAGCGTGGCGGTTAAGAGATAGCTCCAGCGTTGTTCGCGGGTTGGCCAGACAAACACCGGGCGATGTGCTGCGCCGCCAGGCTGTTCGCGCGGCAGCGCGCTGGTATGCGTCGCCAGATTCACCAACGTGATTGGCGTTCCCTGATAAGTCGGCACGCGTGCGCCAGGTGGTGCATATTTACTCAAGGGATCGTTGAGTTTAACCGTGCCCTGATCGAGTAATTTCACCAGCACTTCGCTGGTCATTAATTTAGTGATAGAGGCAATGCGAATCACGGAATCCAGTTGTGGATGAACATTATTGCCGGGGCGCGTTTCGCCGAAGCTACGAAATACGCGTTGATTACCATCAATCACCACGAGCGCCATCCCCGTAGCACCACTGCCGTAAAATATATGGTCGGCATAACGATCGACGATATCTGAGGCGAAGACCGGTTCGGTTATAGGCTGTGCCGCCTGGACAGATGTCAATGACGCCGCACACAGCGCGGCAGAAAAAAGCAGACTACGTTTCAACGGTGGTGTCCATGAGTTAGAAAAAGTGAAAAAGGATGTCGTGCGTATGCGTATTTATACTACTCAACGGCGTATTGCAAAGCGCTTATCAGCCAATAATAGTGTGAAAAACGTAACGATGAGTAAACGTGAGTGTTTCCCGGATTGTGGATGTTCGCTTTTGTGATCTCACGCTGTGATAATCTGCACATGCTGGAACGTTGTCGAGTGTGAAAACCACAGAAACAATTCTTCATCGCCGTGGGGCGAACTATGTGCCACGGTTTTGGTCACAATTGTCGGTTTCAGCTTGTGTTTTTTGGCGTAAGCCGTCTCGCCGCCGCATTTCCCGGTGGCAAACGCACAGCAGTCGTCATAACGATAAGAAGTTAGCAGGAGAGCACTATGTTTAAGTCTTTTTTCCCAAAGCCGGGACCGTTCTTTATTTCGGCATTTATTTGGGCACTGGTCGCTGTTGTATTCTGGCAAGCAGGTGGGGGAGCCTGGGTGGCGCGCATTACCGGCGCGTCGGGGGATGTACCGATTAGCGCGGCGCGTTTCTGGTCGCTGGATTACCTGATTTTTTATGCTTACTACATTCTTTGCGTTGGGGTGTTCGCGCTGTTCTGGTTTCTCTACAGCCCGCACCGCTGGCAGTATTGGTCCATTCTCGGTACCTCGCTGATAATTTTTGTGACCTGGTTTCTGGTTGAGGTCGGCGTCGCCGTCAACGCCTGGTATGCGCCATTCTACGATCTCATTCAAACCGCGCTCAGCGCACCGCATAAGGTGAAAATTGAGCAGTTCTATAATGAAGTGGGGATCTTTCTCGGCATTGCGCTGATTGCCGTGGTCATTGGCGTGATGAACAATTTCTTCGTCAGTCACTATGTGTTCCGCTGGCGTACCGCGATGAACGAACACTATATGGCGCACTGGCAGCATCTGCGTCATATCGAAGGCGCAGCACAGCGTGTGCAGGAAGACACCATGCGTTTTGCCTCCACGCTGGAAAATATGGGCGTCAGCTTTATCAACGCCATTATGACGCTGATTGCCTTCTTGCCGGTACTGGTTACGCTGTCGGCGCATGTTCCTGATCTGCCGATTATTGGACATGTTCCTTATGGGCTGGTGATTGCTGCGATTGTCTGGTCGCTGATGGGAACCGGCTTGCTGGCGGTAGTCGGGATCAAACTTCCGGGTCTGGAGTTTAAAAACCAGCGTGTGGAAGCGGCTTACCGTAAAGAACTGGTATACGGTGAAGATGATGCCAGTCGTGCAACGCCGCCGACGGTGCGTGAACTGTTCCATGCGGTGCGGCAAAACTATTTCCGTCTCTATTTTCACTACATGTATTTTAATATCGCCCGTATTCTGTACCTGCAGGTTGATAACGTTTTCGGTTTGTTCCTGCTGTTTCCGTCAATTGTTGCCGGTACGATTACGCTCGGTTTGATGACGCAAATTACCAACGTGTTTGGCCAGGTGCGCGGCTCGTTCCAGTATCTGATTAACTCCTGGACAACCTTAGTTGAACTGATGTCTATCTATAAGCGTCTGCGCAGCTTTGAACGTGAGCTTGATGGCCAGAATATTCAGGAAGTTACCCATACGCTTAGCTAACAAAAGGAGATGTTATGTCGACGGTTTCCCGTCTTTACCCCTGGTCCGGACTGGCAGCATTGGTGCTGGTGGGATGTAGTAGCCAACCCGCGCAGCCGTTAAAAAAAGGGGAGAAAGCCGTCGATGTGGCGAGCGTGGTGCGCCAGAAAATGCCCGCCAGCGTGAAAGACCGGGATGCCTGGGCGCAGGATCTGGCGAAGACGTTTGAAAGTCAGAAGCTGGCGCCAACGGTTGAAAACATCTGTTCGGTGCTGGCGGTCGCGCAACAGGAGTCAAACTACCAGGCTGACCCGGCGGTTCCTGGCTTAAGTAAAATCGCCTGGAAAGAGATCGACCGTCGCGCCGAGCGCATGCATATTCCGCTGTTTGTGGTGCACACTGCGCTGAAGATTAACTCGCCAACGGGGAAAAGCTACAGTGAGCGTCTGGATACGGTGAAGACGGAAAAACAGCTTAGCGCCATCTTTGATGATTTCATCAATATGGTACCGATGGGGCAGACGCTGTTTGGTTCACTGAATCCGGTGCATACCGGCGGACCGATGCAGGTCAGCATTGCGTTTGCCGAGCAGCACGCCAGCGGCTATCCATGGAAAATGGCAGGGACGGTCCGTCAGGAAGTGTTCAGCCGACGCGGCGGACTGTGGTTTGGCACTTATCATCTGCTCAATTATCCGGCGAATTACAGTGCGCCCATCTTCCGCTTTGCAGATTTTAATGCCGGCTGGTACGCCAGCCGCAATGCGGCTTTCCAGAATGCAGTCAGTAAAGCCAGCGGAGTGAAGCTGGCGCTGGACGGGGATTTGATTCTCTACGGCAGCAGCGAACCGGGGAAAACGGAGCTGGCGGTACGCAAGCTGGCCGGGAAGCTGGGGATGAGCGAGAGTGAGATCCACCGGCAACTGCAAAAGGGCGATAGCCTGGCCTTTGAAGAGACTGCGCTGTACGAGAAGGTCTATAAGCTGGCGGAAGCGAAGAGCGGTAAATCGCTACCTCGTGAAATGCTGCCTGGCATTCAGTTGGAAAGCCCGAAGATCACGCGTAATCTGACGACCGCGTGGTTTGCTAAACGCGTGGACGATCGTCGGGCGAAGTGTATGGCTCAGTCATCGTTATGATGACGGCGGCGCCAGCGGATAATTGTCGCGACGGCGCCAAGAATCAGGCTACCGACCAGGAAAGGGATCAGCCCAAACAGGGTACCGACGCCTAAACCAATTTCAACGCGCGGGCGTCCTGTCTCTTGCATTTGCAACTGCATCAGCTGCTCATAGATGCCGGGGGCGTGGGCCAGCAGATTTAAAATCTGCGCGCCTGCCCAAAAGCAAAACAGCACAAATACGGCATACGCAATGTTGCCGGGCAGGGAGGAGGTATCCCGATGCTTGCCCTTAAACAGGGATTTTGAGAGCGTAAAATCAGCCATAAAGACCTCCGGAAATAACCTGCTTTTTTTGGCGTAATGCCTGTAACTGAGTGTGAGTCTGACAGGTGATCAGGAATGTCAATATCAGAATGTTGGTAATTTCAGGTGGAGATTATTCCTGGATTTCGGTTTTATGTGGTGTGTCACAATTATTTAACCTTAAGTTAAATTTAGTTACATTTCAGAAATTACGCCTATGCCACAGACGCCCATGGGGAAATGTGCGAGGATGTTTTCCCATGTTGTATATCCACCGGAGCCGTTATGAACCTGCCTGTAAAAATCCGCCGAGACTGGCACTACTATGCCTTCGCTATTGGGCTTATCTTTATTCTGAATGGCGTGGTCGGGTTATTAGGTTTTGAAGCGCAGGGATGGCAAACCTATGCGGTGGGGCTGGTTACCTGGATAATCAGCTTTTGGCTGGCCGGATTAATTATCCGTCGCCGCGTGGAAAATGAAGATGATGAAGCGAAGGATGCCCAATAGTTATCAGGCATCCTGGCGGGTTTACATACTGGTTTTCAGCGCGCTATCCGCAGCGTGGCGCTCCAGCGCCAGTTCGATCAGACGCGTGATTAAATCGGTATAGCCTAAGCCGCTCGCCTGCCACAGTTTTGGATACATACTGATGTTGGTGAAGCCCGGCAGGGTGTTGATCTCATTGATCACAACGTCGTTGTCTGCGGTTAAGAATACATCTACACGCGCCATGCCGGCACATCCCAGTGTTTGGTACGCCTGAATGGCGATCTGGCGGATCTTGTCGTTAATCTCTGGCGCGATCGCTGCCGGAACAACTACTTTGGCGCCATTATCGTCAATGTATTTGGTGTCGTAAGCGTAAAAATCACTGTTCAGCACGATCTCACCACAGGTGCTGGCCTGCGGATGATCGTTGCCCAGTACCGCGCATTCGATCTCACGGCCTTTGATCCCTTGCTCTACCACGACTTTATGATCGAACTCAAATGCCAGCGCGACAGCCTGGTTGTATTGCGCTTCACTGGTCACTTTGCTAACGCCAACGGACGATCCCTGGTTGGCGGGTTTCACGAACAACGGCAGACCCAGGCGGGATTGCACCTCAGCAAAGCTAATATTGTTGCGGTTCGCGCGAGTGAGTGTAATAAATGGCGCGATATTTAATCCGGCATCGCGCAGCAGACGTTTGGTTACGTCTTTATCCATACAGGCTGCGGAACCCAGGACATCAGAACCGACGAACGGCAGATTCGCTACGCGCAGCATACCCTGCAAAGAGCCATCTTCACCCAGCGTACCGTGGACGATCGGGAAAATAACATCGACCGTCGGCAGCGGCTGACCGTTTTGCGCATCGATCAACTGGTGCTCTTGTTTACCCGGAACCTGAGCCAGGCTGGTCGCGGAAGGACGCAGCGCAATGTGCGCCGGATCGTCTGAATTGAGCAGATAGTTACTGGCATCGCTAACGTGCCATTGCCCTTGTTTATCAATACCTAACAGCACAACGTCAAAGCGAGTCTTGTCGATGGCATCGACAATATTTTTTGCCGATTGCAATGACACTTCATGTTCCGCTGATTTACCACCAAATACGATTCCTACCCGCAACTTTGCCATCTTAAAAACCCATTCCATGAATGCAAAGCACATACATTACCACGACAAAACGCAGGTTTCCTCGGCTTCTGGCAGATTGTTTGTCTGGGCAACAGGGGAATAGATACGCGCAAACGCGTTGATCTCGCATCAAGCATAATTCCCTGCTTGTATTGTGGGTTTGATGTGAGGCGTATCACAAATATGATGAGCGGGAAGATAAAATTCTAAACTGTGATATATCGCACCTGTGGATCCTTATTTGGCTAAGTAATTTGTTAAGCTGCTCGCAGTTTTCAGCTACTTATCGTTATGAGCCCTTATGGAATCCTGGAGAGTAAACCTTATTTCCGTCTGGTTCGGATGCTTTTTTACCGGACTGGCGATTAGCCAAATCCTGCCTTTTTTACCGCTCTATATCTCCCAATTGGGCGTCACCTCTCACGAAGCGCTCTCTATGTGGTCCGGATTAACGTTCAGCGTCACCTTCCTTATTTCAGCCATTGTTTCACCAATGTGGGGCAGTTTAGCCGACCGTAAAGGGCGCAAGCTGATGTTGTTACGAGCTTCGCTGGGGATGGCGATTGCGATTTTACTGCAGGCATTTGCCACTAACGTCTGGCAGCTTTTTCTGCTGCGCGGGGTGATGGGGTTAACCTCAGGCTATATTCCGAACGCAATGGCGCTGGTAGCATCACAGGTTCCGCGTGAACGCAGCGGATGGGCATTGAGCACGCTTTCTACAGCGCAAATCAGCGGCGTTATTGGCGGTCCGTTAATGGGCGGTTTTATTGCCGACCATATTGGCTTACGGGCGGTGTTCTGTATTACTGCTGCTTTGTTGGTGGTCAGTTTCCTTGTCACGCTGTTTTTGATCAAAGAGGGTGTGCGCCCGACGACCAAAAAAAGCGAACGCCTGAGCGGGAAGGCCGTCTTTGCCTCGCTGCCTTATCCGGCGCTGGTGATCAGCCTGTTTTTTACGACGATGGTGATTCAGCTGTGTAACGGCTCTATCGGGCCAATTCTGGCGCTGTTTATCAAATCAATGGTGCCAGACAGTTCGAATATTGCCTTTCTCAGCGGGCTGATCGCCTCAGTACCTGGCATCTCGGCCCTGATTTCCGCGCCCCGGCTTGGCAAATTAGGCGACCGTATTGGTACTGAGCGGATTTTAATGGCGACGTTGATGTTCGCTGTCGTGCTGTTTTTTGCCATGTCGTGGGTCACCACGCCATTACAGTTGGGGGTATTACGTTTTCTGCTCGGCTTTGCCGACGGCGCGATGTTGCCAGCGGTACAGACGCTACTGGTGAAATACTCCAGCGACCAGATAACCGGGCGTATCTTTGGTTATAACCAGTCATTTATGTACCTGGGCAATGTCGCCGGGCCATTGATGGGAGCAACAGTATCAGCCATGGCGGGATTCCGCTGGGTGTTTATTGCTACGGCGAGTATTGTACTGATTAACATCTGGCAGTTGACCATCGCGTTGCGACGTCGGCGTCACGCGCGCTGACTTCCTGATAAACAACGCTGCCAGTCGGCGTTGTTTATCGATAATTCTGCATTATATCTCTATGTGATTATTCATAATCTTACCTTTTGATATTGAATGATTCTGCTGTACGTCTCGTCTCTCCCTTATTTTGTGATGTGATTGTTTTCGCAAATAGTTTAATTTCTTCTAAAAATAAAACTTTTATCACCTAGGCAGTTATGAGCCTTAATGTTAACGTGGCTTATATTTTGTTAAGGGAATACGCAAATGAAAAATCTCGTCACTGAGTTGTTGCTTAAGCTCGCCCAAAAAGAAGAAGAGTCACAAAACCTGGCCGCGCAGGTTGAAATGTTAGAGCAGGTAATCACCGAAATGCTGCGCAATATGGCGTGGAGCGATCGGCAAATATTGCTGCGTCAAATTGAAGGGGCTCTGGCAGGTGTCAACCCCGTGCCAGCGTTTATGACGACCCTGCATAACGCTGGCGAAAGCGTGTCAAAACGTTTTGATTAATCTGTGGGACGTCCCCACAAATTATCATAAAAGTGTCACATCAAATACTTATAGTCGCTTTGTTTTAATTTTACCGTATTTATACATGGAGAAAATAAAGTGAAACAAAGCGCACTCGCTATTGCCCTGTTACCTTTGCTGTTTACCCCGATTATTAATGCAGAAACATCTACCGTAGCGGTTATGGATAATCGTGCCGCTCAGGGTGATATCACCACGCCAGGCGGCGCCCGCCGATTGTCAGCCGATCAAACGGCGGCTTTACGCGAATCTCTGAACGATAAACCTGCCAAAAATATCATTTTACTTATTGGCGATGGGATGGGCGATTCTGAAATAACGGCAGCGCGAAATTATGCCGAAGGCGCGGGCGGTTTTTTTAAAGGTATTGATGCTTTACCGTTGACCGGACAATACACGCACTATGCGTTAGATAAGAAAACGGGCAAGCCGGATTATGTGACGGACTCAGCGGCCTCAGCGACGGCGTGGACCACCGGGGTTAAAACTTACAATGGCGCGCTGGGCGTTGATATACATGAAAAAGATCACGCAACAATTTTGGAAATGGCAAAAGCGGCAGGTCTGGCGACGGGCAACGTTTCTACCGCTGAATTGCAGGATGCAACCCCAGCGGCACTGGTTGCTCATGTGACTTCACGTAAGTGCTATGGCCCTGACGTGACCCGTGAAAAATGCCCAACCAATGCGCTGGAAAAAGGCGGCAAAGGGTCAATTACAGAACAATTGCTGAATGCCCGGGCTGACGTCACGTTGGGCGGTGGGGCAAAAACGTTTGCCGAAACCGCTGCGGCAGGGGAGTGGCAGGGCAAAACGTTGCGTGAACAAGCCATGGCGCGCGGTTATCAGATGGTAAGTGATGCCGCGACGCTGGCTGCGATTACCGAAGCTAACCAGGATAAGCCGTTGCTGGGCTTGTTCTCCGACGGCAACATGCCGGTACGCTGGGAAGGTCCGAAAGCGTCCTATCATGGGAATCTGGATAAACCAGCGGTGACCTGTACGCCAAATCCAAAGCGTGATGACACCGTACCGACGCTGGCGCAGATGACGGATAAAGCGATTGAACTGTTAAGCAAAAATGAGAAAGGTTTCTTCCTGCAAGTTGAAGGGGCATCCATCGATAAACAGGATCACGCCGCCAACCCGTGCGGACAGATTGGTGAAACGGTTGATCTGGACGAAGCGGTACAGCGCGCGCTTGCCTTTGCGAAGCAAGACGGCAACACCCTGGTGGTGGTAACCGCTGACCACGCGCATGCCAGCCAGATTGTCGCGCCTGATACTAAAGCGCCTGGTCTGACTCAGGCACTGAACACCAAAGATGGCGCGGTGATGGTCATCAGCTACGGCAATTCTGAAGAGGAATCTCAGGAGCACACCGGTAGCCAGTTGCGCATCGCCGCTTATGGCCCACATGCGGCGAATGTGGTCGGTCTGACCGATCAAACTGATCTGTTTTACACCATGAAAGCGGCGTTAGGGCTGAAGTAACTCTACCCCCCGGTGACAATAGTTTTGCCGCCGGGTGGTATTTTTATCGTTAGCAGCCAAACTTAGCTGTGTGTCGTCGTTCAGAAAAGGATGGTGCTATGAAAATTACATTATTAATGACGCTGCTCTTTGGACTGGTTTTTTTAACTACCGTCGGTGCTGCCGAGAAGACGTTAACCCCGCAACAACAGCGTATGACCACCTGCAATCAGCAGGCAACGGCGCAGGCCTTAAAAGGGGATGCGCGCAAGACGTATATGAGTGATTGCCTGAAAAACAGCAAATCTGCGCCTGAGGAAAAGAGTTTAACCCCACAGCAGCAGAAGATGCGTGAATGCAACGTCAAGGCGACGGAGCAGTCACTGAAAGGCGACGATCGTAACAAGTTTATGAGCGCTTGCCTGAAAAAAGCGGCGTAGCACTTACGGGTGAGCAGGTAAAAACGCTCACCCGAAATTTCATACTCCCGCCAGCAGACCCCTACCTATAATTTGGGAAATTTGTTTCAGAATGTTCCCAAATACGATGAATGATGAAAACTTTTTCCAAAAGAAGGTCGTCGCGGATGAAGCGTTTATATCACTTCATCAAAACGACCACCAACGTTCCGGTCTGCGATTTGCCCGACGGATCAGGCTGCCGCGAGCGGTGGGATTGGGGGGGATGTTTTTCCCTATCGCGTCGGTATTAGTTTCCCAGCCTATTACTGGCGGCTGGTGGCTGTTACTGGTGGGATGGGCATTTGTCTGGCCACATCTGGCCTGGCAGTTGGCAAGTAAAGCAGACGATCCTCTGCATAGTGAATTTACCAATTTAAAAGCCGATGCCATCCTCGCCGGTATGTGGCTGGGCATTATGGGGGCAAACCTGTTGCCGTCCACGGCGCTGCTCATGATTACTTGCATCAACCTGATGGGCGCAGGGGGAATGCGAGTATTCCTCGCGGGCGTCGTGTTGATGGCGGTGTCATGCCTGGTGACGTTACAGTTAACCGATATTCCCGTCGCTGTTAGCAGCAGTCAACTGAGCGTGATGTTATCACTGCCGGTACTGGTGATGTACCCGCTGCTGTTTGCCTGGGTCAGCTATCAGACGATCATCAAGCTGGCGGAACATAAACGCCGCTTACAGGTGATGAGTACGCGAGATGGGATGACCGGCGTTTATAACCGACGTCATTGGGAGTTATTGCTACGTAATGAATTTGATAATTGCCGCCGCTATCAGCGTGATGCCACGTTGCTTATTATTGATATCGACCATTTCAAGAGCATCAATGATACCTGGGGTCATGACGTCGGGGATCAGGCCATTGTCGCGCTGACCCGCCAGTTGCAGATGACTTTACGCGGTAGCGATGTGATTGGCCGTTTTGGTGGTGATGAATTTGCGGTGATTATGTGCGGTACGCCCGCAACCAGCGCAATTGCGGCCATGTCGCGCGTGCATGAACGACTTAGTCAGTTGCGTTTATCCTGCGCTCCGCAGGTCGCCTTACGTATTAGCGTTGGCGTAGCGCCGCTGACTTCTGAAACTGAGCATTATCGGGAATGGTTAAAATCGGCGGATATGGCGCTTTATAAAGCAAAGAATTCCGGACGTAACCGCACCGAAGCGGCGGCCTGACGTCCGGTAATATTAACTCAGGATCGGCTGAGTTTTTCTGACTGTTCCATGCATTTAACCATCGCTTCAATCACTGATGAACGAAAACCGCGTTCTTCCAGGACGCGTACCGCTTCGATAGTGGTGCCGCCTGGCGAGCACACCATATCCTTCAGTTCCCCAGGATGTTTACCCGTTTCCAACACCATTTTTGCCGAGCCCATTACCGCTTGCGCTGCGAATTTATAAGCCTGCGCACGGGGCATACCGCCTTGCACGGCGGCGTCCGCCATCGCTTCGATAAACATAAAGACATAGGCCGGCGCAGAACCGCTGACGCCGACAACCGGGTGAATCATCGATTCTGCAATCACTTCGGCTTCGCCAAAGCAGCGGAAGATATTCAGTACGTCGGCCGTATCTTCCGGCGTTACTAAGGCGTTCGGCGTGACGGAGGTCATTCCGGCATTAACCAGTGACGGGGTATTAGGCATTGCGCGAATGATTTTGCGATCATGACCCAGCGCACGGGCGAGCTGATCGAGGGTAACACCAGCGGCAATCGAGACAACCAGAGAGTCTTTGTTCAGGCTGGAGGTGATTTCACTCAGTACCTTAATCATGATGCCTGGTTTTACGGCCCCAAAAACAATGTCGGCGATTTGCGCGACTTCTTGCGCAGACTGCGCTGCATTAATGCCATACTGGTCGTGCAACGCAGCGACTTTATCGGGGGAAGGGGTATAGACCCAGATTTGTCCCGGGAGAACCTGGCCGCTGGCGATCATGCCGCCAAGAATTGCTTTGCCCATATTACCGCAGCCGATAAAACCAATTTTTTTGTCCATCTTGTCACTCCCTATGGATGATATTCATTGTTTTATACCCGTCATACTTCAAGTTGCATGTGCGTTGGCTGCGTTCGCTCACCCGAATCACTTACCAGAGTAAGCTCATCGGGACTCACTCTCTTGCCGCCTGCCTGCAACCCGAATTATTTAGGGTAAATCTGGGAAAGCTAAGCTTAGCGCGGAATGAATATGTGCAGAAGGAGAAACAGCACTTTGCCTGCAAGTAAAAGCACGAGACAATGCGCGATTACACACGATTGGGGAGAGATTATGACAATATGGGTGGATGCCGACGCGTGTCCGAACGTGATTAAAGAAATTTTATACCGCGCCTCTGAGCGCATGCAGATGCCGCTTATTCTGGTGGCGAACCAGAATTTGCGCGTCCCGTCTTCGCGTTTTATCCGTACATTACGCGTTCCCGCCGGGTTTGACGTTGCTGATAACGAGATTGTACGACAATGTAGCGCCGGTGATTTAGTGATCACGGCGGATATTCCGCTGGCTGCTGAAGCCATTGAAAAAGGGGCGGCTGCGCTTAATCCACGCGGCGAACGTTATACCGAAGCGACGATCCGCGAACGTCTGATGATGCGTGATTTTATGGATACGCTACGCGCCAGCGGCATCCAGACCGGGGGACCGGATAGCCTTTCTCCCCGTGACCGACAGCATTTTGCGGCTGAGCTGGATAAGTGGTGGCTGGAAGTTCAGCGCAGAAAATAGTACCTGTAATTTATTTTTTACACTTTAATCCATGTGAATTCTTGTTATAGTAGGGTTTAATTGACACCATCACTGTTTGTGTAATTTTTTCTTTACGATTTGGTGGTGTACTAGTTTGATGATATGATTATATCTTTAATTGCATCAGATCCCGCTCGTCGGCGGTTCTCTGGGGAAATTCTGTGATGACGCAACCTCTTTTTCTTGTGGGCCCCCGGGGGTGTGGTAAAACGACAATCGGTATGGCGCTGGCGAAGGCTGTCGATTACCAGTTCGTTGATACCGATCGCTGGTTGCAGTCGCACGTGCAGATGACCGTAGCGGAAATCGTCGAAAGAGAAGGATGGGAAGGGTTTCGTGCCCAGGAAACGACCGCTCTGCAGGCCGTCACGGCTCCGACAACGGTTGTTGCGACCGGTGGCGGCATCATTCTGACCGAATTTAATCGTCATTATATGCGTAGCCACGGTGTGGTTATCTATTTAAGCGCGCCGGTATCGGTACTGGTTGATCGTCTGGAGGCTACGCCTGAAGAGGGGTTGCGCCCAACCTTAACCGGCAAGCCGCTGACTGAAGAAGTAGAGGAAGTGCTTGCCCAGCGTGATGTTCTGTACCGTGCAGCGGCGCATTATATTGTTGATGCGACCAATCCGCCTTCGCAGGTGGTGGACGACATTCTTGGGATACTGTCGCAGGCAGCGCCACGCTTACAGGGTGGTGTCTATACTTAAAGCTCATTCAGACAAAAGGAAGAGCTATGCCGACAAAACCACCTTATCCGCGTCAAGCAACCATTGTTACCGTTGAAAAGGGGACGCCAGGCCAGACGGTAACCTGGTATCAACTTCGCGCCGATCACCCGGAACCGAATTCGCTGATCAGTGAGCATCCTTCCGCTCAGGAAGCCATGGATGCTAAAAAACGCTACGAAGATCCCGATAAAGACTGATATTAAGCACCGTCCTGGCACGAGTCTGAAAAGTGCCAGGACGGGCGTACATCACATTTTTTTAAATATCGCCGTATACAGTAAAAATTGAAAATTAAACAATAACAATACAGTACTGGAATGATTTGGAATCTTTACAAAATAGACCGCCGATCTGCTGCTACGCTTTTGAGCGTTTGTAGCACAGGTCAGCGCCCGGCAATTATTCGGGAATTCACAGCAAAGTAAGAAGACGGTGGAGCAAAAAATGGGTACGTCGTTGGCTATCCTCACGATTGGCGTGGTGCCGATGCGTGAGGTGTTACCGCTCCTGACGGAATATATTGATGAGCAGCACATCACTCACCACAGTCTGCTGGGGCAGATGCGGCGAGAGGATGTGATGGCCGAGTACGGCGTCTCTCCCGGTGACGAGCCGCTTTTAACGCTGCTCAGCGACCATCAGCTTGCCCATGTTTCGCGCCAGAAAGTGGAACGATCACTCCAAGGTATCGTAGAAGTACTCGATAATCAGGGCTTTGACGTGATCCTGCTGATGAGTACGGCCTCAATTGCCCGCCTGACCGCCCGCAAGAGTATGTTACTGGAACCTTTACGTATAATTCCTCCACTGGTCGCCTCGATTGTGGAAGGGCATCAGGTCGGGGTTCTTGTCCCCGTCACGGAATTGCTTAAAGCCCAGACGCAAAAATGGCAGGTGTTGCAAACGCCGCCAGTGTATGCCGTGGCGAATCCGATTCACGGTTCCGAACAACAACTGATTGATGCCGGTAAAGAATTGCTTGAGCAAGGCGCGGATGTGATCATGCTGGATTGTCTGGGTTTTAATCAACGTCATCGCGATTTACTGCAAAAATCGCTGGATGTCCCGGTTCTGCTGTCCAATGTGCTGATCGCCCGGCTGGCTTCGGAATTGCTTGCGTAATTTTGCGTGACAGGTGGAACGCCAGCCCCCTATATTGGTTATTAACTTAATCACAAGATAGGGCCAGTTGTATGCTTCAAAGTAATGAATACTTTTCCGGCAAAGTAAAATCCATCGGTTTTACCAGCAGCAGTACTGGCCGTGCCAGTGTTGGCGTGATGGCTGAAGGCGAATACACCTTTGGTACTGCGGCGCCTGAAGAGATGACGGTCGTCAGCGGCGCACTGAACGTGCTGCTGCCGGGGGAAACTGAGTGGAAAGTCTATGCCGCAGGGGACGTGTTTAACGTACCAGGCAGCAGCGAGTTTCATCTGCAGGTGGCAGAGCCAACATCCTATCTTTGCCGCTACCTGTAAGCGTAAAAATGACGAATGGCGACATTGAGCCGCCATTCGATAAACACGTCTTAACGTTGCGCTTCGCCGCCTAATCCTTCTACCAGACTTTTAATCAGCGCCGCCAGTTCGCCCGTCATCAGGATGAAATCGGCATCAAAACGCTGAGCGTAGTCCTCGCGGTCAATATCTTCGTTCTGATCGCGCAATTCGTCGCTAAACTTCAGACGCTTAATCGAGCCGTCGTCACACATAACGAACTGAATGCGCTGCTGCCAGTCGAGCGCCAGCTTGGTGACCAGTTTGCCCGCTTCGATATGTACGGCGATTTCGTCGCAGACCAGATCCTGTTTTTTCGCGCGGATCACGCCGCCGTCTTCAAGGATCGCTTTCAGTTCTGCTTCATCCAGCAACTGGAATCCCTGCGCCGTTGTGCCGGAGCGAACCCATTCGGTTAGCGTCAGCTCAATAGGGTTTTCCATCGTCAGCGGAACGACCGGCAGCGAGCCGAGGCTCTTACGCAGCAGCGCCAGCGTATCTTCCGCTTTCTTCGCGCTCGCACAATCAACCATGATCAGATCGTTAACGGTGTCAATCCACATCATCGTTTGGCTGAAGCGGCTAAAGGCGCGCGGCAGCAATGAGTGCAGAACTTCATCTTTCAGCGAGTCTTTTTCGGTCTTCTTAAGCTTGCGACCTTGCTCAGCTTCCAGTTTGAATATTTTGGCTTCCAGCGCCTGTTTGATAACCGGCGACGGCAGAATTTTTTCTTCTTTGCGGGCGCAGATAATAATTTGGCCATTGGCGGTATGCGTTAATGCATCGCTGTGCGATCCCATCGGCGGAACCCAGCCCATTTTTGCCATATCCTGGCTACCGCAAGGGGTGAACGTCATTGATGCCAGCTGTTTTTCCATCTCTTCGGCACGCAAAGAAACATCGCGGCTAAGACGGTAAACCATTAAATTTTTGAACCACAGCATGATAATTTCCACGGCCTTGTCGTTAAATCCAGCGGGCATGATAGCGAATTGTCGCTATGCTTGCATTGTTAATCGGGAAGAGGAGCAAACAGTGCGTATAGGTATCGATTTGGGCGGTACAAAAACGGAAGTTATTGCGCTTGGCGATGCAGGCGAGCAGCTTTTTCGCCATCGCCTGCCTACACCGCGTGAGGATTATCAGCAAACGATAGAAACCATTGCTGCGCTGGTGGTGATGGCGGAGCAGGCTACCGGGCAAACGGGAACCGTGGGGATGGGGATCCCTGGTTCAATTTCGCCTTACACTGGGGTAGTCAAGAATGCCAACTCAACCTGGCTTAACGGGCAACCCTTTGATAAAGACTTAAGTATGCGTTTGAACCGTGAAGTGCGCCTGGCGAATGATGCCAATTGCCTGGCGGTTTCTGAAGCGGTGGATGGCGCGGCGGCAGGGGCGCAAACCGTATTTGCGGTAATTATTGGCACCGGATGCGGCGCGGGTGTGGCGTTGAATGGTCGGGCGCACACGGGTGGCAACGGTACCGCGGGTGAGTGGGGGCATAATCCGCTGCCGTGGATGGACGAAGATGAGCTGCGTTATCGCCAGGAAGTACCCTGCTATTGCGGCAAGCAAGGCTGCATTGAAACCTTTATTTCCGGGACCGGTTTTGCCACCGACTACCAGCGTCTGAGCGGTAAGTCGCTCAAGGGCAGCGACATTATCGATCTGGTTAACGTGCGGGATGCTGTGGCGGAGCAGGCATTGAGCCGCTATGAGTTGCGTCTGGCAAAATCGCTGGCGCATGTGGTGAATATTCTCGATCCGGACGTCATTGTACTGGGTGGGGGAATGAGTAATGTCGACAGGCTATATCAAAACGTTCCCACGTTGATGAAGCAATTTGTCTTTGGCGGCGAGTGTGAAACGCCCCTACGCAAGGCGCTGCATGGTGACTCCAGCGGCGTACGCGGTGCGGCCTGGCTGTGGCCGCAGGCGTAACCTGTTTTACGTCGCGGCTGCAACTTGTTGCACGCCGCGCTTCAGGTAGCCGTAAATCAGCAGCGATGACATGGCGGAGAACGACAGCAACGCAGCCGGTAGCGTTACATAGTTGTAGGCAAAGCCCAGCGTCAGCATCATACCGCCGCACCAGGCGCCAATTGCGCTACCGAGGTTAAAGGCAATTTGCCCGCCTGCCGCGCCCAGTAGTTCACCTCCTTTGGCATTTTGCAGCAGCAAAATTTGCAGCGGCGCCGACAGGGCGAACAGGCCCGCGCAGCAAATAAAGGCGAAGGTCAGCGATGCGGCTTTGATACCGCCAAAAACAAAAAGCAGCAGCAGAACCAGCACAATGATGAAGTCGGTTATTACCGCAATGCGCAGCGGCGTATAGCGGCCAGAAAGCCGACCGCTCAACAGATTCCCTAATACCATCCCCAATCCCACCAGCATCATGATGAAGGTCATCAGCGCTTCGGAAAAGCCGGAGATGTACATCATGTACGGTTTGACGTAGCTGAACCAGGCGAAAACCCCGGCGTTGCCAAACATGGTGGCGGAAAAGATCAGCCACGGGGCGGGGTTTTTCAAAAAGTGAAATTGCTCGCGCAGATTCCCTTTCGCTTCATCGCTGATGTTGGGCACCCAAAAAGCTATCGAGACAATAACGGCGATATTAAAGACGGCAATCAGCAGGAACGTATAGCGCCAGCTAAATTCCTGGCTCAGCCAGGTACCGACGGGAATGCCAATCAGATTGGCAACGGTCATCCCTGAAACCATGCCCGCGACGGCGGCGGTGACTTTTCCTGGGCGCGCCAGCTTCGACAGAATAATAGCTCCAACGCCAAAAAATGCGCCGTGCGGGAAGCCGGAAACCAGCCTGCCCACCGCCAGCATAAAATACGAGGAGGAAAGGGTGAAGATGGCGTTGCCAATCACGCACAGCGTGACCAGAAACAGCAGAATATGCTTAAGCGAAAAGCGGCTGGAAAAGAGCGCAATAATCGGCGCGCCCAGCACTACGCCAAAGGCGTAAAACGAAATCATATGGCCAGCGGCCGGGATAGAAATGCCCACGTCCCGCGCCAGCTCGGTGAGTACCCCCATGATGCCGAACTCGGCCATGCCCAGCCCAAATGTCCCCAGCGCTAAAGAGAAAACGACTTTTTTCATACCACCTGCCAACAAGAAAGACGCCGGATGTGCGTCATAGCGGCGAACGTTCGCCGCCAACAGAGATAGCTTGCGGATAAGCGAAGTGGAATGCCATTTCATATCCGTCTTTGAGTATGCAATATTGTGCTACATATTGTGCCGGATGGCTCCGGCCTGGAGATTTATGCTGATCCCACCGCAAACAGCTTGTCGAGTTTGCTGTAGCCCAGCCCGTTGATTTTTTTAACCTTGATCTGCACCGGAATGCGTTCTTTCATCGCTTCAACGTGGCTTATAACTCCAATGGTTTTGCCGGTGGCGTTCAGCGCATCCAGCGCGTCCAGCGCGGTATCCAGCGTTTCGCTGTCCAGCGTGCCGAAGCCTTCGTCGAGGAACAGGGAGTCAATTCGCGTTTTGTGGCTGACCAGATCGGACAACGCCAGCGCCAGCGCCAGACTCACGAGGAAGCTCTCGCCGCCGGAAAGCGTACGCGTGTCACGCACGGCATCGGCCTGCCAGGTATCTACCACTTCCAGTTCCAGCGCTTCGCTGGCCTTGCGCTGCAACAGATAGCGGCCGTGCAGACGGGTCAACTGGTTGTTGGCAAGCCACACCAGGTTATCCAGCGTCAGCCCCTGGGCAAACTTGCGGAATTTATCCCCCTCTTTCGAGCCGATCAGCGCATTCAGATAGCCCCAGTCTTCGACCTGCTGCGTGACTTGTTCAATCTCCTGCATTAGCGCCTGCTGCTGCTGGCGGTTTTCTGCATCCTGCCTGAGCTGCTGGCGAATTTCGCCCTGACGCGTGGTATTTTCCCGTAGCTGCTGGGTGAGCTGCGCCAGCGCGTCGCGAAGCTGTTGTGCCGAGAGCGTGAGATCCGCCCCGGTTGGCAACTGCTGGTGATGGCTCGCCAGCGCCTGCTGAGCCTGATTAAGCAGCGTTTGTGCCTGCTGCTGCTGCTTTTCCAGCGATTGCTTTAACTGCTCCAGACGGCTAAAGGTTTCTTCATCCAGCAGGGCGGTAACAAAGGCGTCACGATCGGCAAAGATGCTGGCCTGCAGTGCGGCATCAAACTGTGCCTGAATTTCTGCGGCGCGCTGTAGGTCCTGCGCCTCCTGCTGTTGCAAGGTTTGCCACTGGCCTTGTAAAGACAGGCAATCGTCATGCACCTGTCGCCAGTTTTCCAGCGACAGATTCTCAGTACTTGCAGACAGCGTATCGCTCTCAGGCAGCGTTTCCAGCAACGGCGTGAGCTGAGCTATTCGCGCCTGTAACTCGGTGAGTTCGTTCTGGCGCTGCTGCCACATTTGCGCTTCTCTCGCCCGCTCACTCAGCCACGAATTAGCGTCATCTGCAGCAGGAAGGGACAGTCCATGGCGGGCCAGCTCGGCGGTTAACGTCGCCTGGCGCTGGTCAATTTGCTGCTGGAGCTGGGTAATCTGCTCGGTATGCGCCGTGATTTGCGCCTGCAGGGTATGACGCAGGCTCAACTGGTGAAGTTGTTGTTCGTATTCTTCCTGGGCGGCAAGCCACGGTGCGATATCATCCTGCGGTTGCAGCGTCACGTTAAGGCTGGTAGTGACTGTCTGCCACTCTTGAGTAAGCGCTTGCTCCTCTTGAGAAAGCGTCTGTGCTTCACGTTCATCCCGTTGGAGTTGCTGGGTTATGGCCTCAAGCTGACCGCGTAACGTTGAGCCCTCATCAGCCAGGGTTTTAACCTCTTTTTCCAGTGCTTCACGTCGTGCCTGATTAACACTCAGTTCGAGCGTTTGATAGCGCTCAATCGCCGGATGTGTGGTGGAGCCGCACAGCGGACAAGGCATGCCGGATTGCAATAATGCCCGCTGGCTTTCCAAATCTTTGATGCGGGCTTCCTGCTCGCAAATGATCCTCACATCGGCAAGCTGCTGATTTTTATCTTTATAGCGCTGACGTTTTTCGGCAAGCACCGCGTTGCGCTGCGTTAGCTCTTGCTGACGTTGCACCAGCGTCGCGCGTAACTGCGCCAGCTGCTTTTGCTTCGGGGCGATTTGCCCATGCAGATTGCTCAGACGCTGGCGTAACGGACGGAGCTGCACATGTTGCGCCAGCGCCGCCGTGACCTCCTGCGGTGAAAGAGTCAGCGTGGGAAGCGCCAGCGCATCCAGTTTACGCGTGTCGTTTTCCCGTAACTGCTGCCACTGGTGTAGCTGGGCGCTGGCGTCGGAGTGTTGCGCCAGCAGGGCCTTCCACCCAGCCAGTTCGCTGCCCCACAAGCGGAAGCGATCGTGTTCGTTCAGCCAGTCGATTAACGTCTGCTGTCCAGCGAGCAAGGCGGTCGACTGCGTGTGCGCCTGCTGACGGATGCGCTCGCGCAGCGCTAAGCTGCTTCGTAAGCGAGTATTCACTTCCTGAATATTCTGCCGCGTACGCGCTATCGTAGCCGTTTGTTCCTGGATTCGCTCCCAGTGCGGGCGTAACGCTCTGGCCGGTTGTGCCAGACTCAGCGCCGCCAGCTGTGGCTGCGCGTCTTCTTGCACCTGTTTAGCGGCCCGTAACGCCTGTTGGTGACGGTTGATTTCTGCCTGTAGCTCATTTTGCCGAATGAGCCAGTTGAGATGCTGTTGCTGAGTCTGCTGGCTTGCAAGGTATTGTTTTTCCTCGTCAGTAAGTACCTGCAAACTCTCTGTCAAGGACTGCACCTGCTCCGCAGCGAGCAGAGCCACGCCGTTGGCCTGCGCCTGCAGTTTTTCCAGCTCTGTACGCGCTGCTTTATGCTTTTCAAACACCATGGCGGAAATTTGGCCGTAGATCTCAGTCCCCGTCAGCTCTTCCAGCAGTTCGGCACGCTCTTTCGGTTTGGCATTGAGAAATGCGGCAAATTGCCCCTGAGACAGCAGCATCGAACGGGTGAAACGACCATAATCCAGGCCGGTAAGTTCGGCGGTCATTTCCAACTTGTCTTTGACTTTATCGGCGAGGATTTTACCGTCGGCGCAGCGGGCAAGTTCTACGCGCGGAGCCTGTAGGTTGCCTTCAGGCTGATTGCGCGCGCGGTTCTGGCTCCAGAATGCGCGATAGGCTTCGCCCCGGACTTCGAACTCGACCTCGGCCAGACACTCGGCGGTGTCGCGGGTCATCAGATCGTTTTGCGACTGAGACACGGTATTGAGCCGCGGCGTTTCGTGATACAGCGCGAGACAAATGGCGTCCAGCAGGGTGGTTTTTCCCGCGCCCGTTGGACCCGTGATGGCGAACAGCCCATTGCTGGCAAAGGGCTCTGCCGTGAAATCGACTTTCCATTCTCCTTTCAGAGAATTGAGGTTTTTCAAACGCAGGCTGAGAATTTTCATGCTTCGGTCTCCCCGGCAAGCGTGTGTAAGGTGGTGCTAAACAGTTGATTCAGGCGCTCGCGTTGCGATTCTTCGAGTTCTTCCAGCGCCAGGCGACGGGCAAAAACGTCCGTCACGCTCAGCTCGCTTAGCGTTTCACGTCGTTCATTCGCCATAATACGTTCGCGCTGTTCCCGGCTACGGCGCACCAATAACACCTCTACCGGTAAATCTTCGGTTAATGCCTGAATCTTACGCTGCATGTCGTGCAGATAGTCATCGGTGGTGATTTCGATATCTAACCAGACTGGCGGTTCCTGCTGCACACCGCGCCACTGCTCTAGTTGGGCGGTAATCGCGGCTAAATCACCTTTCAGCACCGCCAACGGCTGGGTGACCGGTACGGTGAGGTGTTCAACAGCGCTCAGCTTGCCGTTTTCGAAGCTCACCAGATGGACGCACTTGCTTTTGCCGCACTCGTCAAAACTGAGCGCAATTGGCGAGCCGCAGTAGCGAATATGCTCTGTTCCGCCGATAACCTGCGCCCGGTGAATATGTCCCAGCGCGATGTAATCGGCGGGTGGAAAGTTTTGCGCCGGAAAGGCGTCCAGCGTACCAATATAAATGTCACGTACAGCGTCACTTTTACTGGCGCCAACGGTGGTCAGATGCCCGGTCGCAATGATGGGTAGATTCTGGTCGCCGCGCAGCGTACAGGCGTCATGATATTGCTGTTGGTAATAGTCGGTGATAGCCGATAGCAAATGCTGCTGTTTCTCTTGTCCCGTTAGCCCGGCCTGGCTGGTAATGATGTCACGCGGGCGTAAAAAAGGAACCGGGCACAGGATCGCACCCGGCGTGCCGTCGCGTTGAGACAGCACCTGCGGCGCATGGCCAGCGCTGGCGATCACTGTGGTATTGAGAAACGCCAGAATATCGCGGGATTCGTTGAGCGTGGCGACGGAGTCGTGGTTACCTGCCAACACCACCAGATGACAGCCGGTTTGCTGCAGATTTACGACAAAACGGTTATACAGCTCACGGGCATAGCTTGGCGGTGAGCCGGTATCGAAAATATCGCCCGCCACAATAATGGCATCCACCTGCTGGGATTGTGCCGTTTCCAGCAGCCAGTCGAGAAAGGCCTGATGTTCAGCGGCGCGGCTCTTGCTGTAGAAATTTTGGCCCAGATGCCAGTCAGACGTGTGAAGGATGCGCATAAGAGTTCCATGACGATAAAACAGTGGCGGGGATTATAACCCTGCAAGGACGGTAATATCTTGTTTAAGGGCTGTCATAATTCGCGGGGCTGCGTTAAACCTGGACTATCTTTTCATAAATCTGTCATAAAACTGACGCATAATGGCACCGTATTGATGGCAAACGATTTAATTATAAACAGGGCAAATCATGGCGAGACGTATTCTGGTCGTAGAAGATGAAGCTCCAATTCGTGAAATGGTCTGCTTCGTGCTCGAGCAAAACGGTTTTCAACCCGTAGAAGCCGAAGACTATGACAGTGCTGTGAACCAACTCAATGAACCCTGGCCGGATCTCGTCTTGCTTGACTGGATGCTACCTGGCGGCTCGGGCCTACAGTTTATTAAACATCTCAAGCGCGAAGCGATGACGCGGGATATTCCCGTGATGATGCTGACGGCGAGGGGAGAAGAGGAAGATCGCGTCCGGGGTCTGGAAACTGGCGCGGATGATTATATTACCAAGCCGTTTTCTCCCAAGGAGCTGGTGGCGCGTATTAAAGCTGTTCTGCGTCGTATTTCCCCCATGGCGGTGGAAGAGGTTATTGAGATGCAGGGGCTGAGCCTTGACCCAACCTCGCATCGCGTGATGACCGGCGAGGATCCATTGGATATGGGGCCGACAGAATTCAAACTGTTGCACTTCTTTATGACCCACCCTGAACGCGTCTATAGCCGTGAGCAATTACTCAATCATGTCTGGGGTACCAATGTGTACGTGGAAGACAGGACAGTGGATGTGCATATCCGCCGCTTGCGTAAAGCGCTGGAGCACAGTGGACACGATCGTATGGTGCAGACGGTTCGTGGGACGGGATATCGTTTTTCGACCCGCTTCTGACTGACATGAATAGGGGCCTGACGGATTAGGCTGTTAATGGAGTAAGACGTTTGCTAGAACGATTGTCATGGAAAAGGCTGGTACTGGAGCTGATCCTCTGCTGCATACCGGCGTTTATCCTTAGCGCTTTTTTTGGTTACCTGCCCTGGTTTTTGCTGGCGTCGGTAACCGGCCTGCTTGTCTGGCATTTCTGGAATTTATTACGCTTGTCCTGGTGGTTATGGGTCGACAGAAGCATGACCCCGCCGCCGGGGCGCGGAAGTTGGGAGCCGTTGCTGTATGGGCTGCATCAAATGCAGCTGCGCAACAAAAAGCGCCGTCGGGAACTGGGTAATCTGATTAAACGTTTTCGCAGTGGGGCGGAATCGCTACCCGACGCGGTGGTGTTGACGACTGAAGAGGGCGGCATTTTCTGGTGTAACGGCCTGGCCCAGCAGGTTCTGGGACTGCGCTGGCCGGACGATAGCGGGCAAAATATACTTAACCTGCTGCGCTACCCGGAATTCACGCAATATCTGAAAACGCGTGATTTTAGTCGGCCAATCAATCTGGTGCTCAATACCGGACGGCATCTGGAGATTCGCGTGATGCCCTATACCGATAAGCAATTGCTGATGGTTGCGCGCGATGTCACCCAGATGCACCAACTGGAAGGTTCGCGGCGTAACTTTTTCGCCAACGCCAGCCATGAGTTGCGTACGCCGCTGACGGTGCTACAAGGTTACCTGGAAATGATGCAGGAGCATCCGCTGGAAGGAACGACGCGTGAAAAAGCGCTGCATACCATGCGTGAGCAAACGTACCGCATGGAAGGGCTGGTGAAGCAGTTGCTGACGTTGTCGAAAATAGAGGCCGCGCCAGCGCTACTGCTTAATGAGAAGGTGGACGTGCCGATGATGCTGCGCGTGGTTGAACACGAGGCGCACACGCTGAGTCAGAATAATCATACGTTTACTTTTGATATTGATAGCCACCTGAGCGTGCGGGGAAATGAGGAGCAACTGCGTAGCGCGATTTCGAATCTTGTGTATAACGCGGTGAACCATACCCCCGCGGGTACGCACATCACCGTGCGCTGGCAGCATGTTGCCTCCGGGGCGGAATTTAGCGTCGAGGACAATGGGCCTGGTATTGCTGCGGAGCATATTCCTCGTTTGACCGAACGCTTCTATCGCGTGGACAAAGCGCGATCCCGACAAACGGGCGGGAGTGGACTGGGTCTGGCCATCGTGAAACATGCTCTGCAACATCACGATAGCCGCCTGAATATCGAAAGTACGCCAGGCAAAGGGACGCGATTTAGTTTCGTCATCCCGGAACGTTTAATGGCCAAAAGTAACGATTAACCCGTATTCGTAAGATAATCTTTCCAAAAGCCAGCGCGAGCTGGTTTTTTTATGTGGTCAATAGTTACATCCTGAATTTTGCGACGTTTGATTGTTTTTTGTTCGAACTATTACCCATACCTTTTTCCATGGAATGGTTTTTTGTGCTAACTGCATTTTTCATATCGCTATATTGTTCTGGTTTTTGGATCCCACCTTGCTTTAAAACGTTATAAGCGTTTAAATTGCGCTCCAGATGCTGTCATACCGACTGCATTTACGCGGTAAATCGAAAAACTATTCTTCGCCGCGCCAGGTCGGGAGTGTTTCCCGCTGGAATTGAGCAAAAATGCCGCTGTATTGTCCCCCAGGGAAAGGCAAAAATTTATTATTTTCAACACCACATCCACAGGCAGTAAGACTTTATGACCCATCAGTTAAAATCGCGCGATATTATCGCTTTGGGATTTATGACATTTGCACTGTTCGTTGGTGCAGGTAACATCATCTTCCCCCCAATGGTTGGTTTGCAGGCAGGCGAACACGTCTGGACTGCGGCTTTTGGCTTTTTGATTACCGCCGTTGGTTTGCCGGTACTTACCGTTGTCGCGCTGGCGAAAGTCGGTGGCGGTGTGGACAGCCTGAGTACGCCTATCGGTAAGGTTGCTGGATTACTGCTGGCTACCGTCTGCTATCTGGCGGTTGGTCCATTGTTCGCGACGCCGCGTACCGCAACGGTCTCTTTCGAAGTCGGGATTGCGCCGCTGACCGGTGACTCTGCGCTGCCGCTGTTCATCTACAGCGTGGTCTATTTTGCGATTGTTATTTTGGTGTCGCTGTATCCAGGCAAACTGCTGGATACCGTCGGCAACTTCCTTGCTCCGCTGAAAATCCTTGCGCTGGTGGTACTGTCTGTCGCCGCGATTGTCTGGCCGGCAGGCCCGATCAGCAATGCGATGGAAGCCTATCAAACCGCAGCATTTTCGAATGGTTTCGTAAATGGTTATCTGACCATGGATACGCTGGGCGCGATGGTATTTGGTATTGTTATTGTTAACGCCGCCCGCTCGCGTGGCGTTACCGAGTCGCGTCTGCTGACCCGTTACACCGTTTGGGCTGGTTTGATGGCGGGTGTGGGCTTAACGCTGCTGTACCTTGCGTTGTTCCGTCTGGGCTCCGATAGCGCAATTCTGGTCGATCAGTCAGCTAACGGCGCGGCGATTCTGCATGCGTATGTTCAGCACACCTTTGGCGGCGCAGGAAGCTTCCTGCTGGCGGCGCTGATTTTCATCGCCTGTCTGGTGACTGCGGTTGGCCTGACCTGCGCGTGCGCAGAGTTCTTTGCCCAGTACGTTCCACTGTCTTATCGTACGCTGGTATTTATCCTCGGCGGCTTCTCAATGGTGGTCTCTAACCTGGGGCTGAGCCATCTGATTCAGATCTCTATTCCGGTGCTGACGGCTATCTATCCGCCATGTATCGCACTGGTTGTATTAAGTTTTACCCGCTCATGGTGGCATAATTCTTCCCGCGTCATTGCACCTGCGATGTTTATCAGCCTGATTTTTGGTATCCTTGATGGCATTAAAGCTTCTGCAATTGGCGACGTGTTACCAGCCTGGACCCAGCGTTTACCGCTGGCGGAACAAGGGCTGGCGTGGTTGATGCCAACAGTCGTGATGGTGATCCTGGCAATTATCTGGGATCGCGCCGCGGGTCGACAAGTGACCTCCAGCGCGCACTAATCACTGACAATAAGTTTTAACCACGGGGCTATTAATATGGCCCCGTGGTTTTTTTATTGTGTTAACAGGTTAGGAATCGATGGAAAGTAATAACAAGCTAAAGCGTGGGCTGAGCACCCGGCACATTCGCTTTATGGCATTAGGTTCGGCAATTGGCACCGGGCTGTTTTACGGCTCTGCCGACGCGATCAAAATGGCGGGGCCGAGCGTGTTGCTTGCCTATATTATCGGTGGCGCTGCGGCATATATCATCATGCGCGCGCTGGGCGAAATGTCTGTGCATAATCCTGCAGCCAGCTCTTTCTCGCGCTATGCGCAGGAAAACCTCGGGCCGTTGGCGGGTTACATTACCGGCTGGACCTACTGTTTTGAAATCCTGATTGTCGCTATTGCCGACGTTACTGCCTTCGGCATTTACATGGGGGTCTGGTTCCCGGCGGTACCGCACTGGATATGGGTACTCAGCGTGGTGCTGATTATTTGCGCCATCAACCTGATGAGCGTGAAGGTGTTTGGCGAGCTGGAGTTCTGGTTCTCGTTCTTTAAAGTCGCCACTATTATCATCATGATTGTCGCCGGGTTCGGCATCATCATTTGGGGCATTGGCAACGGCGGTCAACCTACCGGTATCCATAACCTGTGGAGTAACGGCGGCTTCTTTAGCAACGGCTGGCTCGGCATGGTGATGTCGCTACAAATGGTGATGTTCGCTTACGGCGGGATAGAGATTATCGGTATTACCGCAGGTGAAGCGAAAGACCCGGAAAAATCTATTCCGCGTGCTATCAATTCCGTACCGATGCGTATCCTGGTATTTTACGTGGGGACGCTGTTCGTCATTATGTCTATTTACCCGTGGAACCAGGTTGGCACCGACGGGAGTCCGTTCGTCCTGACGTTCCAGCATATGGGCATTACCTTTGCCGCCGGGATCCTCAACTTTGTGGTTCTCACTGCATCGCTGTCGGCTATCAACTCTGACGTCTTCGGCGTGGGGCGTATGCTGCACGGTATGGCGGAGCAGGGCAGCGCGCCAAAAATGTTCGCCAAGACGTCGCGTCGCGGTGTGCCATGGGTCACGGTGATGGTGATGACTATCGCGCTGCTGTTTGCGGTTTATCTTAACTACATCATGCCGGAAAACGTCTTCCTGGTGATCGCCTCACTGGCGACCTTCGCCACGGTGTGGGTGTGGATTATGATCCTGCTGTCGCAGATTGCCTTCCGCCGCCGTCTGCCGCCGGAAGAGGTCAAGGCGCTGAAATTTAAAGTACCTGGTGGGGTAACAACCACCGTTGTTGGCCTGATTTTCCTCGTCTTTATCATCGCGCTTATCGGCTACCATCCGGATACCCGCATTTCACTGTATGTTGGTTTCGCGTGGATTGCCTTGCTGCTGGTGGGGTGGGTATTTAAACGCCGCCGCGAGCGTCAACTGGCTGAAGCACAGTAATTTTTTGCCGGGTAACGCGTCGCGTCGCCCGGCAATTTTCTCCTCCCCCGAACTCCTCCCCTAATAAACGTTAAGATGATGAGTGATCCTGCTCTTTGCTATGGCAAGGTGGCTTCATTTTCATCAAAGGGGATACGTGATGTTGAACGCCTGGCACCTTCCGGTTGCCCCATTTGTTAAGCAAAACAAAGATCAACTGACAATTACGCTGTGGCTGGCCGGGGAAAATCCACCTCAGCGGGTGACGCTACGCGCAGAAAACGATAACGAAGAGATTTCGCTCTCCATGCACAAGCTGCGCAGCCAGCCGCAGCCGGGCGTAACCGCGTGGCGAGCGGCGATCGATCTTGCCAGCGGCCAACCTCGTCGGCGCTATAGCTTTAAATTATTGTGGCCCGATCGTCAGCTGTGGTTTACACCGCAGGGATTCAGCCGTTTTCCGCCTGCGCGTCTGGAGCAGTTTGCTGTTGATGTGCCGGATAACGGTCCGCAGTGGGTAGCTGACCAGATTTTCTATCAGATTTTCCCGGATCGCTTTGCCCGCAGCCAGTCGCGTGAGCCGGCTCCAAACGTCTATTACCACCACGCAGCCGGGCATGACATCGTGCGTCGCGAGTGGGATGAACCGCTGACCGCTCAGGCCGGAGGATCGACATTTTATGGCGGTGATTTAGACGGCATCAGCGAAAAGCTGCCATATCTGAAAACGTTAGGGGTTACGGCGCTGTATCTGAACCCGGTATTTACCGCGCCGAGCGTGCATAAATACGATACTGAAGATTACCGTCATGTTGATCCACAGTTTGGCGGCGACAACGCGCTGCTGCGCTTGCGTCACAACACGCAACAGCAGGGCATGCGTCTGATTCTGGACGGTGTCTTTAACCACAGCGGCGATTCACACCCCTGGTTTGATCGGCATAACCGTGGGACGGATGGGGCGTGTTACAACCCGCACTCCCCCTGGCGTGACTGGTATCATTTCTCTGCCGACGGTGTGGCGCTTGACTGGCTGGGCTATGCCAGCCTACCCAAGCTGGATTTTTGTTCGCAAAGCCTGGTCAATGAGATTTATCGTGGGGAAGACAGTATCGTTCGTCACTGGCTGAAAGCGCCGTGGAGTATGGACGGCTGGCGTCTTGATGTCGTGCATATGCTGGGAGAGGGCGGCGGGGCGCGCAACAACCTGCACCATGTGGCGGGGATTACGCAGGCGGCAAAAGAAACCCAGCCTGAAGCGTATGTTGTGGGTGAACATTTTGGTGATGCGCGCCAGTGGTTGCAGGCGGATGCAGAAGATGCCGCCATGAACTATCGCGGTTTTACTTTCCCCATCTGGGGATTTCTGGCTAATACGGATATCTCCTACGACCCGCAATCTATTGATGCCCAAACCTGTATGGCGTGGATGGATAACTACCGCGCGGGTCTGTCGCATCAGCAGCAACTGCGGATGTTCAATCAGCTCGACAGCCACGATACCGCCCGTTTTAAATCCTTGCTTGGCAAAGACGTGGCGCGTTTACCGTTGGCGGTGGTATGGCTGTTTACCTGGCCTGGCGTGCCTTGTATTTATTACGGTGACGAGGTGGGGCAGGACGGTAATAACGACCCGTTCTGTCGTAAGCCGTTCCCGTGGCAACCTGAAAAACAGGACACTCATTTGCTTGAGCTGTATCAGCGGCTGGCAAAATTACGCCATCAAAGCCAGGCGTTACGCCATGGCGGTTGTCAGGTGATTTACGCCGAAGATAACGTGGTCGTGTTTGTGCGGGTGCTCAACCGCCAGCGCGTGCTGGTGGCGATTAACCGTGGTCAGGCCTGTGAAGTAGTCCTGCCAGCCTCGCCACTACTGCGTGTCGCTCAATGGCAGCACAAAGAGGGTAACGGCCTGCTCGCTGACGATATCCTGACGCTGCCGGCGATCTCCGCCACGGTGTGGATCGGTCATTGATACAAGCGCGCAATCTCCGGGCTCGCCAGCAGCGTTTCTCGCCACCAGCGCTGCGCCAGCCCGTCGCGGCTGTTACGCCATGCCATATAGGCCACATCTTTTTGGCGAAATGAGATGACCGTTTTTTCCACCAGTTCGCCTGTGGCAAGCCACGGGCTGGCAATGTGGCGGGGAAGAAATCCGCAGCCCATGCCGGCTCGCAGTAACATCACCTTACTGTGGAAGTCATCGACGCGAATCTGCGCCTGCTCGTCCATCAGATTGGTTTGCAGCGGATGGCAAAAGCGGGCGCTGTCGCTGATAACAATGGCCCGATGCAGGCACAGCTGTTCGTTTGTCAGGCCATCCGGCGCGGCGGCCAGCGGATGTTCGGGTGCCACGACAAATACATTATCCAGCGTGCCGAGCATTTTGTAGGACCAGGCGGCTGACGTTGGCGGTTCATTAATCGCCCCCAGAATGATGTCTGCGCCATTATGGGTCAGTTCCTCCCAGGAGCCTGCCAGCGTATGGTGGGTAAAACTCAGCCGGGTTTGCTTATTCAGCGCGTGAAATTCATCAATAATGGGCAGCAGCGTGGCGAAAGGGAAAGAGTCATCCAGCGCGATTGCCAGCTCTTTTTCCCAGCCTGAACTCAGCTGTACCGCCTGCTTTTCGAGATCTTTGGCCGCACTCAGCAGCAAACGTCCCTTTTCCAGCATCATCAGCCCGGTGTCGGTAAATTTCGCCCGGTGCCCGGAGCGGTCAAGCAGCTCAATATTCAAATCGCTTTCCAGCTTCTGAATCATATAGCTGAGTGCCGCAGGGGTTTTAAACAGCGATTCGGCTGCTGCGGCAAATGAACCCTGTTTGTCGAGTGCGTCGAGGATTAGCAAAACATCCAGATTGATGCGCATAAGCAGAAAATATCCTGAAAAATAAACTCCTCTGTTGTACCGAATGAAGAAAAACAATGCCAGTGAATAAATTAGATGAGTCATGCGCATTTTTTTGATGTTGTTTAGGATATATCGCAACACAGAATTAATAGTTTCACAGGATGGTTAGTTTTTTTTAATAACTCGTTAGAAATTTCCCGCTATACTCAACAAGCTTTCTGATTCAGGATCCTGCTGCTGACGGCAGATACAGACCGTTGCCTTTTAACTTATTGATTAAGAAGGTGTGTTATGTCTATTCGGGAACTGATTGACCCTCAAAACTCTACGCTGATTTTTATTGATCATCAGCCGCAAATGTCATTTGGTGTGGCAAATATTGATCGCCAGACTTTGAAAAATAATACCGTGGCATTAGCGAAAGCCGGCAAGATATTTAATGTTCCAGTGATTTATACCTCTGTGGAAACAAAAAGTTTTAGCGGCTATATCTGGCCGGAATTGTTAGCGGTTCACCCCGATGTGAAGCCTATTGAACGCACGTCTATGAACTCCTGGGAAGATGCGGCGTTTGTGAAAGCCGTGGAAGCGACCGGGCGCAAAAAATTGATTATCTCCGCGCTGTGGACCGAAGTCTGCCTGACCTTCCCGGCGCTGATGGCGCTGGAAGCGGGTTATGAAGTGTATGTGGTGACCGACACGTCCGGCGGCACGTCTGTGGATGCCCACGAGCGTTCTATTGACCGGATGGTGCAGGCGGGCGCAGTCCCCGTAACCTGGCAACAAGTTCTTCTTGAGTACCAGCGTGACTGGTCCCGCAAAGAAACCTACGACGCCGTAATGGATTTGGTGCGCGAGCATAGCGGCGCCTACGGTATGGGCGTGGATTACGCCTATACCATGGTGCATGGCGCGCCGGAACGTAAAGCCTAAATACACTTCATCCTTCATGCTGCCTCTTTGTTGGCTTCGCTTGCGTACCCCGGTCACTTACTGATGTAAGCTCCCGGGGATCCACAACCTTGCCGCCTCGATGCACCATGAATGATTTTGTGTATTGCTTTCCTGGCCTAAGCGGTCTGTTTCCTCTCAACAAGGAACCCTTCATGGCGCAGAACAAACATGTGACGTTGGTGATTACCCATACCCTGCAGCCTGAGCAGGCGCGGCGGTATGAGCAGTGGCTGGGGAAAATCATGCCGGTGGCGGCCGAGTTTCCCGGTCATCTCGGGGCGAATGTGATTCGCCCTGCGGAGGGCGAGAATCTGTGGAACATTATTATCCGCTTCGACACGCTGGAGCATCTGTACAACTGGACCCAGTCCGATACGCGCCGTGTGCTGGTGGAAGAGATAGCTCCGCTGCTGGCAGAAGGTGACAAAACCGAAATTCGTACCGAAGCGGCGTTCTGGTTTACGCCGCCCGCGCCCCATGTACGCCAGCCCAGGCGCTGGAAACAGTTCCTGATAACTCTGCTGGTGATTTTTCCCAGCACTAACCTGGTGCCGTGGTTGACCGGCATTGTGCTGCCTGCAATGAAGGGCTCGTTACTCCTGCATCTTATCAATGATGCGTGTGTGGTTGCGCTGGTGGTCTGGTTCTGGATGCCCATCGTAACCCGTCTGTTTGCCGGATGGCTGAAAAAAGCCTGACCGGTTTCTCAGGAGATTGTTATGTCGCAAACTGCCACACTGATTCTGACTCACGGAAAAATTCATACTCTCGACAGACAAAGCCCACAGGTCGAGGCGGTCGCGATCGCCAACGGGAAGATCCTGGCGACCGGTAACCACGACCGGATCATGAGCTTTGCCGCCGAAGGGACGCAGATTGTCGATCTGCAAGGACATACGGTGATCCCCGGCTTAAATGATTCACACCTGCACCTGATTCGCGGTGGTCTGAATTACAACCTGGAACTGCGTTGGGAAGGCGTACCGTCGCTGGCGGATGCACTACGCATGCTCAAAGAGCAGGCTGACAGAACACCGTCGCCGCAATGGGTGCGCGTGGTAGGCGGCTGGAGCGAATTCCAGTTTGCCGAACGGCGCATGCCGACTCTGGAAGAACTGAATGAAGCCGCGCCAGATACCCCGGTATTTGTTCTGCATCTGTACGACAGAGCGTTGCTGAATCGCGCGGCGCTGAAAGCCGTGGGCTACACCAAAGCGACGCCGGATCCGGCAGGCGGTGAGATTGTGCGTGATAGCAACGGCAACCCGACCGGAATGCTGATCGCCAAACCCAACGCCATGATCCTTTATTCGACGCTGGCAAAAGGGCCAAAGCTGCCGCTGGAAATGCAGGTCAATTCGACCCGCCAGTTTATGCGCGAGCTGAACCGTCTGGGACTGACCAGCGCCATCGATGCGGGCGGCGGCTTTCAGAACTACCCGGAAGATTACGAGATCATTGAGCAGTTGCACGCCAACAAGCAGATGACGGTGCGCATCGCCTACAACTTGTTTACTCAGCGTCCTAAGCAGGAACTGGAGGACTTTGAACGCTGGACCGATATGCTCAAGCCCGGACAGGGCACCGATTTCTACCGTGCTAATGGCGCAGGGGAAATGTTGGTCTTCTCGGCCGCTGATTTTGAAGATTTCCTGCAACCACGTCCGGATCTGCCGGAAGGTATGGAAGAAGAACTGGAACGCGTGGTTCGCCACCTGGTGGAGCATCGCTGGCCGTTCCGTCTGCATGCCACCTATGATGAATCCATCAGCCGCATGCTGGATGTGTTCGAGAAGGTGAATCGCGATATCCCGTTCAATGGCCTGCACTGGTTCTTCGATCACGCCGAAACGATTACCGAACGCAATATCGAGCGCGTCAAAGCGTTGGGCGGCGGGATAGCGGTTCAGCACCGAATGGCGTTCCAGGGGGAGTATTTTGTCGATCGCTATGGCAAAGACGCGGTCAAGCATACGCCGCCGGTGGCGAAAATGCTGGCGGCTGATGTTCCGGTAGGGCTGGGGACTGACGCCACCCGCGTGGCCAGCTATAACCCGTGGACCGCGCTGTACTGGCTGGTTTCGGGCCGTACCGTTGGTGGTATGGCGATGTATGATGATAACAATCGCCTGCCGCGCGATGTGGCGCTGGAACTGTGGACGGCCGGTAGCGCCTGGTTCTCCAGCGAACAGGGTAAGAAAGGGCGTATCGAGAAAGATCAACTGGCCGACCTGGTGGTGCTGTCTAAAGATTATTTCAGCGTGCCGGAAGAAGAGATCAAAGGCATCGAGTCGGTGATGACTATTGTCGATGGTAAAGTCGTGTACGCAGCCGGGCATTTCACTCCGCTGGCACCGCCAGCCATTCCGGTTGTGCCGGACTGGTCGCCGGTGGTGAAGGTGCCGGGGCACTATCGCTCAGCGCCGCCTGCTGCGGCGAAAATTGGCGCAATGGTACAGATGCACCAGTGCTGTGGTAGCTGCGGCGTACACGGTCATCAGCATGACATCGCGCGTAAGTCGGGGATTCCGGTGTCAGATGACAGGGCTTTCTGGGGCGCGCTGGGTTGTTCCTGCTTCGCGTTTTAATCTCTCATCACAGCCCCTGGCCAAACGCAGGGGCTGATTGGATTTTCTGAAAAGCGGGTCATAGTGTTAACAGATATGGCACAGCTGCAACAATTTGTGTCATTCTGGTCTGTCTTTACACAGTGAAGGTGGAAACATGGATGAGCTGCTAACCCTTGGCTGCATTGTTTTATTCTTCGCGTTGGTCGTGGTTCCTGGTCTCGCGATCGTGGCATACAGACGCAGTGCGGCGGTACGTTCTGAGCTGGCGGCCTTGCGCCGTCGGGTAGAGGAACTTGAGCTGCGCGGTGTAGCGTCAGAGTCTGTGGCACAGGCTGCCGCCGATGCGCCAACGCCTGCGATGAGCAGCGTGGCGCCGGAACCTGACGCTGAGCCGACGCCTGAACCCGTTAACCCGTGGTCTTCACAGCAAAAACCGGATAAAGCGGCGGTCTCCACGCCCAACGCCCAGCGGCCTTCTGCTTTTGGCGGGGTGATATCATCGCTGGTGCGCTGGTTTATGCAGGGCAACCCGTTGGCAAAGCTCGGTATATTGCTCCTGTTCCTGGGACTTTCTTTCCTGCTGCGTTACACCGTCGAACATTCTCTGTTTCCGCTTGAGCTGCGCCTGGTGGCGGCCGCGCTGTTTGCTATTGTCCTGTTGGCGCTGGGCTGGCGGTTGCGGCATAAGCAACCGGTCTATGCGCTGATCTTACAGGGCGGGGCCACGGGAGCACTCTATCTCACCGTCTTTGGCGCGTTCCGGCTGTGGCAAATGCTGCCAATGACGCTGGCATTTGCGCTGCTGGTGGCGATTTGCGCGGCGAGCGTGGGTCTGGCTATTTTGCAAAAGGCACTCAGCCTGGCGATGCTGGCAAGCCTTGGCGGCTATCTCGCGCCGCTGCTGCTTTCCTCCGGCGGCGGCAGTCATGTCGCGCTTTTCTCTTTCTATCTTCTGCTCTCGGTCGGCATTCTCGCCATTAGCATCTGGCAGCACTGGCGGGAGCTGAATTTGCTCGGCCTGCTGTTTACCTTTGGCGTTGGCGGTTTGTGGGGGCTGGAGGACTATCGACCTGAGTATTACCTGAGCTGCCAACTGTTCCTGATCGCCAACACCATTATTTTTGGCGTGCTGAGCGTGGCGCTGTCGCTTCGTGCGCAGGAAAAAGGCAAGCAGATTATTGATGGCGTGCTGCTGTTTGCCCCTCCGCTGGTAGGTTTTGGCATGCAGTACGCCATTACGCGGCATATGGCATATGGTCCGGCGCTGAGCGCGCTAGGCTACGGTGGTTTCTATCTGGTGTTGGCGACGCTGGCGTTGCGGCGTTCGTCTTCGCTGGGGAGACCGCTGGTATTGGCTGCCCTGGCGCTTGGCGGCGCATTTACTACCCTGGCTATCCCGTTGGCGCTTTCAGCCCGTTGGACGGCGATGGCCTGGTCGCTGGAGGGACTTGGGATCCTCTGGCTGGGTATCCAACAGCAGCAGCGACGCATGAGTTATAGCGGTACGGCGCTGCTCGTGCTGGCCGTGGGCAGCGCGCTATGGGCGCTGGCGAACGGCACAACTGCGCTCTCAGTGATGCTGATATTTGCCGTGCTTAGCCTCAGTTGGCTGGCTGCCGCATGGCTATGGCGCAGCATTCGGATGCAGGGCAGTTGGGGGCTACTCGCTGGCGGTTTGCTTTTCTGGATTACTGCCCTCGTTGCGGTATCGCAGCTCGTCCTGAAGCAGGAGCGGTGGGTGCTGTCTGGCGTGTTGGCATTAATGGCGGTATCGGTCTGGGGCTGGCGTACGATTGCTGGTCGCCTGGCATGGCGGGAGCTTGATGCCAGTAAATGGCTGTTATGGCCGACGATGCTGGTGATGCTGATGTATCAGATCTCCTGGCAGCAGATTTTTGCTGCGGGCTGGCCGAATCTGGCCTGGTGCGCGGCGCTAATTGTTGCAGTGGCGCTGCTCTGGCGTGACGCACAGATATTACCGCCAACGCTTTCCCGGCTGGCGCATTTGTCATTCTTCTGGATGATTGTACTGGCGCTGGCGGTTGAGCTGTTCTGGTTCGCACAGGCGCTACCGTGGGGGAGGGCCGCGTGGGGAAGCGGCCTGATGATGGCGGCTGGTGGGTTGCTGATTTTCCTGGTTTATCAAGCTGTTCAGCGCAAGCTCTGGCCATTTCGTATCTGGCCAGCCTTATATTCTGTGCAGGCGATGGTTCCCGTTGCGCTGGTGCTGGTCGGTCTGCTCGTGTTGACGAATTTACAGGATGGCGTGGTTTATCGTCAGACGTATCTGCCGTTGCTCAACCCGCTGGAAGAGGGCGCAGCTTTTGCCCTGCTAGGGTTGATCGTGTTTTATCGCGCGTCTGAACGCTATTTCCCGATGCAGCTTTCGGTGTGCCGCCCATGGCCGGTTGTGGCGCTGATGGCGCTCGGCTTTTGGTGGCTTAATGGTTTGTTGCTGCGCGCGTTGTCCTGGTATGGTGAAGTTGCGTGGAATGTACACGCCCTGTGGGATTCGCGGTTGATTCAAACCTGTTTTGCTCTGTTCTGGATGCTAACGGCATTGGTGGTGATGCTGCAGGCAACACGGCGTCGCTCGCGGCAGGAATGGCTGTGTGGAGCCGTTTTGCTGGGGATAGTCATTATTAAACTGATGCTGGTGGACAGCGCGGGAGGCGGCGGTCTGGCGCGCGCGGTCGCGTTTATTGGCGTCGCCATTCTGGTGCTGATTATCGGGTATTTTTCACCCTTACCGCCCAAAGCTGGAGAAGAAAAATGAAATGGATTAAAGCGGTTCTCTGGAGTGCTCTGTTAGGAGCAACCGGCGCGGCGTGGGGCAGTAATACGGTTACGGATGCGCCAGTAGACTACGCGAAGGGCGTGAAGCTCTTAACGCCGGGTTCAGAGCAATGGTATAGCCTGCCTCTGCCTTTAGCGGTGTACCATGAGGCAGTCTGGCCGGATTTACGTGATATCCGGGTGTTCAACCGTCAGGGCGAGGTAGTGCCTTTCACTCTGCTGGCTGAAAAAACGCAGGCAACGTCCCCGAGAACGATTCCTCTGCGCCTTTTTCCGTTTGATTCTACGGTGCAACAGGTGACGCCAAAGCAAGATGATGAAAGCCCCGCGGTCCTGCTTCGTGCTAAAAATGGCATCGAAATTCGCTTCGAAAGTGAAAACCTGCAATCCATCGGGCAGAGTTATTTAATCGCCTTGCCAGACGATGTCAAAGAGACGCCATCGCTGTCCCAGTTGCGTTTGAACTGGGATGCGCCAGCGAAAAACTGGCAGGGAACGGCATCGCTTTATTACAGCCGAGATTTACGTGACTGGAGGTTGATTACAGGAAATGCGCCGCTGATGGATCTGACGCATAGCGACGACCGGTTGAAAATGGACACCTTAGGTGTCGATGATTTGCGCATGTCCGCTGGTGGCGTCCCCTGGCTGTTGCTGATTCTTGATTCGCAAAGCCCTGCGTTAAATCTGACCGGCGTGAGTGCGATAACCCGTGAGGAGCCTCCGCTTACCCGGCCTGTTTCGATGGATGCTGAAGCGGAGAGAATTGCCGAAAACCAGGCGATTTGGCGCTGGTCCAGGCCGCAACCGTTGACCTCATTAAAGATTTCACTGGATTACGAAGGCGTATTGCCGGTTGAACTTGAATGGCGCAAGGGAGAAAAAGACGCCTGGCAGCCTTTAACCCGAACGGTTCTCTACAATCTGGAAAATCAGCATTCGGATGATATTCTACTCTCCGGTGAGTTAGTCGAGGCGGTCCGGATGACGACGCTTCAGGCGCGTTTACCCGCCACCTTACCCGTACTGAGAGGGGAGCGCGACAGCTATAAAGTGATTTTTAACGCGCAAGGCCAAAGCCCGTTTATCCTGGCATGGGGTAACAAAGCGGCGGAACCCGCGAGCATCAGTCTGGCGATGCTGATCCCGGAGGCGTTACGTAAGCACAACGATCCTGACAAAATGCCGCAGGCATGGGAGGATGAACGGGTTACTCTGGGCGGTGAGGATCGGCTGACGGCAACGTCAGTCGCTGAGCAACAAAGCCAGTGGAAAACGCTGTTGGTGTGGGGGGCGTTAATCCTTGGCGTCGCCGTACTGGCGCTGATGGCGTGGCGAATCTGGCGTGAAGTGAAAAAGGGTAATCCGACATAAACCCATAAAAAAGGCCCGCATTGCGGGCCTTTTGTCGATTCATGCCAATTACAGGCTGGAAACGTTCTCGGTCAGGTATTTTGCCACGCCGTCCGGAGACGCGTTCATACCTTCTTTACCTTTTTCCCACTGCGCCGGGCAAACGTCGCCGTGCTCTTCGTGGAACTGCAGCGCGTCAACCATGCGCAGCATTTCATCGATGTTACGACCCAGCGGCAGATCGTTAACCACCTGGTGACGAACAACGCCGTTAGCGTCGATCAGGAAAGAACCACGCAGAGCAACGCCCGCTTCCGGGTGCTCGATGCCGTAGGCTTTCTGGATTTCGCGTTTGATGTCAGCAACCATTGCGTATTTCACCGCACCGATGCCGCCTTTGTCGACAGGGGTGTTACGCCATGCGTTGTGGACAAATTCAGAGTCGAAAGAAACGCCAACAACTTCAACGCCGCGCTTCTGGAATTCTTCGTAACGTTTGTCGAATGCGATCAGTTCAGACGGGCAAACGAAAGTGAAGTCCATCGGCCAGAAGAACAGAACGGTGGTTTTACCGTTGGTATGCTGTTTGAAGTTGAAGTTTTCAACGATCTCACCGCTACCCAGTACCGCAGCTGCTGTGAAATCCGGAGCCTGACGAGTTACCAGTACCATATAATTCTCCTGCAATGTTAAGGGGTTTTTGGAACGCAACGCGGGCCAGTATAGAGAGTGTTCGTGAATAAGACAAAGAGGCGCTGGCAATCAATGAGACAGGTTTTGTCTATCAATCTTTTACCGGATGGTGGCTAAGGCTTATCCGGCGCGTTATGCGGGCTGCAATCAAAGGGTTTTACGCTGCGCCTGTTCCATCATCTGCGGATAAAACTGCCAGAAACGTTCTTCTAACGCATCATAATGCCTATCCAGGTCATACCATGAGGCGCGCAGGGCATCGAGACGCGGACGGCGGCTGGCCATGCCGTTCAGGACGTTCTGGATAAAATCCATGTCACGATAGCGCTCAAGCCATTTTTCTGACCATATATAGTTGTTTAAGTTAATAAAGCGCGGCGGCGATTCCGGCAAAATTGTGGTCACCTGGGTGCGGGCATAGCGCACAAAGTCTACCAGCGGGAAGTCAGGGGAGATTTCCGCCCAGTGGCGCGACAGAAAGTGATCCCACATCACGTCCAGCGTAATTGGCGCGACGCGGCGCGTTTCGCTACGAAACCACTCTTTGGCTTCACGCACCTGCGGCAGGTTATCGGTCATCACGTCGATACGACGGTGCATGAAGATGCCTTCCACCACCTCAGGCGAAAAATGCGTTTCCGGATTACCCCGGACAAAATCGGCCAGCAGATTGCCGGAAAGCGAGCTGTCGGCAAGATGAGCGAGATGCAAATGTGCAAGAAAATTCATAGTTAAACGTTTATCCAGAGGGGTAAAGGTTGCAGGGAGAACGCCCCGGCACTAGACTACCCGCCTCTTATTTTAGTCTGAGTCAGTGTCATGCGCGTTACCGATTTCACCTTTGAACTACCCGAATCCCTGATTGCCCACTATCCGCAAGCTGAGCGCAGTAGCTGCCGCTTGCTGTCTTTGGACGGGCCGACGGGCGCGCTGACGCACGGTACTTTCACCGATTTGCTCGATAAGCTCAACCCTGGCGATTTGCTGGTCTTTAACAACACCCGCGTCATTCCAGCGCGTCTGTTTGGCCGTAAAGCCAGCGGCGGTAAGATTGAAGTGCTGGTCGAACGCATGCTGGATGACAAGCGTATTTTGGCACACATTCGCGCCTCGAAAGCGCCGAAGCCGGGTGCCGAGCTGCTATTGGGCGACGATGAAAGTATTAAAGCGACGATGGTTGCCCGTCACGACGCGCTGTTTGAAGTGGCGTTTGACGATGAACGCAGCGTGCTTGATATCCTCAATGCCATCGGCCATATGCCGTTGCCGCCGTATATTGACCGCCCGGACGAAGACGCCGACCGCGAGCTGTACCAGACCGTGTATAGCGAAAAACCGGGTGCCGTCGCTGCGCCGACCGCGGGGCTGCACTTTGACGAGCCGCTGCTGGCGAAACTGCGCGATAAAGGCATTGAAATGGCGTTCGTTACGTTGCACGTCGGCGCGGGTACCTTCCAGCCGGTGCGCGTAGACACTATCGAAGACCACATTATGCACTCCGAATATGCGGAGGTGCCGCAGGATGTGGTTGACGCGGTGCTGGCGGCGAAGGCGCGTGGCAACCGCGTGATAGCCGTGGGAACAACGTCCGTTCGCTCACTGGAAAGCGCGGCGCAGGCTGCAAAAAACGATCTCATTGCGCCGTTCTTCGGTGATACGCAGATATTTATTTATCCAGGCTATAAATACCAGGTGATTGATGCCCTGGTCACCAACTTCCACCTGCCGGAATCGACGCTGATCATGCTGGTTTCTGCGTTTGCTGGTTATAAAAACACCATGCACGCCTACCACGAAGCGGTAAAAGCGGAATATCGCTTTTTTAGTTACGGAGATGCGATGTTTATCACGTACAATCCGCAGGCTATTTCTGAGCGTGTCGGGGAATAAATTTCCGGCATGAGTATTTAACGTCGGACTGTTTTTCTGACGCAGGAGTTAAGATGAAATTTGAACTGGACACCACAGACGGTCGCGCGCGTCGCGGCCGCCTGGTTTTTGATCGTGGCGTAGTGGAAACGCCTGCATTTATGCCGGTCGGTACTTACGGCACCGTAAAAGGCATGACGCCGGAAGAAGTTGAAGCCACCGGCGCGCAGATCATTCTCGGCAACACTTTCCACCTGTGGCTACGCCCGGGTCAGGAAATCATGAAACTGCACGGCGATCTGCACGATTTCATGCAGTGGAAAGGGCCAATCCTTACCGATTCCGGCGGCTTCCAGGTTTTCAGTCTGGGCGATATCCGCAAGATCACCGAGCAGGGCGTGCATTTCCGCAACCCGATCAACGGCGATCCGATTTTCCTCGATCCTGAGAAGTCAATGGAGATTCAATACGATCTCGGTTCCGATATCGTGATGATCTTCGACGAATGTACACCGTACCCGGCCGACTGGGACTATGCTAAACGCTCAATGGAGATGTCTCTGCGTTGGGCGAAGCGCAGTCGCGACCGTTTTGACAGTCTCGGCAACAAAAATGCGCTTTTTGGCATCATTCAGGGCAGCGTTTACGAAGATTTACGTGATATCTCTGTCAAAGGTCTGGTAGATATCGGCTTTGATGGCTACGCTGTCGGCGGTTTGGCTGTCGGTGAGCCGAAGGAAGATATGCACCGCATTCTGGAGCATGTTTGCCCACAGATTCCGGCAGATAAACCGCGTTACCTGATGGGCGTCGGCAAACCAGAAGATCTGGTTGAAGGCGTACGTCGCGGTATCGATATGTTTGACTGCGTGATGCCAACGCGAAATGCCCGTAATGGTCATTTGTTTGTGACTGACGGCGTGGTAAAAATTCGTAACGCGAAACATAAAAGCGACACCAGTCCGCTCGATGCTGAGTGTGATTGCTACACCTGTCGCAATTATTCGCGCGCTTACTTGCATCATCTCGACCGTTGCAACGAAATATTGGGCGCGCGTCTCAACACGATTCATAACCTTCGCTACTACCAGCGTTTGATGGCGGGTTTACGCAAGGCTATTGAAGAGGGTAAATTAGAGAGCTTCGTGACCGATTTTTACCAACGTCAGGGTCGACCAGTTCCACCTGTGAACGTTGATTAATTTTAATAATGAGGGAATTTGAATGAGCTTTTTTATTTCTGATGCGGTAGCGGCAACAGGTGCTCCGGCGCAGGGCAGCCCGATGTCTCTGATTCTGATGCTGGTGGTGTTTGGTCTGATTTTCTACTTTATGATCCTGCGTCCGCAACAAAAGCGTACCAAAGAACACAAAAATCTGATGAACTCCATTGCGAAAGGCGATGAAGTGCTGACTAACGGTGGTCTGGTGGGTCGCGTGACCAAAGTAGCAGAATCTGGCTACATCGCTATTGCGCTGAACGATACCACTGAAGTGGTTATTAAACGTGATTTCGTAGCTGCCGTTCTGCCGAAAGGCACCATGAAGGCGCTGTAATTTATTGTTTTCCCAAAGGGAACTGCCGTGTTAAACCGTTATCCTTTGTGGAAGTACATTATGCTGGTCGTCGTGATTGTCGTCGGCCTGCTTTACGCACTTCCCAACCTGTATGGTGAGGATCCGGCTGTTCAAATCACTGGCGTGCGCGGTGCCGCCGCCAGTGAGCAAACGCTGATCCAGGTCCAGAAAACGTTACAAGAAGATAAAATCACACCTAAGTCTGTGGCTCTGGAAGAGGGTGCTATTCTTGCGCGCTTCGACTCCACTGATACCCAACTGCGCGCACGTGAAGTGCTGATGGGCGTGCTGGGCGATCAATACGTCGTGGCGCTTAACCTTGCTCCGGCAACCCCGCGCTGGCTGGCAGCCATTCACGCAGAACCGATGAAACTCGGTCTTGACCTGCGTGGTGGCGTTCACTTCCTGATGGAAGTGGATATGGACACCGCGCTGAGTAAGTTGCAGGAACAAAATATCGATAGCCTGCGCAGCGATCTGCGTGAAAAAGGCATTCCTTATACTACCGTTCGTAAAGAAGATAACTACGGCCTGAGCATCACCTTCCGTGACAGCAGCGCCCGTGATGAAGCTATCTCTTATCTGAGCAAGCGTCACCAGGATCTGGTTATTTCCAGCCAGGGCAGCAATGCTCTGCGTGCGGTGATGACCGATGCGCGACTGAGTGAAGCCCGTGAATACGCGGTACAGCAGAACATCAATATTCTGCGTAATCGTGTGAACCAGTTGGGTGTTGCTGAGCCGGTTGTACAACGTCAGGGTGCTGACCGTATTGTCGTCGAACTGCCGGGTATCCAGGATACCGCGCGCGCGAAAGAAATTCTGGGCGCAACCGCGACGCTGGAATTCCGTCTGGTAAACACCAACGTTGACCAGTCTGCTGCGGCATCCGGGCGCGTGCCGGGTGATTCGGAAGTGAAACAGTCTCGTGAAGGTCAGCCGGTTGTGCTGTACAAACGCGTGATCCTGACTGGTGACCATATCACCGATTCCACTTCCAGCCAGGACGAATACAATCAGCCGCAGGTTAACATCTCGCTGGATAGCGCGGGTGGTAACATCATGTCCAACTTCACCAAGGACAACATCGGTAAGCCGATGGCGACCCTGTTTGTGGAGTACAAAGACAGCGGTAAGAAAGATGCCAACGGTCGCGCCGTGCTGGTGAAACAGGAAGAGGTGATTAACATCGCCAACATCCAGTCTCGCCTGGGTAACAGCTTCCGTATCACCGGTATCAACAACCCGAACGAAGCGCGTCAGCTTTCTCTGCTGTTACGTGCCGGTGCGTTGATCGCGCCGATTCAGATTGTTGAAGAACGTACCATCGGCCCAACCCTGGGTATGCAGAACATCAAACAGGGTCTGGAAGCCTGTCTGGCCGGTCTGGTGGTGTCTATCCTGTTCATGATCTTCTTCTATAAGAAGTTCGGCCTGATTGCGACCAGCGCGCTGATCGCTAACCTGGTGCTGATTGTCGGCATTATGTCGCTGTTGCCGGGAGCTACGCTGAGTATGCCGGGGATTGCGGGGATCGTCTTAACCCTTGCCGTCGCGGTCGATGCTAACGTACTGATCAACGAACGTATCAAAGAAGAGTTGAGTAACGGTCGTTCGGTGCAGCAGGCCATCAATGAAGGTTATGCGGGCGCATTTAGCTCCATCTTCGATGCGAACATTACGACGCTGATTAAGGTCATTATCCTGTACGCAGTCGGCACCGGGGCAATTAAAGGGTTCGCGATTACTACCGGTATTGGGGTAGCGACGTCGATGTTTACCGCAATTGTCGGTACACGTGCCATCGTAAACCTGTTGTATGGCGGCAAGCGCGTCAAAAAGCTGTCAATCTGAGGAGTGCGAAGTGGCACAGGAATATACTGTTGAACAATTGAACCACGGCCGTAAAGTCTGGGACTTTATGCGCTGGGACTACTGGGCTTTCGGCATTTCAGGTTTTCTGCTGATCGCGGCCATCGTGATTATGGGCGTGCGCGGCTTTAACTGGGGTCTCGATTTCACCGGTGGTACGGTCATTGAAATCACGCTGGAAAAACCAGCTGAAATGGACGTGATGCGCGATGCGCTGGAGAAAGCGGGCTTTGTTGATCCGCTTCTGCAAAACTTCGGCAGCAGCCACGACATTATGGTGCGTATGCCGCCAACTGAAGGCGCAGACGGCGGTCAGGTGCTGGGTAGCAAAGTGTTGAGTGTGATTAATGAATCCACCAACCAAAACGCCGCGGTGAAACGAATTGAATTCGTGGGGCCGAGCGTGGGTGCAGACCTGGCGCAAACGGGTGCGATGGCGCTGATGGCGGCGCTGATCTCAATCCTGGTGTACGTCGGTTTCCGCTTTGAGTGGCGATTGGCTGCAGGGGTAGTTATCGCGCTGGCGCACGACGTAATCATCACACTTGGGATCCTGTCGTTGTTCCATATCGAGATTGACCTGACTATCGTCGCATCGCTGATGTCGGTAATCGGTTACTCGCTGAACGACAGTATCGTCGTCTCTGACCGTATTCGTGAAAACTTCCGCAAAATTCGTCGCGGTACGCCTTACGAAATCTTTAACGTGTCATTGACGCAGACGCTGCACCGTACGTTGATTACGTCCGGTACGACGTTGATGGTTATTCTGATGCTTTTCCTGTTCGGTGGTCCGGTACTGGAAGGCTTCTCGCTGACCATGCTTATCGGTGTTTCCATCGGTACCGCGTCTTCTATCTACGTGGCATCGGCGCTGGCGCTGAAGCTGGGTATGAAGCGTGAGCATATGCTGCAGCAGAAGGTCGAGAAAGAAGGGGCGGATCAACCGTCGATTCTGCCTTAAGCGACGCAGAGCGTGTGAAGCGTAAGAACTGGAATCCCGATCGCAAGGTCGGGATTTTTTTTTGCTTGTGCTTTAGCGGCTGAGCATTATCTTTTTCTGTCGCCACACTACTGACAGTATGCTGTCAGTAGCCCTGTCTTATAGTCCTTCTGAGATTACCCACACAGGCAGGAGGAAGTATGAACAACGTAATTAACTGGTTTGAAATCCCCGTGGCACAAATGGAGCGCGCCATCGCTTTTTATGAGCCAGTGATGCAGGTTTCTTTGCGTCGGGAGAATATGGACTGCGCCGAGCTGGCCGTATTCCCGCATCAGGATCCCGCTCCTGGCGGGGCGTTGGCTAAATTTGACGGTATTTCGCCTTCAGCGCAGGGCGCTATTATTTATCTGCATACGGACAATTTGGCTGCCACGCTTGAACGCGTCGCCACCGCTGGCGGTCAATGCGTGTTTGGCCCGCTCGAACTGGGGCAGGACATTGGTACGATTGCGCTATTTACTGACAGTGAAGGCAATCGTGTTGGTTTACATCAACCCGCGTAATATTTTCAGGCCAGAGGATTAAAATGAGTAGACGCGCCGACCGTTTGTTTCAGATTGTACAAATCCTGCGTGGCAGGCGAGTGACAACGGCGGCGCTGCTGGCAGAACGTCTTGACGTTTCTGAACGGACGATTTATCGCGATATCCGCGATCTCTCTTTATCCGGCGTGCCCATTGAAGGCGAAGTGGGCAGCGGATACCGCTTAATGGCCGGGTTTGATCTGCCACCGTTGATGTTAACGCATCACGAATCAGAAGCATTGATGGTCGCGATTCGGTTGCTGAAAACATGGGGCGGGGATTCACTTTCACAGGCACTGGAGTCCGCGCAGGAAAAAGTGCTGGCGATATTGCCGCCAGAAAGTCGCCGCAGGGCCGAGCAAACGCGGATTTTTGCGCCAGATTTTGGTAATCAGCCGCATTCACGCAGTGCCTTCGATCTCATACATCGCGCGGTTTCGGCGCAGCAGACGCTGGCGCTGCATTATCGAGATGAGTCCGGGAACCTCTCCTGGCGCGACGTTCAGCCGCTAGGATTATTTTTCTGGGGCGAGCACTGGCTTCTGGTTGCCTGGTGCGAGAAGCGTGACGATTATCGCTGCTTTCGCGTTGATCGCTGTCTGAAGATCACGCTGCTCGACAGGCATTTTCGTGAATCGTCTGATCGCTCGCTAAGTGACTTTTTACGTAAAGTACGTTGTGAAGACCAGCCGTAAAAAAGCCAGCGGTTAAGCTGGCTTGTCTGCATAAATTGTCTGGATTAGAAGTTGTAACCTACGACCAGATAACCACCCCAACCGGTTGATTTCGCGCTGAAGTCGCCTTCGCCCCAGTTCAGGGTATCCCCACCTTTCCACTGGCCGCCGTTATGGAAATAACGCGCGACTACGGAGTAGTGCCAGTGATCGTAGTTCAGCGCCAGCACGTGGCTGGAAGCGATAGAGTTGCTGGTACGGTTAGGATCATCACCCAAATCTGAACCCCAGTCGAAGTTGGTGAAGCCAATATAGGTCAACTGACCGCCCCAAACCTGGGTGATCGGCACAAAGTATTTCACTTTGAAACGGTAACCATCCCACTCGTTTTCGTTGGATGCGCCATAGTTCTGCCACTGGTATTTAGCATACACGTTCAGGGACAGACCCATCGGCAGACCGGTGTCGATATCGGTACCCAGACCCATATACCAGGTGCTCTGGCGGCTGGCTTTGTTATCACCCATATCGTAGATGTAGTTGTTGGCGAAGTACCATTCTTTGAATGGTCCAAAGCTCAGGTCAGCACCGGTCAGCTTGTCGATGGAGAAACGCGGTTCGATTTCCATAAACAGCGGAGAACCGTCAGACCAGATGCCTTTGTCGTTACCGTTACCCCAGTCGAAGGTTTTCGGGATATCGATGTAGCCATAGAAATCAAACCAGTCTTTTTTGGCAAACGCTTCGTATTCCAGATACACGTCGTTGTTCAGTTTCGGAGAGAAACGGGTGTGGTAGCTGCCCACCACGTTGACGCTTTGGTGCCACCAGTCGGACAGATATTGCGGTTTGTCATTTTCTGCTGCGTTGGCAGTAAAAGACGAGGAGAGCGCCAGCACTGCACCGGCTGCAAGTAATGTTTTTTTCATATGTATGCCACTGTTTGAAATCCCTTTCGGGAGTGAAAAATGCGCAAATTGCGTTTCTAAATATTTCGTAATTCTTCGGAGCCTATTATAAAAATCATTGTTCACAAAAATATGTCTTGTTTCACAGTTCTATCATTTACGTAATCGATTGCGTTCACGTTTGCGTACTTTAGGCGGCGAATTGTACTGGCTCTGATGAATGTTGCCAAGTTTTGCCAGAAATATCGGTTATGTCAGGGGAGTAACAAAAGGGGGCGAATTGATGTTGCGGAACGCACAAAACGTTCCGCAAAAAAGTTTATTGGCTAACAGGCTGTACGTCGTGAATGCGAACAAATCCCAACTGGTCGGGGGAGAGACCATTTATCTGCAACGGAATGTCTACGTCGCTGGGGGCAAGAATACTTGCCGGGGCGTTGACCAGTTGGTTTTGAACATTCACTTCCTGGTAATTCTCTGTAGTACCCTGAATTTGCCCGTACTCTACGGTGGCGCTGAAGGCGGGCAAGGGCGTATTGGACTCGCCCTGAATGCGTAGCGTTAACCGTGTGCCATCGGCGTTTGGCGCAATATTCACCAGCGACATACGTAGCGTGCCGATCTGGCTTTCCAGCCGGGCAGGCGTTTTGGAGCCCGGCAACAGATAGGCGCCACTGGTCGATTTGGCATTCAACATATTTTGTTGCGTAATTTTTACGGTTTCCTGATTAAGCTGCGTCATCTCTTTATTTAGCGTGCTTACGCTTTGATGCATTTGGCGTACTTCGCTTTGCTGCGCGCAGGCGCTAAGACTAAAGAGGCTTCCCACCAGGAGAATTCTTAGGTAACGTCTTGTCATTGTGATTACTTCCTTCATTGTCGCGATAGCATAATGGTAGTGTGCACAGAGCACGAAGGCATCGATCCTTTGTCTCAAAAGCGCTGCGCCTTTGTTGTCACGCCAGTTCAGGGTAAAATAGATTTCTGTGAACCACTGAGGTACAGGACGCCGTATGCATTGCCCATTCTGTTTCGCCGTAGACACTAAGGTAATTGACTCTCGTCTTGTAGGCGAGGGCTCCTCAGTACGCCGCCGTCGGCAGTGTCTGGTCTGTAACGAACGTTTCACCACTTTTGAAGTGGCTGAACTTGTCATGCCGCGCGTTGTGAAGAGCAACGATGTGCGTGAACCCTTTAATGAAGATAAGCTGCGCAGCGGCATGCTCAGAGCGCTGGAGAAACGCCCGGTCAGCTCAGATGACGTCGAAATGGCGTTAAACCATATCAAATCACAACTGCGTGCGACTGGCGAGCGTGAGGTGCCGAGTAAGATGATCGGCAACCTGGTGATGGAGCAGTTGAAAAAGCTCGATAAAGTCGCTTACATCCGCTTTGCTTCGGTTTACCGCAGTTTCGAAGATATCAAAGAATTTGGCGAAGAGATTGCTCGCCTACAGGACTAAGCCATGCAGGATGAATTGTACATGGCGCGCGCGCTGAAGCTTGCTGCGCGCGGACGTTTCACTACTCACCCAAATCCCAACGTCGGCTGCGTGATTGTTAAGGACGGGGAGATCGTCGGTGAAGGATATCATCACCGCGCGGGCGAGCCGCATGCCGAAGTCCATGCCCTGCGCATGGCCGGAGAAAAAGCGCAAGGGGCAACCGCCTATGTGACGCTTGAGCCCTGTAGTCATCATGGCCGTACGCCGCCGTGCTGCGATGCATTGATTGCGGCGGGCGTAGCACGCGTCGTTGCCGCGATGCAGGATCCCAATCCACAGGTAGCAGGTCGTGGCCTCTACCGTTTGCAGCAGGCGGGCATTGACGTCAGCCACGGGCTGATGATGAGCGAGGTTGAGCTGCTTAATAAGGGCTTTCTCAAGCGCATGCGTACAGGATTCCCGTATCTGCAGCTTAAGCTTGGCGCATCGCTCGATGGCCGTACGGCGATGGCCAGCGGGGAAAGCCAGTGGATCACCTCGCCGCAGGCGCGCCGCGATGTGCAACGGCTGCGCGCGCAAAGCCATGCCATTTTAACCAGCAGCGCGACGGTACTGGCCGACGATCCTCAGCTTACCGTGCGCTGGTCGGAGCTTGGGGAGTCAACTCAGGCGAGTTACCCGCAGGAAAATCTGCGCCAGCCGATCCGCATTGTCCTTGATAGCCAGAATCAGGTCACGCCGGAGCACCGAATTGTGCACCAGCCGGGAGAAACCTGGATTGTCCGAACGAAAGACGATACCCGCAGTTGGCCGGAGTCGGTTCGCAGTATCAAGGTGCCGGAACATAACGGGCATGTGGATTTGGTCGTGCTGATGATGCAACTGGGTAAACAGCAAATTAACAGTATTTGGGTGGAAGCTGGCCCAACGCTTGCGGGCGCGTTATTACAGGCCGGTTTGGTGGATGAGCTAATCGTGTATGTTGCGCCTAAACTGTTAGGCAGCGATGCGCGAGGATTATGTGTGCTGCCTGGGCTTGAGAAACTGGCCGACGCCCCCCATTTCAAATTCAACGAGATACGCCAGGTGGGCCCGGACGTTTGCCTGCATTTAACCACTGCGTGAGGCTTTCTGAATTAGAGGAAGCAGCGCCCAGAATATTATGATAAAATCCGCCCCCCTTACGGGGCCATAAATCGAACCCGAAGGAAGAATATGAACATTATTGAAGCTAACGTTGCTACTCCGGACGCTCGCGTCGCCATCACCATTGCGCGTTTCAACAACTTTATCAATGACAGCCTGCTGGAAGGTGCGATCGACGCCCTGAAACGTATTGGCCAGGTTAAAGATGAAAACATTACCGTCGTTTGGGTTCCAGGCGCGTATGAGCTGCCGCTGGCGGCTGACGCGCTGGCGAAAACCGGTAAATACGATGCGGTGATTGCGTTAGGTACGGTGATCCGTGGCGGTACCGCGCACTTCGAATATGTGGCTGGCGGTGCAAGCAATGGCCTGGCGCATGTCGCGCAGGACAGTGGCATTCCGGTAGCCTTCGGTGTACTGACCACCGAAAGTATTGAACAAGCCATCGAACGTGCTGGCACGAAAGCCGGCAACAAAGGCGCAGAAGCTGCACTGACTGCGCTTGAAATGATTAATGTATTGAAAGCCATCAAGGCCTGATTTTTGTAAGGGGAAATCCGTGAAACCTGCTGCTCGTCGCCGCGCCCGTGAGTGTGCCGTCCAGGCGCTCTACTCCTGGCAGTTGTCCCAGAACGACATCGCTGATGTTGAATACCAGTTCCTGGCGGAACAGGACGTTAAAGATGTCGACGTTCTGTATTTCCGTGAGCTGCTGTCCGGGGTGGCGACTAACAGCGCGTACCTGGATGGATTAATGAAGCCTTACCTGTCTCGTCTGCTGGAAGAGCTGGGTCAGGTAGAAAAAGCCGTACTGCGTATTGCGCTGTTTGAACTGTCTAAACGTAGTGATGTGCCGTACAAAGTGGCTATCAACGAAGCGATTGAACTGGCGAAAACCTTCGGCGCCGAAGACAGCCATAAATTCGTTAACGGCGTACTGGATAAAGCAGCACCTGTGATTCGCCCCAACAAAAAGTAATCCCGAGGCCGGCGGAGAGTGGAACTTGTTTCCGCTATCCCCGGCTTTTTCTTTTTTTCTGCTGAGGCATAACGTATGGCATGCGGCGAATTTTCCCTGATTGCCCGTTATTTTGATCGCGTAAGAACGTCTCGTCTTGATGTCGAAACCGGTATTGGCGACGATTGCGCACTCCTGAACATCCCTGAAAAACAGACATTGGCGATCAGTACCGATACGCTGGTGGCAGGCAACCACTTCCTCCCCGACATTGATCCTACCGATCTGGCCTGGAAAGCCCTGGCGGTGAATTTAAGCGATCTGGCGGCGATGGGGGCCGATCCTGCGTGGTTGACGCTGGCACTGACGTTACCCGACGTTGATGAAGCCTGGCTTGAAGCTTTCAGCGATGGCCTGTTTGAACTCCTTAATTACTACGATATGCAGCTGATTGGCGGTGATACCACGCGTGGGCCGCTGTCGATGACGTTGGGTATTCATGGCTACGTTCCCGTTGGGCGAGCCTTAAAACGTTCCGGGGCAAAACCGGGCGACTGGATTTATGTGACCGGCACGCCGGGCGACAGTGCGGCGGGACTGGCGATTTTGCAGGACCGACTGCAGGTGACAGAACCAAAAGATGCGGAGTATCTGCTGCAACGCCACCTGCGCCCAACTCCGCGTATTTTACAGGGACAAGCCCTGCGCGATCTGGCCAGTGCGGCTATCGATCTCTCCGACGGCCTGATTTCCGATCTGGGGCATATCGTCAATGCCAGCGGCTGCGGCGCGCGGGTTAACGTTGACGCGCTGCCATATTCCACGGCATTCGCCCAACACGTTGAGCCTGAACAGGCGCTGCGCTGGGCGCTCTCGGGGGGGGAAGATTATGAGTTATGCTTTACCGTACCGGAAATCAACCGTGGCGCGCTGGACGTCGCGCTGGCACATCTCGGGACCTCGTTTACCTGCATCGGTCAGATGAGTGCGGATGTTGAAGGCGTTCACTTTACGCGCGATGGAAAACCCGTCACGTTCGACTGGAAAGGATATGACCATTTTGCCGCGCCTTAAAAAAGATGTCGCCAAAAGCCGCCTGAATATGCGTAATCCGTGGCATCTGTTAGCCACCGGTTTTGGTAGCGGGCTGAGTCCAATTATTCCTGGCACCATGGGATCGCTGGCGGCGATCCCTTTTTGGTATTTAATGACATTTCTGCCATGGCAGCTGTATTCGCTGGTGGTCATGCTGTCTATCTGTATCGGCGTTTATCTGTGTCATCAAACGGCGAAAGACATGGGCGTGCACGATCACGGCAGCATTGTCTGGGACGAATTTGTCGGTATGTGGATAACCCTGATGGCGCTACCGACCCTCGACTGGCAATGGGTTGCCGCCGGATTTGTGATTTTCCGTATTCTGGATATGTGGAAGCCGTGGCCGATTCGTTGGTTCGATCGCAATGTGCATGGCGGGACGGGGATCATGATCGACGATATTGTCGCCGGGATACTCTCTGCAGGTATTTTGTATTTTATCGGCCATCACTGGCCGATCGGTATCATTTAACGGGGTTGCCGGATAGCGGCGTAAACGCCTTATCCGGCTTACAATCTACAATCGCGCTTATTTAAATCCCACTACCGGGTGCTGTTTATACGGCGTCTCCAGCTCGGCAATTTGCTCCGGCTTCAGCGTTAAATCCACCGCATTGAGCAATTCATCCAGTTGTTCTTCACGCGATGTACCGATAATGGGCGCAGCCACGCCTGGTTTGCTCAGCAGCCATGCCAGCGCGACCTGCGCCCGCGTAACGCCCAGCTCCTCACTGATGCCAGCCAGCCGGGCGGCAATTTGCGCGTCGTTTTCATCGCTCTCGTTATATAAATTTTTACCGACTTCATCGGAAACCAGACGTGCGGTCGTTTCTCCCCACGGGCGGGTCAGGCGACCACGCGCCAGCGGACTCCACGGGATCACCGCGACACCTTCCTGATAGCAGAGCGGCAACATTTCGCGTTCTTCTTCGCGGTAGATCAAGTTGTAGTGATCCTGCATGCTGACGAACTGCGCCCAGCCGTGTTGCTTCTGCAAGGCCAGCGCCTGAGCAAACTGCGAAGCATGCATGGATGAGGCGCCGATATAGCGAGCTTTACCGGCTTTGACTACATCGTTAAGGGCTTCCAGCGTTTCCTCGATTGGCGTGTTGTAATCCCAGCGGTGAATTTGCAGGATGTCTACATAGTCCATGCCCAGGCGTCTGAGGCTGTCGTCGATTGAGCGCAGGATTTGTGCGCGGGATAATCCTTCTGCTAAATCATCCACCTGGTGAAAAACTTTGGTCGCGACCACGACATCTTCGCGGCGGGCGAAATCACGCAGCGCGCGGCCGACAATCTCTTCGCTGCTGCCAGCGGAGTAGCTGTTGGCGGTATCGAAAAAGTTAATGCCGCCCTCAAGGGCGTGTTTGATTATCGGGCGGCTGCTCTCTTCAGGCAGCGTCCAGGCGTGATTACCGCGATTGGGCTCGCCAAACGTCATGCAGCCCAGGCAAAGGCGGGAGACCCGGAGGTCGGTTTTTCCTAAGGTGTTGTATTGCATTCATTCGCTCCTGCTTAGCGTGTTATTCATTAAGCATAGCAGGAGCGGGGAGGGGATTATGCCAGCCAGGCCTTGATTTTGGCCTCAATGCCTGCGGCATTAAGACCCAGATCGGCGCGAGCCTCATCCTGAGTGCCCTGTGGGATGAAGAAGTCAGGCAGGCCGATGTTCAGCACCGGAACGGGCTTGCGATGGGCCATCAACACTTCGTTTACGCCACTGCCTGCGCCGCCCATAATGGCGTTCTCTTCAATAGTAACCAGCACGTCGTGTCGGGCCGCCATTTCGAGGATCAACGTTTCATCCAGCGGTTTCACAAAGCGCATGTCAACCAGCGTGGCGTTCAACGACTCTGCGACCTGAGCAGCTTCCGGCATCAGGGTGCCAAAGTTAAGAATCGCCACTTTCTCCCCGTGACGCTTCACGATGCCTTTACCTATTGGCAGGTGTTCCAGCGGCGTCAGCTCAACGCCCACCGCATTACCGCGTGGATAGCGCACGACCGATGGCCCGTTGTTGTAGTGATAGCCGGTAAACAGCATCTGGCGGCATTCATTCTCATCGCTCGGGGTCATAATGACCATTTCCGGGATGCAGCGCAGGAAGGAGAGATCGAACGCCCCCTGGTGGGTTTGCCCATCTGCGCCAACGATACCAGCCCGGTCAACGGCGAACAGGACCGGCAGTTTCTGGATGGCCACATCATGCAGCACCTGATCGTAGGCGCGTTGCAGGAAGGTAGAGTAAATAGCCACGACCGGCTTGTAGCCGCCAATCGCCAGACCTGCTGCAAAGGTCACTGCATGCTGCTCGGCAATCGCCACATCGAAGTAGCGGTCCGGGAACTTACGTGAGAATTCCACCATACCGGAGCCTTCGCGCATCGCCGGGGTAATCGCCATCAGCTTATTGTCTTTCGCTGCGGTCTCACATAACCAGTCCCCGAAGATTTTTGAATAGCTTGGCAGGCCGCCGCTGCTTTTCGGCAGACAGCCGCTGGATGGATCGAATTTGGGTACGGCGTGGAACGTGATCGGGTCTTTTTCCGCTGGCTCATAGCCACGACCTTTTTTGGTCATGATGTGCAGGAACTGCGGGCCTTTCAGATCGCGCATGTTCTTCAGCGTGGTGATAAGTCCCAGCACGTCGTGCCCGTCCACCGGGCCGATATAGTTAAAGCCCAGCTCTTCAAACAGCGTGCCCGGCACGACCATGCCTTTGATGTGTTCTTCGGTACGTTTGAGCAGCTCTTTAATCGGCGGTACGCCGGAGAACACTTTCTTCCCGCCTTCGCGCAGCGAAGAGTAGAGTTTGCCTGAGAGTAATTGCGCCAGGTGATTGTTCAGCGCGCCGACGTTCTCTGAAATCGACATTTCGTTGTCGTTGAGGATAACCAGCATATCGGGCTTAATATCACCCGCATGGTTCATCGCTTCAAACGCCATCCCGGCGGTGATAGCGCCGTCGCCAATCACACAAACGGTACGGCGATCTTTGCCTTCTTTCTCGGCGGCAACCGCAATACCAATGCCAGCGCTAATGGACGTTGAGGAGTGCCCAACGCTCAGTACGTCATACTCACTCTCACCGCGCCACGGGAACGGATGCAAACCGCCTTTCTGACGAATGGTGCCGATTTTATCGCGGCGGCCGGTCAGAATTTTGTGCGGATAAGCCTGATGTCCCACATCCCAGATTAACTGGTCAAACGGGGTGTTATAGACGTAGTGCAGCGCGACGGTAAGTTCCACCGTGCCCAGACCAGAGGCGAAGTGCCCGCTGGAACGGCTCACGCTGTCGAGCAAATAGCGGCGCAGTTCGTCGCAAAGCTTTGGCAGGCTCTCTTTTGGCAGCAGGCGTAACTCCTGGGTGGAGTCGACCAGCGCCAGGGTCGGGTATTTGGCTATATCAAAACTCATCGCAAGCTCATGGGATATGTTGGTTTATTTATCACGCTGGATTATATAGTCCGCTAGCGCTTCCAGTGCCGAGGTATCGAGTGACTGCGCGGCCAGTAAACTTAGCGACTGGCGGGCATCCTCGATTAAATCCCGGGCTTTATTCCGGGCTTGCTCAAGACCCAGAAGTGCAGGATAGGTACTTTTGCCAAGCTGCTGGTCAGCACCCTGACGTTTACCCAATGTTGCAGTATCGCCTACCACATCCAGTATGTCATCCTGAACCTGGAAGGCCAGACCGATGCTTTCTGCGTATTTGTCGAGTATTGCCAGGCATTCCCGCCCTTTATCGCCTGCGCTTAATGCACCCAGACGCACGGCGGCGCGAATCAATGCCCCGGTTTTATGGCGGTGAATACGCTCCAGCGCATCCAGCGCAACCTGATGGCCTTCCGCTTCCAGATCCAGCGCCTGGCCGCCGCACATGCCGGCGATACCGCTGGCCTGCGCCAGTTCAGAGATCATCGCGATGCGGTCACGGTCAGATACTTCCGGCATCGGGGCGTCGCTGATAATGGAAAACGCCAGCGTTTGCAGCGCATCTCCGGCCAGGATCGCGTTTGCCTCGCCAAATTTTACATGGCAGGTTGGCAGACCGCGGCGCAGGTCGTCGTCGTCCATCGCGGGTAAATCATCATGCATCAGCGAATAGGCATGGATGCACTCGACGGCGGCAGCGGGAGCATCAAGCGTACTCAGGCTGACGCCAAACATCTGACCGGTCGCATACACCAGGAATGGGCGCAGACGTTTACCGCCTAATAATGCGCCATATTGCATGGTTTCGACCACGGGAGTGTTCTGAAAGGGCAGTGGCGTGATAAAACGGCTCAGTGCCTGATTGGCCTGCTCAACGCAAGCCTGTAGCTGCTGCGTAAAATCCATTTACTCATTATCCGGTGTAAAAGGCGTAAGGGCGGCGTCTTCGGTGTCTGACAGCAGGATTTGTACGCGCTGTTCAGCCTGTTGCAATTTGACCTGTCCCTGACGCGCCAGTTGTACGCCACGTTCGAATTCGTTCAGCGCTTCTTCCAGCGGCAGGTCGCCGCTTTCCAGGCGGGTAACAATCTGTTCCAGCTCGCTCAGCGCTGTTTCAAAACTGGCTGGCGCTTCATTTTTCTTCGGCATAATGAATGTCTGACTCTCTGTATTGGCAGCACAAGACTATGGTAACGGACTCGCACTGATAAGCAAATAACGCGCAATGGTAAGGCGATGTGCACAGGATGACCATGATAGTGGTATACTTGCGCGCCTGGATGCAGCCGCAGGGTATGGGCTGCTGTATTTTTTTCCATTACAAGTCATTCAGACTTGCCAAAGAACCATTGCCGCCATGAAGTTTATCATTAAATTGTTCCCAGAAATCACCATCAAAAGCCAATCTGTGCGTTTGCGCTTTATAAAAATTCTGACAGGGAACATTCGTAACGTTTTAAAGCACTACGATGAAGACCTTGCCGTTGTCCGTCACTGGGATCACGTTGAGGTTCGCGCTAAAGATGAAAGCCAGCGTCTGGATATTCGCGACGCGCTGACCCGTATTCCGGGTATCCACCATATTCTCGAAGTAGAAGACGTGCCGTTTACCGACATGCACGATATTTTCGAGAAAGCGCTGGTGCAGTATCGCGATCAACTGGAAGGAAAAACCTTCTGTGTACGCGTTAAGCGTCGCGGTAAGCATGAGTTTAGCTCCATTGAGGTGGAACGTTATGTTGGCGGCGGGTTGAACCAGCATATTGAATCCGCGCGCGTGAAGCTGACGAAACCGGACGTGACGGTGAATCTTGAAATCGAAAATGACCGTCTGCTGCTGGTTAAAGGCCGCTATGAAGGTATTGGCGGTTTCCCGATTGGTACGCAGGAAGACGTCCTGTCGCTGATCTCCGGTGGTTTCGACTCCGGCGTATCGAGTTACATGCTGATGCGTCGTGGCTGCCGCGTACACTATTGCTTCTTTAACCTCGGCGGCGCTGCGCATGAAATTGGCGTTCGTCAGGTGGCGCATTATCTGTGGAACCGCTACGGTAGCTCGCATCGCGTACGTTTTGTCGCGATCAACTTTGAGCCGGTGGTGGGCGAGATCCTGGAGAAAGTCGACGACGGTCAGATGGGCGTGGTCCTTAAACGTATGATGGTACGAGCGGCATCGAAAGTCGCTGAGCGCTACGGCGTACAGGCACTGGTAACCGGTGAAGCGCTGGGCCAGGTGTCCAGCCAGACGCTGACCAACCTGCGCCTGATTGATAACGTTTCGGATACCCTGATCCTGCGCCCGCTTATCTCCCATGATAAAGAACACATCATCAACCTGGCGCGTGAAATTGGTACCGAGGACTTTGCGCGTACCATGCCGGAATACTGCGGCGTAATTTCAAAAAGCCCAACGGTGAAGGCGATTAAAGCGAAGATTGAGGCCGAAGAAGAAAACTTCGATTTCTCTATCCTCGATAAAGTGGTCGAAGAAGCGAACAATATCGATATTCGCGATATCGCCCAGCAGACTCAGCAGACCGTGGTGGAAGTGGAAACCGTGAGTGGTTTCGGCTCAAACGACGTGATTCTGGATATCCGTTCTGTGGATGAACAGGATGACAAGCCGCTGAAGGTGGAAGGTGTGGACGTGGTTTCACTGCCGTTCTACAAGCTGAGCACCAAATTCGGCGATTTAGACCAGAGTAAAACCTGGCTGCTGTGGTGTGAACGCGGCGTGATGAGCCGCCTGCAGGCGCTGTATCTGCGCGAGCAGGGCTTTGAAAACGTGAAGGTGTATCGCCCGTAGTTCCTTTGCCGGATGGCGCTGCCGCTTATCCGGTCTACAGACTGTACCGTTTTGTAGGCCGGATAAGGTGTTTACGCCGCCATCCGGCAATCATTCTTATTCGTAGTAGTTATAAATTCCCGCAGCAATTACCAGTTGTGACGCCACTTCATGAGCCTTTTCGCGGCTTACCAGTAGATCAATGATTTTTAAACCAAAATCAATGGATGTTCCCGGACCCTGGCTGGTTAACAGGTTAACGCGCGGATCCCAGACGACACGCTTGTCTTGCCATTGTTCTGCGGGAATTTTGTCCTTCAACGCCGGGAAACCCGTCATATTTCCGATGGGGAAGATATCGTGCGGGACAAGTACGGCGGCGGCAGCGGCGCAAATTGCTGCGACAATACGCCCGGAGCGATGAAACTGCTTCACGGTTTCGACAAGCAGAGGGCTATCGCGAAAACACTCCGCGCCTTTAATACCGCCAGGCAATACGATGATGTCGAAATCGCCGTCAGCCACTTCAACCAACGGTGCGTCAGCCAGCAGCTTCACTCCGCGTGAGCACACAATCGTCAGGTCGCCATCGCTGGCGACGCTTGCTGTAGTGACCTTAATTCCGCCGCGAACCAGCAGATCGATAGTCGTGACCGCTTCGGTCTCTTCACTACCAGGGGCGAGACAAACCAGTGCTTGAGCGCTCATACTCACTTTCCTTTCTCTTTACCATTTCAAACAGGTGGGCATTTTCCGGGACGGCGATGCCGTGCGCGCGGGCGCGTTTTAACAGGTAACCGGTAATATAGTCGATCTCTGTATGGCGCATGGCACGAATATCCTGCAGCATTGATGAGATATTTTCCGCCGTACTATCAATGACTTGATCGACATAATAGCGTAAATCATCCGCTGATGTGTGGTGGCCTTCGCGTTCAATAACCGCTGCTACTTCCTCACAGATTAGCGCTATTTTTTCCGGATGCTGACGCAGTTCGCCGTTTGGGCAGTCCCAGAGCGCCGTCAGAGGATTAATGACGCAGTTCACCGCCAGTTTGCGCCACAGTTCGGCACGAATATTATTGTGCCAGGCGACATCCGGTAGTACTTCTTGCAGTGTTTCAGCCAGATAGCTGAAATCACCGTCCTGCTCACGCGCCGGACCGATGCGCGTTGTGCCCTGAGCGACATGAATGATGACATTTCCGTCGCGACGTGCTGCGTGGGTGGTGGTGCCCATCAGCAGAGGCTGTTTAATGTTTTGCAGCTCTTCAATCGTCCCCATACCGTTGTGAATCAGCAAAATTGGGGTAGTTTCAGGCAGAATTGCGGCCAGACCTTTTACCGCATCGGAAACCTGCCAGGCTTTAAGTGTAACCAGCAACAGGTCGCTTTTTGCCAAAAAGTCGGGGTCGTTTGCCGTCAGGGATTCATTAAAAACCGATCCATCCGTGTCGATCAGGTTCACGCTGCAGTAGGGCTGTGGCACGCGTAGCCACCCTTGCACCTCATGTCCATGTTTGCACAGCGTGGTAAGCCACAGCTGTCCTAACGCTCCACATCCCAGTACGGTAATTTTCATTCTTCCTCCTCACCTGCAACAGCACCAGGTGTTAATCCATATCGGCCGTACCCCTTTATTGTTCGCAGGTATCAGTTCTGCGTACAATTAAAGGATACAGCCTAGTATAGCGCTGTCTGTTGAGTAACTTTGCAGGTATTATGCTTCGCATCAAAAATGAAGGGAGAGGAAAAGATGCCATCTTTCGATATTGTCTCTGAAGTTGATCTTCAGGAAGCCCGTAACGCGGTAGAAAACGCCAGCCGCGAAGTAGAGTCACGCTTTGATTTTCGTGGTGTTGAAGCGACTTTTGAGCTGAATGAGTCAAATAAGACGATTAAGGTGCTGAGCGAGTCAGATTTCCAGGTCAATCAACTGCTGGATATTTTACGTGCCAAGCTGCTGAAACGCGGGATTGAAGGCACGTCGCTGGACGTACCGGAAACCTTCGTGCACAGCGGTAAAACCTGGTTTGTGGAAGCGAAGCTGAAGCAGGGTATTGAAAGCGCGGTGCAAAAGAAAATCGTTAAGCTGATTAAAGACAGCAAGCTGAAAGTGCAGGCGCAGATTCAGGGCGAAGAAATCCGTGTAACCGGCAAGGCGCGTGACGACCTACAATCTGTTATGGCGTTGGTTCGCGGCGGCGACCTCGGCCAGCCGTTCCAGTTTAAGAACTTCCGCGATTAAGTCGTAATGCCCGCTTATCCGGCCTACAGGTAGCACACGCTATTTGTCGGCCGGATAAGACGTCGCCATCCTGCAATCTTCACGCCTGGCTGATGACCTGCTCAACCTCAAATCGATTGGTCACTTTGCTGTCGATTTTTACGTAGGCCGAATGTTCTTGCGCCACAATTAACACTTCGCTTATCCCTTCTTTAGCCAGCAGACGCTGCTTCAGGGTGTCATCCGCGGCAATCTCCGGTGGGATTTCCACGCGCAGGCTGCTAACGTACGGCGGTTCTTTCATTGTGCTGGCCACCAACAACCACACTGCCGCCAGAAGCGCGCCGGCCAGGAATACCGCCTGCCCATCAAACATGTCGACAACCCAACCGCCCAGCGAACCGCCAATCGCCACGCCAAGAAACTGGCTGGTGGAGTAAACGCCCATCGCCGTACCTTTATAGCCAGCCGGAGACTCTTTACTGATAAGCGAGGGGAGGAGGGCTTCCATCAGGTTGAAGGCGAGGAAGAATATCTGCACGCCCGCAATCAGCCCCCAGAAACGAATGTTTGCGCTCCACAATACAATTTCGGCAACAAGAATCAGTAACACGCAGGCGAGGAACACGCGTTTCATCCGGCGTTTCACTTCGGCGTAAATGATGAACGGCACCACGGAAACGAAGGACAGCAGCATCGTCACCAGATAAATTTTCCAGTGTTCGGCTGCGGGGAAACCCGCTTTCGCCAACTGACCTGGCAAGGCGACGAAAGTGGACATCAGTAAAATGTGCAGACACATGATGCCGAAGTTGAGCTTCAGCAGTTTTGGCTCCGCCAGTACTTTGCTGAAGCTACCTTTTACCATGCCTGATTCGCGGTTCAGTACGTGGGTCGTGCTATTGGGAACGACCCAAATGGTCAGCACGATACCTGTGGTAGCAAGGCCCGCGATCATCCAGAACAGCGCGTGTAGCCCTAGCGCGTGGGTAACGATCGGCCCCAATACCATCGCAATGGCGAAGGTGATACCAAAGCTGACGCCGATAAACGCCATTGCTTTGGTTCGGTTTTGCTCGCGAGTTAAGTCGGACAATAGCGCCATTACGGCGGCGGCAATCGCGCCAGAGCCTTGCAGAGCTCGACCAAGAATAATTCCCCAGATTGAATCTGAGAGGGCGGCAATCACGCTGCCGAAAACGAATACCGCCAGTCCGCCGACAATAAGCGGCTTACGACCGATGCGGTCTGACAGCAGACCAAAGGGGATCTGGAAGATGGCTTGCGCCAGGCCATAAATACCGATAGCAAGTCCGATCAAGGCTTCGCTGGCACCCTGTAGCGCCATACCGTACGTGGTCAGAACCGGCAGGACCATAAACATGCCAAGCATGCGCAACGAAAATACGGTCCCTAAACCCCAGGTGGCGCGCAACTCACCGGGCGTCATTTTGTAATCGTTCATTCCCACCTCTGTATTAATTTCGCGCCTAGTGTAAAGCGGGGAAGGGGTGGGGTAAACCTCTACGATATGTGGAATTGTGTAGCGGTATAACTGAAATAATTACCTATGTAACTAATTTACTTGCGATAATTACAGGTGTAGTGTTTTTGTGGTTGGTTCCAATGGAAAGAGGGAAAAGGAAATGGTATTTCGTGATAAATATGACCAATTGATTCAGGATGATGACTATATGCAATGGACATCATTCTAATGAGTATTCAAGACGATGTGTTAAAGCTTTTCAGGGAAGAAATACCCGGGTATTTGGATGAAAACTGGAAAGAGGTTCCTTTAGAACTCGACTCAGAACTATTTGATGTCCCCGGTGATGACCTCCACAGTGCTCTGACTCGATATGAGAAAGAGTTTAAAGTCGATTTATCATGTGTGAACTGGAAACCGTATTATCCGTGGCACAATTTGCCACTCTTCACGAGATGGTTCAAAGCTAACCGGGAAGAAATCGAAGCAACACGCATACCGTTAACCGTAAGGATGTTTGCCGAGTCGGCTGAAGCGGGAAAATGGTTGTTTGAAATATGGACGGATAATAAACAGGAAGATGCCTGATGGGGTTACGTTTATCCGGCCTACAAGCCATGTGCTTTTTTGTAGGCCGGATAAGGCGTCAGCCGCCATCCGGCATAGAAGATGTGACGATTAACTTACCAGACGTAAGTCAGTAGGTTCTGCGAGTTTGGCACCATAAAGTCGACGGACATCATCACGCTGAGCGCGGTAATGGCTATGATGGAGAAACCGAACAGCTTGCGCGCCCAGACTCTGTCATCTTCCACTTTATAACCGCGCAGCGCCATGCCCAACCACCAGACGCTCACCGCCGCCGCAACAATCAGGTATTTATAACCTGCATAGCCGCCCAGGGTTAGCATCAGCGTGGCGATAGCAAATGCCACGATATACAGCGTGATATGGTTCTTCGCGACCGAAATGCCTTTTACCACTGGCAGTACAGGGATGTTGGCAGCCTGATAATCCTTGAAGCGGAAAATCGCAATCGCGTAAGAGTGCGGCATTTGCCACAGGCTGAAGATAGCCAGCAGAATCAGCGCACCGCTATCGAACTCACCGGTTACGGCGCAGTAGCCAATCACCGGCGGCGCAGCGCCGGAGAGTGAGCCAATCAGCGTACCGTAAACGGAATGGCGCTTCATATACAGGCTATAGACGCCCACGTATACCACGAAGCCCATCACCCCCAGCCAGCAGGCCAGAGGGTTGGCGCCAAACCACAGCAGCATAAAGCCAGCAATACCCAGCAAGGTGGCGTATACCAGCGAGACGGCAGGAGAAATCAGACCTTTAACCAGCACGCGGTTTTTGGTCCTCTCCATCTTCCTGTCGATATCCCTGTCGATATAGTTGTTAAATACACAACCCGACGCCACAACCAGTGACACCCCAACCAGCGTGTAGATAAACAGGGGATAGTCGATGCTGCCTTTCGAGGCCAGCAGGAACCCCCCAATCACCGAGATCAGGTTGCCAAAGATGATGCCTGGTTTCGTAACTTGCAGGTATTGCTTAAACATCATAATCGCCGCTCTTAGTGCATCATCATGTTGTAGTTAAGGTTCCACATAATCCAGATGGAGCCCACAACCAGAATGGCGATGATTAGCACAGTAAAGACAAAGGCCGTCATGTTCCAACCTTCATCAGATTTGCTATTCATGTGCAGGAAGCACACCAGGTGCACCAGAATCTGTACCACGGCCATTGCCAGAATAGTTCCCAGAATGACGGCCGGAGAGGCAGAACCTGTCATCACCATCCAGAACGGAATGACCGTCAGGATGATCGACAGGATAAAACCTGTCATGTAGGTTTTTACGCTGCCATGGGATGCGCCGCCGCTCTCGTTAGAATGACTCATTACATCGCCCCCATCAGATAAACAACAGTGAACACACAGATCCACACCACATCCAGGAAGTGCCAGAACAGGCTCAGGCACATGATGCGGGTACGGTTAGTACTGGTCAGGCCGCGACGGGCAACTTGCACCATCAGCACCGCCATCCAGATAAGACCGGAGGTGACGTGCAGACCGTGCGTGCCGACCAGCGCGAAGAACGCAGACAGGAAGCCGCTGCGATCCGGGCCCATACCGTTAACAATCAGGTGATGGAATTCATAGAGTTCCATCCCGATGAATCCGGCACCGAACAAGAAAGTCAACGCCAGCCAGGAGATGACCTGGCTCTTGTTGTTCTTATACATGGCGATCGCCGCCATGCCGTAAGTAATGGAGCTAAATAACAGCAGGAATGTTTCAACCAGAACGAACGGCAGTTCAAAAATGTCCTTACCTGTCGGGCCACCTGCGGTGCCGTTCACCAGAACGGCATAGGTTGCAAACAGAATTGAGAACAGAATGCAGTCGCTCATCAGGTAGACCCAGAATCCGAAGATCTTGGTCTGGCCTGCATCGTGGTGCCCGTGTTCGTGCGCGTGGGCAGTCGCGTGCGTTAAAGTATCAGTTGCCATTTTTCAGCCCTGCCTTAGTAATCTCATCGAAATGCTGGTTTTCCAGTTTTTCGACTTCCGGGACCGGCACGTAGTAATCCACGTCTTCATCAAAGCTTTTCACAATCCAGCTAATGATCATGCCTGCGAAGCTTGCAATCGCCAGCCACCAGATATGCCAGATCATGGCGAAACCAAACAGTGTTGCGAAGGCGGTAATGACGATACCGGCACCGCTGTTCTTCGGCATATGAATCTCTTCATAGTGCGTAGGCTGCTTGTACGCTTCACCTTTTTCTTTCATTTCCCAGAACGCATCACGCTCGTGAACGTGCGGCACAACGGCAAAGTTATAGAATGGAGGCGGGGAAGAGGTTGCCCACTCCAGCGTACGACCACCCCATGGGTCACCGGTCAGGTCACGGTTCTGCTCGCGGTCGCGAATAGACACGTACATCTGAATGAACTGGCACAGGATACCCAGTGCAATCAGCGCGGCGCCACAGGCGGCAACAACCAGCATCGGATGGAACTGCGGGTCAATCTGCTGGCTGAGGCGACGGGTCATACCCATAAAGCCCAGCACGTACAGCGGCATAAATGCCACGAAGAAGCCGATGATCCAGAACCAGAATGCGCGTTTACCCCAGGTTTCGTTCAGCGTGAAGCCAAACGCTTTTGGCCACCAGTAGGTCATACCCGCGAAGCAACCAAATACCACGCCGCCGATAATAACGTTATGGAAGTGCGCAATCAGGAACAGGCTGTTGTGCAGTACGAAGTCCGCACCCGGAACCGCCAGCAGTACGCCGGTCATGCCGCCGACTGAGAAGGTGACGATAAAGCCAATCGTCCACAGCATTGCTGAGTGGAATACAATACGGCCCTGATACATGGTGAACAGCCAGTTGAAGATCTTCACCCCGGTCGGGATGGCGATAATCATGGTGGTAATACCGAAGAAGGCGTTTACGTTTGCGCCGGCACCCATGGTGAAGAAGTGGTGCAGCCAAACAATGAACGACAGAACGGTGATACACACGGTTGCCCACACCAGCGAGGTGTAACCAAACAGACGCTTACGCGAGAAGGTTGCTGCGACTTCGGAGAATACCCCGAATACTGGCAGGATCAGAATGTACACTTCCGGATGGCCCCAGGCCCAAATCAGGTTGATGTACATCATCATGTTGCCGCCCATATCGTTGGTAAAGAAATGGGTGCCCAGATAGCGATCCAGGGTCAGCAACGCGACGGTAACCGTCAGAATTGGGAACGAAGCGATAATCAGGATGTTCGCGCACAGAGATGCCCAGCTAAATACCGGCATCTTGAACATGGTCATTCCTGGCGCACGCATCTTAATGATGGTCACAAAGAAGTTGATACCGGTCAGGGTTGTACCAATACCGGACAACTGGACGGCCCATATCCAATAATCGACCCCGACGCTTGGACTGTACTCTATCCCCGAAAGAGGCGGATACGCCAGCCAACCGGTCTGCGCGAATTCACCGACGCCCAGAGACAGGTTAACCAGGATTACGCCAACAACGGTGAACCAGAAGCTCAGGTTGTTCAGGAACGGGAATGCAACGTCACGTGCGCCAATCTGTAGTGGAACCACCAGGTTCATCAGACCGATAACAAATGGCATTGCCACGAAGAAGATCATAATCACGCCGTGAGCCGTGAAGATCTGGTCGTAGTGATGAGGTGGCAGGAAACCCGCTTCACCTGCAGAAGCCAGCGCTTGCTGACTACGCATCATGACGGCATCGGCAAAGCCACGAATCAACATCACGATTGCGACGATGACATACATGATGCCAAGGCGTTTGTGGTCAACCGAAGTTAGCCACTCTTTCCACAGGTAGGTCCACTTACCGAAGTAAGTGATAAGGCCGAGTAAGGCCGCACCACCGATGATAATGGCAGCGATCGTAACCATGACGATTGGTTCATGGAACGGAACTGCATCAAGTGTCAATTTTCCGAACATCGTATTCTTCTCAACCCCTTGAGTTGGCGGATTCCGCGTGGCTCATGTCCATGCCTTCCATACCTTCATGTGCGCTGTGCTCACCTTCTGGTTGGGTCATGTCCATGCTCTTACCGTGAGCCATAAATTTGTTAATAACATCTTTAAACAAATCAGGTTTCACGTTGGAGAAGTATTCCACCTGGTTGTATTCGCTTGGCACAGCCACTTTTTCGAACGCAGCCATGTCGCTCATGGTGTTCGGAGACTGCTTAGCTTTAGCAACCCATTGGTCGAATTCGGCGCGGTCCTTTGTAGCAATAGCCTTGAATTTCATACCGGAGAAGCCTGGTCCGCTATAGCTTGCGGAGATACCATCATAAGTACCGACTTCATTGGCGATCAGATGCAGTCGAGTCTGCATACCGGCCATGGCATAAATCTGGCTACCCAGACGCGGGATAAAGAAGGAGTTCATCACGGAGTTGGACGTCACTTTGAATTCGACCGGAGTATTCGCCGGGAAGGCGATTTCATTCACGGTAGCGATACCCTGTTCCGGATAGATGAAGAACCATTTCCAGTCCATGGAAACCACTTCGATGGTAATGGGCTTCTCGTCATGCGCCAGCGGTTTGCTTGGCTCAAGAGCGTGAGTGGTTTTCCAGGTCAGCACGGCAAGGAAAATGATGATTAAGATCGGCACCGTCCAGACCACAGCTTCCACTTTATTGGAGTGTGACCAGTTCGGGCTGTACTTCGCATCTTTATTGCTTGCACGATACTTCCAGGCAAAACCAACAGCCATCAAGATGGCAGGAATAACGACGATCAACATCAGGCCAAATGCCGTCAGTATCAATGACCGTTGTTCCAGTCCAATCTGTCCTTTAGGGTCAAGCAGCGCAGAATTACAGCCACTGAGCAACGCAGTGCCTGCAATTAATGACAACCATCCCAAACTTTTATTGTATTTCCTGAGTCTCATTTAACGACCTCAATTCCACGGGACCGGGTGGCGTTTAAAGTGTGAGGTCATTTTACGGGAAGGTTACATTACTGTAAACATCATTGGATCTGTGTTACCGGGTTCTGCCGAGCGTGTCACATATGTTGCAATATATGTCGGGTTGGCTTTAAGAACCTGTTGCAACATCACGTTATAACGAAAGCAGGCAGGTGAGGGACGTGCGGAGGGCAATTGGTATAACCAATACCAAAATAAAACAATTAATTAACAATTAATTATCAATAAAAAGACAATTACAAAACAAAAAATAAATTTTTCATGGCTGAATCGAGTAAGGAAAATAGCATGTATAAAAGGCGTCAATAATTTCCAAATTCTATGGCGCACAAAATAACAAATAATATTTTTTATCAGTTGTTGTTTATTTAGCCGTTATAATTACGCAGGGTGATTACAACGGCTTAATTAATGTGAAAAATCACGCCAGACGGGTTTTACGCAACGCAAGATAATCCAGCAATCCGCCGAATACCACTCCGCAGACAGCGACCACCACCGAGATTTCAAGCAGTTCCGGCAGGAAGGAGAAGTTGGTGTAGTCCAGTGCGTTAAGGGTCAGCAACAATAGCCAAACTGCCAGCAAACAGCACCCCGCGACCAGCGTCATTAATGCCAGACCGTACGCGCCCCGAAATTCCGTGCGCGGAATAAAGCTCTCATTTTGCCAGCTATGTTCCAGCGTCTGGCGACAAACCAGCAGCAGGAGGAGTCCAGGCAGCGCGGCAAACACGGAGAACAGATAAAACGTGGGCCACCCGTGCGCTTCGACAAACCAACCCGCTACCGGACCTACGTACACGCGGCCAACCGCTGAAAGCGCGGAGAGCAGGGCGAACTGGGTCGCTGAGAAGGACTTATTGCACAGCGTCATTAATAAGGCGACAAACGCCGCGGTGCCCATCCCGCCACACAGGTTTTCAAAGAAGACGGCGGCGGCCATACTGAACATGTGTTTGTCAGTGATGGACAGCAGCCAGTAACCTGCGTTTGATGCTCCTTGCAGAATACCGAAAATCAACAATGCGCGGAACAGCGAGAGGCGCTGCATCAGGATCCCGCCGTACAGTGCGCCAACAATGGTGGCCAGTAGCCCCAATGTCTTATTCACCACGCCGACTTCACCCGCATCAAATCCGACACCGCGGATTAAAAAGGTGGTGGTCAGACTCATGGCGAAGGCGTCACCGAGTTTATACAGCACGATGAGGAGCAGAATCAGCCAGGCATTGTTGCGGCCAAAAAAGTCTCGCAGCGGAGCCGCAACCGCCTGTTCCAGCGATTTAGGCACCGGAATAGCATCTGTTGGTTCTGGCGCTAACAGGGTGGCGATGATGCAAGGGATCAGCAGCGCCGCCATCAGCCAATACATTCCCTGCCAGCCGAGCCAGCGGTCGGCCATCCACAGGGCCAGTCCGCCGGAAACCAGCATCCCTAAACGGTAACCCAGTACGCTGATTGCCGCACCTGCGCCACGCTCTTCGGTGGGCAATACGTCGGTTTTCCAGGCGTCAAAGACGATATCCTGCGATGCCGAACAAAACGCGATCACCACCGCCAGCGCGGCCATCCAGCGTAGCTGCGTACCCGGCTCCAGAAAGCCCATCGCGGCGATAGAAATCAATAGCAGTAGCTGGGTCGCCAGTAGCCAACCGCGACGTCGGCCCAAAAACGGCGGCGTATAGCGGTCCATCAATGGAGACCAGAGGAACTTAAATACGTAGGCCTGGCCGACCAGAGAAAAGAAACCGATGGTTTTAAGATCGATATTTTCGACCGTCATCCACGCCTGGAGCGTACCGGATGTCAGTGCGAGCGGTAATCCGGAGGCGAACCCCAGAATGAGCAGGATAGCTGAACGTGGTTGCTGAAAAATACGTAAGTAATGACTGGACATGGGCTTCTATAGGCCCGACGAACGCCGGGCCATAAGGGCAGAAATTAACGAGCGTTCTGCTTGATGAAATCGTGAACGCTGGTGTCCTGAGACATATCAGCGATGGTGTCGGTCAGGACGCTGTTAACGGCATCAGCAATATTTTTGTTGGAGGCCTGCAGCGCGCCTTCAACAGAGTAGCTTGCGCGGTAGTTTTTGGTCATCTTGTTACCGTTCGCCGCGGTCGCAATAATAGCGATGTCTGCTTTGGTGGCGATGTTGTAACGCACGCTACCCTGAGACACGTCAGCATACAGCTGGCTAACAATGATTTGCAGGTTTACTGCGCCGTTCGGACCAATCATATAACCACGCGCGGTCATCTGTTTTTCCAGCACTTCTTGCAGCAGGAAACGCAGATCGCGGGAAGCGGTCAGGGTAACCAGCTGGTTGTCGCGGGTGACTTTTGCCAGCGCCTGATCCTGACGCTGGTCGGCGCCGTTGATACTCACGGTCACGCCCATCAGGCTCGGATCCTGCTGCGGCAGGGTAATTTTAGGTGAGACTTCAATGGTGGTAGGCGGCGTTGCGCATCCTGCCAACATAAACATCGCAACTAACGGGAAGAGGATTTTTTTAAACATGCCAGGGCTCTCAGCGAATCTAAATTGTGTGGTTAGAGAAAATTCCCGCCATCATAACATCGCCAACGATGAGGGGAAGTGGGTAACGCATGTAAATTCATTGTGTTGTCCTTTTTATGACTTTGTGGAGACCAGAAATGGACTTTTTGCAATAAACCAAAGAATGAAATGAGTGAACTTCATTCGTTTGGCTGAGAAAATCAGACAAGCGCTAATTTTTTGTTGCTAAGGTGTAATGAAAACGGTAAAAGCGGCTAGTATTTAAAGGGATGGGTGACATCTCAGCGTTGTCGGAGGAAAAATTTCATGATGATTCGTGAGCAAATAGAAGAAAAATTAAGGGCAGCGTTCCAACCCGTATTCCTCGAAGTTGTGGATGAAAGCTATCGTCACAATGTCCCGGCAGGTTCTGAAAGCCACTTTAAGGTTGTGCTGGTTAGCGATCGTTTTACAGGTGAACGTTTTCTTAATCGTCATCGGATGATTTACGGCACGTTAACGGCGGAACTCTCCACAACCGTACATGCGTTAGCCCTGCATACCTATACCATTAAGGAGTGGGAAGCGTTGCAGGACACGATCTTTGCGTCGCCCCCTTGTCGTGGAGCCGGGAGCATCGCGTAGAAAAACGGATTTGCAACAACCGATGTTTTTCCAGTATGTTGCTACAGAATATGTGAAAACGGCCTGCGGGCCGTTTTGTTTTGTCTGAATTCTGGGGGAGTCGTACAGTATTCAGACAAAAATTAGCCGGGAATTGTGAAAAAAGCCGCAGCAACGCGCGATAACCGTTCTCGACTCATAAAAGTGATGCCGCTATAATGCGCGTCTTATTTTTCGGAATGTCTTCGGGATGATTCTGACGACAGGGAATGTGATTGCTTATGAGAACATCCCAGTTCCGCGAAGCCAACAACCTGTGCTTGCGGAGAAGAGTTGACCGAGCACTGTGATTTTTTGAGGTAACAAGATGCAAGTTTCAGTTGAAACCACTCAAGGCCTTGGCCGCCGTGTAACGATTACTATCGCTGCTGACAGCATCGAGACCGCTGTGAAAAGCGAGCTGGTCAACGTAGCGAAGAAAGTGCGTATTGACGGTTTCCGCAAAGGAAAAGTACCGATGAATGTTGTTGCTCAGCGTTATGGCGCTTCCGTGCGTCAGGACGTGCTGGGCGACCTGATGAGCCGCAACTTCGTTGACGCGATCATCAAAGAAAAAATCAATCCGGCTGGCGCACCGAACTACGTTCCGGGTGAATACAAGCTGGGTGAAGATTTTACTTACGCGGTAGAGTTCGAAGTGTACCCGGAAGTTGAGCTGACTGGCCTGGAAGCAATCGAAGTTGAAAAACCGGTTGTTGAAGTCACCGACGCTGACGTTGATGTAATGCTGGACACTCTGCGTAAGCAGCAGGCTACCTGGAAAGATAAAGACGGCGCTGCTGATGCAGAAGACCGTGTAACCATCGACTTCACCGGTTCTGTAGACGGCGAAGAGTTCGAAGGCGGCAAAGCGTCTGACTTCGTACTGGCGATGGGCCAGGGTCGTATGATCCCAGGCTTTGAAGAAGGCGTTAAAGGCCACAAAGCTGGCGAAGAGTTCACTATCGACGTGACCTTCCCGGAAGAGTACCACGCTGAAAACCTGAAAGGTAAAGCCGCTAAGTTCGTTATCAACCTGAAGAAAGTTGAAGAACGCGAACTGCCGGAACTGACTGAAGAATTCATCAAACGTTTCGGCGTTGAAGACGGTTCCGTAGCCGGTCTGCGTGCTGAAGTACGTAAAAACATGGAACGCGAGCTGAAAGGCGCTGTGCGTAACCGTGTTAAGTCTCAGGCGATCGAAGGTCTGGTAAAAGCTAACGACATCGACGTACCGGCTGCTCTGATCGACAGCGAAATCGACGTTCTGCGTCGTCAGGCTGCGCAGCGTTTTGGCGGTAACGAGAAACAAGCTCTGGAACTGCCGCGTGAACTGTTCGAAGAACAGGCTAAGCGTCGCGTAGTTGTAGGCCTGCTGCTGGGCGAAGTTATTCGCACCAACGAGCTGAAAGCTGACGAAGATCGCGTTAAAGGCCTGATCGAAGAGATGGCTTCTGCTTACGAAGATCCGAAAGAAGTTGTTGAGTTCTACAGCAAAAACAAAGAGCTGATGGACAACATGCGTAACGTCGCTCTGGAAGAACAAGCTGTTGAAGCCGTTCTGGCGAAAGCGAAAGTGACTGAAAAAGCCACTTCCTTCAACGAGCTGATGAACCAGCAGGCGTAATTCGTCGCTTTTGTAGCACGAATTTCGTACGCAAGCCCGTCACCTTTTGGTGGCGGGTTTTTTTTTGTCACGCATTTTGCATGGGAAGAGTGCGAAAACAGCGTTTCAGTGTTAGCGTTACAACAAAAGATTGTTATGCTTGAATTATGGCGATGTCGTACCCATTACTGAGGGACTAGCTGATAATCCGTCCATAAGGTTACAATCAGCACAGCAGGTTTTTTCAAATTTTATCCAGGAGACGGAAATGTCATACAGCGGCGAACGAGATAACTTTGCACCCCATATGGCGCTGGTGCCGATGGTCATTGAACAGACCTCACGTGGTGAGCGCTCTTTTGATATCTATTCTCGTCTACTTAAGGAACGCGTCATTTTTATGACTGGCCAGGTCGAAGACCATATGGCTAACCTGATTGTGGCGCAGATGCTGTTCCTGGAAGCAGAAAACCCGGAAAAAGATATCTACCTGTACATCAACTCCCCTGGTGGGGTAATTACTGCCGGGATGTCTATCTATGACACCATGCAGTTTATTAAGCCGGACGTCAGCACCATTTGTATGGGCCAGGCGGCCTCAATGGGCGCGTTCCTGCTGACTGCCGGGGCGAAAGGTAAACGTTTTTGCCTGCCTAACTCTCGCGTCATGATCCACCAGCCTCTGGGCGGTTACCAGGGCCAGGCAACGGATATTGAAATTCATGCCCGCGAAATCCTGAAGGTAAAAGGGCGCATGAACGAACTTATGGCGCATCATACGGGTCAATCTCTTGAGCAGATTGAACGTGATACCGAGCGCGATCGCTTCCTCTCCGCTTCTGAAGCGGTAGAATACGGTCTGGTCGACTCGATTTTGACCCATCGTAATTAATGCCCAGTGCGCAGGTGTGCCGCTATAATTACCTGGAGCGGCACAACGCTGACTAGCGTCTTGCGCCTGAGAATGGCATTTGCGTCGTCGTGTGCGGCACAAAGAACAAAGAAGAGGTTTTGACCCATGACAGATAAACGCAAAGATGGCTCGGGCAAATTGTTGTACTGCTCTTTTTGCGGCAAAAGCCAGCATGAAGTGCGGAAGCTGATTGCCGGTCCATCCGTGTATATCTGCGACGAATGTGTCGATTTGTGTAACGACATCATTCGCGAAGAGATTAAGGAAGTAGCACCGCACCGTGAACGCAGTGCGCTGCCGACGCCACATGAAATTCGCAATCACCTGGACGATTACGTTATCGGTCAGGAACAGGCGAAGAAAGTGTTGGCGGTCGCGGTATACAACCATTACAAACGTCTGCGCAACGGCGACACCAGCAATGGCGTCGAGTTGGGCAAAAGTAACATCCTGCTGATTGGCCCGACGGGGTCCGGTAAAACGCTGCTGGCTGAAACGCTGGCGCGCCTGCTGGACGTTCCGTTTACTATGGCTGACGCCACCACGCTGACCGAAGCCGGTTATGTGGGTGAAGATGTTGAAAATATTATTCAGAAACTGCTGCAGAAGTGCGACTACGACGTACAGAAAGCGCAGCGCGGGATCGTCTATATCGATGAAATCGACAAGATTTCTCGTAAGTCTGACAACCCGTCCATTACCCGTGACGTTTCTGGCGAAGGCGTACAGCAAGCGCTGTTGAAACTGATCGAAGGTACGGTTGCCGCTGTTCCGCCGCAGGGGGGACGTAAACATCCGCAGCAGGAGTTCCTGCAGGTTGATACCTCCAAGATCCTGTTTATCTGCGGTGGCGCGTTCGCTGGTCTGGACAAAGTGATCGCTAACCGTGTTGAAACCGGCTCCGGCATTGGTTTTGGCGCAACGGTAAAAGCGCAGTCTGATAAAGCCAGCGAAGGTGAACTGTTGTCGCAGGTGGAACCGGAAGATCTGATCAAATTTGGTCTGATCCCTGAGTTCATTGGTCGTCTGCCGGTGGTGGCAACGCTGAGCGAACTGAGTGAAGAAGCGCTGATCCAGATCCTGAAAGAACCGAAAAACGCCCTGACCAAGCAGTACCAGGCGCTGTTCAACCTTGAAGGTGTCGATCTGGAGTTCCGTGAGGAAGCGCTGGATGCGATCGCCAAGAAAGCGATGGCGCGCAAAACCGGTGCCCGTGGTCTGCGTTCTATCGTCGAAGCCGCGCTGCTTGACACCATGTACGATCTGCCTTCGATGGAAGACGTCGAAAAAGTGGTGATTGATGAGTCGGTGATTGGCGGTCAGAGCAAGCCATTGCTGATTTACGGTAAGCCGGAAGCACAGCAGGCATCTGGCGAATAATTCATCAATTCATACAGACATTTAATTTAAAAGGGGGGATTTTATCTCCCCTTTTATTTTTCCGTAAACATGGCGTTGAATGTGTGGGAAACATCCCCATATACTGACATACATGTTAAAGGTGGTGTGAAGCACAGTCGTACCACCTGATTACCTGGCGGACACTAAACTAAGAGAGAGCTCTATGAATCCTGAGCGTTCTGAACGCATTGAAATCCCCGTATTGCCGTTGCGCGATGTGGTGGTTTATCCGCACATGGTCATACCCTTATTTGTAGGGCGGGAAAAATCTATCCGTTGTCTGGAAGCGGCTATGGACCATGATAAAAAAATCATGCTGGTCGCACAGAAAGAAGCGTCAACGGATGAGCCGGGTGTAAACGATCTTTTCACCGTCGGGACCGTGGCCTCTATTTTGCAGATGCTGAAATTGCCTGACGGCACCGTAAAAGTGCTGGTCGAGGGGTTACAGCGCGCGCGTATTTCTGCGCTGTCTGACAACGGCGAGCATTTCTCTGCAAAAGCGGAGTACCTTGACTCGCCTGCCATTGATGAGCGCGAACAGGAAGTGCTGGTGCGTACCGCTATCAGCCAGTTCGAAGGCTATATCAAGCTGAACAAGAAAATTCCACCAGAAGTGCTGACGTCGCTGAACAGCATTGACGATCCCGCGCGTCTGGCGGACACCATCGCTGCGCACATGCCGCTGAAGCTGGCAGATAAGCAGTCCGTGCTGGAGATGTCCGACGTTAACGAACGTCTGGAATATCTGATGGCGATGATGGAATCTGAAATTGATCTGCTGCAGGTTGAGAAACGCATTCGCAACCGCGTGAAGAAGCAGATGGAAAAATCCCAGCGCGAGTACTATCTGAACGAGCAGATGAAAGCTATTCAGAAAGAACTCGGCGAGATGGATGATGCGCCGGACGAAAACGAAGCGCTGAAACGCAAAATCGACGCGGCGAAAATGCCGAAAGAGGCAAAAGAGAAAGCCGAAGCAGAGCTGCAGAAGCTGAAAATGATGTCTCCGATGTCGGCGGAAGCGACCGTGGTCCGTGGCTACATCGACTGGATGGTACAGGTACCGTGGAATGCGCGTAGCAAGGTCAAAAAAGACCTGCGTCAGGCGCAGGAAATCCTCGATACCGACCATTACGGTCTGGAACGCGTCAAAGACCGTATCCTTGAGTATCTCGCGGTTCAAAGCCGTGTGAACAAAATCAAGGGGCCGATCCTGTGTCTGGTTGGGCCGCCGGGGGTAGGTAAAACTTCTCTGGGCCAGTCCATCGCGAAAGCGACCGGGCGTAAATACATCCGTATGGCACTGGGCGGCGTACGTGATGAGGCTGAAATTCGCGGTCACCGCCGGACCTATATCGGTTCGATGCCGGGTAAACTGATCCAGAAAATGGCCAAAGTGGGCGTTAAAAACCCGCTGTTCCTGCTCGATGAGATCGATAAAATGTCTTCCGACATGCGTGGCGATCCGGCTTCCGCGCTGCTTGAGGTGCTGGATCCAGAGCAGAACGTGGCGTTCAGCGATCACTACCTGGAAGTGGACTACGATCTCAGCGACGTGATGTTCGTTGCGACTTCGAACTCCATGAATATTCCGGCGCCGTTGCTGGATCGTATGGAAGTGATCCGTCTGTCCGGCTACACCGAAGACGAGAAGCTGAACATTGCTAAACGTCACCTGTTGCCGAAACAGATTGAGCGTAACGCGCTGAAAAAAGGCGAGCTTACGGTCGACGATAGCGCCATTGTGGGCATTATTCGTTACTACACCCGTGAAGCGGGCGTGCGTAGTCTGGAGCGTGAAATCTCTAAACTGTGCCGCAAAGCCGTGAAGCAGTTGCTGCTCGACAAATCGCTGAAACATATTGTGATCAATGGCGACAACCTGCACGACTACCTGGGCGTACAGCGCTTTGACTATGGTCGCGCGGACAACGAAAACCGCGTCGGTCAGGTGACCGGTCTGGCGTGGACGGAAGTGGGCGGCGATCTGCTGACCATCGAAACCGCCTGCGTTCCGGGTAAAGGCAAGCTGACCTACACCGGTTCTTTGGGTGAGGTAATGCAGGAGTCTATTCAGGCTGCACTGACCGTGGTGCGCGCGCGCGCGGAAAAACTGGGTATTAATCCGGACTTTTACGAAAAACGCGACATCCACGTTCACGTACCGGAAGGGGCGACGCCGAAAGATGGTCCAAGTGCCGGTATTGCCATGTGTACCGCGCTGGTTTCTTGTCTGACCGGTAACCCGGTACGCGCCGATGTGGCGATGACCGGCGAGATCACTCTGCGTGGTCAGGTGCTGCCAATCGGTGGTTTGAAAGAAAAACTGCTGGCGGCGCACCGTGGCGGCATTAAGACGGTCTTAATTCCAGATGAAAACAAACGTGACCTGGAAGAGATTCCGGACAACGTGATTGCCGATCTGGACATCCATCCGGTGAAACGCATCGAGGAAGTTTTGACGCTTGCGCTGCAAAATGAACCCTCTGGAATGCAGGTTGTGACCGCAAAATAGTGACCTCGCGCAAAGAGCACTAATAAAAACAGGGCTGGCAGGCCATTTCGGACTTGCCAGCCTTTTTTTGTATAGCTAATTTAGATGACGGATTAGGCTTGCCATCATTAACGGGTGTTGTAAGGGCATGGCAGGCCTGATATAACTGCTGCGCGGTCGCACTTTGAAGGATTCAGGTGCGATATAAATTATAAAAGAGGAAGAGAAGAGTGAATAAATCTCAACTGATCGACAAAATTGCTGCAGGGGCTGATATCTCTAAAGCTGCGGCTGGACGTGCGTTAGATGCAATTATTGCTTCTGTTACCGAATCCCTGAAGGAAGGCGATGACGTAGCGCTGGTAGGTTTTGGTACTTTTGCCGTTAAAGAGCGTGCTGCCCGTACTGGTCGCAACCCGCAAACAGGTAAAGAGATCACCATCGCCGCGGCTAAAGTACCGGGCTTCCGTGCAGGTAAGGCACTGAAAGACGCGGTAAACTAAGTGATTTCCCCTTTGGGGATGTGACGAAGTACAAGGGCGCATCAACTGATGTGCCTTTTTTATTTCTGATTCCGGTACTTTCTACGTGTTGTGGGCTGACAATTGCCCCCGTTTCTTGTCACAATAGGCCTTTGTGCGCAGCGTTCAGGAAACGCTATGCTGCGTGAAGCATATATACTCAAAATCCTTGCCGCCGTTGTTGTAACAACGTGCAGGCGGCTTGAAGGATAACGCGTATAGTCATCTACAGCGGAGTGTGGTTACACCATGATGGACAGCTTACGCACGGCTGCTAACAGTCTCGTGCTCAAGATTATTTTCGGTATCATTATCGTGTCGTTCATTTTGACCGGCGTGAGTGGTTACCTGATTGGCGGGGGCAACAATTACGCCGCCAAAGTGAATGGCCAGGAGATCAGCCGCGGGCAATTCGAGAATGCGTTCAATAGCGAACGTAACCGCATGCAGCAACAGTTGGGCGATCAATACTCTGAGCTGGCGGCGAATGAAGGCTATATGAAAACGCTGCGTCAGCAGGTGCTGAATCGTCTTGTAGACGAAGCGCTGCTGGATCAATACTCCCGCGAGCTGAAGCTCAATATCAGCGACGATCAGGTTAAACAGGCTATTTTCGCCACGCCTGCTTTCCAGGTGGACGGCAAATTTGATAACAACCGCTACAATGCGATTGTTAATCAAATGGGAATGACCGCCGATCAGTACGCTGAGGCATTACGTAATCAGCTTACTACCCAGCAGTTGATCAACGGCGTTGCCGGTACGGACTTCATGCTGAAAGGCGAAACCGATGAGCTGGCGGCGCTGGTCGCACAGCAGCGTATCGTGCGTGAGGCGACGATTGACGTTAACGCGCTTGCCGCGAAGCAATCCGTTACCGAGCAGGAAGTTGCCAGCTACTACGAGCAGAATAAAAACAACTTCATGACGCCGGAACAGTTCCGCGTGAGCTACATCAAGCTGGACGCTGCTGCACTGCAGGAGACGGCCAGCGATGCTGATATTCAGTCTTACTATGACCAGCATCAGGACCAGTTCACTCAGCCGCAGCGTAACCGCTACAGCATTATTCAGACGAAAACGGAAGATGAAGCTAAAGCGGTACTGGATGAGTTGAGCAAAGGCGCAGATTTCGCTGCGCTGGCGAAAGAAAAATCAGCCGACATCATCTCTGCCCGTAAAGGTGGCGATATGGGATGGCTGGAAGATTCCACCACTCCGGATGAGCTGAAAAATGCCGGCCTGAAAGACAAAGGCCAACTGTCCGGTGTGATTAAATCTTCCGTTGGTTTCCTCGTTGCGCGTCTTGATGACGTACAGCCTGCGCAGGTTAAACCGCTGAGCGAAGCCCGTGACGATATTGCGGCGAAAGTGAAGCAGGAAAAAGCGCTGGATGCGTACTATGCGCTGCAGCAGAAAGTGAGCGATGCAGCCAGCAACGATAACGAATCCCTGGCGGGTGCGGAGCAAGCTGCCGGTATGAAAGCGGTTGAAACGGGCTGGTTTAGCCGTGACAGTCTGCCGGAAGAGCTGAATTTCAAACCCGTCGCTGACGTCATTTTTAATGGGGGTCTGGTTGGCGAGAACGGTACGCCTGGCAGTAACTCTGACATCATTACCGTGGATGGCGATCGCGCGTTTGTGCTGCGTATTGCAGAGCACAAAGCCGAAGCCGTTAAGCCACTGGCTGAAGTGAAAGAGCAGGTTACTGCGCTTGTTAAGCACAATAAAGCAGAGCAACAGGCTAAGCTGGATGCTGATAAACTGCTGGCGGACCTGAAAGCCGGTAAAGGCGATGAAGCGATGAAAGCCGCGGGTCTGAGCTTTGGTGAGGCGAAAACGCTGAGCCGCACTGGTCAGGATCCTCTGAGCCAGGCAGCCTTTGGTCTGAGCCTGCCAGCGAAAGACAAACCGAGCTACGGCGTGGCGAACGATATGCAGGGGAACGTTGTTCTGCTGGCGCTGGACGAAGTGAAAGCGGGTTCGATGCCTGAAGCGCAGAAGAAAGCGATGGTTCAGGGGATCACCCAGAACAACGCGCAGATTGTGTTCGAAGCGCTGATGAGCAACCTGCGTAAAGCCGCAAAAATTAAAATCGGTGACGCGCTGGAGCAACAGCAATAACCGAGGCTGCTCGCAAAAAATTGCAAAAAGTTGTATTAACCAAAGGCCGCTTTCGCGGCCTTTTCCATTTCTGTTATTTGCCGTTTGTCTGCTGTTCCGCACCTCGCTATCGTGATTCCACTGTTAACAAACACGGAGAAAACAGTATGAAACATGGAATCAAAGCCCTGCTTATCACCCTTTCATTGACCTGCGGCGCTATGGCCCAAAGCGCATTGGCTGCAGAGCCCGTTACCAAAAACCAGGCGACTCAAACCAAAGCGGATGCTTCCACAGTGGCGCAAAGCAAGGCTACGCAACCCGCTAAAGCAAGCGATGATGAAGGCACCAGGGTAAGCATCAACAGCGCTTCTGCGGAGGATTTAGCGCGAGTGATGAATGGGGTCGGACTGAAAAAGGCTCAGGCCATTGTCAACTATCGAGAAGAGTACGGGCCATTTAAAACGGTCGATGATTTAAAGCAGGTGGCGGGGATGGGAAGTTCTTTGGTAGAGCGTAACCAGGCAGTTTTAACACTTTAATAACTTGCAGAGCGCTGAAATTTTGCCAGACTATAGAGGTCATACCAGTTATGGCCTCTTCACCCTGAATATGTACATATAAAAAAACGTAAGGTTTCTGCGCTATGCAAACACAAATCAAAGTCCGTGGTTATCATCTTGATGTCTATCAGCACGTCAACAATGCCCGTTATCTTGAGTTTCTGGAAGAAGCACGCTGGGATGGACTGGAAAACAGCGAGAGCTTTCAGTGGATGACCGCTCACAACATCGCTTTTGTGGTTGTGAATATTAATATCAACTATCGCCGTCCGGCGGTGCTGAGCGACCTGCTGATTGTTACCAGTCAGGTACAGCAGTTAAATGGCAAAAGCGGTGTGTTGAACCAGACTATCACCCTGGAGCCGGAAGGACAGGTGGTAGCAGATGCGTTGATTACCTTCGTCTGTATTGATTTGAAAACGCAAAAAGCGCTACCGCTGGAAGGAGAGTTGCGCGAGAAACTGGAACTGATGGTGAAGTAGTGGCTGTGAGTGCTTGTAGGCCGGATAAGCAAAGCGCCATCCGGCATCGCTCAACCCATTACTTTAACCCGGTTTTCTGCTTCATCGCCGTCATCACTGCCGGTTTATCCGCCAGATAATGGTTAAGACCGTTGGCGCGCAGATTACAGGCCGCGCAGTGACCACAACCGTCACCTTTGATACCGTTATAGCAGGTCAGCGTTTCTTCGCGTACCAGGTCCAGCTTGCCCCAGTAATCGGCCAGCGCCCAGGTTTCGGCTTTATCGATCCACATCAGCGGAGTTTCAAAGCGGATATCTTTTGCCATCCCCAGGCTCACGGCATGGTTCAGAGCCTTGACGAACTCATCGCGACAGTCAGGATATCCAGAGAAGTCGGTTTCACAAACGCCGGTAATGACCGCCTCTGCCTGTACCTGATATGCGTAAATCGCCGCCAGCGTTAAAAACAAAATATTGCGTCCGGGCACAAAGGTATTGGGAATGCCGTTCGCATCCGGTTCGTAATCAGGCACCGGAATGTTATCACGGGTCAGGCTACTGACAGCCAGTTCGCTAAGCAGCGTGACATCAAGCACTTTGTGCGCACGCGCGCCGAGTTTTAAGGCCAGATCACGTGCGACATCAATCTCAGCGCGATGGCGCTGACCATAATCAAAGGTCACGCAGTGCACTTCATCATACTGATGTAGCGCTTGCGCCAGACAGGTCGTGGAGTCCTGACCTCCACTGAATACAACAACGGCACGTTTCATGGCTTTTCCTGACAAATAACGAAACCCATATGGTAGCGCCTGGACGTGGTGTCGACCAGCTTCTTCATGTTGAAGGGGGCGGTAACCAGGCTTCGGTGAACTCAAACCAGCCGCGAGGATTCAGGCGAACACCGTTCACGCCCGGTGGCGCGCTAATACGATAGTGATAATTGAACAGCGGAGTCAGCGTGGCATCATGCATCAGCGTGGCGAACACTTGCTGTAACGCCGCATAACGATCGTCTTCATTGGCCTGGACTTGCAGGGCATCCAGCGTGGTTTGCAAGTGCGTGTATTCAGGCGCATTGAGTACATGTGACCACAGTTGATCGCAACGCAACCACTGTTCGAGGGTATATTCAGGCGCTTCGCCAATCAGTCTGTCTCCCATCATCAGGTCGGCCTGCGCTAAAGGATGATTACCGTCCCAGTTTTTAGCATTATGAAATATAAGCGTTAATTCACAGCCGAGTAGCGCCAGCGCCTGGCGAAGCTGTTCAGCCATGGCATGTAGTTCAACCGGCAGGTGATACGCCAGCGTCAGTTTTTCCGGTAGCGCTACCTCGTTCAACTCATCCCATTGCGGGATCGTCCATCCAGGCAGCAGCGCATTGCTCGGGGTTATCAGGTTTTCATCTACCTCCAGCGTTTGTAGCAGGGAAGAGCGATGGATAATATTGACCAGCCGGCGGGCTTGCAAGGTATTCAGGCGCGCACTTTTTCTGAGCGTGAGATAGCAAAAACCGAGGCTTATCCCGCTGCTCACCTGGCTTAGCATGGGCAGCTCTTCGGGTTTACCAATCGCTATTTGCACCGGATGGCGACAGCTGGTGCCCAAGTCCTGGGAGAAGAGTTGCGGAGTTATCCAGTATTCGATCGCTTTCAGGAGTGGATGACTCAGGTGGTAGTGATCGTGACTCTCGATACGCACCAGCTCAGGGGTAAACAACGTCAACCGGAATGGACCTGTACCTACAAACGGATGTTCCGGATGCGCCAAATGGCTGCTGTAGCTTGCCAGACGATGCGCCAGCCAGAAGTCGGGACGATGCAGAATAAAGGTCAGACACTGGGGATGGGTCACCTCAATACGTTTGACGCTGATAAACAGCTTATTCAGCGCGGGTAGTTCTAACAGCTTCAGCAACTGCTGATGTAGCTGCGTGCTGCTGACGGCATCGCCGTTATGCCAGTACAGCGTGGAGCGAATATAGAAATCCCAACGCAGGCCGTCGGCGGAGATATTCCAGTGGTGAGCTAAATCACCGCAGGGGCGCTGTGTATGCGTGTCAAACCGTGTCAGGCCAGAGAATACCTGCCCGGCGAGATGTTGCTCTGCGCGACCAGGGAGAAATCCGGGGTGCAAAGGGTCGAGCTGGCGGTAATAGGGGATACGCAGGGTTGGCGTGTCGTTTTGCCACTGGCCGCCCATAAACGGTTGTAGCAGGGTTCTTAATTCACCCGGCGCCAGTTGGGCCAGCTCCAGCACGCTAAGCTGTTCCCCCTTTTGCAGCGCCTGCTCCATCATGGTATTGCGTAGCGAGTCCGGCGTAACTAAAAAGCGTAGCTGTCCGCGTTTACCCCGCCCCGATTGGGCGTGCCACTCCAGCCAGCCTGCATCCTGCGCTTGTTTTAACAAGGTTCGCACGTGACGTTCGCTGCAAAAACAGCGTTCAGCCAGTTCGCCAATGGTCACCGACTGCGGCTCCCCGTTCGAGGGTTGCCACAGGCGTTGGTATTGATTTAGTCGGTTCAATAGTCGCATATAAACCCGGAACAATTCATTTTATCTATTCACTATTACTTCCGTATATCTCAGGTGATACTGAATCACAAGTTAACCGCCTCACAGTGTGGAGAAAGAAATGGCTCGTCTGGCTGCATTTGATATGGATGGCACTCTTTTGATGCCGAATCACCATTTAGGTGATGAAACGCTTTCAACGCTGGCGCGCCTGCGTGAACGTGATATCACTCTGACATTTGCCACCGGTCGCCATGTGCTGGAGATGCGCCACATTCTGGGTTCTATTTCGCTGGATGCCTTTTTAATCACGGGTAACGGTACGCGCATTCACTCGCTGGAGGGTGATGTGCTGCACCGCCAGGATCTGGATCCGAATGTTGCGGATAGTGTATTGCACCAGAAGTGGGACACCACGGCCAGCATGCATGTCTTTAATGACAACGGTTGGTTCACCGGACAAGAAATTCCAGCGCTGCTTCAGGCGCATGTGTATAGCGGATTTCGTTACCAGATCGTGGATGTGAAACGTATTCCCGCCCACCAGGTAACGAAGATCTGTTTCTGCGGCGATCATGACACGCTGATTCGTCTGCGCATTCAACTCAATGAGGCGCTGGGTGAACAGGCGAATCTCTGTTTCTCCGCGGTTGATTGCCTCGAGGTGCTGCCGCTGGGATGTAATAAAGGTTCTGCGCTGGCGGTATTAAGCAACCACTTAGGTTATTCAATGGCCGAGTGTATGGCGTTTGGCGATGCCATGAACGATCGCGAAATGTTAAGTAGCGTAGGGCGCGGCCTGATTATGGGTAACGCGATGCCGCAACTGATTGCTGAACTGCCTCATTTATCGGTGATTGGGCATTGCCGTAATCAGGCAGTATCACACTTTTTGACGCATTGGCTGGACAATCCGCATCTACCTTATTCCCCCGAATGAGAGATCCCTTCCAGCAAGCCAGACTTCGCGTCTGGCTTTTTTTTGTCTGATTAGTGGGTATTCAGGAGTTGAGCCAGCTCCGCTTTCCACGGCGTTAAATCACCGATGTGCGCGTCGACCCACTGCGGGTTGTAATAGGTTTCCAGATAACGTTCGCCGCTGTCACACAACAACGTCACCAGCGATCCCGTTTCTCCTGCATCGCGCATACGGGCGGCAAGTTGTAATGCTCCCCACATGTTGGTACCGGTTGAGGCGCCAACTTTACGGCCTAGCTGCGTCTCCAGCCAGTGCGCGGTGGCCACGCTGGCGGCATCAGGCACGCGCAGCATTTCATCGACCACATCAGGAATAAAAGACGGTTCTACGCGTGGGCGACCGATACCTTCGATTTTGCTACCTACCGGGCTGCGTAAGGTTGCATCGCGATCTTGCCAGAAGGGCAGAAAGACCGAGTTTTCCGGGTCCACCACCATCAAACGAGTGTCGTAGCCCTGACAACGAATATAGCGGCCAATGGTCGCCGAGGTGCCGCCGGTTCCGGCACTCATCACGATATGCCGGGGAACGGGGTTGGGCTCGCATTGCATCTGCCGAAAGATACTGTCGGCAATATTGTTGTTACCACGCCAGTCGGTGGCGCGCTCAGCGTAAGTGAACTGATCCATGTAATGGCCGTTCAGCTCACGCGCCAGTTGTTCAGAAGCCGCATAAATTTCGCAGGCGCTTTCCACGAAATGACAGCGCCCGCCATAAAACTCAATCTGTTCAATTTTACGTTTCGCAGTACACGAAGGCATAACGGCGATAAACGGTAATCCTAACAGACGGGCGAAATACGCTTCGGAAACCGCCGTTGAGCCGGATGATGACTCGATGATGGTAGTGCCTTCTTTGATCCAGCCATTGCACAGTCCATACAGAAACAGTGAGCGTGCCAGACGATGTTTCAGGCTCCCGGTCGGATGCGTGCTCTCATCTTTTAAATAGAGCTGAATGCCCGGAAACGCCGGGAGTGACAGACGAATGAGATGCGTATCCGCAGAACGCTGATAATCCGCGTTGATTTCATTGATGGCGTTTTTAACCCAGGAGCTATTCATCATTAAAAGATATCCATTTGTCATTTTGTGCCCAGAATAGCGAAAAGCACGGAAAAAATTGTTGCCATTTAGCCTTTAAAATAGAATGTAAGGAGAAAATTCTTCTCTGTGGAGTGGATATGTTAGACAAAATTGACCGTAAGCTGCTCGGCTTACTGCAACAGGACTGCACCCTTTCTTTGCAGGCGTTAGCAGATGCCGTTAATCTGACTACCACCCCTTGCTGGAAACGCCTCAAACGGCTTGAAGATGATGGTATCCTGCTGGGTCGAGTCGCCCTGCTGGATCCCGAAAAACTGGGGCTGGGCTTAACCGCGTTTGTGTTGATCAAGACTCAGCACCACAGCAGCGAATGGTATTGCCGCTTTGTCACCGAAGTCACCGGAATGCCGGAAGTTCTGGGATTCTGGCGTATGGCAGGGGAGTATGACTACCTGATGCGGGTCCAGGTCGCCGATATGAAAAGCTATGACGAATTTTATAAGCGCCTGGTGAACAGCGTGCCGGGCCTGTCTGATGTCACCTCCAGCTTTGCGATGGAACAGATTAAATACACAACTGCTCTACCGATTGAATAATTCTCCCGGCGCTCATTGCCGGAAATCTTGTCAGGACATAACGCGTGCGATTATTTGCTCAATTAAGCTGGTACTTCCGCCGGGAGTGGCGTCGCTACCTTGGAGCAGTGGCTCTGCTTATTATCATCGCCATCCTTCAGCTTATCCCGCCGAAAGTGGTCGGGATCATTGTGGATGGCGTAACAGCGCAACGCTTCACCACCGAGCGGCTGCTGATGTGGGTTGGCACAATCGCCCTGATTGCGGTGGTCGTGTACTTGCTGCGCTATGTCTGGCGCGTACTGCTGTTTGGTGCATCCTACCAACTGGCGGTTGAGCTGCGGGAAGATTATTACCGTCAATTGAGTCGCCAGCACCCCGAGTTCTATCTGCGCCACCGTACGGGTGATCTGATGGCGCGCGCCACTAACGATGTCGATCGGGTGGTGTTTGCCGCTGGCGAAGGCGTGCTGACGCTGGTGGATTCGCTGGTGATGGGGTGTGCGGTACTGATCGTGATGTCTACGCAGATAAGCTGGCAACTGACGCTTATTGCGTTACTGCCGATGCCGGTGATGGCGTTAATGATCAAACGTTACGGTGATCGACTCCATCACCGTTTTAAGCTGGCGCAGGCGGCGTTCTCCAGTCTTAACGATCGTACTCAGGAGAGCCTGACCAGCATTCGCATGATCAAGGCTTTTGGCCTGGAGGATCGGCAGTCGGCGTTATTTGCCGCAGATGCTGAAGACACCGGTAAGAAAAACCTGCGGGTGGCGCGTATTGACGCCCGTTTTGACCCAACGATTTATATCGCCATTGGGATGGCTAACCTGCTGGCGATTGCCGGAGGAAGCTGGATGGTGGTGCACGGTTCGCTGACGCTCGGCCAGCTCACCAGCTTTATGATGTATCTCGGTCTGATGATTTGGCCGATGCTGGCGCTGGCATGGATGTTTAACATTGTCGAACGCGGCAGCGCCGCCTACAGCCGTATTCGCGCCATGCTGGCTGAAGCGCCGGTGGTGGATGACGGTACTGAACCGGTGCCTGAAGGACGCGGCGAGCTGGCGGTGGCGATTCGCGAATTTCGCTACCCATTGACGGCTCAGCCAGCGCTGGAAAACGTGAATTTCCAGCTCAGACCCGGACAGATGCTGGGCATCTGCGGCCCGACCGGCGCGGGGAAAAGTACGGTGCTGTCGCTGATCCAGCGTCATTTCGATATCAGCCAAGGGGATATACGTTTTCATGATATCCCGTTATCGCGCTTACAACTTGATAGCTGGCGCAGCCGGCTGGCGGTGGTTAGCCAGACGCCGTTCCTGTTTTCAGATACCGTCGCCAATAACATCGCGTTAGGACGCCCGCAGGCCACGCAGGAAGAGATCGAACATGTGGCGCGTCTCGCCAGCGTTCATGAGGATATTTTACGTCTTCCGCAAGGCTATGATACCGAAGTGGGCGAGCGCGGCGTGATGCTGTCCGGCGGGCAAAAACAGCGAATCTCTATTGCCCGCGCGTTGCTGTTGAATGCTGAAATTCTGATCCTGGATGATGCGCTGTCGGCAGTAGACGGTCGTACCGAGCATCAGATCCTGCATAACCTGCGCCAGTGGGGTGAAGGCAGAACTGTGATTATCAGCGCTCACCGTTTATCTGCCCTGACGGAAGCCAGCGAGATTATTGTGATGCAGCATGGGCATATTGCTCAGCGTGGTGAGCATGATGTGTTGGTGCAGCAGCCAGGCTGGTATCGCGATATGTTCCGCTATCAGCAACTGGAAGCGGCGCTGTCCGATGCGCCAGAGATAAACGGGGAGGCGGCTAATGCGTAGTTTTGGGCAATTATGGCCGACCCTGAAAAGGCTGCTGAAGTACGGTTCGCCATGGCGAAAACCGCTGGCGATAGCGGTAGTCATGCTGTGGGTGGCGGCTGCGGCTGAAGTCAGCGGCCCGCTGCTGATAAGCTATTTTATCGATAACATGGTGGCGAAAAACAACCTGCCACTGGCGATGGTCGCCGGGCTGGTTGCGGCGTATGTGGGATTGCAGCTGCTGGCGGCGGGTCTGCATTACGCGCAGTCACTGTTATTTAATCAGGCGGCAGTTGGCGTGGTGCAACAGTTGCGCACCGATGTCATGGACGCAGCGCTTCGTCAGCCGCTCAGCGCCTTTGATACTCAGCCCGTCGGGCAGCTTATCTCCCGAGTGACGAATGACACTGAAGTGATTCGTGACCTGTATGTGACGGTAGTGGCAACGGTTCTGCGCAGTGCGGCCTTGATCGGTGCGATGCTGGTGGCGATGTTTAGCCTGGAGTGGCGTATGGCGCTGGTCGCGATGGTCATTTTCCCGGCGGTGCTGGTGGTGATGGTGATTTATCAACGCTACAGCACACCGATTGTGCGCCGGGTTCGCGCTTATCTGGCGGATATTAACGATGGCTTTAACGAAGTCATCAACGGCATGAGTGTTATCCAGCAGTTCCGTCAGCAGGCGCGATTTGGCGAGAGAATGGGCGAGGCCAGCCGTTCGCACTATATGGCGCGGATGCAGACCCTGCGACTGGATGGCTTTTTGCTGCGTCCGCTGCTTAGCCTTTTCTCGGCGCTGATCCTCTGCGGTTTATTGATGCTGTTCAGCTTTACCTCTGGCAGTTCGATCGAGGTGGGGGTGTTGTATGCGTTTATTAGCTATCTCGGGCGGTTGAACGAGCCGCTTATCGAGCTGACGACCCAGCAGTCAATGCTGCAGCAGGCGGTTGTCGCCGGTGAACGTGTGTTCGAATTGATGGATGGGCCACGTCAACGCTATGGTGACGATGACCAGCCGCTAAAGAGTGGGGATATCGAGGTAGATAACGTTTCATTTGCTTATCGCGACGACAATCTGGTGCTGCAAAACATCAGTCTGTCCGTGCCTTCGCGTAGCTTTGTGGCCCTGGTCGGGCACACCGGCAGCGGCAAAAGTACGCTGGCAAGTCTGCTGATGGGATACTACCCGCTGACGCAGGGGGAAATCCGCCTTGATGAGAGACCGCTGTCTTCGCTGAGCCACGGGGTATTGCGTCAGGGCATCGCGATGGTGCAGCAGGATCCGGTGGTGATGGCGGATACCTTCCTGGCAAACGTCACGCTGGGCCGCGATATCTCAGAAGCGCGGGTATGGCAGGCGCTGGAAACCGTGCAACTGGCGGAACTGGCGCGCGGCCTGAGCGAGGGAATTCATACCCGGCTGGGCGAGCAGGGCAATAATCTCTCCGTTGGGCAGAAACAGTTGCTGGCGCTGGCGCGGGTGCTGGTTGAAACGCCGCAGGTACTGATCCTCGATGAAGCCACGGCCAGTATTGACTCCGGCACGGAACAGGCGATTCAGCAAGCGCTGGCGGCGGTGCGTGAACACACCACGCTGGTGGTGATTGCGCATCGCTTATCGACGATTGTCGATGCGGACACCATTCTGGTACTGCACCGTGGACAGGCGGTTGAACGTGGTACGCACCAGCAATTACTGGCGGCGCAAGGCCGTTACTGGCAGATGTATCAACTGCAGCTGGCGGGCGAAGAGCTGGCGGCCAGTACGCAAGAGGATTCCATTATTGCCTGATAGCTGAGACCAACCCGGTATCGTAGGCCGGACGGCAATCAACAATCTGGTGCAAAAATGTAACGCACTATGCACCGTTATAGTGCGTTTTTTCTTCTTCTTCCCCAACTCCCCTCGGCTGGCCCGAATCATCCTGCTTTTTCATTCCTGGCACATCCCTTGCAGTATTCATCTGGTGTATCTGCAGCCACTACTGAATTCTGACTGGAGGGGATCTATGAAGCTGGTTACCGTGGTAATCAAACCGTTCAAACTGGAAGACGTCCGCGAAGCCTTGTCATCTATTGGTATTCAGGGGCTGACCGTCACCGAAGTGAAGGGGTTTGGCCGACAGAAAGGTCATGCCGAGCTGTACCGTGGGGCTGAATATAGCGTCAATTTTTTGCCCAAGGTGAAGATTGATGTGGCGATTGCCGATGACCAACTGGATGAAGTGATCGATGTCATCAGCAAGGCGGCCTACACCGGAAAAATTGGCGACGGCAAAATCTTTGTCGCCGAGCTGCAACGCGTGATTCGTATTCGTACCGGCGAAACTGACGAAGCCGCACTGTAACGTCTGACACACAGTGATAGGAAACCAAAAAATGAAGATAGCAACGATGAAAACAGGTATTGCTTCACTGGCGCTGTTGCCGGGACTGGCGATGGCGGCACCGGCGGTCGCGGATAAAGCGGATAACGCTTTTATGATGATCTGTACCGCGCTGGTGCTGTTTATGACCATTCCTGGCATTGCGCTGTTTTACGGCGGTTTGATTCGCGGTAAGAACGTGTTGTCGATGCTGACTCAGGTGACGGTGACATTTGCCCTGGTGTGTATTTTATGGGTGGTTTATGGCTATTCACTGGCCTTTGGCGAAGGGAATAATTTCTTCGGCAACTTCAACTGGGTATTACTGAAGAACATTGCGCTGACGGCGGTCACGGGGAGCTTCTACCAGTATATTCACGTTGCTTTTCAGGGCTCTTTCGCCTGTATCACCGTTGGGCTTATCGTTGGGGCGCTGGCTGAGCGTATTCGCTTCTCGGCGGTACTGATTTTTGTGGTCGTGTGGTTAACGCTGTCTTACATCCCAATAGCCCACATGGTCTGGGGCGGCGGTTTGCTGGCTTCTCATGGCGCACTGGATTTTGCCGGCGGGACAGTTGTACATATCAACGCGGCGATAGCCGGTCTGGTGGGGGCTTATCTGATTGGCAAACGCGTCGGTTTTGGTAAAGAAGCCTTTAAGCCGCATAACCTACCGATGGTCTTCACTGGCACCGCCATTCTCTACATTGGCTGGTTTGGCTTTAATGCCGGTTCTGCGGGCACGGCGAATGAAATCGCTGCGCTGGCCTTCGTCAATACCGTGGTCGCCACCGCTGCCGCCATCCTCGGGTGGATCTTCGGAGAATGGGCGTTGCGCGGGAAGCCCTCTCTGCTGGGAGCCTGTTCTGGGGCCGTTGCGGGTCTGGTTGGCGTAACGCCTGCATGTGGTTATATCGGTGTCGGCGGCGCGTTGATTATTGGCGTGGCAGCCGGTCTGGCGGGCCTGTGGGGAGTGACGATGCTGAAGCGTTTTCTGCGCGTGGACGATCCGTGTGACGTGTTTGGTGTTCACGGCGTGTGCGGCATTGTCGGCTGTATCCTGACCGGGGTTTTTGCCGCCAGCTCGCTGGGGGGCGTGGGGTTTGCCGAGGGCGTGACCATGGGGCATCAGTTACTGGTGCAACTGGAAAGCGTAGCAATCACCATCGTCTGGTCCGGCGTGGTGGCCTTCATTGGTTATAAGCTGGCAGATATGACGGTTGGTCTGCGCGTACCAGAAGAGCAGGAACGCGAAGGTCTGGATGTGAACAGTCACGGCGAGAACGCTTATAACGCCTGATTTCTCAATATGCCGGATGGCGCTAACGTTTATCCGGCCTACAACGATATAGCCTGTAGGCCGGATAAGACATCAATTACGATTACGCATGACCCCTTCCTGTACGGTAGAAGCGACCAGCACGCCATCCTGCGTATAAAATTCCCCTCGAACAAAGCCCCGGGCGCCGGAGGCGGAAGTACTTTCGACGTTATACAGCAGCCATTCATTGATATTGAACGGACGATGGAACCACATTGAGTGGTCAATGGTGGCAATCTGAATCCCTTTTTCCAGGAAACCAATCCCGTACGGTTGCAGCGCGACGGGCAGGAAGTTCAGGTCAGAGGCATAACCCAGCAGATACTGATGGACGCGCAGATCGTCTTGCAGTTCACCGTTGGCGCGGATCCATACCTGACGGGTCGGAGGTGCGACATGACCTTTTAAGGGGTTATGAAACTCCACCGGGCGCACTTCCAACGGACGATCGTTGATGAACTTTTCTTTCAATAACGGTGGCAGAAGATGCGCCACTGAGCGGGCAATTTCTGTTTCTGATTTCAGCTCATCGGGACCCGGCGCATCTGGCATGGTTTTCTGATGTTCGAATCCGTCTTCTGGAGCCTGAAAGGAGGCGGTCATATAAAAAATGGGTTTACCATTCTGGATCGCGGCAACGCGGCGCGCGCTGAAGCTGTTACCATCACGCAGGACTTCTACATCATAAATGATGGGTTTTTGGCTATCGCCGGGGCGTAAAAAGTAGCTGTGAAAGGAGTGCACCAGACGTTCTTCCGGAACGGTTTCTTTCGCGGCATACAACGCCTGACCGACAACCTGTCCGCCAAAAACCTGACGTAACCCTAAGTCTTCACTTTGGCCGCGAAAGAGCCCTTCTTCAATTTTTTCCAGATTTAACAGTGTCAGCAAATTTTTGAGTGCCAGACTCATAGGAGCTCTCCAGGTGATATCGATGTCGCGCGAGTTAGGCAGAGTATAACGCAATTTTAAAAGTGGTCCGATGGGTGCAATTGTCTGAATTACTGGCCTATTACAGGCAAAAACAGCTGTCTTGTGCCACACTTAATCACGTTATGTTTTTGTTAACCACTCTTCTGGCGAGGAAAGTTCTCGCTGGTGCATAGATGATAAGGAGAATTTAATGAAACTCGTGCACATGGTAAGTGGTTTAGCGGTTGCAGTCGCTCTGGCGGCCTGCGCCGATAAAAGTGCAGATATTCAGACACCTGCGCCAAGCCCTAATACGTCAATTTCTGACACACAGTCTAAAATTCAACAGCCGAATGTATCTGGTACAGTATGGATCCGCCAGAAAGTGGCCTTGCCACCGGATGCTGTGCTGACCGTTACGCTGTCGGATGCGTCGCTGGCCGATGCGCCATCAAAAGTGTTGTCGCAAAAAGCGGTGCGTACTGAAGGCAAGCAAGCGCCATTCAGCTTTGTATTACCGTTTAACCCGGCAGATATTCAGCCCAATGCGCGTATTCTGCTGAGTGCGGCAATTACGGTGAATGGCAAACTGGTCTTTATAACCGATACCGTTCAGACGGTTATCAATCAGGGCGGGACGAAAGCCGACCTGACGTTGGTTCCCGTGCAGCAGACCGCAGTCCCGCTTAATGCTGGCGGCGCAACCACCACGGTGCCTTCGACTTCACCAACCCAGGTGACTCCGTCTTCAGCCGTTCCTGCTCCCACGCAGTACTAAAGCAGTCGAACCCTCTCCATGAGGAGAGGGTTAGTACACCCAGCGATAGCGCTGTAAATCGATTTGCCCGCTGCCGGAAACGACAATCCCTTCTGCCAGCAACGCCTGACGTTGTCGTTGCAGATCGGGGCCCGTCAATGAAATAGCGCCGTGGCGATTGACGACCCGGTGCCAGGGCAGGGAACTACCTTCGGGGAGACGCTTAAGTACGCCGCCCACCTGGCGCGCAGCGCGCGGCGATCCGGCAAGTCTGGCGACATCGCCATAGGTGGTGACGAATCCTTCGGGGATTGACGCGACGATTTGCCAGACGCGTTGGGGGAAAGTGTCTTGTATATCCATCATTTATTCCTGCGCTAATCCTTCAGCATAATCCTGAATGGCGAGTGAGTGAAGCCGCATTGCGCAAGAAAACAGCATCCGATGCTGGATGGGTTGCATTTACAGGGTACACCAGTGATAATGCGCCTGCGCGTTGGTTAACAACGCTCTCAATGGGGGCTCTGTTGGTTCTCCCGCAACACTACTCTGTTTACCAGGTCAGGTCCGGAAGGAAGCAGCCAAGGCAGATGACGTGTGTGCCGGGATGTAGCTGGCAGGGCCCCCACCCAATTCTGCCGTCCGGCAATTTCCTTCTGCTTATCTTCTTTTTCTTTGTCACTGTATTGTCATTTTATTGTCATCAAATGCTGTCAATGTGTTTCGGGGATGTTGTTTGACGCTTTTACCGTCGCCGATCACAAGGACTTTTTACAATGTCGACTGCTGTACTGAATGTCAAAATTGATGAAGCGCTGAAAGAAAAACTTCGTCATTACGCAGAAGTGCATAATGAAAATCTAAGTGTCGCGACGGAAAAGCTGCTGCTGATCGCCTTTTCCGCCGTTGAAGAGGCGGGAGTCTCCGCTGAGGATATCGACAGCCAGCATACGGAAGAATCCGTCGTTGATGCACTGACTCCTAAAGAAATCAAAGCATTGCGCAGATTACTGAAGAAGAAAAAATGAAACAACAATCGTTCTCAACCGCCTGTAATTACAGCGAAGCCTGTGAATTGCTGCGATCTGGCTATGTGAAACATGTTCGCCTGAGCTGGAATGTCGGCAGCGATGAGTTCTTCCGTATTGCTTCCGACTGGTGTGATGCCGGGGCAAAAATTAAGAAGGACGGTGAGAATTTTGTGATTTCCCTGAAAGGTTTTCTGGTTCCTCCGCAGTTGTAATTGTGCCGGGACGTTGTTGTCCGTCACAACATACAAAAGCGGGTCCTTTGGCCCGTCGCTTAAATTATTTTGCGCATTTTTCCGCTGCTGGCCTGCAAACGCAGGTTATCCCAAATGGGTTGCAACACCCTGAAGGCGGCGCGTGCTGTATCATCCGGCAATGTGAAGGGCATGCGCAAAAAACGATCGAATGCGCCATCGAGGCCGAAGCGCGTACCGGTTCCTAACTGAATTCCCGCGCTTTCGGCGCGCGCAGCAAAGAGCGTCGCCAGCGTATCGGGTAGTTCGACCCAGAAAGAGAGTCCTCCTTGTGGTTGGGTAAACTGCCATTCCGGGAAATGTGTATGCATCAGGCTGGAGCACAGGTCGCGCTGCGATGCCAGCAAGCGTCTTCTGTCAGGCAGAAAGCGCCCGGCGTTATCCAACAACCAACGGGTGGCGAGTTGTTCAAGTACCGGAGAGCCCAAATCGAAAGTGTCGCGGGTTTGTACCAGGGCGGCAATTGTTCGTGACGAAGCCCGAATCCAACCCAAACGTAATCCTCCCCAAAAGCTTTTCCCTGCCGAACCCAGTAAAATGATTGGGGCATCGCGATTGAACGCGGCAAGCGGCGGTGGTGGCGGGGCGTCGTACCACAGGTTCACCATCGTCTCATCGACGACCAACGTCGTACGTGTTCTTTCGGCAATATCCGCCACGACCTGGCGGGTTGCGGCGTCCATACAACGCCCGGTCGGGTTGTGAAAGTCCGGCATCAGGTAGGCCATTCTGGGCGCCGTTTGCGCGATAGTGGCGACCAGACCCGCCGTATCCCAACCCTGCCCGGGTAGCGACACGCCAACGGGTCGACAGGATGCGCCCTGAATAGCGGCAATCGCCAGTGGATACGTGGGGTGATCAACGACGACGCGATCGCCAGGACCTGTCAGCAAACGCAGGATGAGCGCCAGACCGCTGACCGCACCATTCACCACCATTATTTCATCGGGCTGCGTTGGGAGTCCGCGCTCGCAATAATGCCGGGCGATGGATTCACGCAAAGCTGGCAGCCCCTGCGGCAGATACCCGGAACTCAGCAGATGCTGCGGCATCGCGAACAACGCTTGCTGATAAGCCTGATGAATTTCGGGACCGGCACTGAGCGCTGCCGTGGACAAATCAAGCGCTGTGCCAGTGCTGGTTCGCGTTGGCACATGGCGAATGTGTTCCGGCAGAATCACCCGCGAACCGCTCCCATGACGGCTCTCCAGATAGCCTTCTTCACGCAGTTGCGCCATCGCGCTGGCGACGGTGGTTCGGCTCACCTCCAGAACGGCAGCGAGTTCACGCTCGCCGGGCAAACGGCTATCCAGCGCCAGCCGACCATCGAGAATCAATAGACGTAGCGCTTCTGCCAGCTGTCGCCAGAGGGGCGTTCGCGAGGGGCTTTCCTGCCAGTGGCCGAGCAGGCGCTGCAAAGACTGACTTCCATAACGGCGAGATGACATAGCAGTCCACTTTTTGAAAACTGGACGTTAATCATAGTGCCAATTGCGGGGAAGATGAAAGCTATCTGAGAGTGAGAGGGGAAAAAGCATGCTGCGTCGTTTACTTCAGCTGTATATCGGTCTGGCGCTGTACGGTGTGTCGACGGCCATGTTTGTTCGCGCCGATTTAGGGGCCGATCCGTGGAACGTGTTTCATCTGGGGGTGGCCAATTTACTGTCGATGAATATCGGCGTGGTGATCATTGTCGTAGGCGTGTTGGTGCTGCTGGCGTGGATACCGCTACGCCAGCGTCCCGGATTTGGCACCCTGAGCAATGTTATTATGATTGGGCTGGCGGCAGATGCCGCGCTGGTGGTGATCCCGGGATTCGAATCCCTGCCGGCGCGCAGCGTCCTGCTGGTGACCGCGGTGATCCTGAATGCATTAGCCACCAGTTTATACATTGGCGCTGGTTTTGGCGCGGGTCCACGGGACGGCCTGATGACCGGTATTCACGCACGTACCGGCTGGCCAGTACGACGCATTCGCACCACGATTGAAGTGTCAGTGTTGCTTATTGGTTGGCTGCTGGGAGGAACCGTGGGGGTTGGCACGGTATTGTATGCGCTGGCTATTGGGCCGTTAATTCAGATTTGCCTGCCGTGGTTTCGCCACCAGCCACAGTCGCGTATCCGAGTCAGGAGTGAACCTGGGGCACGATCGCCTGCTGGCGACTAAACTTAACCTCGACTGACGCGGCCAGAATCGGCTTGCCGCGCAGTACACTTCGGAGGTTTTTCTCATGAAGTATGTTGATGGTTTTGTCGTTGCCGTACCCGCTGAAAACAAGGAGGCGTACATTGCGATGGCGGCGAAAGCAGCTCCGCTTTTCAAGGAGTTCGGCGCATTACGCGTGGTGGAGTGCTGGGCAGATGATGTCCCTGACGGCAAATTAACTGATTTTCGCATGGCAGTGAAAGCGCAGGATCATGAAGAGGTGGTATTCAGTTGGATTGAATACCCTTCCAAAGAGGTCCGCGATGCGGCGAATCAGAAGATGATGTCCGATCCCCGTATGAAGGAATTCGGTGAGTCTATGCCATTTGATGGCAAACGAATGATCTACGGCGGATTTGCGCCCATTATGGACGAGTGATGTGACTGGCTGTGCGGCGTGCCGCCAGCCATCTCAACATCAACAGCCATGTCACAGCCGTTTTTCAGCCCACAGAATAAATTCCGCTTTTGGCAGTGCTTTACTGTAAAGCCAGCCCTGACCGTACTGCACGCCATGTTGGCGTAGCCAGGCTGCCTGATTTTCAGTTTCGATACCTTCTGCCACCATTTCCAGCTTCAGCGTCTTGGCAATCTCAATGATATGCGGCGTCACGTTGTTGTACTCCAGGGCATCAACAAAGGATTTATCGATCTTCAGGATGTCCACATCCAGATCCTGTAAATAGCTCAGGCTGGAATAGCCGGTTCCAAAATCATCGATGTATATTGAATGTCCCGCCTGACGATATTTAGCAATAAACGGCGCGCTGTTTTTCGGATCGGCAAACTCGCGTTCGGTCAGTTCCAGCGCGATTTGCGCTGGCTTAAGCTGCCAGTGCTTTACCTTCTGGCCTAACAGCGCGGGAAGCGTTTCAGAAGCCAGATCGGCTGACTCAAGATTAATGGAGATATGCTGATCCGGGTGTTGGCGCAGCCATTTTCCTAAATCGTCAAATACGCTTTCAATTATCAAACGCGTGAGGGGTTTTGTCAGTCCGGTCTCCTGCGCCATCGCGACAAAAATTTCAGGCGACAGATAGCTCCCATCGGCCTGCTGCCAACGGGCCAGTGCTTCTGCCCCGACCACTTTTCCCGTTGTGAGCGAGATAATGGGCTGGTAATGGACCTTGATATCCCGATGCTGGATAGCATCCTGCAACTGGTGATGGGGGGACTGTAAGCGACGCAAAATGCGCAGAATAAAGGCGGCGGTAAGCAGGCCGATGATAATCCCGGCCGGGAGCCAGATCAGGGCTTGTCGGTGCCAGGTTTTTTGTAATGGTAGGGTAGATGCCCAGGTGACGATCGTGATGCCCAGTTCAGGAAAGGGGCGGGCATTAAAAATATTGCTATCTTTCTGAAAATGAGTGATCGAATGTTCTTGTTTTACATGCTGCAAAACGTCCGATGGCAGCGCGGCGCTACTGGCAACCACCACGTTGCGCGCGGTGCCAATGATAGTGACTTCGATTGGCCATGAGCCAAACGGGATGACATCAATAAAGGAACCCGGATCGACCATCACGACATAATGCTCGCTACCTAAAGCTGCCATAAAACGCTTGATGCCCAAATCATTTTGCGTAGTAAGCCATGCGCGATATCCATCCGGCGTGACTTTCATTGCTGGTGGAAATGCGGCAGCCTGGCTGTTTTTTTCCAGAGATGAACATTGTGGAACATTGTCTTTGAGATACAGCACTTCCTGAATATAGCGATAGCTATATGACAAGCGACGCATTTCCAGCAGATGCTCATCACTACAAGGCACTCCCTGAAAGGACTCTATGTGGCGTAATGCTTTCCTGGCCTGCTCGCCGACGCGTTCTGTGCGCAATGCGACTCGTGTGGAGAACATATCGAGTTCATCAATAAACTTTGTTTCGACCTGACGATGTGCCAGCCACAAGCTTAAACCTACGGGGGCGAGGATAGAAAGAAACAGCACCCCTGTCACCAGGCTTATCAGATGTCGTGTTGTCACAATGATATCCTTATTAACACAGCGTAAGGAAAGTATATCCGAAAGCCGAAAAAGCTATTCGATTGGCATCATATATTTAGGGCCACTTATCACCCCGTTTGTTTGCCCGTCGCGTAAATCAGGTTGTGATTTAAATAAGAGTGGTGTACTTTAATGATTATGTTATAACGTAACAATTTGAGGTTACCATGAAACCGGATATCCATCCTTTTTATCGTACCGTGGTGTTTCACGATACCAGTGCCAATGAATACTTTAAGGTCGGTTCGACCATCAAAACCGAACGTGAGATTGAGTTCGAGGGGAAAACGTACCCGTATGTGACCCTTGATATCTCTTCTAAGTCACATCCGTATTACACCGGAAAACAAAAGACCTTTGACAACGAAGGTAGCGCAGCCCGCTTCCAGAAACGTTTTGGTCATTTTATTGGCGCTAAGCGAGGTTAAAATGCAGGTACTCAATTCGCTTCGTAGCGCAAAACAGCGGCACCCTGACTGCCAGATAGTGAAACGCAAAGGGCGTTTGTATGTTATCTGTAAAACAAATCCGCGATTTAAAGCGGTACAGGGCCGTAAAAAAAGACGTTAATTTCTTTGCCGGCATTCAGGGACTAAAGTGCGTTTCCTTTACAGGGACGCACTTTTTTATGTCAGAGGCGAAATTACTGGCTGGCCTGCGGGCGGGTGAGCGTAAACACATCGTAGAACGAGAGTTCGCCTTTACGTGAAATCATCTTTTGCAGTTGTGTTTTATGCTCGCTATCAACGGAAGGGGAGTGCAAAATAGAGTCGATGAGTGAGGAGGGAACAAAACGCGTGTTGTACCATTCACCGTTATAACAAACTCTGAAATCCAGGACGTCGATGTCTTCATAGCGATAACGCGGCGCCACGTCGAAAAAGAAAAAGCCGTTAAGTATGACAAACAGTACTACCAGCAGCCATACCGAATCGACCAGCGTTTCTGACTGTAGCATTACCGCCAGCGTGGCAAACCATGCCACATACATACCGATAAACAGCCCCGGATGTTTGCGAATAAAACTGATGCTAAAGCGCGGTTTGTTGTCGCGCTTCTCGCGAATATTTAAGTCATCGATTGTTTCGGTAAGCAGGCGCTGTATTTCTGTCATCTCTTGCCTTCGTGATATCTGCAAAATTCAGGAGCGATCGCCCTATTTTAAAAGGGGATACCACCTGAAGGTAGTAACAGATTAACCGCAATTTAGCATAACAGTTACATTTTAGATCACAGCGTTTTGATGATCCTCGCGGGATTACCGCCGACTACGCTGTTTGCCGGAACGCTTTTCGTCACCACCGCGCCAGAGGCTACAACGACATTATCACCGAGCGTGACGCCGGGATTTATCACTGCGCGGCCACCTATCCAGACATTGTTGCCGATAGTCACGGGCTTTCCGAACTCCAGGCCACTGTTGCGTTCGGTCGCATCCAGAGGGTGTGTCGCGGTATAGATATGGACGCCGGGTGCCAGCATGCAGTTGTCGCCAATATGGATTGGACAGACATCAAGCATGATGCAGTCGAAGTTAGCGTAAAATTCTTTACCGAGATAGATGTTATAACCGTAATCACAACGGAAAGAGGGTTCAATATATGCACCTTCGCTTTGACCCAGCAGATCATGCAGGATGGCCTGACGCTCACTTTTTGCCTCTGGCGAGGTGAGATTGTAGCGGTGAGTCAACTGACGAGCGCGTAGTCGGTCCTTGCGCAACGTTTCATCTGCCGGGCGATAGCGTTCGCCGGCGATCATTTTTTGCTTTTCTTTACTCATTACGAATTCCCTGTGTCCTGATGATCATTTCAGCACAGTAAAACGCAATGCAAGCAAAGGGAACGTTCCCGTTGGTTCGCTGTGATCGTAATCACGTGATTTGAATTAAATAACCATTGTAAATACGAAAATGGTCAGTCAGACAAACAAATGTCCCGCTATACCTGACTTAACCTCGAGAGCAATTAGCGAATGAATTTCCAAACGGAAGTTGGAATCTTGTCGTAGAGCTTATTCATGGTCAATTCAGCAAGACGGTGATCCGCTGCTGAGTAAAATACAGCCAGTTCGTTGTCGGACAATTCATATTTATTTTTTTCAATAACGCGCTCAAGCGTGTCAATTGTCTGGCAGCGTCGCAGGCGCATCAAATAATCTGTTTTAGTTAATGGTTTATCAGACATAACTCTTACCTATGATTGTAATAATTTTTAACAAGACAAACTAACAGGATTAGCCCTGGTGGCATTGACAAAACAGCGAAACAGTCGATTACCTGATTTCCGCCATTTCTGCAGATCCTGCGTATTAATACCATAACTGCTGAACAACATAAAAGTGTCATCCAGGTATTCATCTATCTGCGCAATCAGCTTATTGTCCTCATTGTACTTAATTTTATAATTAAGTGCGAAGGTTGCAATATGCTCTATCAGTTCATTGAGCTGCAAGCTGGTTGCAGAGGTAGGGTCGTTAACCCAGCCATGGTTACTTTGTTCAAGGTTTGCAAGACAGTCATGATACAGAGTTTCGCAGAGAAATTTAAGCTGCGCGATATCATGTCTTTTGGGTGAGTATTCATCCATAACGCATCCCCTTCTTCGTGGCTTAAACTAACCGAACACCTTCGGGATGGATACAACAAACTACCTGGAACTTGCCCGCGACTCCTGATGATTTAACTATAATCTAGTCTAAAAAAGATTTCATCGTCATATCACGAAAAATTACAATTATGCAAAATTATGACGTGGCGTCATTTTTACATTTTAACAGATAAGTACAGTTATTTGAAATCGGACAATTTCTTTATTCTTCGGGCAATCATCGGGTTATCTTCATTAGCTATCGCAACGACAGGCAACAACCGCCAGGACGGCGCGATAACCAGGAATAATCTTAATATTTATTAAGGTAAATAAGAACTCTCAACACTTTTTAAGAATAGCCTTTAAGGCTACAGGGATTATATCGCTTATTTAAGCCGGAGAAAATAAACCGAATTTCAATAAGTGGATTTTATGATTTTTCCAGAAAAAAGGCCGCTTGCGCGGCCTTATCTTTAGAGAGGTATCAATGATGATCGACTGAGTGGCTATGCTCAATATCTTCATTTTTGCGGCTAAAGCGGCGGCGTACCACCACAAAGAACACCGGAACAAAGAAGATAGCCAACACGGTTGCCGTCACCATCCCGCCCATTACGCCAGTACCAACGGCGTTCTGCGCGCCGGAACCTGCGCCGGAGCTGATTACCAGCGGCATTACGCCCAGAATAAAGGCCAATGACGTCATGAGGATTGGACGTAAACGCATGCGGACCGCGTCCAGCGTCGCCTCTATCAGACCTTTGCCTTCTTTATCCATCAGATCTTTGGCGAATTCGACGATAAGTATTGCGTTCTTCGCCGACAACCCAATGGTTGTGAGCAGGCCTACCTGGAAGTATACGTCGTTGGTCAGACCGCGGAATGTCGCCGCCAGCAATGCGCCGATAACCCCCAACGGTACTACCAGCATAACGGAGAATGGAATTGACCAGCTCTCGTACAATGCCGCCAGACACAGGAAGACGACGATCAGTGAAATGGCATACAGGGCAGGGGCCTGGTTACCGGACAGTCGTTCCTGGTAGGACATACCCGTCCAGTCATAACCGATACCGGATGGCAGTTTGCTGGCCAGTTGCTCCATCATCGCCATCGCTTCACCGGTACTTTTACCCGGTGCGGCCTGGCCTAAGATCTCCATGGAAGGCAGACCGTTATAGCGTTCCAGACGCGGTGAACCGTATTCCCAGCGTGAGGTAGAGAAGGCGGAGAATGGGACCATCTGTCCATCGCTGCCGCGCACGTACCAGTTGCCAATATCTTCCGGCAACATACGGTATTTCGCTTCAGACATGACGTAAACTTTCTTCACACGACCACGGTCGATGAAGTCATTCACGTAGCTTCCGCCCCATGCGGCACCCAGCGTTGTATTAATATCACTAATGGAAACACCCAGCGCCTGCGCTTTTTCCTGATCGATATCGATCTTGAACTGCGGCGTATCTTCCAGACCGTTAGGACGTACGCCGACTAACAGATCAGGATGTTTCGCAACTTCACCAAACAGTTGGTTACGCGCCTGGGTCAGTTTTTCATGGCCCAAACCAGCCTGGTCAATCAACTGGAAGTCAAAACCAGTGGCGGTACCTAACTCCACAATCGCTGGCAGGTTGAAGGCAAAGACCATTGCATCTTTAATCTGCGAGAATGCGCCCATCGCACGCTCGGTAATCGCCTCAACTTTATTCTCTTTACCTGGACGTTCGCTCCAGTCTTTCAGTGAGACGAACGCGATACCGGTGTTCTGACCACGACCCGCAAAACCGAAGCCGTTAACGGCAAATACCGATTCAACGTTCGCTTTTTCTTTCGTCAGATAGTAATCCGTCATTTCATCCAGCACCTTCTGGGTACGCTCTTGCGTTGCACCCGCTGGCAGCTGAGCCATTGACAGGAATACCCCCTGGTCTTCATCTGGCAGGAACGAACTTGGCAGACGAACGAACAGATAGGCCATGCCCACGACGATGATCAAATACAGCGCCAGATAACGACCGGTGCTGCGCAGAATACCGCCCACGCTGTCGGTGTAATGGTGCGTGCTCTTATCGAACATGCGGTTAAACCAGCCGAAGAAGCCTTTTTTACCTTCTCCGTGATCGCCTTTAGCAATCGGTTTGAGCATGGTTGCACACAGGGCAGGGGTCAGAATCAATGCCACCAGTACTGACAACGCCATCGCGGAAACAATGGTGATGGAGAACTGACGGTAAATTGCACCGGTAGAACCCCCGAAGAATGCCATCGGGATAAATACCGCTGACAGCACCATTGCGATACCCACCAGCGCGCCCTGAATCTGGCCCATTGATTTACGTGTTGCTTCCTTCGGCGGTAGTCCTTCTTCCGCCATAACACGTTCAACGTTCTCGACCACCACGATGGCGTCATCCACCAACAGGCCGATGGCGAGCACCATCCCGAACATCGTCAGGGTGTTTATCGAGAAGCCGAAAATCGCAAGGACGGCAAACGTACCCAACAGCACCACCGGCACAGCGATAGTCGGAATCAACGTCGCGCGGAAGTTCTGCAGGAACAGATACATGACCAGGAACACGAGGATGATTGCTTCCGCCAGCGTTTTCACCACTTCGTGAATAGAGATTTTCACGAACGGCGTGGTGTCATACGGGTAAACGATCTTCAGACCTGACGGGAAGAACGGTTCCATCTTCTTCAGTTCATCGCGGATAGCGTTTGCCGTGTCCAGGGCGTTAGCGCCTGTCGCCAGCTTGATACCCAGACCGGATGCTGGTTTACCGTTGAACTTCGCAATGATGTCGTAGTTCTCGCCGCCCAGCTCCACTTTCGCCACGTCACGTAAACGAACCTGGGAACCATCCTGATTCACTTTCAGCAGAATTTTGCTGAACTCATCGGCGGAGGTCAGACGGGTCTGCGCGATGATCGACGCGTTAAGCTGCTGGCCTTTCACCGGCGGCGTACCACCTAACTGACCGGCTGCAACCTGGGCGTTTTGCGCTTTGATTGCGTTGATGACATCAACCGGCGTCAGCTGGAAATTGTTCAGTTTGTTCGGATCCATCCAGATACGCATTGCGTACTGCGAACCGAACAGCTGAACATCGCCCACGCCTGAAGTACGGCTAATGGCATCCTTCATGTTGGCGCCAACGTAGTCGGAAATATCCTCCTGCGTCATGGTGCCATTGGTGTTGATAACACCGACGACCATCAGGAAGCTGCTGGATGACTTCTCAACGCTAACCCCTTGCTGCTGTACTTCCTGCGGCAGTAACGGCATAGCCAACTGCAGTTTGTTCTGCACCTGTACCTGCGCGATGTCCGCATCAGTACCAGACTGGAAGGTTAGGGTGATCTGCACGGTACCCGTGGAGTCACTGTTTGAGGACATGTACATCAGGTTATCGATACCGTTCATATTCTGTTCGATAACCTGCGTAACAGTATCCTGTACTGTTTTGGCATCAGCGCCAGGGTAGGTCGCGGAGATCGTCACTGCTGGCGGTGCAATAGTCGGATATTGCGCTACCGGCAATTTGAGGATCGCGAGCCCCCCTGCCAACATGATGATAATGGCGATCACCCACGCAAATATTGGGCGATCGATAAAGAAATTAGGCATGTCTTAACGGCTCCTGTTTAAGTTAAGACTTGGACTGTTCAGGCTGGCTACCGCTTGCGGCTTGCTGGTTGTTATCCGCGGTAATCTCCTGGGCTTTTACCTGCGCGCCAGGACGTACTTTTTGCAACCCAGTGACAATCACGCGGTCGCCCGGCTTAAGTCCATCAGTGACTAACCATTTATCGCCAATCGCTTGTGCGGCGACAATTTGACGCATTTCAACTTTGTTATCTGCACCGATAACCAAGGCACTGGCATCGCCACGCGGTGTGCGGGTAACGCCTTGCTGCGGAACCAGTAATGCAGTTGGGTTAGTCCCTTCTTCCAGACGAGCACGGACGAACATTCCCGGTAGTAAGGTGTGATCCGGGTTAGGGAAGATGGCGCGTAACGTAATCGAACCGGTGGTTTGATCTACCGTAACATCGGAAAATTCCAGCGTACCGGCCTGCGGGAACTTGATGCCGTCATTGGTCACCAGCTCGACTTTCGCTTTACCGTTCTCTTGCTTCAGCGTGCCGTTGGCCAACTCTTGTTTCAGGCGCAGGAAGTCGTTACTTGACTGCGTCACGTCTACATAGATAGGGTCCAATTGCTGAACGGTAGCCAGTGCGGTCGCCTGACCGTTTTGCACCAGAGCGCCTTCCGTAACGGATGACTTACCAATGCGGCCGCTGATCGGCGACGTCACTTTGGTATAGGCCAGATTGATGCGTGCAGTTTCTACTGCGGCTTTCGCGGCGACAACGGCGGCGTTCGCCTGCTGTGCGTCTGCCAGCGCGCTATCGTAATCCTGTTGACTGATGTACTTAGTACCCAACAGTTTCTGATAACGTTTGACCGTCAGTTGAGCGATATTTGCTGCGGCTTGTGCTTTGGCCAGATCGCCTTTTGCGCTCTCATAAGCGGCCTGGTAAGTCGCAGGATCAATCTGATAGAGAGATACACCCGCTTCGATGTCACCACCTTCCGTGAAATTACGCTTCAGGATAATACCGCTAACCTGAGGACGAACTTCAGCAATGCGATACGCACTGGTGCGACCCGGGAGTTCGGTTGTTATCTGTAGAGGTTCAGTTTTGAGCGTAACAACTCCAACCTCTGGCATCTGCTGGCCCCCTTGTTGGGCCTGTTTGTCGTCACATCCTGTTAGCGCTAAGCTGCCTGAGAGCATCAGAACGACTGCCAGAGGCGTTAACCCTCTGTTTTTGTTCATATGTAAACCTCGAGTGTCCGATTTCAAATTGATCAATGGCTTAAAGCCCATAAACCCATTGCTGCGTTTATATTATCGTCGTGCTATGGTACATACATTCACAAATGTATGTAAATCTAACGCCTGTAAATTCACTGACCTATGGCACGAAAAACCAAACAACAAGCACAGGAAACACGACAGCACATTCTCGATGTTGCTCTGCGTTTGTTTTCGCAACAAGGGGTATCATCCACCTCGCTTGCGGAGATCGCAAAAGCCGCTGGTGTCACGCGCGGCGCAATCTATTGGCATTTCAAAAACAAATCGGATTTATTCAGTGAAATTTGGGAGCTAGCAAAACCTAACATTGATGAGTTAGAGACTGAGTATCAAGCAAAATTCCCCGACGATCCACTATCAGTATTAAGAGAAATTTTAATTTACGTTCTTGAAGCTACCGTGACAGAAGAACGTCGACGTTTGTTGCTGGAAATTATATTCCACAAATGCGAATTTGTCGGGGAAATGGCCTCTGTTCAGTTGGCTCAACGCAGTCTGTGTATTGAAAATTACGACCGTATCGAACAAACATTGCGGCAGTGCATGAATGCCAACATGCTGCCGGAAAATCTGAACACGCGTCGCGTGGCGGTGCTGTTGCGTAGCTATGTTACGGGAATTATAGAGAACTGGTTATTTGCCCCTGAATCTTTTGATCTGAAAAAAGACGCGCGTGAATACGTCGCAGTACTGCTGGAGATGTGTCTTCTCTGCCCAAGCCTGCGGGTTAACGTGGCGAAATCCTGCTAACTTTTGCGGTCTGAACCAGGAATTATCCTGGTCGTTTTGCCTGCTGCTATTCTGCCGCTCACAGCCGTGATATTCTTGCCGCTTGACTATTTCCGGTCACTTTTCCGGTTCAGAAACGTTCATTCTCATGACTATGTTGCAGCTCTATAAACGTTCACAGCATCTTATTGCTATTACCTTTCTTTTCTTCATTCTATTGCTTTCTTGCCAGTCGTCAGCATTTGCACGGGCGCAACAGAGTGGGGATCTGCCGACGAAAGCGGATATTCAGAGCCAACTGGACGCGCTGAATAAACAAAAAGATCTCTCCGCGCAGGATAAGCTGGTTCAGCAGGATCTGACCGATACCATCGCCACGCTGGATAAAATCGATCGCGTGAAAGATGAGACCGTACAGCTTCGGCAGAAAGTTGCCGAGGCGCCGGAGAAAATGCGTCAGGCGACAGATGCGCTAAATTCGCTCAGTGATGTTGATAATGACGATGAAACGCGAAAAACGCTGAGTACGCTCTCCTTACGTCAACTGGAGTCGCGCGTGGCGCAGGTATTGGATGACCTGCAAAGCGCGCAAAATGATTTGGCCGCTTATAACAGCCAACTGGTATCGCTGCAGACTCAGCCAGAGCGCGTGCAAAATGCGATGTACACCGCGTCGCAGCAAATGCAGCAAATCCGCAATCGGCTCGATGGTAATAATGTGGGGGAGGCGGCGTTGCGCCCCAGCCAGCAGGTGCTACTGCAGGCGCAGCAGGCGCTACTGAACGCGCAGATCGACCAACAGCGTAAAAGCCTTGAAGGCAATACGATTTTGCAGGACACCTTGCAAAAACAACGCGATTACGTGACGGCAAACAGCAATCGTCTTGAGCATCAGCTCCAGCTCCTGCAAGAGGCTGTAAACAGCAAACGGCTGACGTTAACCGAAAAGACGGCGCAGGAAGCGGTATCGCCTGACGAAGCTGAGCGTATTCAGTCTAATCCGTTAGTGAAGCAGGAACTGGACGTCAACCATCAGCTTAGCCAGCGTCTGATCGCCGCGACCGAAAACGGCAATAACCTGATGCAGCAAAATATTAAGGTTAAAAACTGGCTCGATCGCGCGCTGCAATCCGAACGCAATATTAAAGAACAGATCGCCGTCCTGAAAGGCAGTCTGTTGTTGTCACGTATTCTGTACCAGCAGCAACAAACGCTGCCGTCGGCAGATGAGCTTGCTGATATGACCAACCGGATTGCCGATTTGCGTCTGGAACAATTTGAGGTCAACCAGCAGCGTGACGCCCTGTTCCAGAATGATGCGTTTGTCGCCAAACTGGAAGAAGGGCACAGCAACGAAGTCAACGGTGAAGTCCATGATGCCCTGCTGCAGGTCGTGGATATGCGCCGGGAGCTGTTGGATCAGCTGAATAAGCAACTGGGCAACCAGTTGATGATGGCGATTAACTTGCAAATCAACCAGCAGCAGTTGATGAGCGTGTCGAAAAACCTGAAAGGGATCCTCACCCAGCAAATTTTTTGGGTTAACAGTAACCGTCCAATGGACTGGGACTGGATCAAAGCCTTCCCGCAAACGCTTAAAGACCAGTTTAAGTCGATGAAAATCACCGTGAACTGGGAAAAAGCCTGGCCGGCGGTATTTATTGCCTTCCTGGCAGGGTTGCCGCTGCTGCTCATTGCCGGGTTAATCCGCTGGCGTTTGAAATGGCTGAAAGAATATCAGGCGAAATTAGCCGCCGCGGTAGGCAACCTGCGTAATGACAGTCAGCTCAATACGCCAAAAGCGATACTGATCGATCTCATCAGAGCGCTGCCAGCGTGTCTGATTATCCTCGCCGTGGGGCTGATTCTGCTTACCATGCAGCTGAATATCAGCGACCTGCTGTGGGCGTTCAGTAAGAAGATGACTGTCTTCTGGCTGGTATTTGGTCTGTGCTGGAAGGTGCTGGAAAAAGATGGTGTGGCGATACGCCATTTTGGCATGCCTGCAAAGCAAACCAGCCACTGGCGTCGCCAGATTGTGCGTATTAGCCTGGCGTTGTTACCGCTTAACTTCTGGTCAGTTGTTGCTGAACTGTCGCCGCTCAATCTGATGGATGATGTGCTTGGTCAGTCCGTTATTTTCCTCAACCTGTTGCTGATCGCCTTCCTGGTATGGCCAATGTGCCGTGAAAGCTGGCGTGACAAAGAGTCGCATGGTCTGCGTCTGGTCACCATTACCGTGTTGTCTATTATCCCGATTGCATTGATGGTGCTGACGGCGACAGGGTATTTCTACACCACGCTGCGCTTGTCGGGCCGCTGGATTGAAACGGTTTATCTGGTTATTGTCTGGAACCTGTTGTATCAGACGGTGCTCCGCGGGTTGAGCGTGGCGGCGCGGCGTATCGCCTGGCGTCGTGCGTTAGCGCGTCGTCAGAACCTGGTGAAAGAAGGGGCAGAAGGCGCAGAACCGCAAGAAGAACCGACCATTGCGCTGGAGCAGGTTAACCAGCAAACCTTACGTATCACCATGCTGGTGATGGTTGCCTTGTTTGGTGTTCTGTTCTGGGCAATTTGGTCCGATCTGATCACCGTGTTCAGTTACCTCGACAGCATTACGCTCTGGCATTATAACGCTACAGAAGCGGGGGCCGCAGTGGTGAAAAGCGTCACCATGGGCAGCCTGCTGTTTGCGATTATTGCGTCAATGGTCGCATGGGCGCTGATCCGCAACTTACCCGGACTATTGGAAGTGCTGGTGCTCTCGCGACTGAAGATGCGCCAGGGAGCGTCGTATGCGATCACCACCATTCTTAACTATGCGATCATCGCCATCGGTGCGATGACGGTCTTCGGTTCGCTCGGCGTCTCGTGGGATAAACTACAGTGGCTGGCCGCAGCCTTGTCGGTTGGTCTTGGTTTTGGTTTACAGGAGATTTTCGGTAACTTTGTTTCCGGTCTGATTATTCTGTTTGAGCGCCCGGTACGCATCGGCGATACCGTGACTATCGGAACATTCTCGGGAACGGTCAGCAAGATCCGTATTCGTGCCACCACTATTACCGACTTTGATCGCAAAGAGGTGATCATCCCGAACAAAGCCTTTGTGACGGAGCGTTTGATCAACTGGTCGCTTTCCGATACCACTACGCGTCTGGTGATCCGCATTGGCGTGGCCTACGGTTCGGATCTGGAGAAAGTGAAGAAAGTGCTGTTGCAGGCGGCGATGGAACACCCGAAAGTGATGCACGATCCGGAACCAGCGGTGTTCTTTACCGCCTTCGGCGCCAGCACCTTGGATCATGAGCTGCGTTTATACGTGCGTGAACTGCGCGATCGTAGCCATACGGTTGACGAACTTAACCGTGCGGTCGATCGTTTGTGTCGTGAAAATGACATTGATATCGCCTTTAACCAGCTCGAAGTGCACCTGCATAATGCGAAAGGGGACACCGTGACCGAAGTTAAGCGTGACATCATCAAAGGTGATGATCCGACGCCTTCGGTAGGTTAAGTTGCAATCAGGGTGGCCAGTTTGCCGCCCTGATTGTATTTAGTGAGTCAGCGCTGTCAGTTCTTCCTGCGTCAGGCCCGTAAGGTGTGTAATCAGATCCGGTTCCAGGCCGCGGGCGAGCATTTTTTGTGCGATATCACGGGCTTCTGCCTGCCGACCTTTTTCCAGCCCTTGCTGCATGCCTTCCGCTCTACCTTTTTCTTCTAACCATTCAGCAATTGTCATCAGCTGTTCCTTGTACTGTGGCGCACTCTGCGCCAGTTGGCGGACAAGTACGCCGGGTTCCGTGGTATTTCCTGCTTTCAGCATGTAATTAATCAAAACGTCGAGCTGATATTCTGTCAGGCGATCCTGCGTTAAGAGCGTAATGAGTTGATCCAATAACTCGCTCAGATCGCGTTGCCGAATATGTTTTTGCAGGAGTTCCAGCATCGCTACCCGTTGATGCTGCATGATCTGATTATCTGGCATAATGGTCAGGTCTACCAGCGCAAATTCATTGCCATAAAGCGCTTTCGCAAGCTGTGGCTCGCTAAACAACTGATGCCAGTTGAGAGTATAGGGCCACGGGCTTTCTGTACCATGATAAAACAGTACAGGTACCACCAGAGGTAAGGTTTTATGCCCGGCGTTAAGGTGATGCTGCATAGCAGCAACAGCGTAGCGCATCAGGCGAAAGGCCATTAATTTTTCGGGTTTACTCTGATGCTCAATCAGCACATAAACGTAGCCGGGTCCATGTGTTGTTTGCAGGGAGTAGAGGATATCTGAATAGCAGGTGCGTAAATCGTCCTCAATAAAGCTGCCTGATTCCAGCGTTAATGTTTCCATATCGCATATATTGAGAAACGCTCGAGGCAGATGGATCTGCAAAAAATCTCGGGCGACCTCTTTTTGCGTCAGCATTTGCCGAAAGACCGCATCGTGCGGCGTGGTGGGGAGCCGTTCCATGATCTGTCCGTTATCGTCGTGATGTTGCGACGACTCTGACACCGAAGCCAATGGCAGACCAGAGGGCAATCAATCAGTTTGCGAGGCGCCTTCCGCACTTTTAAGCTTATTTTCATAATCGCGCATAACGATCTCCAGCGCGCGTAGCACTGTGCGTGCTGGAAGCTGATTTTCTTCAAGTAAAACAATCAAATCGACGGCCAGTTTGACCTCGTCCGGGGCGTTCTCTAATGACATAAATTCTCCGGGTATTAACGGGTTAAACGCGCCAGCACAGCTTCTATTCTTGCCAGCGCATGGCGACAGCGCGTCAGTCGCGCCTCGAACGCTTCTACTTCACGATGCAATTTCTGTTGTTCTTCAAAACCAGTAGCCTGGGACAGGCGCTCCTTGCGTTCACGCGTCATTTCAACCAGCCGGCGTTCAAATTCCTGGTGTTGAACCCGCTTGCGCTGCCAACGCGCCAGGCCGGGAGAGGCGCAGTCCCACTCTCTGAGCGACCAACTGGCTGTTTCGCGTGAAATCGCCTCTAACTGTGAAGCAAGGTGTTCCGCAAGCCAGCTAATTTGGGGGAGTTGTTGCTGATCCACCGCGCGGCGTAGGGCCGTGAGATTATCTTCTGCTTCATCCAGATACGCCTGCAGCAACGTGCTGCGAGTGTGAAACAGATGCCGGTCAAAGCGGGCGCTAAGCGTTGTATGATGCGCCAACGGGGCACAACGCTGTCGCAGGCGGTTAAGCTGGTTTTCGAGCGTCTGTAGCAGCATGACGGTTTTCACGACAACACTCCGATGAAAATGAGAACTGTTATGCTAAAGTAGCGATTCTCTGTGTTAAGTACTCATATTATGCAACGCATTATTCTAATCATCATTGGCTGGCTAGCGGTAGTATTAGGAACGCTGGGCGTGGTATTGCCGCTATTGCCCACGACGCCATTTATCCTGTTGGCTGCCTGGTGTTTTGCCCGCTCATCGCCGCGTTTTCACGATTGGCTGCTGTATCGTTCGTGGTTCGGCGGGTATCTGCGCCATTGGCAAAAACACCGCGCGATGCCGCCGGGCGCAAAGCCGCGCGCTATTTTGCTGATATTGATTACGTTTGGTATTTCACTGTGGCTGGTCAATATGATGTGGGTACGCGGCCTGCTGCTGGTTATTCTCGCCTGTTTACTGATTTTTATGTGGCGGATCCCGGTGATTGATGAAAAACAACAAAAGCAATAAAGCGCAATAATCGCTGTTGCAATTGTCGCTCACAGCCAGTAAATTCGACCGTTTTCGAGCACAGGCGCAGGTGGTCAAAGGTTAAGCAAATGTAACCCTGGCCCTTAATATAGACACAAAATCATTCAAGACACGTCGAGGATGAAGTGTATAGTGCGCCGTGAAGTAATACCGAATTAATCAGGCACAAACTTATGACCGCGACTGCACAGCAGCTTGAGTTTCTCAAAAATAGCATCAAAAGCATCCACGACTACCCAAAACCGGGCATTCTTTTTCGCGATGTCACCAGTTTACTGGAAGACCCGAAAGCCTACGCCCTCAGCATTGAATTGCTGGTTGAACGCTACAAAAATGCGGGTATCACTAAAGTGGTTGGCACCGAAGCGCGTGGCTTCCTGTTTGGCGCGCCGGTAGCATTGGGTCTGGGCGTCGGCTTTGTTCCGGTACGTAAACCCCGCAAGCTTCCGCGTGAAGTGATCGCCGAGAGCTATGAGCTGGAATACGGCACCGATCAGCTGGAAATCCACGTTGATGCCATCAAACCGGGCGATAAGGTACTGGTTGTGGACGACCTGCTGGCAACCGGCGGCACGATTGAAGCCACCGTGAAACTGATCCGCCGTCTGGGTGGCGAAGTGACCGATGCTGCTTTTATCATTAACCTGTTTGACCTGGGCGGCGAACAGCGCCTGGAAAAACAGGGGCTGACCTGTTATAGCCTGGTTCCGTTCCCGGGCCACTAATTTAGCTATCTCATCTCGGCTGAAGTGATACCGAGACACACAACCTCGCCGTCGCTGCGAGGTTGTGTTAGCATTATCCTCCTGTGAATCCACCCTCCAGCCTTTCAGAGCCTGCCAATGAGTTATCAGGTCTTAGCCCGAAAATGGCGCCCACAAACCTTTGCTGACGTCGTCGGCCAGGAACATGTGCTGACGGCACTGGCGAACGGCTTGTCGTTAGGGCGTATTCATCATGCTTATCTGTTTTCCGGCACCCGTGGCGTCGGGAAAACCTCTATCGCCCGTTTGCTGGCGAAGGGACTAAACTGTGAAACCGGTATTACCGCCACGCCGTGCGGCGTGTGCGATAACTGCCGTGAAATCGAGCAGGGGCGTTTTGTCGATCTGATTGAAATCGACGCCGCCTCACGCACCAAAGTCGAAGACACCCGCGACCTGCTGGATAACGTCCAGTACGCGCCTGCGCGCGGTCGCTTTAAGGTCTATTTGATCGACGAAGTGCACATGTTATCGCGCCACAGCTTTAACGCCTTGCTGAAAACGCTCGAAGAGCCGCCTGCACACGTTAAATTCCTGCTGGCGACCACCGATCCGCAGAAGTTACCGGTGACTATCCTGTCGCGCTGTCTGCAATTCCATCTTAAAGCGTTGGATGTTGAACAGATTCGCCATCAGCTTGAGCATATCCTCAAACAAGAGCATATCGCCCATGAGCCACGCGCGTTGCAACTGCTGGCTCGCGCCGCGGACGGCAGCCTGCGCGATGCGCTGAGTCTTACCGATCAGGCGATCGCCAGCGGTGATGGTCAGGTGTCGACCGACGCGGTGAGCACCATGCTCGGCACATTGGACGATGACCAGGCGCTCTCGCTTGTTGAAGCGGTTGTCGCGGCTGACGGCGAACGCGTTATGACGTTGGTGAACGACGCCGCCGCGCGGGGTATTGAATGGGAAGCGCTGCTGGTTGAGATGTCGGCTTTGCTGCATCGCATTGCTATGGTACAGCTTTCGCCCGCCGCGCTCGGCAGCGATATGGCCGCCATTGAACAGCGTATGCGCGAACTGGCGCGAATCGTTCCGCCAACTGACATACAGCTTTACTACCAAACCCTGTTAATCGGGCGCAAAGAACTGCCGTATGCGCCGGACAGGCGAATGGGCGTCGAAATGACGCTACTGCGTGCGCTGGCTTTTCATCCGCGCATGCCACTGCCGGAGCCTGAAGTCCCGCGCCAGTCGTTTGCCCCCGTCGCGCCGACTGCGGTGATGACCCCGACGCAAGTACCTCAGCAGCCTGCGCCAGCGCAACAGCAACAGAATGTGCCGCTCTCCGAGGCCACCAGCCAGGTGCTGGCGGCGCGCAGCCAACTGCAACGCGCTCAGGGAGCAACCAAACCAAAAAAGAGTGAACCGGCAGCCGCTTCCCGCGCGCGGCCGGTGAATAATGCTGCGCTGGAAAGACTGGCCTCGGTGTCGGAGCGTGTTCAGGCGCGTCCGGCCGTCTCTGCGCTGGAAAAAGCGCCGGCGAAGAAGGAAGCGTATCGCTGGAAAACGACCAATCCCGTAGCCGAAGTTAAAGAAGCCATTGCCACGCCGAAAGCGTTGAAAAAAGCGCTTGAGCATGAAAAAACGCCGGAACTGGCGGCAAAACTGGCGGCAGAAGCCATTGAGCGCGACCCCTGGGCTGCTCAGGTGAGCCAGCTTTCGCTGCCTAAACTGGTGGAGCAGGTGGCGCTTAATGCCTGGAAAGAAGAGAATGGCAACGTGGTTTGCCTGCACCTGCGTTCCTCGCAACGGCATCTTAATTCCAGCGGCGCGCAGCAAAAACTGGCCGAAGCATTGAGTACCTTAACGGGGTCAACGGTTGAATTGACCATCGTTGAAGATGATAATCCTGCGGTGCGCACGCCGCTGGAGTGGCGTCAGGCCATTTATGAAGAGAAACTCGCGCAGGCGCGAGAGTCGATTATTGCGGATAATAACATTCAGACGCTGCGTCGTTTTTTCGATGCAGACCTGGACGAAGAGAGTATTCGCCCCATTTGATCGTCAGCCTGATGGTTGGACGGTCGTCATCCCTTAACGTGATTGAGAGAGAAGCCTATGTTTGGTAAAGGCGGTCTGGGTAACCTGATGAAACAGGCCCAGCAGATGCAGGAAAAAATGCAGCAGATGCAGGAAGAAGTCGCCAAGCTGGAAGTGACCGGCGAATCTGGCGCGGGTCTGGTAAAAGTGACCATCAACGGCGCGCACAACTGCCGTCGCGTGGAGATCGATCCAAGCCTGCTGGAAGACGACAAAGAGATGCTGGAAGACCTGGTCGCTGCGGCATTCAACGACGCGGCGCGTCGCATTGAAGAGACGCAGAAAGAGAAGATGGCTTCTGTTTCTTCCGGAATGCAGCTGCCGCCTGGCTTTAAGATGCCGTTCTGATGCAAACCAGCCCGCTGTTAACTCAGCTTATGGAAGCACTGCGCTGTCTGCCGGGCGTTGGCCCGAAGTCTGCGCAGCGCATGGCGTTCACGCTACTTCAGCGCGATCGCAGCGGCGGGATGCGTCTGGCGCAGGCGTTAACGAAGGCGATGTCGGAAATCGGCCACTGTGCCGATTGCCGCACCTTCACAGAGCAGGATGTCTGTAATATCTGTTCGAACCCGCGTCGCCAGGAAAACGGTCAGATCTGTGTGGTGGAGAGTCCGGCGGACATCTATGCCATTGAGCAAACCGGCCAATTTTCTGGACGTTACTTCGTGCTGATGGGGCACCTGTCACCGCTGGACGGTATTGGCCCTGATGATATCGGGCTGGATCGCCTTGAACAGCGACTGGCGTCTGAGCAAATCAACGAACTGATCCTCGCGACCAATCCCACGGTCGAAGGAGAGGCGACCGCCAACTATATTGCTGAGCTTTGCATGCAGTATGGCGTTGAAGCCAGCCGTATCGCCCATGGCGTACCGGTCGGCGGCGAGCTGGAAATGGTCGACGGCACCACGCTGTCGCACTCTCTGGCCGGGCGTCACAAGATTAAATTCTGAACAAACGGAGGCCGCGACGGCGGCTTCCGCTTGAAATCCTTCGCGCTTGTCCCCATTTCACCCTCAACGTGTTTTTACCATTGAAAATGGCATTGTTGAGGTAGATCTACATGAAAGGACAAGAAACTCGTGGTTTTCAGTCAGAAGTAAAACAGCTTCTGCATCTGATGATCCATTCTCTGTATTCCAATAAAGAAATCTTCCTGCGTGAGCTCATCTCTAACGCCTCGGATGCGGCAGACAAGCTGCGTTTCCGCGCACTGTCTAACCCGGACCTGTACGAGGGGGACGGTGAACTGCGTGTGCGTGTTTCCTTCGATAAAGATAAGCGTACGTTGACCATTGCTGATAACGGCGTGGGGATGAACCGTGATGACGTCATCGATCATCTGGGGACCATTGCGAAATCCGGCACCAAATCTTTCCTCGAATCCATGGGCTCCGATCAGGCGAAAGACAGCCAGTTGATCGGTCAGTTCGGGGTTGGCTTCTACTCGGCGTTTATCGTGGCCGATAAAGTGACCGTACGTACCCGCGCGGCGGGCGACAAACCTGAGAACGGCGTGTTCTGGGAATCTGCGGGCGAAGGTGAATACACCGTTGCCGACATCACCAAAGACGATCGCGGCACCGAAATCACTTTGCATCTGCGCGAAGGCGAAGACGAGTTCCTTGATGACTGGCGCGTACGTTCCATCATCAGCAAATATTCCGACCATATCGCGCTGCCGGTAGAGATCGAAAAATCCGAAGAGAAAGACGGCGAGACCGTGGTTTCCTGGGAAAAGATCAACAAGGCGCAGGCGCTGTGGACGCGTAACAAGTCGGAAATCAAAGATGACGAGTACAACGAATTCTACAAGCATATTGCCCACGACTTCACTGACCCGCTGACCTGGAGCCACAACCGTGTGGAAGGTAAGCAGGAGTACACCAGCCTGCTGTACATTCCGTCGCAGGCGCCGTGGGATATGTGGAACCGCGATCACAAGCATGGTCTGAAACTGTACGTTCAGCGTGTGTTCATCATGGACGACGCCGAGCAGTTTATGCCGAACTACCTGCGCTTTGTGCGCGGCCTGATAGATTCCAACGATCTACCGCTGAACGTTTCCCGTGAGATCCTGCAGGACAGCACCGTCACCCGTAACCTGCGCAGCGCGCTGACCAAACGCGTGTTGCAGATGCTGGAAAAACTGGCGAAAGATGATGCCGAAAAATACCAGACCTTCTGGAAACAGTTCGGCCTGGTGCTGAAAGAAGGTCCGGCGGAAGACCACGCTAATCAGGAAACTATCGCTAAGCTGATGCGCTTCGCGTCTACGCACACAGACTCCTCCGCACAGACCGTGTCGCTGGAAGACTATATCTCCCGCATGAAAGAAGGGCAGGAGAAAATCTACTACATCACTGCAGACAGCTATGCGGCGGCGAAGAGCAGCCCGCACCTGGAACTGCTGCGTAAGAAAGGCATTGAAGTGCTGCTGCTTTCTGACCGCATCGATGAGTGGATGATGAACTACCTGACCGAGTTCGACGGCAAGCCGTTCCAGTCCGTTGCGAAAGCCGACGAGTCCATCGATAAGCTGGCGGATGAAGTGGACGAGAGCGCGAAAGAAGCGGAAAAAGCGCTGACGCCGTTCGTTGAACGCGTGAAAACGCTGCTGGGCGATCGCGTCAAAGAAGTGCGTCTGACCCACCGTCTGACCGACACGCCGGCCATCGTCACCACCGATGCGGATGAAATGAGCACCCAGATGGCGAAACTGTTCGCTGCTGCGGGTCAGGCCGTACCGGACGTGAAATATATCTTTGAACTTAACCCGGACCACGTGCTGGTAAAACGCACGGCGGATACCCAGGACGAAACGCAGTTTAAAGAGTGGATTGAACTGCTGCTGGATCAGGCTCTGTTCGCCGAACGCGGCACGCTGGAAGATCCGAACCAGTTCATCCGCCGTATGAACCAGTTGCTGGTATCCTGATAGCCATCATCTAATGCCGGATGGCGCTAACGCGTATCCGGCCTACCATATCTTTTACTCGTAGGCCGGATAAGGTGTGTACACCGCCATCCGGTAATTTCACTCCTTATTTTCAATTTTCCCTCCATTAACCGTTTCAGCGTCGGGCGTCTTCCTTGAGCCAATTGCGTGATGGTGGTATCGTTTAGCGCTTTTTAAAAAATATCGACAACCTTTAAGGGGATTTTCGTAATGCGTATCATTCTGCTTGGCGCTCCGGGCGCGGGTAAAGGAACTCAGGCTCAGTTCATCATGGAGAAGTATGGTATTCCGCAAATCTCCACCGGTGATATGCTGCGTGCCGCCGTGAAATCTGGCTCCGAGCTGGGCAAACAAGCGAAAGACATCATGGACGCCGGTAAGCTGGTGACTGATGAGCTGGTGATTGCGCTGGTAAAAGAGCGTATTGCTCAGGAAGACTGCCGTAATGGTTTCCTGCTCGATGGCTTCCCGCGTACTATTCCGCAGGCTGACGCCATGAAAGAAGCAGGTATCAACGTGGACTACGTTCTGGAGTTCGACGTACCTGACGAGCTGATCGTTGACCGTATCGTGGGGCGTCGCGTACATGCTGCTTCTGGCCGCGTTTACCACATCAAATTCAACCCGCCTAAGGTTGAAGGTAAAGACGACGTAACCGGCGAAGAGCTGACCACCCGTAAAGACGATCAGGAAGAGACCGTACGTAAGCGCCTGGTGGAATACCATCAGATGACCGCGCCGCTGATCGGCTACTACTCTAAAGAAGCGCAGGCGGGTAACACCAAATACGCGAAAGTTGATGGCACTCAGGCTGTTGCTGACGTGCGCGCAGCGCTGGAAAAAATCCTCGGTTAAGTTTTAGCGCAGTCAATGCCGGATGGCGGTGTAAACACCTTATCCGGCCTATGATTTTTTTGTAGGCCAGATAAGCGCAGCGCCATCAGGCAAATTCACGTCTTACCTCTCGCAGCAATTAGTTCTTCTTCATCACTTTTCCGCTACAATTATCAACAATTTGAATCGATAAGAGGCGGTAATGCGTCAGACGAAAACCGGTATCCTGCTGGCAAACCTCGGCACCCCCGATGCCCCCACTCCTGAAGCTGTTAAACGCTACCTGCGCCAGTTTTTAAGCGATCAACGTGTAGTTGATACTTCCCGCCTGCTGTGGTGGCCGTTGCTGCGTGGGGTGATCCTGCCGCTGCGTGCGCCACGCGTGGCAAAGCTATACCAGTCAATCTGGATGGAAGAGGGTTCGCCGCTGATGGTCTACAGCAAGGCACAACAGCAGGCGCTGGCACAACGCCTGCCCAATACGCCTGTTGCGTTGGGCATGAGCTACGGCTCGCCTTCGCTTGAAAGCGCAGTCGACGAACTGCTGGCAAGTGGCGTTGAACACATTGTCGTGTTACCCCTGTATCCGCAATATTCCTGTTCGACGGTGGCGGCGGTGTGGGATGAACTCGCGCGCATCCTGGCGCGTAAACGCGGTATTCCCGGCATCTCCTTTATTCGTGATTACGCCGATGACAGCGCTTATATTGACGCGCTGGCAAAAAGTGCCCGTGACTCCTTCGCCAAACACGGCGAACCCGATTTACTGCTGCTCTCCTACCATGGGATTCCACAACGTTACGCCGACGAAGGCGATGACTACCCGCAGCGCTGTCGCGATACGACCCGTGAGCTGGTCTCTGCGCTTGGCCTGCCGCCGGAAAAAGTGATGATGACCTTCCAGTCGCGTTTTGGTCGCGAACCGTGGCTAACGCCGTATACCGACGAAACGTTAAAAATGCTGGCGGAGAAAGGGATTCGACATATCCAGGTTATGTGTCCGGGCTTTGCGGCAGATTGCCTTGAAACGCTGGAAGAGATCGCGGTGCAAAACCGGGAGATTTTCCTCGAGGCTGGCGGCCAGCAGTATGAGTATATTCCGGCGCTGAACGCCACACCGGAACATATCGAAATGATGGTTAAACTGACCGCAGCCTATCGTTAAAGTTGTGCTTTGAAGTAACGCGCGCCCTCCCGCAAGGCATCGTCGGCGGTTTTCATCATCCGCGAGTAGTGCAGGAAGGCGTGCAGCGTGCCGGGGTACATTTTGTACTGGCAGGGCTGCTGATGTGCCTGTAGCGTCTGAAATAATAAGCGGCTGTCGTCAATCAACGGATCGAACTCCGCGCCGGCGATAAAACACGGTGGCACGTCGCGCGTCAGGTCGTTATTGAATAAGCAATAATACGGTGACTCGCGATCGTCGGCGCTACGCAGGTACGCGTTTTCGTACATCTGCAGATCCTCCCGCGATAAACCATCCCACGCTCCGCCCATCAGCCGTCGGCTGGGCGAATCCTGCAGGCCGTAAAGTCCATACCACAGCAATATGCCAGCGACTTTGCCGCAGGCAATCTGTTTGTCCCGCAGCCACAACGCGCTGGCAAGCGCCAGCATCGCGCCAGCGGAATCACCGGCAAAACCAATATGATCCACATTCAAAGAATAGTCGCCCGCGTGTTGGTGATAATACTGACAGACGGCGACAATCTCCTCGATGGCTTGTGGGAAACGAGCCTCCGGCGAGAGAGAATAGTCGATGCCAATTACCGTGCACTGTGTGTAAAGCGCCAGTAAGCGCATAATGCGATCGTGAGTATCCAGATTACCAAGAATGAAACCGCCGCCGTGCAGATAATACAGCGTGGCCTGGCTATGGGGTTGCGGAGAATAAATTCGCGTGGCAACGGGGCCGCGCGCGGTAGAAATGACGCATTCTCGGGTATTCATCTGCGGGGCATCGGCATTCCACAATTGCCGTTCGTGGATATAGTGTTGGCGCTGGGCCACGATGTCATCGGCGGCGGGGAAAATTCACCACGGTTTTCATTTCGTCTGAAATTTCGTCGAGTACGGGGATCTTATTTTCCGGCTTCATAAACGCTCCTTGTGAAGGTGATTTATTGTAGAAATTCCCCCCGTATAAACTGCGATCCCATCGTCCGATATTGAAACTCAGCGCCGCATCGCATGCGTACAGGGGAATGTGCTACCATGCACCGCTCAGCTAATCACCCGTAAAATCGACCATGAAATTTCCCGGTAAACGTAAATCCAAACACTATTTTCCTGTCAGCGCGCGCGATCCGTTGCTGCAACAGATTCAGCCTGAAAATGAAACCAGCGCAGCCTGGGTGGTGGGTATCGACCAGACGCTGGTAGATATTGAAGCCAAAGTTAATGATGACTTTGTAAAGCGTTATGGATTAAGCGCCGGGCACTCTCTGGTGATTACAGACGATGTCGCCGAAGCGCTCTACCAGGAACTGGTACGTGACAATTTGATCACTCATCAGTTTGCCGGTGGAACTATCGGTAACACGATGCACAACTACTCCGTGCTGGCAGATGACCGCTCGGTGCTGCTGGGCGTGATGTGCAGCAATATCGAGATTGGTAGCTACGCGTACCGTTATTTATGTAATACCTCCAGCCGTACCGATCTGAACTATCTGCAGGGCGTTAATGGACCGATTGGTCGCTGCTTTACGCTGATTGGTGAATCCGGTGAGCGCACGTTCGCTATCAGCCCCGGACATATGAATAAGCTGCGGGCGGATAGCATCCCTGAGGCGGTTATTGCCGGGGCCTCCGCGCTGGTGCTGACCTCCTATCTGGTGCGTTGCGAACCGGGCGAGCCGATGCCGGAAGCGACCATGAAGGCGATTGAATATGCCAAAAAACACAATGTGCCGGTGGTTCTGACGCTGGGTACCAAATTTGTTATTGCCGATAACCCACAGTGGTGGCAGGCATTCCTGAAAGAGCATGTCTCCATTCTGGCGATGAATGAAGAAGAGGCCGAAGCACTGACCGGCGAGAACGATCCGCTGCTGGCGTCCGACAAAGCGCTGGATTGGGTGGATCTGGTGCTGTGCACTGCGGGTCCGGCAGGTCTGTATATGGCGGGCTTTACGGAAGAAGAAGCCAAACGTAAAACCCAGCATCCGCTGCTGCCAGGGGCTATTGCCGAATTCAACCAGTATGAATTCAGCCGCGCCATGCGCCATAAAGACTGTACTAATCCGCTGCGCGTGTATTCGCACATCGCACCGTATATGGGCGGGCCTGAAAAGATCATGAACACCAACGGCGCTGGCGACGGCGCGCTGGCGGCATTGCTGCATGATATTACCGCCAACAGCTACCACCGCAGCAACGTGCCTAACTCCAGCAAGCACAAGTTCACCTGGCTGACCTATTCGTCGTTAGCCCAGGTATGTAAATATGCTAATCGCGTGAGTTATCAGGTGCTGAATCAACATTCACCACGCCTGACGCGCGGTTTGCCAGAACGTGAAGACAGTCTCGAAGAGTCGTACTGGGACCGCTGAGTTCTGGCCCGATGGCGCTGCGCTTATCGGGCCTACTCTGGTGTGTGAATACGTAGGACGGATGGCGTAGCGCCATCCGGCACGTAATATTAACTGGCAGTAGCAACGTCGCCGGCAGGTGGCGTTTCAATCAGCTCCAGCATAGTGCGGGCGATTTCACGCTCGCCCATGACGACCTGATTGGCCCCGCGGTCGGTAATATATTCCACTTCATCGTCATAATGCGCGCGGGCGATAATCTCAATCGACGGGCACTTTTCGCGAGCGGAAGCGACGATTTCACCGGCTTCATAGCCGTTTGGAATTGTCAGCAGCAGCCAGCGCGCGCAATCCAGATGCGCCAGATTCATAATCTCTTCGTTGGCGGCATTTCCCAGCACCGCGCGGATCCCGCGCTCACGCAGTTCATCCACCCGCGTACGTGAGGTTTCGATAACCACCAGCGGAATCCCGGCAGCCATCAATTTTTCACCCAGCAGACTCCCGACGCGGCCAAAGCCTACCAGCAGGGCGTGATTGCAGATATCCACCGGAATTTGTTTCTCTTCTTCGATGGCTTCTTCCAGCGTCTGCTCTTCCAGCGTTTCGGTTTTCGCGAGATATTTTTCTAACACCGCGAACAGCACCGGATTGAGCATAATCGACAGAATAGCCCCCGCCAACACCAGATTTTGCCCGGCCTGCGGTAACAGGTTTAGCGCCATTCCCAGACCCGCCAGGATGAAGGCAAACTCACCAATCTGCGCCAGGCTGGTGGCAATGGTGAGCGCTGTACGTTGGGAGTGGCCAAACAGGCGCACGAGGAAATAAGCGGCAACGGATTTACCAAAGACGATAATCGCCAGCGTACCCAGTACCGCCAGCGGCTGCTGGATCAATATTAACGGATCAAACAGCATACCAACGGATACAAAGAACAATACGGCGAACGCATCGCGCAGCGGCAAGGTGTCATGAGCCGCACGGTGGCTCAGTTCGGATTCGTTCAGCACCATGCCAGCGAAGAACGCGCCCAGAGCAAAGGAGACATCGAACAATTCCACTGCGCCAAACGCGATGCCTAACGCCAGGGCAAGGACTGACAGAGTAAACAGCTCTCGTGAACCGGTGGCGGCGCTACGCGCCATGATCCACGGTACCAGGCGACGGCCAACCAGCATCATAATGGCGATAAACGCCACCACTTTACCAATGGTAATGCCCATATCGACGGCCAGCGATGCAAAGCCGACATCTTCTTTTTCCAGCATTCCGGCGACGGCGGGCAGAAGAACCAGCGTCAGCACCATCATCAGATCTTCAACAATCAGCCAGCCTATAGCAATTTGCCCGCGCTGGCTGTCAATAAGCTGCCGTTCCTCAAGCGCACGCAGTAGCACTACGGTACTGGCGGTTGAAAGACACAGTCCAAAGACGATACCCACCATTAGCGACCAGCCCATCACCGCTGAAAGCGCCATACCCAGTAGCGTCGCCACAGCTATCTGGGCAATCGCGCCGGGAATGGCGATGGACTTTACCGCCATCAAATCCTTCAAGGAAAAGTGTAGCCCCACGCCGAACATCAGCAGAATTACGCCAAGCTCCGCCAGTTCAGGCGCGAGTTTGGTATCAGCAACAAAACCAGGTGTAAATGGACCGGCCAGAACGCCCGCTAACAGATATCCCACCAGAGGAGAAATACGTAGTTTATTGGCAATCATGCCTAATATAAAAGCGAGCACAAGGCCGCCGACAATGGTGGTGATAAGCGGGGTGGCGTGATGCATTCCGTCTCCTTTGGTTGCTGTGTTGATCCTGAAAACCTAAATTCCGAGTAATAGTTTATGACAATTTTAATGTTTATGTTTATGAATAATTATTGAATTTTGATGAAAACGGGATTTTAGACGTAAAAAAGCACGGATCGGAAAACTACAGGGGTATGCGGGGAGTAAAGGCTGATGGTCTCTGTAAGTGAAGACGGCCAAAGTTTACTTTTGGCCGTCAGAAAATCAGGCTTTATGTCGGTTATCAGGTAAGAATATGGTCAGTATCCCCAGAAGAGGCAGGAAAGCACATATTTTATAGACCAAATCAATGCTGGTATGGTCAGCAATCAGCCCTAAAACCGCGGCTCCCAAGCCGCCCATGCCAAAGGCAAACCCGAAAAATAGCCCAGAAACCATGCCGATACGACCCGGAAGCAGCTCCTGCGCGTAGACCAGAATGGCAGAAAAGGCAGATGCGAGGATAAAACCAATGATCACGGTTAAAATCCCGGTCCATTCCAGAGTTGCATAGGGTAAAACGAGGGTAAATGGCGCTACGCCGAGGATAGAGCCCCAAATAACATATTTTCTGCCAATCTTATCACCTAACGGTCCACCAATTACGGTCCCGGCCGCAACGGCAAACAGGAAGGCAAACAGATGAAACTGGGCGTTTTGTACCGATAATCCGAATTTTTGCATCAGATAAAAGGTGTAATAGCTGCTGATGCTCGCCATATAGAAGTATTTGGAGAAAATCAGCACCAGCAGAATGCTAACCGCCAGTACCACTTTATTACGCGGTAATGGATTAACAACAGTGACTTTCGGTTTTCCTTTGCTCATCCGATGCTGCGCGGCATACCAACGGCTGATTTGCGCCAGAACCACAATCGCTAATAACGCGGCCAACACAAACCAGGCTACATTACCTTTACCATATGGCGCGATGATGACAGCCGCCAGCAAGGGCCCGAGAGAGCTACCGAAGTTGCCGCCAACCTGGAAAATTGACTGGGCGAGGCCATGACGACCGCCGGAAGCCATGCGCGCCACGCGGGATGACTCCGGGTGAAACACCGATGAACCCGTACCGACCAGCGCCGCGGCGAGTAATACCATATGGAAACTGCCTGCCATGGCCAGCAATACGAGCCCGCTTAGCGTGAAGCACATACCAATAGGCAGCGACCACGGCATTGGATATTTGTCCGTCCAGTAGCCGACAACCGGTTGAAGCAGCGAGGAGGCGAGCTGGAAGGTTAGCGTAATCATCCCGATCTGCATAAACGTCAGCGAGAACTCTGACTGCAAGAGCGGGTAAATCGCCAGGATCAGCGACTGGATCATATCGTTTAGCAGATGAGAGAGACTGATCGCCCCTAAAATGCCAAATGAGGTGCGTGCTTTAGCAACCGACGCTGACGCGCCAGCCACTGGCGGGGTTGGTTCACTTATTGCCATAGAAAGTCACTTCTGTTTGGGTTGCGATTATGAGGGTAATCTATTTTGTTATTATTACCTGCCTAACATACCTGCGGAAGGTGTTTGAAGGAAGTCTCATTTCTGAAAACATTTTCGACTATTATTTCATATCATTGTAATTTCAGTCGTTGATTTTGGCTCAGGGAGAGAAATATGAAGTTTTTAAAGCGGGGCGTGGCGCTGGCGTTATTCGCCGCATTTGCGCTGGCAGGTCAGCCTGCGCAGGCGTACGAAAAAGATAAAACCTACAAAATTACCATTCTGCATACCAACGATCATCACGGCCACTTCTGGCGCAGTGAATATGGGGAATACGGGCTGGCGGCGCAAAAAACGCTGGTGGACGGGATTCGTAAAGAGGTGGCGGAAGAAGGGGGAAGCCTGCTGCTGCTTTCCGGCGGCGATATTAACACCGGCGTACCGGAATCCGATCTTCAGGATGCGGAACCTGATTTTCGCGGCATGAACCTGATTGGCTATGACGCGATGGCGGTTGGCAATCACGAATTTGATAACCCGCTAACCGTGCTGCGCCAGCAGGAAAAATGGTCCAAATTCCCGTTTCTCTCGGCCAATATCTATCAGAAAAGCACCGGCGAGCGGTTGTTTAAGCCGTGGGCCATCTTTAAGCGTCAGGATTTAAAAATTGCCGTACTCGGTTTAACCACTGACGATACGGCGAAAATTGGTAACCCGGAGTTTTTCACCGATATCGAATTCCGTAAACCTGCCGATGAAGCCAAACTGGTCATCCAGGAACTCAATATGGGTGAAAAGCCAGACATCATTATTGCGACCACCCATATGGGGCATTATGACAACGGCAATCACGGCTCGAACGCCCCTGGGGACGTAGAGATGGCGCGTAGCCTGCCGGCGGGTTCGCTGGCAATGATTGTGGGTGGTCACTCACAGGATCCGGTGTGTATGGCCTCGGAAAACAAGAAGCAGGTTGATTACGTACCGGGCACGCCGTGCGCGCCAGATAAGCAAAATGGCATCTGGATTGTGCAAGCGCATGAGTGGGGGAAATACGTGGGCCGGGCGGATTTTGAGTTTCGTAACGGCGAAATGAAAATGGTGAACTACCAGCTCATCCCCGTCAACCTGAAGAAAAAAGTGACCTGGGATAACGGTAAAAGTGAGCGCGTACTCTACACCCCGGAAATTGCTGAGAATCAGCAAATGCTCTCGCTGCTGACGCCATTCCAGAATAAAGGTAAAGCGCAACTGGACGTGAAGATTGGTAGCGTCAATGCGCGCCTCGAAGGTGATCGTAGCAAAGTTCGTTTCGTACAGACCAATATGGGGCATCTGCTGTTGGCTGCGCAGATGGCGCGGACCAGCGCTGACTTTGGCGTGATGAGCGGTGGCGGTATTCGTGATTCCATTGAAGGCGGCGATATTACCTATAAGAGCGTGCTGAAGGTGCAGCCGTTCGGCAATATTGTGGTGTATGCCGACATGAGCGGGAAAGAGGTGATTGACTACCTGACCGCCGTGGCGCAAATGAAGCCGGACTCCGGGGCTTATCCGCAGTTTGCCAACGTCAGCTTCGTGGCGAAAGACGGTAAACTTAACGATCTGAAAATCAAAGGCGAACCGGTTGACCCGGCTAAAACTTATCGCATGGCAACGCTGAGCTTCAACGCCACCGGCGGCGATGGCTATCCGCGAATTGATAACAAGCCAGGCTATGTGAATACCGGGTTTATCGATGCGGAAGTGCTGAAAGAGTACGTGCAGAAAAACTCACCGCTGGATGCCAGTGCGTATGAGCCGAAGGGCGAGGTGAGCTGGCAGTAACAGGGCTATTTTGTTCGCCATTTTGAACGCGGGCAGTGCTCGGACAAAACTCACAGAGTTTTGAACGCCCATCAGGGCGGCCCGGAGGGGGAGCGTAGCGAATAATCCTCACGTACTACATGTACGCTCCGGTTCCTGCGCGCTGGCCGCGTCCAAACTGCCTTCACCAATGACGCCCTGTAGAGTATTCGTATGTAGGCCTGATTTGCGTAGCGTCATCGGGCACCATGCTAAAACCGCTTAATCCCGGCGGGCGATGTCGGCGAACTTCGCATCCAGAATTTTCGCCAGATCGCCGGCTGCCAGTTCGATATCCAGCCCGCGTTTGCCACCGGAGACATAAATGGTGTCAAACGTTTGGGCTGGGGCGTCGATGAGCGTCGGCAATCTTTTTTTCTGTCCCAGCGGGCTGATACCGCCTACCAGATACCCCGTTGTTCGCTGCGCAACCATTGGATCGGCCATATCGACCTTTTTGGCCCCTAACGCTTTAGCGACTTTTTTAAGATCCAATTGACCCGCCACCGGCGTGACGGCAACGGCCAGATGCTTCATATCGCCATTTACGGCAACCAGCAGCGTTTTGTAAACCTGGTCTGCATTCAGCCCTAACTTGCGTACTACTTCGTCACCAAAGTTTGTTTCGGACGGATCGTGATCGTAGGTGTGGATCTGGAAAGAAATTTTGTTTTTTTCGAGTAATTTAACGGCGGGTGTCATAGCAATTTTTCCTGGCCCAGACAAAATACGAGACAAGCATACGCCTGATGGCGGTCTAAAAAATAGTACCATCTTGCGCAATAGTATTGGCAGGATGATGACTTTGAGCGACAATCGACCTACACCGATGCTTTAAGCACCGGGATCATAATAATGATGAAATTCCTCTTTGACGGGCCAATAGAAATATTGGCCATTTTTTTTACCGTAACATCTCCGGCAAATTACCTTCTCCGTACAGATGCAGTGCGCCTACGGCCACCACATAATGGCCGGCTGGCATCGCCCTGAGTCGATCGCGCCAGGCGACATTGCGCTGATGCATCAATACGTCATATAACGACTGGCTGAAAGTATTAGGAAGCGTCAATTCGCTATTGCGCGGCGGCGTTTTAAGCCACCAGCCCATCATTTGTTGCAACAACCTGGCGTTGGTATGCCAGTGCGTCAGGGTATCATCCAGAAGAGCCTGGCCATTATCGGGTAACTGGCATAGCAACTCGATTTGACTGGATGAACCTTCCAGCTCGATCACCGGTTTGTGAGCCTGTTTTGCCGCTTTCAGCAGTTGGTAATCAATCCCGTATTCCGCCCGCAACCCCAGCTGTTGTGCCTGCGTCGCCTGTAATACCATGGCTATTTGCCACAAAGGTTGCGTCGATAACAGGGAAGGGGAAATGCCCAATTCATTGGTGACTTTACGCAGATTATCTAATTGCTCTTCACTGATGCGTTCTTCCAGGGCGGCAAAGGTCGGAAGATTAGCAAATGGCGCGTCATCGCCGGAAACATCGGCTTCGACAATCAGCGCATCAGCACGATTGAGCTTTTTGAGTAATTTGGCAGGCAGAGGCGCCATATCACGGCTACCCATGTGAATACTGCCAATCAGATGAAAATGGCGGTTACCGGGTAAAGAGATGTCAATGGCGGGCCAGGTATAGTGGTTGCCGCGCAGTGCAGACCATAATGTTTTTACCCGGTATAACAAATCCATACGACCTCCCTAAGTGGACTTCCATGCTAGCGCGTGGTCCGGGAAGGTGCAACGCGTGAATTGCCGGATAGCGCGGTTGATAGCGCCATCCGGCAAAGGCTTACTCTTTCGGTTTGAAGCGTAGCAGACGGTTAGCGTTGCTTACCACGGTAATGGAGGAGAGCGCCATCGCCGCGCCGGCAACCACCGGGTTGAGCAGCGTTCCGGTGAACGGCCACAGGATCCCGGCAGCAACGGGGATACCGATGCTATTATAGATAAACGCGCCGAGCAGGTTCTGCTTCATGTTGCGCAGCGTTGCCCGTGAGATAGACAGCGCATCCGCAACGCCCATCAGGCTATGACGCATCAGCGTAATCGCGGCGGTTTCAATCGCCACATCGCTGCCGCCACCCATGGCAATCCCTACATCGGCCTGCGCCAGCGCAGGCGCATCGTTGATACCGTCACCGACCATGGCAACCTGACGTCCCTGGCTTTGCAGACGCTTAATCGCCTCGGCTTTGCCGTCCGGCAGAACGCCCGCAATCACCTCATCAATACCTGCCTCTTTGGCAATGGCGTTGGCGGTCGTTGGGTTATCACCGGTGAGCATGACCAGACGATACCCGGCGCGATGCAGACGCTGCAGGGCCGCCACGCTGTCGCTACGCAGTGGATCGCGCACCGCTAAAAGCGCCGCCCCTTTACCGTCAATCGCCAGCAGTACCGGCGTTGTCCCTTGGGAGGCTTGAGCGGTAATCTCAGCTTCCATTTCAGTGGTATCTACCTGCTGTTCATTGAGCAGCGCCTGGTTTCCCAGCAGCAGCATGTGACCTTCCGTTTCGCCACTGACGCCCAAACCGCGTAGCGTACGGAACCCGTTGACCTGCGGCAACGTGACATCACCGGCTTTGTCCAGAATCGCCCTGGCCAGCGGGTGACTGGAACCCTGTTCAAGGGCCGCAGCCAGGCGAATCGCCAGCGCTTCATCGGTATTGCCAAACGTTTTGATGGCGACAACCTGTGGCTTACCTTCAGTCAGCGTCCCGGTTTTATCAAACACAATGGTATCGAGCGTACTGGCGCGCTGCAGCGCATCGGCATCGCGTACCAGTACCCCAAACTCAGCGGCGCGCCCAACACCGGAAATAATCGACATTGGCGTCGCCAGGCCCAGTGCACAAGGGCAGGCAATAATCAGAACGGTGGTGGCAATCACCAGCGTATAGACAATTTGTGGCGCCGGTCCGAAGAAATACCAGATAGCTGCGCTAACCAGCGCAATAACGACCACCACAGGAACGAATACCGAGGAGATGCGGTCAGCCAGTTTGCCAATCTCCGGTTTACTGCTTTGCGCCTGGCGCACCATGCGAATAATGCGCGACAGCGTGGTATGGCTGCCTACGGCGCTGGCGCGGAATAGCACGCTGCCGTCCTGTACGACCGTACCGGCGTGGACGCTATCGCCTTCGCCTTTTTGTTGCGGGATCGGCTCCCCGGTCAGCATGGCTTCATCCAGCCAGGCTTCGCCCTGAGTGATTTCGCCATCGACCGGAACCCGGTCGCCGGTGGTCAGGCGCAGCAACATTCCCGCCTGAACGTCAGCCAGCGGCACACTCTTTTCACCTTCATCGGTGACGACGCGTGCGGTTGGCGGTGTCAGATCGAGCAGTTTTTCCAGCGCTTTGGAGGAGCGTTGGCGAGCCCGCGCTTCCAGCATATGTCCGAGGTTAATCAGACCGATAATCATCGCACTGGCTTCATAATAAAGGTGTCGCGCTTCCATCGGAAACCACTGCGGCCAGAGGTTGACGCTCATGGAATAGAGCCATGCCACCCCCGTACCCAGCGCCACCAGCGTATCCATGGTCGCGGTGCCATTCATCAGGCTTTTCCACGCATTGCGGTAAAAGTGACCGCCGGCGAAAACCATCACGGCAAGCGTTGCCAGACCAATCGCCAGCCACAGGCTGCGGTTGTCGTCACTCACCATCATGTTATCGCCAATCATTCCCCACACCATGACCGGAATACCCAACAGCAGCGCGACGGCTGCCTGCCAGCGAAAACGTTTCATGGCCGCAACGGCGGTTTCCTGCTGACGCTCGCGGCGCTTCGCGTCATCTTCTATAGCTTCAGCGCCGTAGCCCGCTTTTTCCACCGCCTGCACTAAATCTGCGGCGGACGCACTGCCCATTACCAGCGCAGTACGTTCCGCCAGGTTTACCCGTGCCTGGGTGACGCCGGGTACGCTTTGCAGAGCATTTTGTACGCGGGTCACACAACTGGCGCAGCTCATGCCGTTTAACAGCAACTGTTGGCTGTCATCATCAGCCGTAGCTGCCGGAAGCTCGGAAGGGACCGCTGCCAGTGCTTCCGACGGGATTGATGACTCCGTCAGCGGTTTAGCCTTTGGGTGGCTTAACTCCGCGCCGTAACCGGCTTGTTTGATGGTTTCAATCAGCGCTTGTGCACTGGCGCTCCCGGTGATGTGCGCTTCAGTCACAGTGACATCCGCTTGCTCAACGTCCGGGCGTTGCTCCAGACTCTCTTTAACGCGTTTTACGCAGTGACCGCAGGACAGGCCGTCCAGGGTTAGATCGATTGTTTGAGACATAACTAATTTCCTCTATGAATGGTCGGTTACTTATTGACCTTGGCAATCGTTTTGACTAACTGTTATAAAGGTTAAACCTTCCATCAAGGGGAAGGTCAAGGGAGAAGAGATGAATATATCCGATGTTGCTAAAAAAACCGGTTTAACCAGCAAAGCGATACGCTTTTATGAAGAAAAAGGGTTAGTGACGCCGCCGCTGCGTAGCGAAAATGGCTATCGCACATACAACCAACAGCATCTGAATGAACTGACGCTGCTGCGCCAGGCGCGGCAGGTTGGTTTTAACCTGGAAGAGTGCGGCGAGCTGGTAAACCTGTTTAACGATCCGGCGCGTCACAGCGCGGACGTAAAAAAACGCACATTAGAAAAAGTCGCGGACATTGAGCGGCATATCAGCGAGCTACAGGCCATGCGCCTGCATTTACTGGCGCTGGCGGAGAGTTGCCCTGGTGATGACAGCGCCGAATGCCCGATCATGGATAATCTTTCTGGCTGCTGTCATCACAAAGCGAAGGTTTAACGGCGAGGGGGATTAAGCATAAACACCACCGTACCGCGGTACCACGGGGATTTCTCCAGCTGCGCTTCAGCCTGCAGATCCCGGCTACCGTTTTGCACCAGTCCCAGCTTAAATGGAATGCGCAGGCGGCTGAGCGCGGGCAGATACGCCTGGTAATTCGGCACCGTGCGCCGTCCCTGATAGCTCTGCACTACCAGTTCATCAACCGCCAGCGCGTTCAATGTGGCGACGTCGCCCGTTTTGGCCCAATCCAGTAGTCCGGTCACGCCAAGCGCAAACTCGGCCGGTAGCTGTTGGCGTAGCTGCTGTAGAAAACGGGCGTAATCGGTTAGCTGGTGGGTCGCCGCGTCAAAATCAACTTGCAGGCCGATGACGTGGTTGCCAGCGTTCTGCCAGCGTTGCATCAGCCGTATGATACGGGCAGGAATCACCTCCGGTACGTCGAGCGTGGTAAAGCGGACCGTCAGCCAGATTGAGGGAAAAGTCAGTCGACTGACCGGCAGTCCCAGGCGCTGGAAAACCACGTTACCCGACCGAACCAGCACTTCGCCCTGATGCAGATAGACCGTTTGCGCGTTTTTCAGCTCGTCACTGGCTTTCACTCCGGACCACAGCCAGAAGGCCGGATGGTCACGCGCGGCGACGATATCCGCCGCCTGTGCCTGGCTCACCAGTAGCGCGGTTACCAGTAATATTTGAGTTTTTGCGCCCACGGGCTTCCCGGATACTGCGTTTTCAGTTGGGTGAACCAGCCCTTACGCTGCAGTTTATCCACGTCTTCACCGCCACATTCGTTAGAGCCAGATGGCGCATAGCACATGATGGCGCGATACAGTGCGAAGCTCTTATCTTCGACTTCCGCGGTGGGTGAGGTGATTATCTGCTGATAGTAGCTTTGCCTGTCGAACTGGCCGAACGGTTGCTTACGAGAAATTGCGGCTTCAAGCACATCGTTGCCGGTGCTGTTTTTCCAGAGGTCGACATGCGTTTGCGTGGTACGGAAAAATTCACCTAAACAGTTCAGTGCGTGGGCATCATCCGCTTTTTTGCTCAGGACCGTTACCGTTTCATTGAGGCTGCGGCAGGTGTAACCGGCCTGAGCCGCATCGCCGTTCCAGTCAAAAGTGCTCAGGTTGACGTCGTTAAACGCCTCGTCAATGACCGGCGGCGTGATGTCGCTGACAAGCTTTTTATCGTTTAACCAGTCGCCAAAACGATTCTCGGTAAGATCCCGTACCAGCAGCGTATGCAGGGCGATGGTGCGCTCTTCGTTATTGGGCCCATGGACGGCCTGCTGGCGCAGTTGTTCCAGTGTGGCCTGTGTTTTCAGCACCTGTGAGCGAAAGCGCAGGTTGGTCACGGCGCTTTCCGGGGCGAAGATTGCCGCTACGTCACCGCTATAAACCAGCGTGGCGGCGAGCTTAGCCTGTACATACTGCCGCTGTTCGTTGTCCTGGCTGAGAGTCAGCAACTGCTGCCAGAAATCACGCGCCGCGGCCCAATTCTTCTGGCCCATCAGCGCTTCGCCGTACAGCACCTGTTCGCTGAAGGCCAGCGTATCGCGCGGTGCCAGTTTTTGCGCTGGCGCGACCGCCTGGATAATCGCCGCATAGTTGCCCGTCGCCAGCCACAGATTCAGTTGCAGATCGCGCCACAGCGGCAGTTTTTGGCTCTGCTCAAACACCGGCTTGCTGGCGTCGAGTTGCGCCTGGGTCAGCGTGGGTTTGTTATCGCTATTCAGACGCAGCGCGCGTAACAGTTCGATGTAGCTGACTCGCGGCGCATCGGGGAAGGCTTCCAGCACGGATTGCTCGTAGAACGCCATGCCGTAGACATTATCGTATTCGATGACAATTTTACGCAGCTGCTGCGCGTCAGCCGCTTGCTGGATCGTCTGCTCATACAACCCGGCCAGTTGCGGCCACGCCTGTAAATACCAGTTAATACGACGCAACATACCGCGGGTGGAGTCGGCGTATTGCCCCTGCGGAAAGCGTTGCAAATAGGCTTGCGCCAGAATCTGAGCCTGAGAGGCGTCCTCGCGGTTAATTTTAGCGATGTCAAAATCGCCATATTCGCCCACGCTGTTCTGACTGCTCTTGTTCAGCGCCGTACGCATCAGCATGTATTGCGCGGTCTCCGCCAGCCACGGGCGATCGCTCTTAGCGAGCTGAGTGAAATCCCGTTCGGCACTGGCATAATCACCCGCATAGAAGCTGGCGGCTGCCGCGAGATAACTTTTGTAGTGTTGAGCTGGCGAATCCGCCGGGAGAGTGGCGAGAGATGACTCAATCTGTTCACGGGTCGCGTCAGAGTACAGCCCCATACGCGCTTGCGCTAAGGCCTGGCGTTGCTCTGCTGTTAACGTGGCATCGGCCAGCAGTGCGGCAAAATACTGGCTGACGCTCTCGGTATTATTCGAAACATGACGGTTCTCATGCTCGCCGTCGTTGAGGTTGGCTTCATCCGCATTAATGTTCAGCTCGGCCATCTGTCGGGAGAGGGGGCTATCTTCAGCGGATGCCGGGGCAGAGGCTGGCTGCGGGGCTGTTTCATCCCACTGCGGATGATACGCAAAATAGAAATCGCGGGAGCGGGTGATATCTTCAGGCATCGACTGCACGGGCAGAGCAAAAGCTTTTTCCTGGCTCAGCAGTCGCAGCAGGTTGTCGCGGCTGTCGTTTTCCGGGTTAAAGGTCGGCGTTCCTTTCAGCAGGCAGCTGTCGTCGCTCCATTTGCAGTCTTCCATATCGAAGGAGGCGAATGCCTGAGGCGCGCCAGCCAGCAAAGAACAAAGGGCAACGGCGAGAGACGTCTTCCTGATCATAGTCTGAATTCCTGTCTATTTTAGTGTGGTACCGCTTTGATAATCAGGGTAATTCCCTCAACGGCAATGACTTCAACCTGCGTTCCCGCGCTCAAATCGTCGCGGGCGCTGACGGGCCACGAACTGTCGCCGACGCGCATATGTCCGCGACCATTGACCAGAGCGCTTTCCAGAATAAATCGACGGCCAACCAACTGCTGACCGCGCTGGTTAAGATGGCTGTCGGTTGGTTTCTGCTCTTTCACGCGTTTTGCCAGCCACTTCCACCACAGCCAGGCCGCCAGCAGCGTGAGTACAGCAAACATCGCTCCCTGCCACGCCCAGTCGAGCGGGACGAGCCAAACCACCAGTCCGGTTAGCACCGCTGCCACGCCGCTCCATAGCAAATAACCGTTGCCGCCCAGCATCTCGGCGGCGAGCAACAGACCGCCGAGGCTGAGCCAGAAGATGTGCGGATGTACCAGAATCATCGCTATCATGATTTTTTCCGCTCGCTGGCGCTGTCCTTAACCAGTTCCGCGATCCCGGCAATGGAACCCATCAGGCTGCTGGCATCCAGCGGCATCATCACCACTTTGCTGTTATTCGACGAACCGATATGCTGCAACGCTTCGGTATATTTCTGCGCCACGAAGTAGTTCACGGCCTGGATATCCCCGGCGGCAATGGCTTCAGAAACCATCTGCGTTGCGCGGGCTTCTGCTTCCGCGGAACGTTCACGCGCTTCAGCCTGTAAAAACGCGGACTGACGTTCACCTTCCGCTATCAGGATTTTTGACTGCTTCTCACCCTCCGCCTTGACGATTTCCGCCTGGCGGATACCTTCGGCTTCCAGAATGTAGGCGCGCTTGGTACGTTCGGCTTTCATCTGCGCGTTCATGGCGTCAATCAGTTCCGCGGGTGGACGCACGTCACGAATCTCAATACGGGTGATTTTGATGCCCCAGGGATTGGTGGCCTCATCAACAATATGCAGCAGGCGCGTGTTGATGTTGTCACGCTGGGAGAGCATTTCATCAAGCTCCATCGAGCCGAGAACGGTACGAATGTTGGTCATGGTCAGGTTGATGATTGCCAGTTCGAGGTTACTGACTTCATATGCCGCTTTCGGCGCGTCGATCACCTGAATAAAGCACACAGCATCAATCGAGACGTTGGCGTTATCTTTGGAGATGACTTCCTGAGAGGGGATATCAAGCACCTGCTCCATCATGTTGATCTTACGACCAATACGATCCATGAACGGCACAACAAGGCTTAACCCAGGTTGCAGAGTTTTGGTGTAACGTCCGAAACGCTCCACCGTCCACTGGTATCCCTGTGGGACGATTTTGACGCCTGCGCCGACGATGACCAGCGCGACAAAAATAAGAATAGGAATAAAAATGAGCATTGATGAAACCTCCTGTTGTGCTGTCCTTTACTGCTTCATTAGTCAAATTATACCCGATTAATCAAGGTGGCTCCCCTATAATAAATTACAGGAATATACCCTTCATACTTCAAGCTGCATGTGCGTTAGCTACGTTATTCGGCCCATCCTTGGGCCTCGCCCCTGCGGGGCCGCTGTAAGCAGCGTTCAAATCTGCTCCCGGCAGATTTGTCGTTCACTCCAGTCACATAGTTAGCTATGCTCTTGGAGATTAATGAGGGACATCCATGTCCCTCACCGAAGGCCAGCCTTTGGCTGTTCAAATTCGTTCCTGACGAATTTGTCACTCACTTGCCGCCTTCATGCAACTCGAATTATTTTGGGTATAGACTGTCTGCACGAAAGAGGAAAAAAGGATCGATAATGGAAGAAAGCAGCATTTTGCTTCAGTTGAAAAATGTCGCATGGCAGGCAGGGGCGACGCAGGTTCTCAATAACATCTGTTTTAATCTCGATGCCGGAGAGTTTAAGCTGATTACCGGCCAGTCCGGCTGCGGTAAAAGTACGTTACTGAAGATAGTGGCGTCGTTAATTAGCCCGAGTTCCGGTGAAATCCTTTTTGAGGGCAAGGAGATATCAACGCTAAAGCCTGAAGCTTATCGCCAGCAGGTCTCTTATTGCGCGCAAACGCCCGCTTTGTTTGGTGACACCGTCTACGACAACCTCATTTTTCCCTGGCAAATTCGCGATAAACGCCCGGAACCGGATGTATTTCTGGAAGACCTGGCCCGTTTTGAGTTGCCCGAGAGTATCCTCAAAAAAGGGATCAATGAACTGTCCGGCGGGGAAAAACAGCGCGTCTCGTTAATTCGTAATTTGCAGTTTCTGCCTAAAATCCTGCTGCTTGATGAAATCACCAGCGCGCTGGATGAGTCCAACAAACGTAACGTGAATGAATTAATTCACCACTATGTTCGCGACAAGAAAATTGCCGTGCTGTGGGTGACGCACGATAAAGATGAGATTAATCACGCGGATAATGTCATAACTCTTCAACCGCACGCCGGAGAAATGCAGGAAGTCAGCAATGAACGAGCATAATATTACCAATGAATCACTGGCGTTAGCGATGATGCTGGTGGTGGTCGCCATACTGATCAGTAACAAAGAAAAGCTGGCGCTGGAAAAAGATATTCTCTGGAGCGTTTGCCGGGCGGTGGTTCAGCTTATTATCGTCGGCTATGTGCTGAAATATATTTTCGGCGTCAATCACAGCATTCTGACCTTATTAATGGTGCTGTTTATCTGTTTTAACGCCGCCTATAACGCGCAAAAACGCAGTAAATATATTGATAACGCTTTTCTCTCGTCGTTTATTGCCATTACGGTTGGGGCGGGGTTGACGCTGTCGGTACTGGTGTTGTCCGGCTCTATCGAGTTCACGCCGATGCAGGTGATCCCAATTTCCGGGATGATTGCAGGCAATGCGATGGTAGCGGTGGGGCTGTGTTACAACAATCTGGGGCAGCGGTTTAACAGTGAACAGCAGCAAATCCAGGAAAAGCTCAGCCTCGGCGCGACGCCGAAGGTTGCTTCCGCGCCGCTGATTCGCGACAGCATTCGCGCCTCGCTGATCCCGACGATCGATTCCGCCAAAACCGTGGGGTTGGTGAGTTTACCGGGGATGATGTCCGGGTTGATTTTTGCCGGTATTGACCCGGTAAAAGCGATTAAGTATCAGATTATGGTGACGTTTATGCTGCTTTCGACCGCCAGCCTGTCAACCATTATTGCCTGCTACCTGACCTATCGGAAGTTCTATAATTCACGCCACCAATTAGTCGTAACGCATTTGAAAAAGACGTGATGTGATGCCGGAGGGAGCGGTATTTGTCGAATTTCCAGGCCCGATAAGCGCAAGCGCCATCGGGCAAAATCAAACGGATTAGTACAGCAGCGCGTACAACTGGCGGCGGTATTTCGAAGCCAGCGCATCGCCGGTTCCCAGCGCGGCAAGGATCTCCTGGAAGGTCTTACGCGCCTGACCGTCGGCAGCGGTAAGATCTTTCTTCAGGTGGCTGAACAGCAATTCCAGCGATTCTTCGTTACGTCCGACCTGATGCAGTTGAATGGCTAATTGCGTGGCCAGCGCGGCATCCTGCGGGTTGCTGGCAACCTGTTGCTGCAACTGTTGGATTTCCGGCGTATCCGCCGCCTGCTTCAGCAGTTCAATCTGTGCCACCAGCCCCTGATAACGGGTATCCTGATCTTGTAACGGAATCGTTTTCAGCACCGCTTCGGCATCGTCAGAACGATTGAGGGCGATTTGCGTTTCCGCCAGCAGCAGGCCGATTTCGCTGCTCTGGTTGGAGATTTGCCAGGCTTCTTTCAGCAGCGGCAGCGCATCCGCGTGATTACCGGCTTCGATAAACTCGATAGCCTGGCGTGCTTTCAGCTCTTCTTCGCTCGGCAGCACTTTCTCCAGCAGCGCGCGAATAACCTCTTCTGGCTGCGGACCCTGGAAGCCATCTACCGGCTGACCGTTCTGGAACAGATAAACCGTTGGGATCGCGCGCAGTCCAAACTGGGAGGCGATCATCTGTTCCGCGTCGCAGTCGAGCTTAGCGAGAATAAACTGACCATTATACTGGGCGGCAAGGCTCTCCAGCACCGGCGTTAATTGCAGACAATGCTGGCTGCGCTCAGACCAAAAATAGAACAGGACCGGTGTGGTCATCGACTGTTCAAGGGTCTGCTGCAGGTTAGATTCATTAATATTAACAATATTCTGTGTGGACATGGAGTTACTCTCTTTTGTCGATTTCTGGTTACATGGGGGCTGACGCGCGAGCTTCAACTCAACCCTGTAAAATTTTGTCCATTATGCGGCCTGGCAGCAGGCGTTTAAGCAGCATAACGGCCCAGGTCACCAGCGTAACCGGGTAACGGAGCTTCGGTTTGTCGCTTTCGAACGCGTGACGCACTTTGGCGACAACCGCTTGTGGTCCCAGCGTAAACCGCGCGGCAATGCCGGGATTTTCCACGGGGGCATCGCTTTGCGTCTGGTTGACGTTTTCGGTAAAGCGGGTGCGGATGGGGCCCGGTTCAATCAGGCTGACCTTAATCCCACTGTGACGCAGCTCCATACGCAGCGCGTCGGACCAGGCTTCCAGCGCATATTTACTGGCGGCATAGGCGCCACGTCCCGGTGTGGAGATCAATCCCATTACCGAGGAGGTCATCACGATGCGTCCTTCGCCGTGAGGTAGCATGGCGGGCAACAGGCGCATGGTAAGCTGATGTGCGCCAAAGAAGTTGGCGGAAAACTGCTGCTCCATCTGCTCGCGGCTAATCGTGGGCAGTGGGCCGTAGACGCCGTATCCGGCGTTGTTAAAGATCCCATATAAACGATTATCGGTCAGGGCGATCACCTCATCGGCGGCGCGATCCACGCTTTCGGGTGAATCCAGATCCAGCAATACGCCGGTGAATCCCATGCTGTTCATACGCGCGACATCGTCAGGTTTGCGGCAGCCGGCCAGAATTTGAAAACCCTGGCGCTTTAGCTCAAGTGCGCTTTCCAGGCCGATTCCGCTGGAACATCCTGTTATTAAGACCGATTTTTGCATAACTTTACCTGTCAGGATCTCCGTTGTTTTACGAGTCGTGATTTACTATATCCGTCATACTTCAAGTTGTCTGTGCGTTGGCTACGCTCGCTCATCCCAGTCACATAGTTATCTATGCTCTAGGGAACTCTCTCACTTGCCGCCTTCATACAACTCGAATTATTTAGGATAGAAAAGGAGTGAGATGTTGCGCCATCCAGTCGGCAATAAACGGCTGGGCGTCACGATTAGGGTGAATACCATCATCCTGCATCCACTGGGGTTTCAGATAAACCTCTTCCATAAAAAAGGGCAGCAGAGGGATATCAAACTCTTTGGCGAGCTTTGGATAAATCGCGCTAAAGGTTTCATTATAACGGCGACCGTAGTTTGCCGGCAGACGAATTTGCATTAATAGCGGTTCGGCATTTGCCGCTTTCACGTCCTGCAAAATCGTGCGCAGGGTTTGTTCGGTTTGCGCAGGCGCAAAGCCGCGCAGGCCATCGTTGCCGCCAAGTTCGACCAGTACCCAACGCGGCTGGTGCTGCTTGAGTAATGCAGGCAGACGGGCCAGGCCCTGCTGCGAGGTGTCGCCGCTAATGCTGGCATTCACCACCGGCGTTTTGGTTTGCCATTTATCATTAAGTAGCGCAGGCCATGCGGCGCTGGCGGACATACGGTATCCGGCGCTCAGGCTGTCACCCAGAATTAATAACGTGTCCGCAGCGGCGGCGCGGAAAGTTAACAGGACCAGGAACAGGAAAGGCCAATGCCAGCGGAAAACATTGTTGAAGTTCATCATCTTAAGAAATCCGTCGGTCAGGGTGATCATGAGCTATCCATCCTTACCGGAGTTGAACTGGTTGTCAAACGCGCCGAGACCATTGCGCTGATTGGCGAGTCGGGATCGGGGAAATCCACGCTGCTGGCGATCCTCGCCGGGCTGGACGATGGCACCAGCGGTGAAGTCAGCCTGGTGGGGCAGGCGCTACATACCATGGATGAAGAAGCCCGGGCGCAGCTGCGGGCAAGACATGTGGGATTCGTTTTCCAGTCATTCATGTTAATCCCGACCCTGAACGCGCTGGAAAACGTCGAACTGCCCGCGTTGCTGCGTGGCGAAAATAGTGGTAAAAGCCGCGACGGGGCAAAAACGCTGCTCGAGCAACTTGGGCTGGGAAAACGTCTGGATCATCTTCCGGCCCAGCTTTCCGGCGGGGAGCAGCAGCGCGTGGCGCTGGCACGGGCCTTTAACGGGCGTCCGGATGTGCTGTTTGCCGATGAGCCGACGGGCAACCTCGATCGCCAGACCGGAGACAAAATTGCCGACCTGTTGTTTTCTCTGAACCGGGAACACGGCACCACCCTGATTCTGGTAACGCATGACCCGCAGCTGGCGGCGCGTTGCGATCGGCGCTTACGTCTGGTGAATGGACAGTTGCAGGAGGAGGCATGATTGCCCGTTGGTTCTGGCGCGAATGGCGCTCGCCTTCATTACTGATTGTCTGGCTGGCGCTGAGCCTGGCGGTAGCCTGCGTACTGGCGCTGGGCAACATCAGCGACCGTATGGAAAAAGGGCTGAGCCAGCAAAGCCGCGAGTTTATGGCGGGAGATCGCGCGCTGCAAAGTTCACGTACCGTGCCGAAAGCGTGGATTGACGAGGCGCGGCAGCGGGGGTTGAAAGTCGGCGAGCAGCTGACTTTTGCGACCATGACTTTTGCCCGTGATACGCCGCAGTTGGCGAACGTCAAAGCGGTGGATGAAGTGTATCCGATGTACGGCACGTTGCAGACCAATCCGCCGGGTCTGAAACCACAGCCGGGCTCGGTGTTGCTGGCCCCACGCCTGATGGCGCTGCTCAATCTAAAAATCGGTGATTCTATTGACGTCGGAGACGCCACGCTGCGCATCGCCGGCGAGGTGGTGCAGGAGCCAGATTCCGGTTTTAATCCGTTCCAGATAGCGCCGCGCCTGATGATGAGCATGGCGGATGTCGAAAAAACGGCGGCGGTCCAGCCGGGAAGCCGCGTGACATGGCGCTATAAATTTGGCGGAACGCCGCAGCAACTGGACGCATACGAAAAATGGCTGTTGCCGCAGCTAAAGCCTGAACAGCGCTGGTACGGGCTGGAGCAGGATGAAGGCGCGCTGGGGAAATCACTTGAACGTTCACAACAGTTTCTGCTGCTGTCGGCGCTGTTAACGCTGCTGCTGGCGGTCGCTGCGGTTGCTGTGGCGATGAGCCATTATTGCCGCAGCCGTTACGATCTGGTGGCTATACTGAAAACCCTCGGCGCGGGCAGAGCGCAACTGCGTAGGCTGATTGTTGGTCAATGGTTGATGGTGCTGGCGTTGTCTGGCGTGACCGGTGGGCTTTTCGGGCTGTTATTTGAGCACGCGCTGGTGGTGTTACTCAGGCCGGTCCTGCCCGGCGATCTGCCGCCCGCCAGCCCCTGGCCGTGGCTGTGGGCCTTAGGCACCATGACGGTAATTTCGCTGTTGGTAGGGTTGCGTCCTTATCGGCTACTGCTGGCGACGCAGCCGCTACGTGTGTTACGCCGTGACGTGGTGGCAAACGTCTGGCCGCTGAAGTTTTATTTGCCGTTGGTATTGGTTGTTGTGGTCGTCCTGCTCGCTGGACTGATGGGGGGAAGCCTGCTGTTATGGGCTGTGCTGGCCGGTGCGGTAGTACTGGCGCTGGTGTGCGGCGTGCTCGGTTGGATGCTGCTTAACGTGCTGCGTGGTCTGACGCTCACCTCGCTGCCGTTGCGTTTAGCGGTCAGTCGACTGTTGCGCCAGCCGTGGTCAACGCTCAGTCAACTGTCGGCATTTTCACTTTCCTTTATGCTGCTGGCGCTGCTGCTGGTGCTGCGCGGCGATCTGCTCGATCGCTGGCAGCAGCAAATGCCGCCGGAAAGTCCAAATTATTTCTTGATCAACATTGCCAGTGAGCAGGTTGTACCGCTGAAGTCATTCCTGTCGGAACATCAGGTGATCCCGGAATCGTTCTATCCCATTGTACGTGCGCGTCTGACAGCCATTAATGATAAGCCGACCGAAGGAAATCAGGATGAGGCGCTTAACCGCGAACTTAATCTGACCTGGCAGGATACCCGCCCGGATCATAACCCGATAACCGCCGGAAGCTGGCCGCCGAAAGCGGGGGAAGTGTCGATGGAAGAAGGGCTGGCGAAGCGGCTAAACGTGAAGCTCGGCGATCGGGTGACCTTTATGGGCGATACCCAGGATTTCAGCGCCACGGTCAGCAGCCTGCGTAAAGTGGACTGGGAAAGCCTGCGGCCTAACTTCTTCTTTATTTTCCCTTCCGGGGCGCTGGACGATCAGCCCCAGAGCTGGTTAACCAGCTTTCGTTGGGAGAACGGCAACGGCATGTTGACGCAGCTTAACCGCGAATTCCCGACCATCAGCCTGCTGGATATTGGCGCCATCCTCAAACAGGTGGGCCAGGTGCTGGAGCAGGTAAGTAGAGCGCTGGAAGTGATGGTGGTGCTGGTTACCGCCTGCGGCATGTTGTTGCTGTTGGCGCAGGTTCAGGTGGGGATGCGTCAACGTCATCAGGAACTGGTGGTCTGGCGCACGCTGGGAGCAGGCAAGAAATTGCTGCGTACCACGCTGTGGTGCGAGTTCGCTATGCTCGGGATGGTCGCCGGGCTGGTGGCGGCCATCGGTGCGGAAACCGCGCTGGCTGTATTGCAAACCCGCGTATTTGACTTCCCGTGGGAGCCAGACTGGCGGCTGTGGGTTGTGCTGCCGCTTTGTGGGGCATTGCTCCTCTCTTTATGCGGCGGATGGCTCGGTTCACGACTGCTTAAAGGTAAAGCGCTGTTCCGTCAGTTCAGTAATTAATTCCTGCCAGTGATGATTACGCACCGGTTTTTTAAATCGGTGCGTTTTTTTATCTATGTAGCACAAATTGATAACCCCTTGATATTTAACAGCACAGAACAATAAAAACCCAGCAACACGAGTGTATTAATAAACGTTAATATTTGTATGCTTAATAATTGGCAGGCTATCTATCAAGGTACAAATAATGACTATAAAAAAAACGGCGCTGGCGGTATCGATCGGCGCAGCAGTGGCATTAACGACTTTCGCTTCCCAGGCGGAAATCACGGTCCTGAAACAAGATCCGCAGGCGGGCGATCCGCTGAGCCGTCTTAACTTCACCGTCGGCGGGAGTATTCGTCCGCAGTTCCAGAATATGGCCGGTGACGATGGTAAGAATGGCTACAAACGTAATGGCTTCGACGGCGGGACGCGTTTCCGCTTCGCCGCAGACTACTATCTGTTTGATGATATCAGTTGGGTGAGCTACTACGAGCTGGGCGTTAACTTCCCGGCCATGTTCAACTGGGATAATCACTACGCTGACGGCGCCAACGATACCACGCGTCGTATGCTGTACACCGGTCTGAAGAGCGCGACCTGGGGTACGCTGACCTTCGGCCAACAGAACAGTATTTACTATGATGTGGTCGGGGCGAAAACGGATATCTGGGATTACGATATGATCGGTCAGGCGCCAGGTAACGGTATCAATGGCGACTATGACGGTTCCTATCGTACACGTAAATCGTTGAAGTATAAGAAAACGGTGGGGGATGTTGATCTCTACGCATCTTATCTGTTCAGCGATGATTACAACCCGAACAACGGCCTGCGCTACAAGCGTAAAGGCGGCGGCTCGTTGGGTGTGGATTACCACATCACCGATGACCTGACCTGGGGTACGGCGTGGAACTACACCCGTGCGGAAATGCGTGGCGACACCAGCAAAACCTACGATCAAAACATCGTCGGTACCGCACTGAGCTGGAAACCGGACAACTGGACCTTCTCAATGGGCGGCGGCTGGTATCAAAACTTCATGACCACCAAAAAAGTTTCGGTTAACGACTACTTTGCCGGTGATGCCTGGGGTCTGGAATACTTCGCGGGTTATACCTTCCCGATTGGTCAGTATGCGCTGAAATCTGTTCAGCCGTACTTTATGGGCGATCGTATCGAATACGTGAATGGTCGTAACTATCTGCGTACCGACAACGGTGTGGGTATCAGCTTCCAGTTGGATTACGGTTTCCGTGTGGATTACGAACACGTCTTTACCTCCAGCACCGACAACCTGGGCGATATGAACCTGGTGCGTCTGCGTTACGACTTCTAAGTCAATTTTCCTTCCAAAGCCGGGTAGCCAGGGCGTTATCCGGTTTTTTACTCTCCGTTGCCGAAAAACGCATAAGCACCTTCCTTGCACATTCAACGACATACTTCGCAACATCATGAAATAATTTCAAGGACAGCGGGTTGTGATCTGTGTCATGTTAGAAATCTGCCTGTTATCAGGCCAACGAGAACAACGCCGCATGAACGGCGTGAGACATGACACCACAACGTTAAAATGGAGAAAATATGGGATTGCGTCAGAGTTTACGCGTCGCGACCGGGGCGCTGTTACTGGCCTGCGGCTTACAATTTGCTCATGCGAACAGTGACCCGCATACCATCGTGTTTGGCGTCGCGCCTGGACCGTACGGCGATATGGTGAAACAGGCTATTGCCCCTACGCTGAAAGAGAAAGGCTATAAGGTGGTGGTGCGCGAATTCAGCGACTACGTGCAGCCGAATATGGCGCTCTCCAACGGCAGCATTGATGCCAACCTGTTCCAGCACTCGCTCTATTTTGACAAATTCACCGCCGATAAAGGACTGAAGCTGAGCAAGCTGATTGTGGTCCCGACGGCCGGGATGGGGTTTTACTCGCACAAAATCAAAAGTCTGGATGAGTTGAAAAAAGGGGATGTGATCACGCTGTCCAACGATCCGACCAACCTGGCCCGCGGTCTGCGTTTCCTGCAATCCATTGGCCTTATCACCATCAAAGACAATATCGATCCCACGAAAGCCTCCGAGCGTGATATCGCCAGCAACCCGAAAGGGCTGGTGTTTAAACCCTTGGAAGCGGCGCAACTGCCGCGCACTTTGGACGGTGTGACCGGCGCGCTGGTCAACGGTAACTTTGCCGTGGCGGCAAAACTGGATCTTTCCAGCGCCATCAAGCAAGAGCATCTGGACGAAAACCTGAAAAATATCATTGCGGTACGCAGTGAAGATGCGGATAAACCGTTCGCGAAAGATATTGTTGAAGCGGTGAAGTCTCCGGCGTATCGCGCGGTGATCGACGATCCGCAAAACATCTACAGCGCTTTCCAGAAACCGGAATGGATGTCGGCAGCCCAATAATCGCTGCATGCAAGGGTTAACAGGGGCAGCGGCGACTGCCCTTTTCGCATTTCTGAGGTGGATATGATTGAGATAGAAAAGGTTTGCGTGGATTTTACCGCAGGCCGTGGACCCTCAACCCGGGCGGTTGATGACGTCAGCTTGCATATTGGCGCGGGCGAGATATTTGGTATTGTTGGGACCAGCGGCGCGGGGAAAAGTACGCTACTGCGCACCTTGAACGCCTTAACGCGTCCGAGCAAGGGAAGTGTGAAGGTGAACGGCGTAGAAATTTCTGCGCTGGAAGGCACTCAGTTACGTAAAGCGCGTCAGCGCATTGGCATGATTTTTCAGCACTTTAATCTGATGCATACCCGCACAGTGGCGCAAAACGTCGCCTTTAGTCTGAAAGCTGCCGGATGGGAACGCAGCAAGATTGCTCCACGCGTCACGGAGATTCTGGCGCTGGTCGGACTGTCTGATAAGGCGAACCGTTTTCCGGTTCAGCTCAGCGGTGGTCAGAAGCAGCGCGTGGGTATTGCCCGTGCGATTGCCAATCATCCGGATGTGTTGCTGTGTGATGAACCCACTTCCGCGTTAGATCTCGAAACCTCGGCCACGATTCTGGCGCTGCTTAAGCAGATCAACCAACAGTTGGGGATCACGATCGTGCTGATCACTCACGAGATGAACGTGATCAAATCGATTTGCGATCGCGTGGCGGTGATGTCAGGCGGCAAGGTGGTGGAGTCCGGGGAGGTGTTTGACGTTTTTGCTCACCCACAGCACGCCTTCACCCAGCAACTGGTGTCGCATACCCTCAATCTGACGCTACCTGAGCGTCTGCGCCAGCATCTGCCCGGCCAGTTGCTGAAAATTCTTTTTATCGGCGATTCGGCGGAACAGCCTGTGCTGTCAGAAGTTGCGGTTAAATTTGGCGTGGCGGTGAACATTCTGCACGGCAAAATTGAATATATCGGCGAACGCGCGCTGGGGATTCTGGTGGTACAACTCACCGCGCCGCATAACCCTTCTGCGGTGGATGTCGCCGTGGAACATATTCGTCAACGTACTGCTCAAGTGGAGGTGATTCGTGGATGATTTATTGCCTGATTTGACGCTGGCGTTTAATGAAACCTTCCAGATGCTGAGCATCTCAACGGTGCTGGCGATTATTGGCGGTTTGCCGCTCGGTTTTCTAATTTTCGTCACCGATCGGCATTTATTCTGGCAGAACCGTTTTGTGTATCTGCTCAGCTCCGTGCTGGTAAATATTATCCGCTCGGTACCGTTTGTGATCCTGCTGGTGCTGCTGCTACCGCTCACCCAGTTTTTGCTCGGCAATACCATCGGACCGATTGCCGCCTCCGTGCCGCTTTCCGTGGCGGCGATTGCTTTTTATGCCCGGCTGGTGGATAGCGCGCTACGTGAAGTGGATAAAGGCATTATTGAGGCGGCGGAAGCGTTTGGCGCCACCCCGATGCGCATCATCTGCACCGTGTTGTTGCCGGAGGCCAGCGCGGGACTGTTGCGTGGACTGACGATCACGTTGGTGAGCCTGATCGGTTACTCCGCGATGGCCGGGATTGTCGGCGGCGGCGGGGTAGGTGACCTGGCGATTCGCTTTGGTTATTACCGCTATGAAACCCAGGTCATGATCGTCACCGTTGTCGCGCTGATTATTCTGGTGCAGGTCGTGCAGGTGCTGGGCGACTGGCTGGCGAAACGCGCGGATAAGCGCGACAGGCATTAATTACTGTGCGTTAAGCCATCCGGCAACGTCCTGCCATGTGCCGCGAAAGACGATTTTCGCGGCTTTCTTTTCCAGTTGATAGCGATACATCGGGTCGTAATACTCGTTAAGCAACGGCACCAGCCAGCCCATGTGGGCGTCGGTACTGCCCGTCGCCTGCTGTTCGCGCAGAGCCACGTCAAGTAAGGCTGTCAGCTCGGCAAAGCGCTGTAACCCCAGACGACGGCGGATAGCAAACAGACCGTGGTGCAGATACTCACTGTATTCCTGCCAGCCCAGGCTCTCACCATAAGCGTGGGTAAAATCGTGGTGCATGCGCACGAAATACTCCTCGCGCAGGCGCTCCAGACGCAGCTCAAAAGGATCGTCCACCACCGCAATGGACGCCTCGGTCATGCGCTCGCGCAGGCATTCGGGCAGATGGTTAGCGCCGATCATCCGGCCTTCATCTTCCAGCACCCACTGGCGCAAATCCTGTCGGCTGTCCGTTTTGAGCATTTCGACCGCCAGCAGGTTTTCAAAACTCGCCTGGCTTAGCTGCGGCTCTACGGTACGTCCAAACGAGGAACCGCGATGGTGCGCCAGTCCTTCGAGATCCACACCGTTCGGCTGCTGTTGAACCAGTTGCGTTTTACCGTTCCCGGTACAGCCGCCAATTAAGACGATCGGTTTTTGCACCAATTCTTCCGTTATCCGTATGACCGCCTGGCGCAGAGCCTTATAACCGCCCTGTATCAGCGGATAGTCAATGCCGGACTCGTGCAGCCACTGCTGCACAATATGCGAACGCTGACCGCCGCGCGCGCAGCATAAATATCCTTTTGGGTGTTGACGACAGGCATCCTGCCAGGCGTACATGCGCTGTTGGCGGGTTTCACCCGAGACCAGTTGATGGCCCAATTCGAGCGCAGCCTCAGGCCCCTGACGTTTATAGCAGGTACCGACGGCGGCGCGTTCGTCATCGTTCATTAAGGGGAGATTGACTGCGCCCGGCATCGCGCCTTGTTGAAATTCGACGGGGGCGCGTACATCGATAATAGGCGTACCGGCGAGCAGAATCGCGCGATAGTCCTGTGCTGTTTGTGTGTCTTGCATAGTAAAAAACGAAACCTCAAATCATCTTGCGTATCATTTTACGCGCCAAAGAGCAGGATGACTTGATTTTCAATCGCGTGCATTGTTGAAAATTGCTAAAAATCCGGCAATTTCTGGTTTTCGCTGCGTAAATAACGTCACAATATCTTCCACAGCCTTTCCTGCGCCAAACTTATGCCAGGCGAGACTTAAGGGGGAAGGGGGGCGCATAGTAGGAATAATGCTACTGACCAGTTGCCCGTTATCAAGCAATGGCTGGCACAGCGGTTGCGGAACAAAGCCGATACCCACCCCGGCAAGATGCGCCGCAATCTTGGTTTCCATGTCCGGGACAATAATCTCTTTTTGGCCGGGAAGCCGCCACGCAACCCGTTTGGTCAGGGTGCGCGCACTGTCTTCAATGTTGATCGCCGGAAAACGGCGCAACTGCGCTTCCGTTAATGGACCACTGACGTCTGCCAATGGATGATTCGCCGACATAACAAACCGCCACTGAACAGACCCCAAAGGATCGAGGGTAAAGGTGTTGGCCATTGGTTCAGTACCCGTGACGCCGATAGCCAGAGAGAATCCTTCATACAGCAGTGAATCCCAGACGCCCATATAGATTTGCCGGGAAAAGTGAAACTGAGTAAAGGGATAGCGGGCGTTAAGCCAGGATAACAGGCGAGCGACGGCTTGCGGGCTATACAGCAGGTTGTTGACCACGATATTCACCTGACGCTCTACGCCGTCGTTCACTTGCTGTAATTCGCTGGGCATGCTGTCCAGCCAGGCGAGCCAGTCCTTTGCCTGAGAAAGAAGATGCGAGCCCGCGGCGGTTAACGTAACGCTGCGGGTGGTGCGAAAGAACAGAGCAACCCCGGTATTTTCTTCCAGAAGCTTAATGCGATAGCTGATGGTGGCCGTGGTTTTACACAAGCGATCCGCCGCCCTGGAGAAACTCCCTGTTTCGGCTACGCCAATAAAAGTACGCAGTGTTTCTGGATCAAACATCGTCAGCTACTCCCTGAATGCTCTTCCGCAAGCCTGATTTCTTGTTCTCTGATTTATAAGTATTTTTACATAATGGCCTTGTTTAAATTGTGGTCTAAATCGAATTTTGGAAAAATATTCCAACTTTTGTGTTGATGTTAAATCCCGAAGGTTTTAGATTGCATGATATTGAAGCCGCTAACTGTTCTGGCTGCGGTTCAGAGGAATTCAGTTACAAGGAAAAGATGATGAAACTTGAGGTATTACCGTTAAATCAGCACACATTCAGCGCCTATGGCGATGTCATCGAAACCCATAAACGTGATTTTTTTCATATCAATGATGGGTTGGTTGAACGTTATCACGATCTGGCTAATGTGGAGATCCTTGAGCAGGACCGAACGCTCATCAGCATTAACCGCGCGCAACCGGCAGCGATGCCTATTATTGTGCATGAACTGGAGCGCCACCCGCTGGGTACCCAGGCATTTATGCCCATGAAGGGCGAAGCGTTTGTGGTGATTGTCGCGCTTGGTGAGGACAAACCCGATCTTTCCACCTTAAAAGCCTTTATCACCAATGGTCAACAGGGGGTGAATTATCACCGAAACGTCTGGCATCACCCGCTGTTTGCCTGGCAAACCGTGACCGATTTCCTGACGGTCGATCGTGGTGGTAGCGATAATTGCGATGTTGAACGTATCCCGGCACATGAACTCTGTTTTGCGTGACGCTATTGGCCTTCTTGCTTAATATGAGCATATTGTTCATTGTTTATGCTCATATTTTGGGCCGGAGTAAATGTAGTGGAGACGGAAGTAAGACGGCGCGGCAGGCCTGGACAGACGGAGCCGGTTGCGCAGAAAGGCGCTCAGGCGCTCGAAAGAGGCATTGCGATTTTGCAGTATCTCGAAAGAAGTGGGGGGAGTTCGTCAGTCAGCGATATTTCCGGCAGTCTGGATTTACCGCTCTCCACGACTTTTCGCCTGCTAAAGGTTTTACAGGGTGCTGATTTTGTCTATCAGGACAGTCAGTTAGGATGGTGGCATATCGGTTTAGGCGTCTTCAATGTGGGCTCCGCGTATATTCATAATCGCGACGTCCTGTCGGTAGCCGGACCATTTATGCACCGATTAATGCTGCTGTCAGGCGAAACGGTGAATGTCGCGATTCGTAATGGCACTGAAGCGGTGCTGATTGGCCAGAAGGAGTGCAAATCGATGGTCAGGATGTGTGCACCTTTGGGCAGCCGTATGCCGTTGCATGCTTCCGGTGCGGGGAAAGCACTGCTTTATCCGCTGATGGAAGAAGAGTTAATGGACATTGTCGTGAAAACGGGTTTGCAGCAGTTTACGCCGAACACGTTGGTGGATTTTCCTACTCTGCTGCGTAATCTGGAACAGGCGCGCGAGAATGGCTATATCGTTGATCACGAAGAACATGTTGTTGGATTGAATTGCATCGCTTCGGCTATCTATGACGATGCAGGCAGTGTAGTGGCTGCCATCTCTATTTCGGGGCCCGCATCCAGACTGACGGAAGATCGTTTTATTAGTCAGGGGGAGCTGGTACGGGATACAGCACGAGATATCAGTACGGCGCTTGGGTTAAAAGCACCCGTAGCTTAAGTCGCAACCCGCTCAGAGGAGCGGGACTTTTTTGGATTTTTTTAAAGTTGGAAAAATTTTCCAATAAATAGAGGTAGAAAGAAAATGGCAAAAATGAGAGCCGTTGACGCGGCAATGTATGTGCTGGAAAAAGAAGGTATCACCACCGCATTTGGCGTGCCTGGAGCGGCAATCAACCCGTTCTATTCCGCAATGCGTAATCACGGCGGCATCCGTCACATTCTGGCTCGCCACGTTGAAGGCGCCTCCCATATGGCGGAAGGTTATACGCGTGCCGCTGCAGGCAACATTGGCGTCTGCCTTGGCACTTCAGGCCCGGCTGGAACTGACATGATCACTGCACTGTATTCCGCCTCTGCCGACTCTATTCCTATTTTATGTATCACTGGTCAGGCGCCTCGTGCCCGCCTGCATAAGGAAGATTTTCAGGCTGTCGATATTGAATCTATCGCCAAACCGGTCAGCAAAATGGCGGTAACGGTACGTGAAGCGGCACTGCTGCCACGGGTTTTACAGCAGGCATTCCACGTCATGCGCTCAGGTCGCCCTGGCCCGGTGCTGATCGATTTGCCTTTTGATGTCCAGGTTGAAGAAATCGAATTCGATCCCGACATGTATGAGCCGTTGCCGGTCTACAAACCTGCCGCCAGCCGCAAGCAAATTGAGAGAGCGCTGGAAATGCTGATCCAGGCGGAACGTCCGGTTATCGTAGCGGGGGGCGGGGTGATTAATGCTGATGCTTCCGCACTGCTGCAACGTTTTGCGGAGCTGACCCATGTACCGGTTATCCCCACGTTGATGGGCTGGGGATGTATCCCTGACGATCATGAGTTAATGGCTGGCATGGTCGGGCTACAAACCGCACACCGCTACGGAAATGCCACGCTGCTTGCTTCTGATATGGTGTTCGGTATTGGTAACCGTTTTGCTAACCGTCACACCGGCTCGGTCTCGAAGTACACCGAAGGGCGCAAAATCATTCATATCGACATTGAACCGACGCAAATTGGCCGTGTTCTGTGCCCGGATTTGGGCATTGTTTCTGATGCCAAAGCCGCGCTGACCTTGTTGATTGACGTCGCTCAGGAAATGCAGAAAGCCGGACGTTTACCTTGCCGGAATAGCTGGGTTGATGAATGCCAACAGCGTAAGCGGACGTTACTGCGTAAAACCCACTTCGACAATGTCCCGGTGAAACCACAGCGTGTCTATGAAGAGATGAATAAAGCCTTTGGTCGCGACGTTTGCTACGTCACCACCATCGGATTATCACAAATTGCCGCTGCGCAAATGCTGCATGTGTTCAAAGAGCGTCACTGGATCAACTGCGGCCAGGCAGGCCCTCTCGGCTGGACGCTGCCTGCGGCATTAGGGGTTTGTGTTGCCGATCCAACACGCAATGTCGTCGGGATTTCGGGGGATTTTGACTTCCAGTTCCTGATTGAAGAACTGGCGGTAGGTGCGCAATTCAATATTCCTTACATCCATGTGCTGGTCAACAACGCCTATCTGGGCCTGATTCGTCAATCGCAGCGTGCTTTTGATATGGATTACTGCGTCCAACTGGCGTTTGAAAATATCAACTCCAGCGAAGTAAACGGCTATGGCGTCGATCACGTCAAAGTGGCAGAGGGATTAGGTTGTAAGGCTATTCGCGTCTTCAAACCTGAAGATCTCGCTCCGGCGTTTGAGCAAGCCAAAGTCCTGATGGCGCAGTATCGCGTTCCGGTTGTTGTCGAAGTGATCCTTGAACGAGTGACCAATATCTCGATGGGTAGCGAGCTGGATAACGTGACCGAGTTTGAAGAGGTTGCAGACGGTGCAGTTGATGCGCCAACCGAAACCTGTTTTATGAAATATGAATAGAGGAGGTGACAGATGTTACGGTTCTCAGCCAATCTTTCCATGCTGTTTCTGGAATACAGTTTCCTTGAGCGTTTCGACAAAGCGGCGCAAGCGGGGTTTCGTGGCGTAGAGTTTATGTTTCCCTACGATTACGACATTGACGTCTTAAAGGAAAAACTGCTGACCAACAAGCTGGAGCATACGTTGCATAATCTCCCCGCCGGAGATTGGGCGGCGGGTGAACGTGGTATCGCCTGTATTCCGGGTCGCGAAGAAGAGTTTCGTGATGGTGTGGCCGCGGCTATTCGCTATGCGAAGGGGCTGGGCAATACAAAAATCAATTGCCTGGTAGGTAAAACACCAGCGGGTTTTTCGGCTGAACAGATCCAGCAAACGCTGGTAGAAAATCTGCGCTATGCGGCCAACATGTTAGCGAAAGAAGATATTTTATTGCTGATTGAGCCGATCAACCATTTTGATATTCCTGGTTTCTTTCTCACCGGTACGCATCAGGCGTTAGCGTTAATTGATAGCGTCGGATGCAATAATATCAAAATTCAGTATGACATTTATCATATGCAGCGCATGGAAGGGGAATTAACCCAGACCATGACCACGTGGGCAAATAAAATAGGTCATTTGCAAATTGCAGATAACCCTCGTCGCGGAGAGCCAGGGACCGGGGAAATCAATTATGACTTTATTTTTAAGTTTATTGATAAATCAGGTTATGACGGGTGGGTAGGCTGCGAATATAAGCCGCTGACGACCACCGAAGCGGGATTGTCGTGGATTAATCAGTATCGATAATTTGTAAGTAATTTCAGGCAACACTATTTTTTCCACTCTGTTGGAAGGGAATCGTTTTGCCTGAATTCAGGAATACCGACAGATATAAAAGAGGTTGCAAATGAAACTGGGATTTATTGGCCTGGGTATTATGGGATCGCCAATGGCGATTAATTTGGCTCGCGCCGGACATCAATTACATGTCACGACCATTGGACCGGTGGCTGAAGAGTTGCTGTCACTGGGGGCGGTTAATGTTGAAACTGCGCGTCAGGTGACTGATTTCGCAGATATTATCTTCATCATGGTGCCGGATACGCCGCAGGTTGAAGAAGTGCTTTTTGGTGAACACGGGTGCGCTAAAACCGCATTGCAGGGAAAAACCATTGTCGATATGAGTTCTATTTCTCCTATCGAAACCAAGCGTTTTGCTCAGCAGGTTAATGAACTTGGCGGGGATTATCTGGATGCGCCCGTGTCCGGCGGGGAAATTGGCGCTCGTGAAGGGACGCTGTCCATTATGGTTGGCGGTGAAGTTGATGTATTTGAACGGGTGAAACCGCTCTTTGATATTCTGGGAAAAAATATCACTCTGGTGGGCGGGAATGGTGATGGCCAAACCTGTAAAGTGGCTAACCAAATTATCGTGGCCTTAAATATTGAAGCCGTTTCTGAAGCGCTGGTATTTGCCTCTAAAGCGGGCGCGGATCCGGTTCGCGTGCGTCAGGCATTAATGGGCGGGTTTGCCTCATCTCGTATTCTGGAAGTACATGGTGAGCGCATGATTAAGCGCACTTTTGATCCCGGATTCAAAATTGCACTGCATCAAAAAGATCTCAACCTTGCATTACAAAGTGCCAAGGCGCTCTCATTGAATTTGCCTAATACGGCAACCTGTCAGGAGTTATTTAATACCTGTGCCGCGAATGGTGGAAGCCAGTTGGATCACTCGGCAATGGTTCAGGCCCTGGAATTAATGGCTAATCATAAATTGTCATGATCGTTGGTATCGCTGCAATCCTGCAGCGATACATTTTAATCAGACACACTTTGGAAAGGTGCATGTCATGAGTGAAAAAAATACATCCGGTATTGAATACTGGAAGAAGATCGTCGTCGTAATGAGTCTGGGTTGGGTTGCAATATGGATTTATCGCACCGTATTAACCCCTATTTATCCTGAGATTCAGGCTTCCCTGGGCAATGTCAGCAATGCTGAAATTGGCGCCATCGCCAGTTTCTATTTTTTCGCCTATTGCAGTATGCAAATTCCCTGCGGAATTTTGGTCGATAAGCTTGGCCAGAAAATTATGCTGATGTGTGGGTTTACGCTCTTTATTATTGGTACGCTCAGTATTGCAAAAGCCACGGGACTGGTGATGATCTATGCCGGTTCGCTGATGGCAGGAGCGGGCTGCGCCTCTTTCTTTAGTTCTGCGTATTCTCTCTCTTCGGCAAATGTCCCGCAGGCTCGCCGGGCACTGGCAAACGCCATCATTAATAGCGGCTCTGCGATTGGGATGGGGATCGGTTTAATCGGCTCCAGCGTGTTGGTTAAAAGCATGAGCATGGCCTGGCAAAACGTGTTGTTCCTGGTTGCGGCTGTGTTGGTGGTGATGTTGTGCGTATTTACTTTGGTTATCCGCGGTAAGGCAAAAAGCGAAACGGCGGTGTCAGAGCAAAAAACGCAGACGACAACGATGACAGAAGAGAAAAGTCCGCCGCTGTTTTCGGGTTTGTTATGCAGCGTCTACTTCCTCTATTTCTGTACCTGTTATGGCTATTACCTGATTGTGACCTGGCTTCCGTCCTATCTGCAGACTGAAAGGGGATTTGATGGTGGCGCGATTGGGGTTGCCTCGGCTTTGGTCGCCGTGGTGGGAGTTCCCGGTGCGTTGTTCTTCAGCCATCTGTCCGATAAATTCCGTAACAGCAAAGTCAAAGTCATTCTTGGGCTGGAAATTATGGCCGCCGCAATGCTGGTGTTTACGGTGTTATCGCCGAATACCACGATGTTGATGGTCAGCCTGACCCTGTATGGTTTACTGGGAAAAATGGCGGTGGATCCCATCCTGATCTCCTTCGTGTCTGAACAGGCGTCGGCGAAAACGTTGGGCAGAGCATTTAGCCTGTTTAACTTCTTTGGTATGAGTTCGGCCGTTATTGCGCCAACGTTAACCGGATTTATTTCCGATTTGACTGGCTCAAAAGAGATAAGCTTTGTCATCTCGGCTTGTCTGGTTGTTACCGGAACGCTTATTTTTGCCGGCGTGACGTTATATAAAAAGAAAGCAACACCAGTTACTGCTTCAGCATAAAAATATAATTAAAACTATTTGCATTACTTAATATATTGTTTTTGTTCCACATAGCTAAACCCATTACAACGTTATCCGATACGTGACAAGAGGGATTTATGGAACAGCAAAGAGATCTATACCAACAACGTGGTTATAGTGACGACTTATTACCGAAAACGGCAGCACAACGAAACTGGAAAACATTTAACTATTTTACTTTATGGATGGGGTCAGTACATAACGTACCTAATTATGTTATGGTTGGCGGGTTCTTCATTCTCGGGCTGTCCACATTCAGTATTATGTTGGCTATTATTATTAGTGCATTGTTTATTGCATTAGTCATGGTTATGAATGGCGCCGCCGGAAGTAAATATGGTGTACCTTTTGCAATGATTCTGCGTGGCTCGTATGGCGTACGTGGCGCGCTTTTTCCCGGATTATTAAGAGGCGGGATTGCGGCAATTATGTGGTTCGGGCTGCAATGTTATGCCGGATCGCTGGCTTTTCTTATTCTGATTGGCAAGATATGGCCTGGGTTTTTAACGCTGGGCGGTGATTTTACACTACTGGGGTTGTCTCTGCCGGGGTTAATCACATTTCTTATCTTTTGGCTGATTAACGTTGGTATCGGTTTTGGCGGTGGTAAAGTATTAAATAAATTTACTGCGATCCTGAACCCTTGCATTTATATCGTTTTTGGCGGAATGGCTATCTGGGCGATATCCCTGGTAGGGATTGGCCCCATTCTGGACTACATTCCGGGCGGTGTGCAAAAAGCGGGAAACAGCGGATTCCTGTTCCTGGTAGTGATTAACGCCGTGGTTGCGGTATGGGCCGCTCCGGCGGTAAGCGCATCGGACTTTACGCAAAATGCCCACTCATTTCGTGAACAGGCGTTAGGCCAGACGCTGGGTCTTATTGTCGCGTACGTGTTATTTGCGATTGCCAGCGTGTGTATTATTGCCGGTGCCAGTATTCATTATGGAATGGATACCTGGAATGTGCTGGATATCGTACAGCGTTGGGACAGTCTGTTTGCCTCATTCTTCGCAGTTTTGGTTATTCTGATGACCACAATCTCAACAAACGCTACGGGTAATATTATCCCGGCTGGTTATCAGATTGCCGCAATTGCGCCAACAAAACTAACATATAAAAAAGGTGTATTGATTGCCAGTATTATTAGCTTACTGATTTGTCCATGGAAGCTTATGGAAAATCAGAGCAGTATTTATCTGTTTCTGGACATCATCGGCGGTATGCTCGGTCCTGTTATTGGTGTTATGTTAGCGCATTATTTTGTCGTTATGCGTGGCAAGATTAATCTTGATGAATTATATACCGCCAGCGGTAATTACCAATATTATGATAATGGATTTAACCTGACGGCATTCTCCGTAACGTTAGTGGCGGTAATTCTTTCACTGGGTGGAAAGTTTATTCCATTGCTTGAGCCGTTATCGCGAGTGTCGTGGTTTGTTGGGGTTATTGTCGCATTTGTGGCATATGCCTTACTGAAAAAAAGAACGGTTGGACAGCCTGCCGCAGTAGAAAAAGCAACAGGTCAGTTGTAATGAAATCAGTAAACGTAGGTGTAAGCGTGCGTTATTTATAAAAACTATCTGTATCCATACAAGGAGTTCGTTATGTCTTTTGATTTAATTATTAAGAACGGTACTGTTATTTTAGAAAATGAAGCTCGTATTGTTGATATTGCCGTCCAGGCAGGAAAAATCGCCGCCATTGGCGAGAATCTTGGGGAGGCAAAGCAGGTAATGGATGCGACAGGTCTGGTGGTTTCACCGGGCATGGTCGATGCGCATACCCATATCTCTGAGCCGGGGCGTACACATTGGGAAGGCTATGAGACCGGAACGCGTGCCGCGGCAAAAGGCGGTATCACCACAATGATCGAAATGCCTCTCAACCAGCTGCCCGCGACGGTGGATCGCGAAACCATCGAACTTAAATTTGATGCGGCAAAAGGCAAATTGACCATTGATGCCGCGCAGCTTGGCGGTCTGGTTTCTTACAACCTTGATCGTCTGCACGAGCTGGATGAGGTCGGTGTCGTCGGTTTCAAATGCTTCGTTGCCACCTGTGGCGATCGCGGAATCGACAATGACTTCCGTGACGTTAACGACTGGCAGTTCTACAAAGGCGCGCAGAAGTTAGCAGAAATGGACCAGACGGTGCTGGTGCATTGCGAAAATGCGCTCATTTGCGACGAGCTTGGCGAGGAAGCTAAACGCGAAGGCCGTGTGACGGCACATGATTATGTGGCTTCACGTCCGGTTTTCACTGAGGTGGAAGCTATTCGCCGCGTGCTGTATCTGGCGAAAGTCGCCGGTTGCCGCCTGCACGTTTGCCATATCAGCAGCCCGGAAGGCGTGGAAGAAGTGACCCGTGCCCGCCAGGAAGGCCAGGATGTGACCTGCGAATCCTGCCCGCATTATTTTGTGCTGGATACCGATCAGTTTGAAGAGATTGGCACGCTGGCAAAATGTTCTCCGCCGATCCGCGATCGACAGAATCAACAAGGCATGTGGGAAAAACTGTTCAATGGTGAGATTGACTGCCTGGTTTCCGACCACTCGCCATGCCCACCAGAAATGAAGGCTGGCAATATCATGCAGGCGTGGGGCGGCATTGCCGGACTGCAGAGCTGCATGGACGTCATGTTTGATGAGGCCGTGCAAAAACGCGGTATGTCGCTGCCGCTATTCGCTAAATTGATGGCAACCAACGCCGCAGATATTTTTGGCCTGAAACAGAAAGGACGTATTGCCCCGGGTAAAGATGCTGACTTCGTCTTTATTCAACCGGACAGCAAATACGTTCTGAAAAACGAAGACCTGGAATACCGTCACAAAGTCAGCCCGTATGTTGGCCGGACGATTGGCGCGCGCATTACGAAAACTATTCTTCGCGGGGATGTTATCTATGACATCGAGCAGGGATTCCCGGTAGCGCCAAAAGGTCAATTTATCCTTAAACATCAACAATAATGTGATGCGAATTAATGCCCGTCATGCTGGCGGGCATTCTCTATTTTAAGGTATGAATATGCTTCCTGTTATTAACCGCGAAAGTTTGCTATCTGGCTTTCAGTGGTTTTTCTTTATTTTTTGCAATACGGTCGTGGTCCCCCCAACGCTGGTTTCTGCTTTTCATCTCCCCGCGAGCAATCTGTTAATGCTCACGCAATACGCTTTTTTCACGACATCGCTGGCCTGCCTTGCGCAGGTTATTTGTGGCCATCGTCGCGCCATTATGGAAGGCCCGACCGGTTTATGGTGGGGCACCATTCTGACAATTACCCTGGCTGAGGCGTCACGTGGGACACCGCTCAATGATATCGCCACCAGTCTGAGCGTCGGGATTGTCATTTCCGCTGTGCTGACGATGATTATCGGCTTTAGCGGCTTAGGACACCGGTTGGCCCGGCTATTTACCCCAACGGTGATGGTCTTTTTTATGCTGCTGTTGGGCGCTCAGCTCACCACTATCTTTTTTAAGGGCATGTTGGGATTGCCTTTTGGCATTGCTGACACCAGTGTCAAAATTCAACTGGCGCCTTTTAGCCTGGCGGTTGGCGTGATGTGCTTCATCCTTGCGATGATCATTTTTTTACCGCAGCGGATCTCCCGTTATGCCCTGCTGGTGGGGGCGGTAGTGGGATGGGGACTCTGGCGATTGTGCTTTCCATCAACGTCTTTGCCGTCTGGTGAATTAAGCTGGAAGTGGTTCCCGTTAGGCAGTCATGGCAGGCTGTTACCCGGTATTATCCTGACGGCGGTTATCACCGGTCTGGTGAATATCAGTAATACCTATGGGGCGGTGCGCGGCACGGACGTCTTTTATGCGCATCAAGGCTCCAGCAGCTCGCGTTATCGTCGTAGCTTTATCATTTCCGGTTTTATGACGCTGGTGACAGTGCCTTTTGCCGTGATTCCATTTTCACCTTTTGTCTCCTCTATCGGGCTGTTAACACAAACTGGCGACAGCTCGCGAAAATCATTTATTTACGGCAGCGTATTATGTTTATTGGTGGCGATAGTAACGCCGCTAACCCGCTTATTCTGCGCTATTCCACTGGCGATCAGCAGTGCCGTTATGCTGGTCTCTTATCTGCCGTTGCTCTATTCCGGTCTGGTTTTCAGCCAGCAAATCACCTTTACCGCACGAAATATTTATCGGCTGGCACTCCCGCTGTTTGTGGGCATTTTTTTGATGGGGCTGCCACCGGTTTATTTACAAGATCTTCCACTGACTATTCGGCCATTACTGAGTAATGGCTTATTGGTGGGGATTTTACTGGCAGTGCTTATGGAAAACCTCATTCCATGGGAACGCATTAAATAACAGGATGAAAAGGATTAATGATGAAAATTGTAATTGCGCCAGATTCGTTTAAAGAGAGCTTAAGCGCCGAACAATGCTGCCAGGCAATTAAAGCTGGATTTTCAAGCATATTCCCGGATGCAGAATATATTTGTTTGCCTATTGCGGATGGCGGGGAGGGGACCGTGGATGCCATGGTGGCGGCGACTGGTGGAAAAGTGGTCTCGCTGGAGGTCTGTGGGCCGATGGGGGAAAAGGTCATGGGATTTTATGGCCTGACCGGTGATGGAAAGACCGCCATTATTGAAATGGCTGCGGCGAGTGGACTGATGCTAGTCGAACCGCAGGCGCGTAATCCGCTGCTGGCGTCAAGTTACGGTACTGGCGAACTGATTCGGCATGCGCTGGATGCCGGTATTCGTCATATTATCCTCGGTATCGGCGGGAGTGCGACAGTTGATGGCGGCATGGGGATGGCTCAGGCGCTGGGCGTGCGGTTTCTTGACGCGCAAGGGGCATCATTGAGGGCGGGAGGCTGTAGCTTGTCTCGCCTCGCGAGCATTGACCTGCAACAGTGCGATCCGCGGCTGACAGCATGTCGGATCGAAGTCGCTTGTGATGTGGACAACCCATTGGTTGGCCCGCGCGGCGCGGCAAGGGTATTTGGTCCGCAGAAGGGGGCGACGCCGGAAATGGTTGAGAAACTGGAGGAAGGGTTACTCAACTACGCGCATGTGCTGCAAGCGTTGACCGGTGAAGAGGTATCTCAGGTTGCGGGCGGTGGGGCGGCGGGCGGAATGGGCATCGCCGCGGCTATCTTTCTGCAGGCCATCATGAAACCAGGGATTGAGATTGTGCTGCAGGCTGTGCAACTAGAGCAGTCCATCAAAGATGCATCGCTGGTCATCACCGGCGAGGGACGTATTGATTCGCAAACGGTCGGGGGAAAAGCGCCAATCGGTGTTGCTTCTGTTGCTATGCAGTATCATGTTCCGGTTATTGGTATCGCCGGGGTGCTGGGGGAAGGCGTGGAGGTGGTTCACGATCATGGTATTGATGCGGTATTCAGTATTTTGCCGCGACTCGCGCCATTGGCGGAAGTGCTGGCGAGCGGTGAAACCAACCTTTATTACTGCGCGCGTAATATTGCTTGCGCGATGAAGCTCGGTCAGGCGATGAATCTGCGTTAAGCATAAAAAAAGCCACGGTGTTAACCGTGGCAAAACCCAACATAGCTAAATAAAAAATTATCAGGCGGGCTGTTCGCCGTTAAATCTCTACATCCCGGTTGCAATCTTTGGAATAGATATAGCTGAATGCTTCGCCACGCCCCACGCCGTAACCCGCCTGCAGGGAGTATGCGCCCATAAAGATGTAGTCGCCTTTTTTCACCGGGATCCATTGGTTATCGAGGTTATAAACGCCCTGGCCTGAGAGAATATAAGCCCCATGTTCCTGTACGTGCGTTTCGATATAACCATGGCTGGCGCCGGGTTCGAATGACAGAATATGCATATTCATATCGAAGCCTAATTCTTTAGGCAGGAAATCCAGCAGGATTACGTCATCCATGCCTTCATAATGAATACGTTCTAACTGGTTGGCATTACCGGAGACCAGCCATGGCGAATGGCCGGCCACCGGCGTATAACGCCGTTTGTATAAAAACAGTTGGCTGTCTTCTGTCTGGGCATTATTAAAGGTGAGCAGTTCACCTGGCGGGCAATACAGATATCCGCCCTGAGACAAAGCAAATGTTTTACCTTCCGCTTTTGCCTCAACTTTGCCGGAAATAACATACACGAACGTTTCAATACCTTCGCCGCCAAAACCGCTGTGGTGGCCGCCGTTCTGGTGTAGGGTCACCAGATAGTCAACAAATGACGCGCCCAGTTTTGGCGTTGAGAGGATGGTGACGTCACAGTTTTCAAAACCCGGAATGATATTTTTAACCAGTCCGTCCGGGGTTAACAGGGCAAAGTTACCGTGTTTTACAATTGCGCGATTAGCCAGTAAATCATCGCGATAACCCGTGACGTTATTCAGATATCCCATGAATGGCTCCTTATTTCTGCCAGGCAAGTTGATGAAGCATTAATGCCAGAGTTTTGACCCCTTCGGCAAGGTCGTTAATGTTTGTGCGTTCAGCGGGGTTGTGGCTGATACCGTTAATGCTGGGAATGAAAATCATGCAGGTCGGTACACGAGGGGCAAAAATCTGCGCATCATGGCCCGCGCCACTGTGCATGACACGGTAGTTCAGTTGTTCTTTTTCACACAGTTCGGTAAGGGTGGAGACCAGTTTACTGTCCATCGGGACTGGCGTTTCATCCATCCACAAATCGATATCAATACCGATATCCATTTCATCACAGATGGCGCGCATGTCGTTTTCCAGTTGCTGAGTAAAATCACGCAGTACGTCGGCATCGGTATGACGGCAATCGATCGTGAAGGTCGTTTTTCCAGGCACCACGTTGACGGTGTTTGGCTGTGGCTCTACTTTACCAAAGGTCAGTACCAGAGGATCGCCATGCTTTTTGGCTTTCTCGATAGACTGGCTGCAGATGCGACTGAAAGCGTAAACGGTATCGCGACGGTAGCTCAGCGGCGTTGTACCCGCATGGTTGGATTCGCCGTTCAGCGTTACCGTATAGCGACGTTGGCCGACAATCGCGCTGACGACGCCTATCGACTGACCATTACTTTCAAGCACGCAACCTTGTTCGATGTGTAATTCAACGAAGGCTTTGATGTCATTACGAGCATGAAGCGGCTCTGCGGGGAGGGTAAAGCCGCAGGCGTTCATTGCGTCAACAAAACGGGTGCCTTTCGCGTCCTGGATGTTGCGGACGTCATCAGGATTTGCCAGTCCAAAAATGTTTTTGCTGCCCCAGAAGACATACGGGAAACGGCTGCCTTCCTCTTCCGCCATGGAAACGACTTCGACCGTTTTCAGCGGTGCGCCATAGGTGCTCTTGAGCCAGTCAACCGCGAGCCATGCCGCCAGCGCGCCAAACTGGCCGTCAAGATTGCCGCCGTTGACGACGGTATCAATATGCGAGCCGCTTAAAATGACCTGTTCCGGCGATTCGCTCCCGAGCAGACGACCGTATAAGTTGCCCACTTCATCAAAGCGCGTTTCCAGGCCACTGGCGTCCATACGCTTTTTGAATTGCTGTTGTGTTTCAAGCCATTCTGGCGAATACAGCAAGCGCGTCATCCCACCGGTAGGATCCGCGCCAAAGGAAGAGAGCCAGGGAAGGGTTTCTTCAATTGCGTGACGAAAATGGTTGATCATATGAAATTCCTGTTTCAATAATTATTGTGCAAAGGGATTCTTTGTTTCGTATGACTTGAGATAGAGGGCATCGGAAATCAGGTATTGATAAATATCGTCAACAATGTCGATACCATGGACCGCGGCATTGCGTTGATTAATATCTTGATCCTGTCCGGGGTAATAAACTTGTTTAAAGCCGGGGGCCGGAGTAATGTTATTTAACTCTTGCATGGTCTGGCTGAGGTGCTGGCGGAATAATTGGCTGGAGGAGAAAAAGTCGGGATTAATAACCAAATGCAGTTGGCCTAAATTCCGACCGGCATGTAAATCCTCATACATTGAACTGACCTGACGACCAAACGGTAATCCCAATAAAATGCCGGATAACACATCGATCATCATCATCAGGCCATAGCCTTTAGGCCCGGCCGCAGGTAGCAACGCATTGACAGCAAAGGGATCGGAAGTTGGCGCGCCGTTTTTATCGACTGCCCAGGTATTAGGAATCGGCTCGTTGCGGGAGCGGGCATCCAGAACTTTTCCCCATGCCTGCACCGTTGTCGCCATATCAAACGTCATGATGTCGTCGCCTTCTCCTGGCGCAGCGAAGGCTAACGGATTGGTACCGTAGTAAATATCTGCGCCGCCGAACGGTACCACCATCGGGTCGGACTGGCACACGGAGAGGCCGATCAGACCAGCGCGAGCGGCTTGCTGCACAAAGTAAGAAATGGCACCGCTGTGCCCCATTCGGCTAATGCCAACGATGGCGACACCATTTTTTTTAGCAATTTTAATGGCATGCTCCATACCCATCTTTGCTGCGACTTGCCCGGCGGCATTATCGGCATGCAAAATCGCTGTACAGGGACCGGTTTCTTCAAAACGAAATGTGGGTTCGCGGTTAGTGCCGCCTTTTGAAATGCGCTCAGCATAGTATTCAACGCGTACGGCGCCATGAGAGTGAATGCCTCTGGCATCGGCGTAAACCAATACCTCAGCAACCGTTGTGGCGTGCTCACGTTTTAGTCCGGCCTTGCAAAGCTTATTCTCGATAAGCTGGTGGAGTGTTTCCCGACTGATTTTCATCTGTCTTCCTTTTTAACGACGGTGTGAAGCATGACTGCCGTTAACATACCGGGAATAAAAATTGATTATGTGATCCAGACACACAAAAAAATATAGTTAGAATTTATTTGATAATCAGTATGGATTTGCCCTTTCTTTTTAAATAAATAATGCCGTTAGAAAATAATGTTTAATCTTCTGGTGGTTATTAAATTTATTTTGTTAATAATTCCAGTGTGATGCCAGTCACTCTATTTGTGATCCCAGATATATACCTTGAGCTACACATTAACACTACTCGTGCAATTGCCATGGGTGCAATTATTAAGGGGTTGTTATGATCCACGCCTTTATTAAAAAAGGGTGTTTTCAGGACTCTGTCAGTTTAATGATTATTTCACGCAAGCTGAGTGAGTCCGAAAATGTAGACGATGTATCGGTCATGATGGGAACGCCAGCGAATAAATCATTGCTGGAAACGACCGGGTTTTGGCATGACGATTTTAATAATGCGACGCCAAACGATATTTGCGTGGCGATTCGTACTGAAACGGCAGATGAAAGTATTACACAGGCTATTCTGCAACAACTGGATGAGTCGTTGCAGCAGTTGGCGCAGGCCACCGGCGGTAGCCAAACGCTCCTGCAGGTCAGACGCTGGGAAAGCGCGTGCCAGAAACTGCCTGAGGCGAATATGACGCTCATTTCGGTTGCCGGTGAATACGCGGCGGAACTGGCGAACCAGGCCTTGGATCGCAACCTGAACGTCATGATGTTCTCCGATAACGTTACCCTGGACGATGAAATCGCTCTGAAGCGCCGTGCGCAGGATAAAGGTCTACTGGTGATGGGACCTGACTGCGGAACTGCCATGATTGCGGGTACGCCGCTGGCTTTTGCCAACGTGATGCCGGAAGGCAATATCGGTGTGCTGGGCGCCTCCGGGACAGGGATTCAGGAGCTCTGTTCACAGATAGCGCTGGCCGGGGAAGGCATCACCCACGCCATCGGTCTGGGTGGACGCGACCTGAGCGCCGAGGTGGGGGGGATTAGCGCGCTTACCGCGCTGGAGATGCTTGGCGCAGACGACAAAAGCCAGGTGTTGGCTTTTGTGTCGAAACCGCCGGCGGAGGCTGTTCGCCAGCATATCGTGAACGCGATGAAGGCCACCGGCAAACCCGTGGTAGCTCTGTTTTTAGGTTACACCTCCGCGGTCGCTCGCGATGAAAATGTCTGGTTTGCCGCGACGCTGGACGATGCGGCCCGTCTGGCCTGTTTACTGGCGAGAGTCGCAGCGCGACGCAGCTCGCTTTCAACCACAGGAGACGGTGTGATCCGAGGGTTATACACCGGAGGTACGCTGGCCGCCGAAGCCGCTGGGCTGCTGGCCGCCCATCTGAATGTCGCCGCGGATGCACAACATCATCATGGCATGATGCTGGATGCCGCCGGGCACCAGATTATCGATCTGGGGGATGATTTTTACACCGTCGGGCGGCCGCATCCGATGATTGACCCTGCCTTACGTAATCAACTGATTACGGATCTGGGGGGGCAGCCGCAGGTACGCGTGCTGCTAGTTGATGTCGTGATTGGTTACGGCGCGACGGCAGATCCGGCTGCATCGCTGGTTCAGGCCTGGCAGAAGGCGTGCGCTGCGCGAGACCACGAGCAACCGCTGTATGCGATTGCGACGGTGACAGGTACAGAACGCGATCCGCAGTGTCGCTCACTGCAGATTGCCACACTGGAAGATGCCGGCATTGCCGTAGTGAATTCACTGCCCGAGGCAACGCTGCTTGCCGCCGAACTGATTCGTCCATCTCAACCGTTATCTGACAAATCCGCACCTTCGCTACTGGAAAAAGTGGCGGTCATCAATGCCGGGTTACGCAGTTTTGCACTGGATTTACAGGCTGCGGAAATGCCTGTGGTGCATTACCAGTGGGCGCCTGTCGCTGGCGGTAATAAGAAACTGGCTCGTTTATTAGAACGTTTGCAATAAGGGGTTCCAATGTTTACATCAGTGGCGCAAGCCAATGCTGCAGTAATCGAACAAATTCGTCGTGCGCGTCCACACTGGCTGGATGTGCAACCTGCCTCCTCATTAATCCGCGAGCTCAATGAAGGGAAAACGCTGCTGCATGCGGGACCGCCAATGCGTTGGCAAGAAATGACCGGTCCGATGAAAGGGGCCTGTATTGGTGCATGTCTGTTTGAAGGGTGGGCCAATGATGAGATGAGCGCGCTGGCTTTACTGGAGCAGGGCAAAGTCCGGTTCGTACCTTGCCACCATGTTAATGCTGTGGGGCCAATGGGGGGAATCACCTCTGCCAGCATGCCGATGCTGGTAGTGGAAAATATCACCGACGGTAACCGGGCTTACTGCAATCTCAACGAAGGGATTGGCAAAGTGATGCGCTTCGGCGCGTATGGTGAGGATGTCCAGCAGCGTTTACGTTGGATGCGCGATGTCCTGATGCCTGTTTTAAGCGCGGCGCTGGCCAATCTGGAACAGGGTATTGATCTGACCGCCATGATGGCGCAGGGCATTACGATGGGCGATGAGTTTCATCAGCGCAACATTGCCTCTTCAGCTCTGCTGATGCGAACCCTGGCGCCGCAAATTGCCCGTCTGGAACATGATAAGCAGCAGATTGCTGAGGTGATGGATTTCCTCAGCGTGACCGACCAGTTCTTCCTTAACCTGGCGATGGCTTACTGCAAAGCGGCAATGGATGCCGGGGCACTGGTGCGTTCCGGCAGTATTGTGACCGCAATGACCCGTAATGGCGACATGTTCGGGATCCGGGTGAGCGGACTTGGCGATCGCTGGTTTACCGCGCCGGTTAACACACCGCAGGGGCTGTTCTTTACCGGCTTCTCGCAGGAACAAGCTAACCCGGATATGGGCGATAGCGCCATCACCGAAACCTTTGGGATTGGCGGTGCCGCGATGATCGCGGCCCCTGGCGTAACGCGGTTTGTCGGCGCCGGAGGAATGGAGGCCGCGAAGTCCGTTTCCGAGGAGATGGCTGAAATCTATCTGGAACGCAATATGCAGTTGCAGATCCCTGGCTGGGATTTCCAGGGGGCTTGCCTTGGTCTTGATATCCGTCGCGTCGTGGAAACAGGTATTACGCCGCTGATCAACACGGGTATTGCCCATAAAGAAGCCGGTATTGGTCAGATCGGCGCGGGCACCGTTCGTGCGCCGCTGGCCTGCTTTGAGCTGGCTCTGGAAGCGCTGGCTGAAAGTATGGGCATTAGCTAAGAGAGCCGCGCATGATGATCATCCGTCCTCTGATGGGCAGTCAGCAGTCTCCGGATTTTCGCCAGTCATGGCAGCTATCCGGGATCTGGCGGCGCTCGATTAACCTTGTGGCCGAAGGGGGCGCACTGTTAACGCTGCACCGCCAGGGCAGTGGTTTTAGCCCGGGAGGATGGGTGATCCGTGCACCTGACTTTGATGCGCTGCGTACGGCGTTAAGCGGTAGCGAAACCCCTCAGGCTGTCCCCGAGGGGATTGTGCTGGGACCGTTTCTGTTACGCCAACCGCAGCGTTGTTGTTCGTTGAAAATAACGTCCCGTCCACATGCCCCGCGCCTTGCATCCGCCTGGATGGATCGCGGCGAGGAAACGGGATTATTCGGGCCGTTAATGCTGGCGGCAAATTTGCCTTTGTGCCCCGAGTTACGTCAGTTCCGCCATTGCTTTTTCTCGGCGCTGGCTGGCTTGTCGACAGACTGGCGGCAGTGGTTAGGCAAGGGGCCAGGTTTAACGCCCAGCCATGATGATACGCTGACCGGAATGCTGCTGGCCGCCTGGTATTTCGGCGCGCTGAATAAGGATTCCGGCCATCGTTTCTTTGAATATTCCGGCAATCTTCAACTGGCGACGACTGTGGTTAGCGTGAGCTACTTACGCTACGCGGCATTAGGGTACTTCGCTTCACCTTTGCTCCACTTCACTCATGCTTTGGGCCGACACCAAAGGATGGACGCGGCGATAAATTCGCTGCTGGCGCTCGGGCATACCTCCGGCGCAGACACCTTGTTGGGGTTCTGGCTTGGGCAACAAATTATAGAAGGATAGGGAATGAAAACGCTGGTTGTTGCTCTTGGCGGCAACGCATTATTGCAGCGCGGCGAGGCGCTGACGGCAGAAAATCAATATCGTAATATTGCCAGCGCCGTACCTGCCCTGGCGCGTCTGGCACGTTCGTACCGCCTGGCCATCGTACATGGCAATGGGCCGCAGGTTGGTCTGTTGTCGTTACAGAATCTTGCCTGGAAAGAGGTTGAACCTTACCCGCTGGATGTGCTGGTGGCAGAGACTCAGGGCATGATTGGTTATATGTTGGCGCAAAGTCTGACCGCTGAACCGGAGATGCCGCCGGTGACCACAGTGTTAACGCGAATTGTGGTGTCTGAAGACGATCCCGCGTTTATGGCGCCGGAAAAATTTATCGGCCCGGTGTATTCGCCTGAAGAACAAACGCAACTGGAAGCCACCTACGGCTGGCATATGAAACGTGACGGCAAATACCTGCGTCGTGTTGTCGCCTCGCCTGAGCCTCGCCAGATCGTCGAAAGCGATGCCATTAAGCTCTTGCTCAAAGAAGGCCATGTGGTGATTTGTAGCGGCGGTGGCGGCGTGCCGGTGACCGGGGAAGGGGTAGGGTCTGAAGCGGTCATTGATAAGGATCTGGCGGCGGCATTGCTGGCTGAACAGATCGATGCCGACGGTCTGGTTATCCTCACCGATGCTGATGCGGTCTATGAGAACTGGGGCACGCCAGAGCAACGTGCGATTCGTCAAGCCTCTCCTGATGAACTGGCGCCGTTTGCTAAAGCCGATGGTTCGATGGGGCCAAAGGTGACAGCCGTAAGCGGATACGTGAAGCGACGTGGAAAACCCGCGTGGATTGGCGCGCTGTCTCGCATTGAAGACACGTTGGCGGGGAAAGCCGGAACCTGCATTCGTCTGTAAAAGTAACGGGAGGCGTGCGCAGGCGCACCTCCCGTATCGGTTTATTTCAGCTTTGACTGCGCCCAGATGATGCCGCTGGCATATTCCGGCGGCAGCAGGGGAATGAGCGCTTCCAGCGTGGCGCTAAGGCGCGCGGTATCGCTGTCGCTCAGATTCAGGTGTCCCACCTTACGCCCTTCGCGTACCTCTTTGTCATACCAGTGCAGATGCACCAGCGGCAGCTTCAGCCAGTCATAGTTCAGGTCGCTGCCGATCAGGTTTACCATCACCGAAGGATTGTTCACCACCGGCGTCGGCAGCGGCAGGCCGGTAATGGCGCGCAGGTGCAGTTCAAACTGGCTGATGCTGGCGCCGTTTTGCGTCCAGTGCCCGCTGTTGTGCACGCGCGGAGCCAGTTCATTGATCAGCAAACCTTCCGGGGTGATGAAACACTCCATCGCCATCACACCGACATAGCCCAGCTCCTGCATGATGGCAGAGAGCATCGCTTCGGCCTGCGCCTGTTGTTTAGCGTTAGCCTGCGGAAATACCACGCTGGTGCGCAGAATGCCATCCTGATGCAGGTTATGAGTCAGCGGATAGAAGACGGTGCTGCCGTCGTGCGCACGTGCGCCAACCAGCGAGACTTCACCGGAGAAGTTGATTCCTCGCTCGACGATGCACTCGCCGTAGCAGTCGTCTGGCAGTTGTTCGGTTTCATTCGCGCGTAAACGCCACTGTCCACGACCGTCGTAGCCGCCGACGCGACGCTTCACAATCGCCAACTCGCCGAGTTTGTCAAACACCGCAGACCATTCGCTTTTATCCGCCAGCAGTTGCCATGGTGCGGTCGCCAGGTTGAGTTTGTCAAAAAGCTGTTTTTGCGTCAGACGGTCAGCAATAATCGGGAAGACGTCGCGGTTAACAAACGCCGGGTGACGCGCCAGTTCGCGAGTGAGCGCCGTTTCCGGCCAGCGCTCAATCTCAGCGGTAATCACGCTTTGTTGAAAAGGAACGGCAGCGGGTTCGGCGTCCAGCCCGACGGGCCAGACCGCAATCCCCAGCGGCTCACCGGCCTGACGCAGCATGCGTCCTAGCTGGCCATTGCCGAGTACACAGACCTGCTTCATGCGACACCTCGCGGGTCCGGGTTCTCCAGTACCTCATCGGTTTGCGCTTTACGCCACTCAGCCAGACGCTGATGCAATTCGTTGTCGTGTGTGGCCAGAATTTGCGCGGCCAGCAGGGCTGCATTGGCTGCGCCCGCTTTGCCGATCGCCAGCGTGCCCACCGGAATACCGCGAGGCATCTGTACGATGGAGTAGAGACTGTCTACGCCGCTCAACGCTGCGCTTTGTACCGGAACGCCTAAAACAGGCACCAGCGTTTTCGCCGCAATCATTCCTGGCAAATGTGCAGCACCACCGGCACCGGCAATAATCACCTGATAACCGTTTTCTTCAGCGCCTTCGGCGAAACTGAACAGTTTGTCTGGGGTACGGTGGGCGGAGACGACCTCAACATGGTGTGGAACGTCCAGCATTTCGAAGATTTCGGCGGCGAACTGCATGGTAGCCCAGTCGCTTTTGGACCCCATCACGATGGCGACACGCGCCGGATTATTGCGGGAAGACATGCGTCTGAAAACTCCTGTGGTGCACTACACTCGACTTTTGAGGGCACAGAGAATAGCATAATTCACCGTCAAGGAAAACGATTGCGCGCTTTACACTTCACTCTTCAAGCTGCCTCTTTGTTGGCTGCATCTGCTCACCCCAGTCACTTACTTTAGTCAGCTCCAGGGGATTCACGGATTTGCCGCCTCGATGCAACTCGAATAGTTTTGTGTAAAGAGGAACGGGGTATTTGCAGAATTAAAACGGGAATGCGATCAGTTCAACGTCGTGCGGTGTGACTTTGATCATCGAACCTTCGCTGTGCCAGGCGCCTAATACTACGCGGAAGGCGGGTTGCCCATTGGCCGTAAGTTCGTGGACTGCCGGACGGTGGGTATGACCGTGAATTAACCACTGGGCCTGATGTTTTTCCAGCTCGGCAATAACGGCCTGCTGATTCACATCCATGATCTCCAGCGACTTACTGCTGTTGGCTGCTTTGCTGTTGGCGCGCATTTTCGCGGCAATACGTTGGCGAATGAACAATGGCAGGGCGAGGAATAGTTTTTGTAGCCAGTGTTGATGCACTTTGGCGCGAAACGCCTGATAGCCAGCATCGTCGGTGCATAACGTATCGCCATGCATGATCAGCACCTTGCGACCATACAGATCGAGCACTTTCTCTTCGGGCAGTAAGGTCATGCCGCTCTCACGGGCAAAACGTTTGCCAAGCAGAAAATCACGGTTGCCGTGAATAAAAAAGCAGGGAACGCCGGAATCAACCAGTGCTTTTATCGCTGCAGCTATTTGATGATGCAGTGGATTAGGGTCGTCGTCGCCAATCCAGGCTTCGAACAGGTCGCCGAGAATGTACAGCGCATCGGCTTGTCGCGCATCACCGGCTAAAAAACGCAGAAAACCGGCGGTGATCGCCGGTTCTTCTGTGCAGAGGTGAAGATCTGCAATAAACAGTGTCGCCACGATTACTCGCTGACGGTCACGTTTTCGATGATGACGTCTTCTTTCGGCACATCCTGATGCATACCGCTGCGACCAGTGGAAACGCCTTTGATTTTATCAACCACATCCATGCCTTCAACAACTTCAGCAAACACGCAGTAACCCCAACCCTGCATGCTTTCGCCAGAGAAGTTCAGGAAGTCATTGTCAGCAACGTTGATGAAGAACTGTGCGGTTGCGGAGTGCGGAGCCTGAGTACGCGCCATTGCCAGCGTACCACGGGTGTTTTTCAGACCGTTGTTCGCTTCGTTTTTGATCGCTTCTTTCGTGGCTTTTTGCTTCATGCCCGGCTCGAAACCACCGCCCTGGATCATGAAACCGTTAATAACACGGTGGAAAATGGTGTTGTTATAAAAACCTTCGCGGCAGTAGTCCAGGAAGTTTTTAACTGTTTCAGGCGCTTTATCATCAAACGTTTTGATTACGATATCGCCGTGATTAGTGTGGAAAGTAACCATTTTTGCATCCTGTTCCGATAGATTGGTGCTTCGACCCTGTTAAGGGTCAGAGTTAGGGGTGTGTTATAGCATAACCGCAAGCTGCGATCACCTTGCAAAGTGTGCTGCTTCGATTACGAATAATATGTATTATACGGATATTATTACCCACACACGTCTACACGGAATCTTCGATGTTAAAAATCTTTAATACACTGACGCGCCAAAAAGAGGAATTCAAGCCTATTCATGCCGGGGAAGTCGGCATGTACGTGTGTGGTATTACCGTTTACGATCTCTGTCATATTGGCCACGGACGTACTTTCGTTTCTTTCGACGTCGTTGCGCGTTATCTGCGCTTCCTCGGCTATAAGCTGAAGTATGTGCGCAACATTACCGATATCGACGACAAAATCATCAAGCGCGCGAATGAAAACGGCGAGAGCTTTGTCGCGCTGGTCGATCGCATGATTGCGGAAATGCATAGCGATTTCGATGCGCTGAATATTCTGCGCCCGGATCTGGAACCTCGCGCTACGCATCATATCGCCGAGATTATTGAGATCACCGAACAACTGATCGCCAAAGGTCACGCCTATGTTGCCGATAACGGCGACGTGATGTTCGATGTCCCGACTGATCCGAACTACGGTCAGTTGTCACGCCAGGATCTGGATCAACTGCAGGCAGGCGCACGCGTTGACGTGGTTGACGTGAAGCGCAACCCGATGGACTTCGTGTTATGGAAAATGTCCAAAGAGGGTGAACCGAGCTGGCCATCTCCGTGGGGCGCTGGTCGTCCGGGCTGGCATATCGAGTGTTCGGCGATGAACTGCAAACAGTTGGGCAACCATTTTGATATTCACGGTGGCGGCTCCGACCTGATGTTCCCGCACCATGAAAACGAAATTGCCCAGTCCACCTGTGCGCACGATGGCGAATACGTGAACTACTGGATGCACTCCGGGATGGTGATGGTTGACCGCGAGAAAATGTCCAAATCGCTGGGCAACTTCTTTACCGTGCGCGACGTGCTGAAATACTACGACGCCGAAACCATTCGCTACTTCCTGATGTCAGGGCATTACCGTAGCCAGTTGAACTACAGCGAAGAGAACCTGAAACAGGCGCGTTCTGCGCTGGAACGTCTGTACACAGCGCTGCGCGGCACTGACAAATCCGTTGCCCCTGCGGGTGGCGAGGCCTTTGAAGCGCGTTTCATTGAAGCGATGGACGACGACTTCAACACCCCGGAAGCGTACTCCGTGCTGTTTGATATGGCGCGTGAAGTTAACCGCCTGAAGGGTGAAGATATGGCGGCGGCGAACGGTATGGCTGCGCATCTGCGTAAGCTCTCCGGCGTGCTGGGCTTGCTGGAACAGGATCCAGAAGCATTCCTGCAAAGCGGCGCGCAGGCGGATGACGGTGAAGTCGCCGAAATTGAAGCGTTAATCCAGCAGCGTCTGGACGCCCGTAAGGCGAAAAACTGGGCGGCGGCCGACGCCGCGCGTGACCGTCTCAACGAGATGGGCATCGTGCTGGAAGATGGTCCGCAGGGCACCACCTGGCGTCGTAAGTAACTCTGTAATGCCCGGTGGCGCCTATGCTTACCGGGCCTACAAAAGAGCGAGTGTAGGCCGGATAAGACGCAGCGCGTCGCATCCGGCAGATTAATATTTTCGATACAACCACAGCACACCCATCATCATCATTCCCGGTAGCCACACCCATAATAATTCCGAAATAATCACCTGATGCCCGTAAGGGGTCGCATAGCGTGACAGCGCGAACGGCGCGACTTTAATCACCTGCCACGGCGCGAAAAAGCGTTCATCCGACCACGGCCACAGCCAGCCGACGCCTTTGCCGCCGGTGGTGACAGAATCCAGCACACTGTGCGATAGCAGTGAAACTGTCAGGAATAGCCAGCAGCGAATCAATCCGGCTTTAAACCATCGTCGGCCAATCAATACGCAAAGTAGCGGCACGACAAAGGCGAACAGCAGTGAGTGGGTAAATCCACGGTGGCCAAACACGTTGCCGTAGGCGACGCCAAGCTTAAATGACAGCACGTCGGCATCCGGCAGCATCGCCAGAATGACGCCAGTAAACAGTAATCGTGGGGGGATGACTTTAAGTCCGAGACCTAATCCTAAACAGAGTGGAACGGCCGCGTGAGTAACGATGGTTGGCATGATGTTCGCTTCATGTGGGAAAACGACATGCTAACTGTTCACTGTGAAGTGGGGATGAAGTTATTATCTGAAAATGAGACGGGGAAGCGGCCGGACAGGGCGTTAACCTCATCCGGCACTTGGGGTCACGCTACGATGTTAATGCTGTGGCCTTCAAAGCTGACGGTCTGTCCGGCAACGATTTTACAGCGTTTGCGCGTTTCAACCGCGCCATCGACCTTCACCAAGCCTTCGCCAATAGCGATCTTTGCCTGGGCGCCGCTTTCGCTCCAGCCTTCCAGCTTCAGCAAATCGCAGAGTTCAACGTGTGGGTGCTTACCCAGTGAAAATGTGGCCATCTTAAACGTCCTTTACATCATGGTATTCAACACACGCCTGTAGCGTGTTTTCGATAAGTGTGGCGACAGTCATTGGGCCTACGCCGCCCGGTACTGGCGTGATATATGACGCACGTGCGGCTGCATCTTCAAAGACCACATCGCCCACTACTTTACCATTCTCCAGACGGTTGATGCCGACATCAATCACAATCGCACCTTCTTTGATCCACTCGCCGGGTATAAAGCCCGGTTTGCCGACAGCAACAATCAGCAGGTCCGCATGCTCTACGTGGCGACGCAGATCTTTGGTGAATCGGTGGGTGACCGTAGTGGTGCAACCAGCCAGCAGCAGCTCCATGCTCATCGGGCGACCGACAATATTTGAAGCGCCAATCACTACGGCGTTCAGACCATAGGTATCGATGTTGTAACGCTCAAGCAGAGTGACAATCCCGCGCGGAGTACATGGACGCAGACGCGGCGCGCGTTGACACAGACGACCAACGTTATACGGGTGGAAACCGTCTACGTCTTTATCTGGTGCGATGCGTTCCAGCACCTTAACGTTGTCGATACCTGCCGGTAATGGCAGTTGTACCAGGATACCGTCGATGGTGGTATCTGCGTTGAGCGTATCGATCAGCTCAAGAAGCTCCGCCTCGCTGGTGGTTTCAGGCAGGTCATATGAGCGGGAGACAAACCCCACTTCGTCACAGGCTTTGCGTTTACTCGCGACATAAATCTGCGAAGCCGGATTGCTGCCTACCAGCACAACAGCCAGGCCCGGGGCGCGTAATCCAGCCGCTAAACGCGCCTGAACTTTTTGAGCAACCTCAGAGCGCACCTGCTGCGCAATCGTTTTACCGTCAATAATCTTTGCTGCCATCAGAGAGAGGATTCCATCTGTTACGTTAAATCGAAGGGGATGTCACTATTTTGTCAGAAGCAGAACGTGCTGTCAGTTTTCGTTTGCGTTTTTACGTGCGATCGCGGGGAGAGCGGTCAGTGAGCAGGGGCGGTTCAGTCGCTGAAGCCCTGCGCATCATTCATGATCATGCTAATTAAATTTAACGTCAATGAAACAACTCATCACCCTGGTGTTTTCAAGGTTAATGCACCATAAACCAGTCTGTTACGTTTGATTATGATGTCTTTACCTCATTTTTACTCGGATTTTTCCTGGATCCCAATAAGAATTAGCCAGGGCCATTAAAAGGATTTGCAGGTATTTTTCATTAATTTAAATGTTTAATTTAACGCTGTGACGAAATAGTCATATTCGCGAAGATTAATTAGTGAATCAAATACTCGGAGAGTTGGGTAAAGGTTAGCTAATTCTCTTGCGATATATATCTTTACAGGATGCAGAGATAATTCGCCTGACATTTAATGTCGATAATGATTCAAACGGATCCCGCAGGACGCCGGAGCCGGATGTGTGTAATTCAAGGGAAATCCATGAAACGTAAATTAATAGCCTCTTCTGTTATTGCCAGCCTGATGTTAGTCGCGGGCGCAGCGGTTGCGGCCGATCCGGCGGCGACCGATCCGGTAAGCGTTAGCGGCGGTACTGTTCATTTTGAAGGTGAACTGGTCAATGCAGCCTGTGCCGTCAGCACTCAGTCATCCGATCAGATTGTTACGTTAGGCCAGTATCGTACCGCCAGTTTTACTGCAGTCGGTGATACCACGGCACAAATCCCGTTCACTATCGTACTGAACGACTGCGACCCGAAAGTGGCTGCGACCGCCGCGGTTGCTTTCTCTGGCCAGACCGACATCACTAACAATAACCTGCTGGCCGTTTCCTCCTCGGATAACAGCACTACCGCGGGCGGTGTAGGGATTGAAATTCTGGACAATACGTCCACCGCGCTGAAGCCGGATGGAGCAACCTTCTCTACCGCTCAGGCGCTGGTAGAAGGGACCAACACCCTGCGTTTCTCTGCCCGTTATAAAGCGACCGCGACCAGCGCTACGCCGGGTCAGGCGAATGCCGACGCGACGTTTATCATGAAGTACGAATAAGCCGTTCAGATTCGCGCAAGGATGATGTTCGCCTCATTGGATGAGGCAATATCCGGGGATGAAAAAGGATGCGGCAGATGATAGGGAAAGGCGTGGCGCTGGCGGGAATGCTGTGCGTAATGCCTGCGCTTGCTCATACGGTAATACTGGAAAGCGGACGCCTCCACTTACGGGGACAGCTCGTTAACGGCGCCTGTACGGTCGCCACCGACAGCCAGAATTTGCGGGTGCAAATGGGGCAATATCGTACCAATGCCTTCTCCGGAACGGGAAGCTTTGCCTCTACCAGCGTACCGTTTTCACTGCGATTAACATCGTGCAGTTCTGATGTTTATGACCACGTCGGGATTGCGTTTGCCGGTGTGACGCCAGCGGAAGATCCGCAGGTTTTTCTGGCCAGCGGCGATGCGTCTGCATCTTCTGGGGTTGGTCTGGCGTTATTTGACGAGCGACAACGGCAAATAATTCCTAATGCGCTACCGCTTCATTACGCGCCGATTATCACCCAAGAGATGACGTTTCATTTCACTGCTCGCTATCGGGCCGTCTCGGAAAATATCACACCGGGAATACTTCGTTCAGACGTGTGGTTTACGTTGGTTTATCCCTGATTTATTTCCCAACGATAATCGCATCAAAGGTATTTGTAGCTATGTTTAATAATCTAAAATCAGGTTTTATCCTTTTACTGGCCTTATTTTCTGCTGCCAGTGTGCAGGCAGCCGGCGGCATTGCATTAGGCGCTACCCGTGTTATTTATCCAGCTGATGCCAAGCAAACTTCGCTGTCTATTAGCAATAGCGATACCAAAGAACGTTACCTGGTAAATTCATGGATCGAGAATAGCGCAGGGGTTAAAGAAAAATCGTTTGTCGTGACGCCTCCGTTGTTTGTCAGTGAGGCTAAAAGTGAAAACACGTTGCGTATCATCTACGCAGGCGCGCCGCTGCCAAAAGACCGTGAATCGCTGTTCTGGATGAACGTGAAAGCCATTCCGTCAGTCAACAAGAACAGCCTTGAGGGTAAAAACGTTCTGCAACTGGCGATTTTGTCGCGCATTAAACTTTTTGTCCGCCCAAATAATCTGCCGCACATCCCGGAAGATGCTCCCGGCATGCTGCAGTTTTCCCGTTCCGGCAACCACCTGAAAATCAACAATCCGTCTGCGTATTACGTCACTCTGGTCAACCTCAATGTGGGGAAAACGAAGATCGATAACGTCATGGTTGCGCCGAAAAGCGATACGCAGGTGCTGCTGCCAACGAGCGTACAGGGCAACGTTACCTTCCAGACGGTCAATGATTATGGCGCGGTGACCACCGCTCAAACGGTAAGCGTGCGTTGAGATAACGATGAATAAGACAACGTATTTTCCTGACCTGTTACCGGGGGTTACGCCACCGCTGGCGGGGGTGGCGTTGTCCACGCTGGCGGCGCTCTTTCCCTCTTTAAGCCATGGGGAAAGCTATTTCAATCCGGCATTTTTATCTGCGGATACGGCAACCGTGGCGGATTTATCACGTTTTGAAAAAGGTAATCATCAGCCTGAAGGCGTTTATCGTGTGGATATCTGGCGCAATGATGAATTCGTTGCTACCCAGGACATTCATTTTGCCAGCAGTGCGGGAAAGGCAGGGGAGAAGTCTGGTGGACTGATGCCATGCTTTGGACTCGACTGGGTAAAACGCCTGGGCGTTAATATTGCCGCGTTTCCGGCACTCAGTCAGGATCCGAACGCGACCTGTATCAATTTGCCTGAGGCGATTCCCGGCAGTGAAGTTGCCTTTGATTTTTCTACTTTGCGCTTAAACATCAGTCTGCCGCAGGCGTCGATGTTAAACAGCGCGCGCGGCTACATTCCACCGGACGAATGGGATGAAGGGATCCCGGCGGCGCTGATTAATTATAACTTTACCGGTAGCCGTGGGAGCGATACTGACAGCTATTTCCTGAGCATGTTGAGTGGCCTGAACTATGGACCCTGGCGGCTAAGGAACAACGGCGCGTGGAGCTATTCCAAAGGTGACGGATACCATTCACAAAGCTGGAAAAACATCGGTACATGGCTTCAGCGCGCGGTTATCCCGCTGAAGGGTGAACTGGTGATGGGCGACAGCAATACCGGAAATGACGTTTTTGACAGCGTCGGTTTTCGTGGCGCGCGACTCTATTCCTCAGACAGCATGTATCCCGACAGCTTACAAGGCTACGCGCCTACCGTACGTGGCATTGCGCGTACCGCAGCGAAACTGACTATTCGTCAGAATGGCTACGTGATTTATCAAAGTTATGTTTCACCGGGCGCTTTTGCGATAACCGATCTTAACCCGACCTCCTCCAGCGGTGACCTTGAGGTGACGGTGGATGAGAAAGACGGTAGCCAGCAGCGCTATACGGTGCCGTACTCCACGGTTCCGTTGTTACAGCGAGAAGGGCGTTTCAAGTATGACGTGGTTGCCGGGGATTTTCGCAGCGGCAATAGCCAGCAATCCTCACCGTTCTTTTTCCAGGGAACATTAATCGCCGGGTTACCAGAGGGGTATACCGCTTATGGTGGTACGCAGTTAGCCTCACGTTACACTGCGGTAGTTTTAGGTACTGGCCGAAATCTGGGGGATTGGGGGGCAGTTTCCGTCGATTTAACCCATGCGCGCAGCCAACTGGCGGATGACAGTACGCACCAGGGGCAGTCTTTGCGTTTCCTGTATGCGAAGTCATTGAACAATTTTGGCACTAACTTTCAACTGTTGGGCTACCGCTACTCTACGCGTGGCTTCTATACACTCGACGACGTCGCGTATCGCAGTATGGAAGGCTATGAGTACGAATACGACAGCGAAGGCAATCGCCACGACGTGCCGGATGTGAAGAGTTACCACAATCTGAGCTACAGCAAGAAAGGCCGTTTTCAGATCAACATTTCGCAGAATCTGGGGGATTACGGATCGCTGTATATCTCAGGTAGCCAGCAAACGTACTGGAATACCTCAGACACCAATACCTGGTATCAACTGGGCTATGCCAGTGGTTGGCAGGGGATTAGCTATTCACTCTCCTGGTCGTGGAATGAATCAGTCGGCATCTCCGACACCGACCGCATTATGGCGTTCAATATGTCAATCCCGTTCAGCCTGCTGAGCGGGCGGCGTTACTCGCGTGATAATGCCTTCGATCGCACCTACGCCACCTTTAATGCCAACCGCAATAGCAACGGACAAAATAGCTGGCAGAGCGGGATCGGCGGTACGTTGCTGGATGGCCGTAACCTGAGCTATAGCGTGAATCAGGGTCACAGCAGTACTAATGGTTACAGCGGAAACGCCAGCGCTAACTGGCAGGCGGCCTATGGCACGCTGGGCGTGGGATACAACTACGACCGCGACCAGCATGACTACAACTGGCAACTCGCCGGCGGTGTGATAGGACATGAGGACGGCATTACGCTTAGTCAGCCGCTCGGCGATACCAATGTGTTGATCAAAGCGCCAGGCGCTCAGGGCGTGCGGATAGAAAACCAGACCGGCGTGCAGACCGACTGGCGTGGATACGCGGTGATGCCGTATGCCACCGTCTATCGCTATAACCGCGTCGCGTTAGACACCAATTCGATGAACAACAATACCGATGTGGAAAACAACGTCAGCAGCGTCGTGCCAACGCAAGGAGCATTGGTGCGAGCGGCGTTTGATACACGTATCGGTGTGCGGGCGCTGATGACGGCGAAATATGCCGGTAAACCTGTGCCATTTGGCTCCGTGGTGCGTGAAAACACCAGCGGCGTGACCAGTATGGTGGGTGAAGACGGGCAAATTTACCTGAGCGGCCTGCCGCTTAAAGGCGAGTTGCTGATCCAATGGGGGGAAGGCGCAAAAGCTCGTTGCGTGGCGCATTATGCCTTGCCTGAAGAGAGCCTGAAACAGGCGGTGACGCTCACGAATGTGACGTGCGAATCGCCAGCGGCACGACGGGAATAATACGATGAAACGACAAACAGGTTTGTTACTGGCAAGCGCGTTACTGCTGATGGCGCAACCGTCCTGGGCAACGGTCTGCCAAAATTCGAATGGCACACCAACGGATGTTTTTTACGATCTGTCGAATGTCTTTAACAGCAGCAACAACCAGCCGGGACAGGTGGTGACGTTGCCGGAAAAATCAGGCTGGATTGGCGTCAATGCCACCTGTCCGGCAGGGACGACGGTGGATTATACCTATCGAAGCTATGTCACTGAACTTCCGGTTCAAAGTACCGAGGGCGGTTTTCAGTACCTGAAACTCAATGACTACCTACTGGGGGCTATGAGCATCACCGACAGTTACGCCGGGTTGTTTTATCCCCCGCGTAACTATATCCGCATGGGGACTCACCCTAACGTGCCGAAGCAGCAACCTTTTGGCGTAATGGATTCAAAGCTGGTGTTTAAACTCAAAGTGATCCGCTCATTTATTAACATGGTGCCTATTCCCCGGCAGACGATGTTCAGAGTCTATGTCACCACCAGTACCGGAGATGCGCTGAGTACGCCGGTTTACACCATTAGCTACAGCGGTAAGGTGGAGGTTCCACAAAACTGCGAAGTGAACGCCGGACAGATTGTCGAGTTTGATTTTGGCGATATTGGCGCATCGCTGTTTAGCAAGGCGGGCGCGGGCAACAAGCCTGAAGGCATCAATCCGCAGACAAAAACGGTGGCCATAAAATGCACCAACGTTGCCGCTCAGGCCTACTTGACCATGCGGGTAGAAGCGGAGAAAGCCTCCGGGCAAATGATGGTTTCAAACAACCCGGATTTAGGTTTCATTGTTGCCGACAGCAGCGGTAATCCGCTAACGCCTAACAATCTGTCCAGCACTATTCCATTTCAACTGGACGACAACGCCGCGGCGAGTGTTGGGATCCGGACATGGCCGGTCAGCGTGACGGGTAATAAACCCACGGAAGGGCCTTTTACTGCCCGTGGCTATCTGCGAGTGGACTATGACTAATAAGCAAAAGCCCGGCGCATGGGCATTTCTGGCGATTATGCCGATGCTGGCATTCAGCGCGTTATGCCAGGCCGCCTCGTCGCTGGGAGAAATCAATATTGAACTGCGCGGTAACGTGGTGGATTTTACCTGCGCGGTGATTGCCAGCGACAGCAATAAGTCGGTTGATTTAGGCACCTGGCCGACAAAGCAGTTACAGACCAGCGGAGACACCACCCAACCGGTCTCGTTTACGCTGAAGCTTGAAGGCTGTCCGCCGGGATCCGCGTCGATAACGTTCTCCGGGACCCCGGCCCCAGGTACTACGCTACTGGCGCTCGATAACGCGCTTATGGCGCAAAAGGTGGCGATTGAGCTGCGCGATAGCGACCGGACGCGATTGCCGCTTGAGCAGGCCAGCCAGGCCGTCGGTATTGATGAGAATGGCAATGCCACGCTGACTTTTTTTGCCAACTATATCGCGCTGGCTGATGGGGTGCAGCCCGGGGTCGCCAGGGCCGATGCCACGTTTATGATTAACTATAACTAATCATTGCGCTGACAAAACACTCCCGAACGACATCTCGCCGGGAGTGTTGTTACATTAATTCATGCATTTTGGCGTAGTCGATCAGTTCAACGATGGTATGCAAACCGAGCTTGGAGTAGATATTAGCTTTGTGAGCGCTAATCGTTTTATTGCTGAGTAGCAATTGCTCAGCAATTTCCTTGTTGGATAGCCCGTTTGCCAGATAACGTAAAACCGTCACCTCGCGGTTAGAGAGCGGCATATCATTTAATACACCTTTTTGCACATTTACATTGTTAATAAAGTTCAGTGTATCCGAAGGGAAAAAAGAATATCCTGATAAAATCATTTTTACCGCATTGTAGATATCATTTAGATCCTTTCGTTTACTGACAAAACCATTTGCCCCGGCGCGAATAGCGCGCCCGGCATAAAAAGACTCAGATTTTGAAGACAGAAATAGCACCCGAGTATTCTCCTGCAATGATTTTATTCTCTTGAGTAATGTAAAGCCATCAGAGCCAGGCAGTTCAATATCCAGGATGACAAGATCGACAGGGTACGTGCGTAGATGTTCTATTGCCGCGCGGCTGTCATCGGTTTTCAGCACAACCTGAATATTACTGTTTTTTTCGAGGAGTACTTCTATCGACATTCTGACAATAGGGTGTTCGTCCATAATGATAACGGATGCTGGTTTCATTGTTGTATGCCTCAAACTGTTTGCGTATCTTGCGAATTTGATAAAACATCAGGCGTTATAATATTGTCAAATAGCCAAGAGTTGTTCTGAGGAGAACCGAATAAATACTATTTCGTCCTTGTTTATTCGGTTGTTCTTCTGCAGAACAATGAATTTGTGGAACATCCATTTCACACTGGAAAAACTAACAATTAATCAGGAAACAGTGAGGATTATACCTGCTCCGCTCTTTCGGAAAAGACTTACAACATCCCGATTGTTAATGGCAGTTAGGATGTTCTGAAAGATCCAGATGTGTTAATGACTATTGGCATTATTTATCTGCGGTTCGAATTATGGCAGATTGAAAATTTATTTTAAATAGTAAAAACGATACAATAAGCTAATTGTTTAGGTTTTGTTAAGTCAGCGGGAACACTATTTTCGAGCGATGTACGCAGAAACAGTAAGGTTAAGTGTGGAAGAGGTGGTATCTATAATACCAGGAATAGTTGTAAATATTAAATATTTGTGAAAATTGGATCAATTTTCTCATGCTAAAATAAGTAATTTCCTAAAAAATCTTACTGGACATAGGGTTATGGTGTTAAATTAAATGATGAGAGGTAACGTTTAGACGATGTATCAGATGCAAAAAGCGCTGCCGGTTTGGTAATCCCAGGCGGGTAATCAACTGGTTCAGGCGATAGATGATGCGGTGGTAGGGTTGTGTCTGTAACTGAGCAATCTTTTTTAAGGAGTTACCTTGTAAAAGTAAGGTCACCATCTCCCAATCGACCTGCTTTATGCGCCTCGAATGAATATAATTTAGCACCGGGGATAATAATGCCTGACGCATCTCTGGGAGGTGTAGACTGCGTGATAAGATATAAAAGGGGCCAGACAGTGATATAAAGGTTTTAAGATCTTCATCATGACTGGAAAGCAATATGAAGATTTGGATATCATTCCGCTGTTTAAGTAGTTGGCGCAGGCACTGAAGAATATCGAAGTAAGAGCTTGTTAAGCCTTCTATATCAACCACTAACTGACTAATGACCGACTTTTGCAGGCAGACCAGCGCCGATTCAATGGACCGGAAGATCGCGGTGCGCGTGCCTGAGAATAAATGGCGGCTCAGTGTATAGGCAAGATAATAGTCTCCTGTAATAATCGCCTGAGATATAGTATCGCCCGGTATGGTGTATTCGATTTTTTGCGCCAGATACTCGATTTGGTCGAATACTTGTGAGGTACAGTGGGGATATTGATGGGTACAGTTAGCGTTTCGTATACGGCGATGTCGTTCCCGGCGTTTTGCGCTGTGCATCCGTTTCCATTCCATTTCTGTTGCGGCAGGTCTGGATAAATTGCTGACAACAAACATCCCTGACCCAAATTTTTCCAGCGCGACGGTGAGTTCCCTTGTGCCGTTGGGTTTCAATGTCTTCAACAATCACCAGACTGGCAATTGAGTATCCCATCAGAATAATCTGCCGGAAGTTTTCTGATGTCTTACTCAATGCCCAAAAGATCGTTTTATCCAGTGCAACCTCTCTCTGGGATTAGTTAAAATATTACCGGGTGTGCCTTTCGGTTACCTCATGAATAGTATGACTGGATTATTCTGGCAGTCAGTTGCCAGGTACAGTAGGAGCCGATACTTAATTGATGGTGAGATATTTCTCAATAAAAAATTAGGCGGAGAGGTTCCACCTAATTTTGTAGAAAGTTCAGATGCGCCCGGATGTATCTTAAGAATTGCTGATCGTTTTTCACGTGCAGCTTTTTCATAATGCTGCGACGGGTTGCTTTGGCATGGATATCGCTGATTGAGAGCAGGTGAGCGGTTTCGGCTAACGTATATCCGCTGGCAAGAAACATTAAGAACTGGCGCTCTGCAATAGAAAAGTTGCGGGTGGTGCAGTAATGGCAGATAGTCGCCGGTACGCTGTTGCGTAACGCGCGTTTTTGCAAGATGAGGACTAATTTTTTGGTGATCTCGTCAACGTCATCTTCCCGATAGATCAGAGGCAACATGTACAGGCAGGGCCGGAACATCAGCTTATCTTTATCGTTTCTGTTGCAGATCACCACCCGGTGTTGGCGCCTGGTGTGAACCGGAACCTGATAGCATTCGGCGCTGAGCCAATCTTCATCCAGTGAGATAAACGCGATGTCGGCGCGATCGATCTCCTCGACAGGCAAAAAACTAATCTCCTGATGCCACTGACTTGCCAGATGGGAAATAATGATTTTCAGCCCGTGTTCGAAGTGACTATTTTCTTCCTTGATGGCGATACTTAACATTGAAGAGTTCCTGAACCGCTGGAAAGAGGGTAAGGGAATGTTAAGCAAAATCATAAATATTCTAAATACATGTATCCTTAAATCTGGCGCTATGCGGGCTGAGTTGTTACCAGGTGATTTCCTGGATACCCTTGAACGACCAGAAAAAATCAACATTCGTACACTTCACCAGCAACTGAAACAAAAGGCATTGACTCAGCAAGCGCTGACCGTATAATTCACGCGTTTCTCTGCATGAAGTTATCACTTCACAATGCGCCCTTAGCTCAGTTGGATAGAGCAACGGCCTTCTAAGCCGTAGGTCGTAGGTTCGAATCCTACAGGGCGTACCATTATATTTCAGTAACTTATCCGATTCATGCAAGCTCGTTATTTCCCCGGTGGGACATATTTGGGGCATCATCACTGAAAATCGAGTCAATTTGCTTCGCGTGTTCCGTTAAATGGTTCGGCGCAAGGTGAGCGTATTGGCGCACCATCTCGACGCTTTCCCACTCTCCCATTTCCTACAAAACAGAAAGCGGTACTCCTGACTGAATTAACCTGCTCGCCCAGGTATGACGGAGGTCGTGGAAGCTGAAATCCTCAATCCCTGCCCTGCGGCAAGCTGCATTCCATGCCCGCTGATCATCGACGCGCATCTTTCTGACGGTAGGTGTCTTTGACCCATCAGGACGGATGCCTTCTTTCGTATGACGCGTATGGTGCTCAGCAGTTCTACTTTCCAAACATTCTGAAGTACGATCCAGATCAGTTCAGTCTGCGAATGGAGAATGTTGCAGATATTCATGAGTTGATGAGTGAGCCAACAGGAAACCATACACTTAATGTGATCGGCTATGTTCCGGGCACTAACTTTGGCGGTGGTCAATTCTACTGGGACGCCAGTAAGCCAAAATCTCAGCATAACGGCATCACCATATTCAGCCCTACGGTTCCTAGGGATGGTTCGTATGCTGGTCTGTCTGCTTTCCTCGCTGGAACTGGGGTAAATGATTCAACAGCGTCGGTAAATGCGTGCATCAATAAATTTGGTATCGCCAGACCGATACGAATTAGCCCAGGGGCGCTTAAAATTAGCTTCCCAACTACCTATCAATACCACGACTTATTTAACGTCGCGCGTAAGACTGCGTTCGTCATTAATGCGAAGAACAACCTGACAATCTTTGCTGAAAACGATGTGAATATTAACACTGATGATGGAGGGGAAAGTGAACGTGTTTGCTTTGGTGTTATCGGGTGCAGTAATTTTTCATTTTCGGGACTTAACTCAATCAGACATGCACAAACTTTTCGACCGGGTCAGCAGACACAACTTTCAAGCCGCAGGAAGTTTGGTTCGGTTTCGCATGCGAGGGTTCAAGCTGATACATAGATGATATGGATATCTTGGCTTGCAGGGCATTCTGCATGGCAGACCCCGCTGGGGCTGGAGCTGTTAATAAAAATGATATAACTCTAAATAGAATCAGAACTGACTTGATAACAAACTACACTTTCATAACCAGATTCCTTGAAGGTATTGCCACACTTTCAAATAGCTTTATGAAAAGAACTGGTCGTACATGGTACATGTACGGTGAAGATTTTGCATGCGCTGATGGCACATGGCATGGTAAATCTATCAATAACCATTTTGTTGACACAATTAGCCTTCAGTCAAGAGTTGGTCCTTGGGGAGTTCGCAAAAGCATGACGATCACCGGCGACACAAAAAGCGGCGGTGGAATTTTTGTAGAAATTGGAGGGACATCAGGCTCAGTTGCATCTCAAAATGTCACAATTACTAACTGTGTGAGCGATGGAGAAATAAACGCTGATGGGACACAGTCAACGCACATACTAATTATTGGTGACGAAGGGGATTAAGCTACATCATTTAATTTAATTAGGATAATTAATAATACACTCAGGGGAGGAGGCTGGGCTATACAGGATTATAATGTTGGCCTTCTTGGGAAGAAAACAACTGGGCTGGTTATTAAAGATAACAATCTTGACAGGCCTGATCGCGTCACAATAACAAGCTCGGCATGGGGTGGAACTGTCTACAGGAATAACAAAACGCACATACAGTTCAGGAATCAAGGATGTATAATTGCAGGTCAATATCCCACGATTTCCGGAAATGACTTTGATAGCACATCTTTGCTGGCTGTTAATCTTGGTTATCGGATTGATAGAGCAAACGTAGAGAATAACAATTTCTCTAACAACCTTAGTAACCCAATATCCCGCGTAAGGGACTGGGATAACTTCGCTGCAATGACATACAGGAATAACAGATATATTGGATTAACTGGTGTTGGCGTATTCAGGGGGGGGGGGGGCAGACATCATCCAGTGCGGATGGAAACACGCTGATGCAACTGCTGGGCTGACAAGGAAACCAACAGATATCTACCCTGGAAAAGTGTCTCAAAGTATTGGCGATGTGGTTTATAATTCAAGTCCTATACCAGTCAACTTTGATTTCTGCTACGTGGCCGCATCAGGCACTACGTGGGGTAAAGTGACACTGGCTAACGCTTAACAAAAATGGCCTCCATCGGAGGCCATAAACATCACGCACCCAGGTCTAGTCTTCTTTCAATTGTGTGAATATTATATATTCCAAACTCAATTGATTTGACGTTATTCGCATCTATTGGATCGGTCCATTTAGTAGATATGCAAGTGTTATTTTCATATGTTGAATATATAGGTGTGTAAAAGTTTTTATTAACATTCTCACCATTATTCATATGGAAAATAAGATAATACCATTCGCCCAGTTGTAGTTTAGGTTGTAATTGATTTGATACGCAGGTATAGAAATATCTTTGGTTATAGTGAGAATCACTAACTAGTGCGTTTTTAAATTCGTACTTTATCGATTCCTTGTTTATTTCATTGTAAGCTGTTGTTTCAAATGATATCACAACGACACCATCAATATCATATATTGAGTATAAGTTGTTTGAAAAAATTGGCTTAGTTGATTTAACCATGTTACGATACATATCAACTTTATCTTTTGATACGTATTCTATGTTATCCAATCCATGGTGCATCAACATGTATCTGCCACCATCATAGCCATTTATATAATGTTGCGGAGTAATGATTTTAATTAACGGGTACGTCATTGAATTTACATATGACAAGGGGGATTGCCTGAGTTGTCCTATGATAACAAAATTATGAGATGTCGATAGGTTAAATGAATCCAGTGTGTTAATTATTCTTTCTGATGTTTCTTTTTGATATTCAACATCAGCCCTAACTGCGTTCACAGTGGCATTTATAAATCCCAAAAAATAAACTGCTAATATACATTGAGTTATTATCAATGTTTTGGTATTAATTTTGAAAATGATTGGTATTATGCAAACAAAGAAGAACAAGGCCCCCGCGCCAATGTAGATCCTTGGGAAGAATATTGGATTCATACCAAAAATTGCTATCCCTGGCACTGCAACAATCAATGCAAGTAATGCACCTACCAACCCAATTATGGAAATAAAATTCTTGCTTTTAATTATATATTTCAAAGCGCATAAAATTGCCAGTATAGTAATTGGTGTAATTGCAATTATCAGGCCATTACTGAACATTAGTTTTATATGATGTAATGATGCTAAGCAATTAGACATCAAATGCTGCATTCCATCAGAGTTTATTGGTATGGTTTTATTAAATGAATTGAAGTAATCATTTATTGTGAAAATCTTTAATATTATTTGTGAGTAGATTACATATGAAGCAATTAGTTGTATTAATCTTTTAATGCATTTCGTAGCTGATGTGGAAAAACTTCCATGTGTAGTATTTCTGAGAAGTTCAATACCAGCGAAAGCTATGAACACACTAACTGCAGCTTGATACAATCCAAATGAAATTACTAGGAAAATTGTAGATAAAATGAAATCAATATATTTATTTTTATTTACGCAGTAAGGTAAAACAGATGCCGTGACGGCTAAAACCATGAATGATGAATCATATCTAAATAAAAGATTTGAGACAAATAGTGGTGACATAATTAGCATGGAATATGCAATGCAAAATGCTACAGAGTCACCTGTTTTATATGTTATGGATAAAAGATTACCTGCATAAGAAAATGCAAACAAAGAAATAATTAACGCCAAAGGGAATGTGTCTGGCATGGTTTGATTGAACGTAAGTAACTGATAAAACAAATCAGCAAATACACGACCATCAGAAGACCATGTGTAGCCTGCGTAGGCTCTAAAAAGATCATCGTAGTAGTACGAAGTACCAAAAATTATTGGTAGTGTATATAGTAACGCTATTCCAAAAATTGCAAAAAAGTTGAAGTTACGCATTATTTCTTACCTTTAAGTATATATCTAGGTCTATTTTTTGATTCTATATATATCCTACCAACATATTCGCCTAGCACGCCAATGCCAATGAGTTGTACCCCACCAAGAAATAGAATAGAAACTAAAAGTGAAGGGTATCCTGGAACATTATTACCAAATACAATCTTGTCAATAATCATCCACGCGCCGTATATAAAAGATAATCCTGCGACAAGCAATCCTATATATGTCCACATTCTCAATGGGAATGTTGAAAAGCTAGTGATACCCTCAAGCGCCAGATTCCATAACTTCCATCCATTGAATTTGGAGTCACCGGCAATACGCTCAGCTCTTGCATACTCAACAACATCAATTTTCCCGCCAACCCATGACAATACGCCTTTCATGAAGAGATTGCGCTCAGGAAGCAATTTGATGTTTTCAACAACTTCGCGCGACATCAGGCGAAAATCACCCACGTTCTCTTCGATTTTTGGGTTGCTAATCTTGTTGTGCAGCCTATAGAACCACTCAGCCGATTTGCGCTTTAGCCTCCCATCGGTGGAGCGGTCTGTTCTTTTAGCAAGAACCATATCAGCGCCATGCTTCCACTTTTGAATGAGGCGGGGGATGACATCGATAGGGTCTTGCAGATCAACATCGATTGGAATGACCGCTTCCCCGGTAGCATTATCAAGCCCTGCAAATAGGGCTGGCTCTTTACCAAAGTTGCGGGTAAACGACAGAGGTACCACCAATTTATCAGACACAGCAAGCGCATTTATGATTGATTCTGTTGAATCGCTGCTTCCGTCGTTAATGAAGACTATCTCAACTTCGTGCTCTTTTAGACCTTCAAACTCGCGCACTGTTTTATAAAATATAGGTATCGTGGCCTCTTCATTAAAGACCGGAACGACTAAAGAAATTTTCATTTCGCATCCCTAAAGACAATGTATTTTGAATATATAAATCCGCATATCAGACTGATGGCAGAGAATACGATTAGCGTTATGATTGGTGCCATTCCTGATTTATCAGCAGCCCAGCCAACAATTGCGCTCAGTGCCCCCATGAATCCGACGTAGAGCATGTAGCGCATAGTTGTGGTTGATGTCTTGAAAGTGAATTTTGCATTAGCAAAGAAACTGAACGATACAGCGACAACGAATCCTGCAAAGTTACCGAGAGCCTGTCCCGTATGAAGTGCGTATATGCATATGGCGAACACTACCCAATGAATGAGTGTGTTGATAACACCTATTGATGTGTACCTGGCGAATAGCTTTAACATTATAAAAATCAGTGAATTCTTAGAGGCCGAGAGTTTAGCATCTGAAAGTAGAACGATCGACTAGTGATGTTGTTATGAGACAAAAGCGGGACACACAAAGCTTTGCATCGGTTTGCAAGGCTTTGCATGTTTTTTCGAAGATGGGACGTGTGATCGCAGTGTTGGCGGGGTATGTTATTGACTTAGAAGGTAGCTCCAGGAATTTCTAAGGCGTAAGTCGTAGGTTCGAATCCTACAGGGCGTACCATTTCACAGTAAGTCCAGTTCTTAGCTTCTGCGTACCGCTACGACTTTTCCTTCTCCAGCCATATTTCTACTTCATTAAGACTGCGTTGCACTTCCTCTCTGAGTGAAAAATCCGCAAACGGCTGTTGTTCCAGCGCTGCACACATCTTGCTGGTTGAGCGCATTCCCATGCTGGCACAACTGCTTTTGAGCTGATGCGCCAGGCGTTTTAGCTGCTCGTATTCGCCTTCTGCGCGTGCAGCGTCAATGTCATCTAATAAAGGCAGGGTATGTTGCTTAAAGAGTGCTAACCATTCATGTACTTTTTGTACTCCCATGGCCTGGATATCGTCGGCCAATTGTTGAGTGTCCAACCGTGCGCTTTCCCCCCCAGGGGGTTGCGAAATGGCTTCGTTATCGCGCAGATAATGGGTAATCAGCCGACTGAGTTCATCCCGGGGGACCGGTTTTTGAATAATGCCGAGAAACAAGGCGCTGGTTCTTTGGCTAAGCGTTTCGTCGATAACGTGCGCGCTAAAGCCAATCAGGTTAAGCCCTGGATACGCGCGGATTAACTGTTGTGCCAGCGTGATACCGTCGATATCCGGCAGATCGAAATCAACCAGGGCAGCGTCATAACGAGCATCTTTCTGCAATATTTTTAGCGCATTAGCAGCGCTGTCGGCAGCGGTGACCTGCGCACCATTGAGAGTGAGCATTTCCGTGCTGATGTGCTGCGTGAGAGGATTATCCTCAATAAGTAATAAACGCAAACCTTGTAACGATACCCTGTGTTGGATGGATTCAACCATGGGCATTGCGGCCGCGCGTAATGGTAAACGCAGTCGAAAACAGCTCCCGACACCGGGTGTACTGGTAACGCTCAATTCTCCCTGCATCGCCTGAGCCAGACTTGCGCTGATGGTGAGTCCCAGCCCGGTTCCTCCACGTTTGCCGCTGACTTGTACAAACGGCTGAAAAATATCGCGCTGACGGGAGGGGTCAATCCCACATCCGGTATCTTCAACCTCGATATACCAGTCTTTGTTTTCACGCCGGCTACGCAGGATGATGTGTCCATGATCGGTAAAGCGTAGTGCGTTGTTTAATAAGTTAGTAATAATTTGTCGGATGCGCCGCGGATCGCCGCGTAGGGCCATGGGTACGTCATCGGCAAATTCCGCTACCAACTCGACGGGGCGACCCGCGACACGGCCATGCATTAGCTGAAGCGAACTTTCCAGCAAGGGTTTGTGTTCAAAAGGTTCATCGCCGATCGCTACATTTTTACCACCAGCTTCGATGGCGGAATAGTCCAGAATATCGTTAAGGATGGTCAGTAGAGACTCGCCCGAGTCGGTGATGGCGCGTAAATTGTCCCGATGCTGCGCCAGTGCGGGATTGTCTGAGAGCAATTGCGCGGTGCCAAGGATCCCATACAGCGGAGTGCGTATTTCATGGCTCATGGCGGCAAGAAACGCCGATTTCGCCTGGTTGGCTTTTTCGGCCTCAGCGCGTGCTTGTCGGTGTTCATATACCAGAGAACGAAGCTCTGCGGTGCGAGCTTTAACCTGAGCAGCCAGATGCTCACGATGGCTATTGAGCGTATGAACGCTGGTACGAAAGGCATCCATCAAACGACCAATGGTATCCAGTTCGCGAACACCCGCGGTTTCCGGGAAGGGGGAATCAATATCGCCTTCCAGAAGGCGCTGTAACGCCTGCGTCTGCTGTGCCAGCGGACGGGTGACTGAGCGATAAACCACACGCCAAAGAATGAGAATCAACAGGCATAATGAGACGCCGCTCAACAGCAACAACAGGTTTTGCCCGCGCTGGCTGGCTTGTTTGAGATGCGCCAGTCCGGTCTGGTTGCGTTGGCCGATGATGTCCACCAACTGACTGACTTCGCTACTGAAACGGGTGAATTGCTCGATATTGTTCTGCGATAAGATCTGTAACCGGGTGGTGATGTCATTATCCTGACGATACAGGGCCAGCAGATCAACATAACGGCCAATCGTATCGACGGTATTGGCAACCTGAGCGCGTACCACCGGATCCTCAATACGAATTTGTCGGCGGTGAAGCACTCTGACGGCGGCATTGAGCTGGGTTTCCAGCGCCGCCAGGTTATTCTGCGCCTGGTTATTCCCCAGATTCATCACCCTTTGCTGCACCCGTAACGCGCTCAGACGCAGTTCGTTCATCTGATTATAATATTCCAGATCGATATCAATGAGCCTGTCCAGCGCTTGTTCAGCGGCCTGGCCCTGACGGCCCTCGATCAGATCATAAATACTTGCCTGAGTAGCGCCCGCAGACGTGGCGGCATTATTGGCCTGTCCGCGCGCCATTTCGGCTACGTCTGTGGTGGCCTCAACAATTTGCTGGCTGAGTTGCTGTTGTTGATCGCGTAGCTTCAAACGCTCGCCAACCATCTCCCCCTGATGGCTTAACGACTGGGCGATCTCTTTTTCCTGTTGTTCAATGGCCGAGGTGTCAAAGCCCTGCTCGCGAAGGGTTTTCAGTAATGCAGTTATTTTCAGGCTTTGGGCGGTTAACATCCGTCCCTGAGCCAGCCACATATTTTCATTATCTGCGGTAGTCAGATTCTGCGCGGCAAACAGTTCCCAGGCGCTGGCTTCGCTGAGCTGGCGCGCCATATCCATGGTCGGGATAAGCGCCTGAGTATTGGCCTGCTCAACCTGGCTGACAAAACGCAGGTTATACCAGCCTACCAGCGTGCTGATGAGGGTCAGTGCCGCCATCAGCGCAAAGCCAATCCACAGTCGTTTGGTCAGAGATAAATTCACTGTCTGGTCGCCACAGATTAAAAAGGTTGAGTCCAAAAGAGGAAAGCAACTAGGATAAAGCCTTATCAATGATGAGGCTATCATGCGCGTATTGCTTTTCCTGCTGATCACACTTTTTCCCGGTCTGGGTCACGCGACCGAGTCCCTATTGCTGCGCTGGCAGGGTACGCAGCAGGCTGTCCCGCAATCGCAACTGACCGTGACGGCAAACAAGGCATGGAAACTGTGCGCGTTGTATCCCAGTCTGAAGGATTCCTATTGGCTTTCAGTCAATTACGGCATGCTTGAGGCCGCAAGAAAATATGGGGTAAGCCTGAAGGTGTTTGAAGCGGGAGGGTATCGCCAGTTTAGCACGCAAAAATCGCAAATCGCCCAGTGTCAGCAATGGGGCGCGGATGCCATTTTGTTAGGCAGTAGCACGACAACTTTTCCGGATTTGCAGGCGCAGGTGGGCACGCTGCCGGTTATTGAGGTGGTGAATGCGATACATGACGCGACGGTCAAAGCCCGGGTTGGGGTGCCGTGGTTCCAGATGGGGTATCAGCCAGGTCGCTATCTGGTTAAATGGAGCGGTAGCAGGCCACTAAAAGTTTTATTATTGCCAGGCCCTGACGACGCGGGCGGCAGCCGCGAAATGGTGGATGGATTCCGCCAGGCGATTGCCGGTAGTCAGGTACAGATTGTGGATATGGCGTTGGGTGATAATGATATTGAAATACAGCGTAACCTGCTGCAGGAGATGCTTGAGCGTCACCCGGATGCCGATGTGGTTGCCGGTACGGCAATTGCGGCAGAAGCGGCGATGGGGGAGAGACGTAATCAGGGAACGCCATTGACCGTGGTCTCTTTTTATTTGTCGCATCAGGTTTATCGCGGGCTTAAACGCGAAAGAATTATTATGGCTGCCAGCGATCAAATGGTCTGGCAAGGAGAACTGGCGATTCAGCAGGCTATCAGGGTGTTGCAAGGACAGTCGGTGCCGGAAAATATCAGTCCGCCGATCCTCGTGCTTACGTCGAAAAATGCGGACAGCCGGCATGTTCAGCGCTCACTGTCACCCGGCGGATTTCGCCCTGTTTATCTGTATCAGTACACATCGGCTGCTAAAAAATAGCCTTCCCCGTGCTGTGTCACCAGCAAATCGGCCCGCAGCTTGTGGCGCAAACGGCGGATCAGAACGTCCACAGTGCGTAAGTCTGGATTATCTACCCGTCGTGCGGAAAGCATGCGTAATAAGCGTTCCCGACTGAGAATCTCCCCCGGATTAGTGACAAAGGCGACCAGCATTTCATATTCGGCGCGGGTGAGTTTGATGGCTTCATCGCCAAGCTCCAGGGTATGGCGGGAGACATTCAGACAATATCCGGCAAACTGATAGCAGTTGTCTTTGGTCTCCGGCTGCGTCTGGCGGGCAAGATCGATCCGCCAGAGCAAATTTTTCACCCGAACCACCAGTTCACGTAGCTCCAGCGGTTTGGTGACATAATCATCAGCGCCCATTTCCAGGCCCACAATACGATCAATTTGGTCGCTGCGACCCGTCACCAGAATGATGCCCACCGTTGAGCGTTCGCGCAGGGCGCGCGTCAGCATTAAGCCATTTTCGTCCGGGAGATTGATGTCTAACAGAATCAAATCGACAGGGTGTAGCGACATGATTTCACGCAGACCGGCTCCGCTGGCGGTGACTGAGACGTGATAACCTTCCTGTTCGAAGTAAGCCTGTAACCGCGCCTGGGTAACCGGCTCATCTTCAACAATGACAATGTGATGCGACATCCTGGTTGCTGTCTCTTTCTGTTCATATCTGTTCACATTGTGCCGTAAGCCATTCATCCTGACCAGTGTTGCTGTTCACATTTGGGAAATAAGATCCTCTGTAACTAAACCATATAATTACAGGGGCTATTATGCGGAAACTATGGAGGGCGCTGCTCAGACCGAGCGCACGTTGGTCAGTGTTGGCGCTGGTCGTTATCGGAATTGTGGTCGGCATCGCGCTGATCGTCTTACCGCACGTTGGCATTAAATTAACCAGTTCAACCGAGTTTTGCGTGAGTTGCCACAGCATGCAGCCGGTTTATGAAGAATATAAACAGTCGGTGCATTTTCAGAATGCCTCCGGGGTACGCGCAGAGTGTCACGATTGCCACATTCCATCAGATATCCCTGGTATGGTGAAACGTAAGCTGGAGGCCAGCAACGATATCTACCAGACCTTTGTTGCCCACTCTATTGATACGCCTGAGAAATTCGAAGCCAAGCGCGCCGAGCTGGCGGAGCGCGAATGGGCGCGAATGAAAGAGAACAACTCCGCAACCTGTCGTTCCTGTCATAACTATGACGCGATGGATCACGCTAAACAGCATCCTGAAGCCGCGCGCCAGATGAAAATTGCGGCGAAGGATAACCAGTCCTGTATCGACTGTCATAAAGGCATTGCGCACCAACTTCCCGACATGAGCAGCGGTTTCCGCAAGCAGTTTGATGCGCTTCGCGCCAGTGCGAATGATGATGGCGATACGCTCTACTCCCTTGACATCAAACCTCTGTATGCCGCGAAAGGTGATAAAGAGCCCGCTGGTTCACTGCTGCCCGCCTCTGAAGTCAAAGTGTTAAAGCGTGACGGCGACTGGCTGCAAATTGAGATTGTGGGCTGGACCGAAAGTAACGGACGTCAGCGCGTGTTGGCGCAACTGCCGGGTAAGCGCATTTTTGTGGCTTCTATTCGCGGTGATATCCAGCAGCACGTGAAAACGCTGGAACAAACCACCGTCGCGGAAACGAATACGCCGTGGAGTAAGTTGCAAGCCACCGCCTGGATGCACAAGGGCGATATGGTTAACGACATCAAGCCGATTTGGGCCTATGCCGACTCACTCTATAACGGAACCTGTAACCAGTGCCACGGCGCCCCAGAGAAAGAACACTTTGACGCCAACGGCTGGATTGGCACGTTGAACGGCATGATTGGGTTTACCAGTCTGGATAAACGCGAAGAACGTACCTTGCTGAAATATCTGCAGATGAATGCCTCTGACACCACGGACAAGCCACATAGCGCTACGGGAGAAAGCAATGAAAAATAACGATCTCTTTCAGGCATCTCGCCGACGTTTCCTGCTGCAATTGGGCGGTTTGACCGTAGCCGGTATGGTAGGCCCCTCTCTACTCACACCGCGTAGCGCCAGTGCCGCCGAGGTACAGGGAACAGGTGTTAAAGAGGGGATTTTGACCGGTTCTCACTGGGGAGCAATCCGTGCCACCGTGGTTGATGGGCGTTTTATCGAGGCGAAGCCGTTTGAGCGTGATAAGTACCCGTCCAAAATGATCGCCGGACTGCCGGATCATGTACACGGTGGCGCGCGTATCCGTTATCCGATGGTGCGCGTTGACTGGTTACGTAAACGACACCAGAGCGATACCACACAACGCGGCGATAACCGCTTTGTGCGCGTTTCCTGGGATGAAGCGCTGGACTTCTTCTATCAGGAGCTGGAGCGCATTCAGAAGACCTATGGTCCAAGCGCGCTGCTTACGGCCAGCGGCTGGCAATCAACCGGCATGTTCCATAACGCTTCCGGTATGCTGGCGCGCGCCATTGCGCTGCATGGCAACAGCGTGGGTACCGGGGGAGACTATTCCACCGGCGCCGCTCAAGTGATCCTGCCGCGGGTGGTGGGTTCAATGGAGGTGTATGAGCAACAAACCTCCTGGCCATTGGTGTTGAAGAACAGCAAAACCATTGTGCTGTGGGGCTCCGATCTGATCAAAAACCAGCAGGCGAACTGGTGGTGTCCGGATCATGATGTCTATGAATACTACGAGCAGTTGAAGGAAAAAGTGGCGCGTGGCGAGATCTCTGTCATCAGTATTGACCCGGTCGTCACCTCGACTCATGACTATCTGGGTCGTGATAAAGTTAAACACATTGCCGTAAATCCGCAGGCTGATGTGCCGCTACAGTTGGCGTTGGCGCACACGCTCTATACCGAGAAGCTCTATGACCCGCATTTTCTCGATAACTACTGCGTGGGGTTTGAACAGTTTCTGCCTTATCTGCTGGGAGAAAGTGACGGACAGCCTAAAGATGCCCTGTGGGCGGAAAAGATATGTGGGATCGATGCCGACACGATTCGTGAACTGGCACGGCAGATGGCAGGGGGGAGAACGCAAATTATTGCCGGCTGGTGCGTCCAGCGCATGCAGCATGGGGAGCAATGGGCGTGGATGATTGTGGTGCTGGCTTCAATGCTCGGACAAATCGGTTTACCCGGCGGGGGCTTTGGTTTTGGCTGGCACTATAACGGCGCGGGTACGCCAGGCCGTAAGGGTGTAATTCTGAGTGGTTTTTCTGGCTCCACCACCGTTCCTCCGATACATGACAGCACCGATTATAAGGGCTATAGCAGCACCATCCCTATTGCACGTTTTATTGATGCGATACTGGAGCCGGGCAAGCAAATTAACTGGAACGGTAAAACGGTGAAATTGCCGCCGTTGAAGATGTGCGTTTTCGCCGGGACCAATCCTTTTCATCGCCACCAGCAGATCAACCGCATTATTGAGGGCTGGCGGAAGCTGGAAACCGTTATCGCTATTGATAATCAGTGGACCTCGACCTGTCGCTTCGCCGACATTGTATTGCCTGCGACGACGCAATTTGAACGTAACGATCTCGACCAGTATGGCAACCACTCCAACCGCGGCATTATCGCCATGAAACAGCTGGTACAGCCGCAATTTGAAGCGCGTAATGATTTCGATATTTTCCGCGATCTATGCCGCCGCTTTAATCGTGAAGAGGCCTTCACCGAAGGATTGGATGAGATGGGGTGGTTGAAGCGGATCTGGCAGGAAGGAAGCCAGCAGGGGAAAGGGCGCGGCGTTCATCTCCCGGCATTTGACGTCTTCTGGAATCAGCAGGAGTACGTCGAGTTCGAGCATCCGCAGATGTTTGTTCGACATCAGGCATTCCGCGAAGATCCCGATCTTGAGCCGCTGGGGACACCAAGCGGTTTGATCGAAATTTTCTCGAAAACTATTGCCGATATGCAGTATGACGACTGCCAGGGGCATCCGATGTGGTTTGAGAAAATCGAACGATCACACGGCGGGCCGGGGTCGCAGCGTTGGCCGCTGCATCTGCAATCCGTCCACCCGGACTTCCGTCTGCATTCGCAGCTTTGTGAATCTGAAGCGCTACGTAAGCATTATGCGGTAAGTGGCAAAGAACCGGTGTTTATCAACCCGCAGGATGCCAGTGCAAGAGGGATTCGCAATGGTGATATCGTCCGTGTATTTAATGCGCGTGGACAAGTGCTCGCCGGGGCAGTTGTCTCCGATCTCTACTCGCCAGGCGTCGTGCGTATTCATGAAGGCGCCTGGTACGATCCGGAGAACGGCGGAGAAATCGGGGCACTGTGCAAATACGGCAACCCGAACGTGTTAACGATAGATATCGGCACGTCTCAATTGGCACAAGCCACCAGTGCCCATACTGCGCTGGTGGAAATCGAGAAATATACCGGCAAGCTGGCGAATGTGACGGCATTCAGCGGCCCGATAAAAATGGTGGCACAGTGCGAATATGTTCCGGCAGAGCAGGGGAGGCCATAATGAAAGACTCTTCTCTGACACCAGAGCAGGTGGCCTGCGTTTACGCGTGGCTGGCGCAGTTGTTTTCCCGTGAGCGCGATGACGAAAGCCTGGAACAGTTGCATTCCAGCGAAATGGCGGGGTGGTTTGCGTTGCTAAAAAGTGAGCCATCGCTTGAGGCGGAAGTACTTCTGCTGGAGGAAAAAATTGCGGCGCTTAAGATGCGTGAAGACGTCACTCTGGAACTGGCAGCTGATTTTTGCAGTCTGTTTCTGATGTCGGACAAACACGCGGCGTTACCCTATGCGTCGGCTCATCTCGAAGGGGGATCGAACTACGGCGTCATTAAACAACTGTTATCTGATGCGGGGATGCAGGTCAGCAATACGTTTAGCGAGTCAGCCGATCACCTGGCGATTTTCGTCGAGCTGCTGAGTCATCTGCATTTTTCACTGGCTGAAGCTGGCTTGCGTCATCAGCAAATTGACGCGCTGCGCAGAGAAACGCTGGCGGGGTTGTTACGCTGGTTACCGGAATTCACCGCTAAATGCTGTCGCTATGATGATTTTGGGTTTTATGGTGCGCTGAGCCAGCTGTTGCTGGCATTGGTCAGGCTGGATAATCAGCACTGAGTGCTGACCTTAGTCGGAAAAAAACGGGAGTAAATTTACTCCCGTTTTTATTATGTTAGCCAGTGTCACCGTACAACCAGCACCGGACATTTCGCATGGCGGACTACGGCAGAAGCCGTTGAACCCAGCAGGTAGGTGCTAAAACCAGGCTTATGCGAGGCGATGACGATAAGTTCGGCGTCAACCGCTTCCGCCAGTTTGAGGATCTGATCCTTCGGTGGGCCGTAAACGACGTGGATTTGACTCCTGCCAGCAGGAATGTTGAATTGCTTAACAATCTCTTCGAGTTTTTCGCTGGCCTTGGCCTGCAGACCACTGCGATCCGGGAATTCGCTTGAGTAGGCCAGCCCCAGCGAGGCATAGAACGGAACGGTAGGAATAACGGCCAGAAAATGGACCTTGGCGGTTTTGGCATGCGCCTGAACCTGCGGCACAACATGGCGGGTTAAATCGGCTTCAGAGATATCAATGGGCACCAGAATTGAGCGATACATATTCACTACCTCCTGTTTGTTTACCTCTATCCTGAGTGTACCCAAGGTTGTCTCTGTATAATAAGTGACCAGATCAAGGTTACGTGCATAATTGTCGTCAATGATAAACGGGGAACGTAAGTTCCCGTTTTCTAATGCAGATGTGGGCCACGTTTTACCGCCTTTAGTTCGCCAGCACGATGACATCCCCCGTTGCCGGGGCTTTTGTTCCCGGTAGCCACAACCGTCCCCACGAACCGGTACAATGACAGCCGAGCAGTTTTTCCGGTTGCTGCTGCTTAATAAATTGCCGCGTCCGCCACAGTTTAGCGGGAGAGGCGGCGCGTAAATGGAACCCACCGATGAGGGCGTGAATTTTGCGAATGCCGGTGATGTTCTGGCAATGGCGGACGATATTTTCTATTCCCCGGTGCCCGCAACCGGTAATGATCACCAGCCCACGGTCAGATTTATAGATCAATACGCCTTCATCGCTGATGTAATCCGGCTGAGGTGTTTTCTCGCGAATAACACCGTAGGCCTGCGGTGTGGATACGCTAATTTCCCCGGACCACAAAAAACGATCGCTAATCGCCAACGGTTCGCGGGTGTATTCCATATTCAGACGAGAGTAGTCGTTATCGCGGGAGAGTTTTTTAATTTGTCGCGGCTTTCCCGCAAGCGTTATCGACGCGTAACGCTCACAGGCTATTTGAGGATGGCAAATAATACGGCTGTTATCGGCAAGCCAGGGGACGCCGCCACAATGATCGTAATGACCGTGTGACAGCACCACGGCGGTTAATTGCGTCAGGTCGATCCCCATTTGCGCGGCGTTTAGAATGAAGCTGTCATCCGGCCCGGTATCAAACAGTATGGTGCTGGTTTCATCCTGAATTAACAGACTTAATCCGGGTTTTGCCCGTAATGATTTATCTGCGCCAGCAGCGCGCCGGTTTTCAAGCAACACCGTGAGGGTTAAAGCCATGCCTGACTCCAGTATTAAAACGGCATACTTTAACGCACAGCTTTTGAGAGCGCTGTGATCGCAGCGCCCTTTGGCGTTATCCGTTATTGCGTACTGTTTGCCTGCGCACGATGTTTTTGGGCCTGCTGCTCATGGGCATAGGAATGAGCATTATTTGTCGACTGATGTACTACCATCGCTTTTTCATGTTCATTCATTTGCGAAAATGATTGTGCATGGGGTGACGTTTCGGCTGCATTAACGCCTGCTGAGATAAAAAATGCGATAGCTAAAAAAGAGGACATCTTATTCATCATATTTCTCCTGTGTGGGTTTACGGAAGAAATTATAATTAGCGAGGGCTGTCAGTGACGTGACAGGAATATGACGGTTGTGTCAGAGAACAGGAAACACTTAACCGTCATCAGCAGAGATTAAATTGCATGCCGGGGCAGCGTCAGAATAAAGCGGGTGGCATGTGAATCAGATGTCACTGCAACTTTTCCCTGATGGGCAATGACTATCGATTTCACGATCGCAAGGCCAATGCCGCTGCCTTCTCCCTTACGTTGCCGGGAAGGATCTACCCGATAGAAGCGGTCAAAGAGTCGCGGAAGATGTTGTGGAGGAATTGGCGGGCCGGGGTTTTCAACGACTATCTGCACCTGTTCATCGGCCTCTTTCACCCGCACGGTCACTGACTCGCCTTTTGGCGTGTAACGCATGGCATTTGAAAGCAGATTACTCATTGCCCGGCGTAACATTAACGGATCGCCCGATACCCAACATTCGCGCCCCTCAAAGCGTAAACCAACCTCACGCTCTTCTGCCCAGGCTTCGAAAAAGTCGAACACTTTACTGACCTCATCAGCCAGATTGAGCGCGGTCTTTTCCGGGATCAGTTGATTATTATCCGCTTGCGCCAGAAACAGCATGTCACTCACCATCTTCGACATCCGGCCAAATTCTTCGAGATTGGAATACAGCACGTCCTCCAGCTCTTTTTGGCTGCGGATCTGGCTTAGCGCAATTTCCGTTTGCGTGACCAGGTTGGTAATTGGGGTGCGGATCTCATGGGCAATATCTGCCGAGAAGTTCGACTGACGTTTAAAAACATCCTCGATGCGTTCGATCATGTGATTAAACGAACTGACCAACTGTTCCAGTTCAATAGGCACGGTTTGCGGATCAAGGCGTACGTCGAGATCTTTCGAGGTGATATTTTGGATGCGGCGACTGACATTACGGATCGGTTCATGACCTTTATAAACGGCGAACAGCACGATAAAAACAATCATCATGCTAATCAGTGATGCCGTCATAATCAGCTTGTTTTTCAGGTCATTAATATAGTGCAGATGAAAATCGATCGATAATGCCAGGTACAGCGTATATGCCGGTTTTCCATCGGCAAGCTGGCCTACAGGCAAACGAATCATGCGCCAGTTTGATGATGTCATCTGATCGTGCGTATGTTTGGGCGTTTGCAGCATGGGGCCGGATATAATAAAGACATCGCGGGCTTGGGCATTTTTATCCGGCCTTGCACTGGCGATAAATTGCCGGAGATCCGGGGCGTCAGGTGAATGAAAAATAGCCTTCTGATTGCTATCTTCCAGAGAAATAATGACGTTCGAGTAACCTGCCACGACGTTTTTTAGCGTTTCCAGTCGGCGTGGTTCAGATTCGTTCGGTTGATTAAGAATACGCTCCAGCGTGGCGCTGATCTCTTGTAAATCATTGATGTCCTGCTCGGCGAAATGTACTTTCACTGAGTGGATCATTATCCATGCGAAGGCGAAAAATGAAGCGATAGTCGCCAGACTGATGAAAAAGGTCAGTCGCGTCGCCAGGGAAAAAGGGCGTTGCCATCGTTTACTGGCCATCAGGAACCTCAAGCATATATCCCACGCCGCGCACGGTCTGAATCAGTTTCGGCTCAAAGTCATTATCGATTTTGGCGCGCAGACGCTTAACGGCGACATCGATGGCGTTGGTATCGCTGTCAAAATTCATATCCCAGACCTGAGAGGCAATCAGCGAGCGGGGTAAAACTTCTCCCTGGTGGCGCAGGAAAAACTCAAGCAGCGTAAACTCTTTGCTGGTCAGGGTGATGCGCGCCCCGCTGCGGGTGACTTTTCTACTCACCAGATCAACCATTAAATCTGCGACCTGAAACTGGCTTTCAACAATTACCGCCGCGCCCCGGCGTAATAGCGTTCTGACCCGCGCCAACAGTTCGGCAAAGGCAAACGGTTTGACCAGGTAATCGTCAGCGCCTAATTCCAGACCTTTAACCCGATGTTCAATGGTACCCAGCGCAGTGAGGAGAAGAATGGGCATGCCTTTATTGACGCTACGCAGCATGCGTACGATATCCCAGCCGTTTACATCCGGCAGCATGATGTCGAGGATGAGCAGATCGTAATCGCCGGTCATCGCCAGGTGGTACCCGTTCAGGCCGTTATCCGCCAAATCCACGACAAAACCTGCTTCCGTCAGGCCTTTCGTCAGGTATTCACCGGTTTTTTTCTCATCTTCGACTATTAAAATCTTCATCGCATTCTCCTTCTCGCACTGCTTGTGCGGACTTTCAATTCTAGGGAAGCGGGATCGGATAGCAATCGGTTATTGGGAAAATGACAGTTTTGTCATTTTCCTGTCACCGGTTAAACAGAGTCACTTCGTTAAAGTACAACCCTATAAATTCCTACATATTTTAGGGTCATCAGTCCGGTCAGGACGTGAAGAACTATGAGCAAATTTAAGCTTCTTACCCTCAGCGCTATATTCGTTCTCGCCGGTTGTTCATTAGCGCCGGACTATCAGCGCCCGGCTTTGCCGGTGCCACAGCAATTCTCCTTAAGCCAGAATGCGCTGGTGTCAGCCTCTGGGAATTATCAGGACACCGGTTGGCGGACCTTCTTCGTTGACGACCAGGTTAAGATGCTGATTGGTGAGGCGCTGGCCAATAACCGCGATTTGCGTATGGCTGTGCTGAAGGTTCAGGAGGCGCGAGCGCAATATGGCGTCACGGACGCTGACCGCTATCCGCAAATTACGGCAGGATCCAGCGGTACCTACAGCGGTAAATTAAAAGGCGACAGCAGCACCGATCGCCAATTCGAGGCCGGACTGAATCTCAGTTTCGATTTGGATTTTTTTGGTCGGCTGAAAAATATGAGTGAAGCCGATCGACAGAATTTCTTTGCCAGCGAAGAGGCGCGTCGGGCGATACATATCTCATTAATCTCTAACGTGTCGCAAAGTTATTTCAATCAGCGTCTGGCTTATGCACAACTGCAAATTGCCGAAGAAACGCTGCAAAACTATCAGCGTTCCTACGCCTTTGTTGAAAAACAACTGGTCACCGGTAGCACTAATGTACTGGCGCTGGAACAGGCGCGGGGCGTGATTGAAAGTACGCGCAGCGAAATCGCGAAGCGTAAAGGTGAACTGGCGCAGGCCAACAACGCGCTGCAACTGTTGCTGGGTACCTACGGAAAATTACCCGACGATAGGGCGCGCAGTCGCGGAGATATTAAACCGGTTACGCTGCCGCCATCACTCTCGTCGCAAATACTGTTACAGCGTCCGGATATTATGGAAGCTGAGCACGGATTAATGGCGGCGAATGCCAATATCGGTGCCGCGCGGGCGGCATTTTTCCCGTCGATTACTCTGACCAGCTCCGTGTCCAGTAGCAGCAGCGATCTCTCCAGCTTGTTTAATGCTGCCAGCGGCATGTGGAATTTTGTCCCCAAAATAGATATTCCAATTTTTAACGCCGGACGTAATCAGTCCAATCTTGATCTGGCTGAAATTCGCCAACAGCAGTCGGTGGTGAATTACGAACAAAAAATTCAGGGCGCATTTAAAGAGGTGGCCGATGCGCTGGCGTTGCGTCAAAGCATTGCCGATCAAATTAGCGGCCAGCAGCGCTACCTGACGTCATTGCAAATCACCCTACAACGTGCCAGAGCGCTGTATCAGAATGGCGCGGTTAGCTATATCGAAGTTCTGGACGCCGAACGTTCTTTATTTGCCACGCAGCAATCGCTGCTCGATCTTAATTACGCCCAGCAGGTTAATGAAATTAAGCTGTTTGCTGCCTTAGGCGGCGGTTGGGTGGAGTAAACCTTAATATTAACTTTTCAGGAGCATCAACTATGAATACTACCGCCAAAGCCGTGCTGTTAAGCCTTTTCTCTGTGGTCATATTTAACGCTCAGGCCAATGAGCATCAACATGGCGAGATGATGAGTATGCAGCCGGCGGCTCAACAGGAACAACGCATTAGCGCGACTGGAGTGATTGAAGCTGTTGATATGGAAAGTAAAAAAGTCACGATTAAACATGATCCTATTCCGGCGGTGAACTGGCCGGCGATGACGATGCGTTTTACGCTGGTGGCCGACACCAGGGCTGACGATATTAAACCGGGCGATAAGGTCGCGTTTACGTTTGTTCAACAGGGAAATCTCTCTGTGTTACGCGATATTCACATCAGTAAATAACGTTCTCGCTGGTCTCTTTAATTCTTGCCCGGGTTCTTGCGAGCGCGGGTGAGATTATCGCGCAATGGAAATCATTATGGCGTCTTTAAATATTAAAAATACCGCGCTTATTCTCGCTGGCATGATTGCAGGTGGGATTATTTCTGTCGGTGTTTATACTTATTATTCATCCGCAAAAGTATCGACCGAAACCGGACAGGCTTCGCCAAAAGAAGCCAGAAAAGTTCTGTTCTGGTATGACCCCATGTATCCGAATACGCGTTTTGACAAGCCGGGCAAATCGCCGTTCATGGATATGGATTTAATCCCGAAATATGCCGATGAAGAGACCGCAAGCGCGTCAGCACCTGGCGTGCGCATCGATCCCACTCAGACCCAGAATCTGGGGCTAAAAACGGAACCCGTGCGTCGGGGACCACTGCACTATGCGCAAACTTTCCCGGCTAACGTGAGCTATAACGAATACCAGTTTGTTATTGTCCAGGCACGCTCCGCTGGCTTTATCGAGAAGGTTTACCCGCTCACTGTGGGTGACAAAATCAAGAAGGGTTCTCCGCTCATTGACCTGACGATTCCTGACTGGGTTGAGGCGCAGAGCGAATATTTGCTGCTGCGCGAGACCGGCGGCAGCGCGACGCAGGTGGAAGGGATTCTGGAGCGATTACGCCTTGCCGGTATGCCGGAAGCGGATATCCAGCGTTTAAAGTCGACGCGTAAAATTCAGACCCGCTTTACCCTGAAAGCCCCCATTGATGGGGTGATCACCGCATTCGATTTGCGTACCGGCATGAATATTTCTAAAGACAATGTGGTCGCGAAAATTCAGGGAATGGATCCGGTATGGGTCAGCGCGTCGGTCCCGGAATCTATTGCCTGGCTGATTAAAGATGCCTCGCAATTTCGCATCACTGTTCCTGCCTGGCCGGATAAGCCATTCACCATCAGTAAGTGGAGTATTTTGCCAAGCGTTGATGCTACCACGCGTACCCTCCAGCTGCGTTTGCAGGTTGATAACCCCGACGAAGCGCTCAAGCCTGGAATGAATGCTTACCTGCAATTGAAAACGCAAAGCGAGCCGATGCTGCTGATCCCGTCTAAAGCGTTAATTGATACGGGTACCGAACAGCGGGTGATTACCGTTGATCATGAAGGTCGATTTGTGCCGAAGCAGGTTGCTGTATTCCATGAATCTCAGGGGCTGACGGCTATTCGCTCAGGCCTGGCCGAAGGTGAAAAAGTGGTGTCCAGCGGCCTGTTCCTGATTGACTCCGAGGCGAATATTTCTGGCGCCCTTGACCGTATGCGCGCCCAGCACAGTGGTGCGCAAGACGCAGGCGCGATGCCAGCCCAGGCGACCCATTCACATTGAGGACATGATAAATGATTGAATGGATTATCCGCCGTTCAGTGGCAAACCGCTTCCTGGTGATGATGGGGGCGCTGTTTCTCAGCATCTGGGGAACCTGGACCATCATTAACACCCCGGTTGATGCGCTGCCCGATCTCTCTGATGTCCAGGTGATAGTCAAAACCAGCTACCCCGGACAGGCGCCGCAAATCGTCGAGAATCAGGTCACTTACCCGCTGACCACCACCATGCTGTCGGTACCGGGCGCGAAGACGGTGCGCGGCTTCTCGCAGTTTGGCGATTCCTATGTGTACGTCATTTTCGAGGATGGCACCGATCCTTACTGGGCACGCTCGCGCGTACTGGAATATCTCAACCAGGTGCAGGGAAAATTGCCGGCAGGCGTTAGTGCCGAAATGGGACCGGACGCCACGGGCGTCGGCTGGATCTTTGAATATGCGCTGGTGGATCGCAGCGGAAAACATGACCTCGCGGAATTACGTTCTCTTCAGGACTGGTTTTTAAAATATGAGTTAAAAACGATTCCTAACGTGGCGGAAGTGGCCTCGGTGGGCGGCGTGGTTAAACAGTACCAGGTGGTTATCGACCCGATGAAGCTGACGCAATATGGCATCAGCCTGGCGGAGGTGAAATCTGCGCTGGATACGTCAAATCAGGAAGCGGGCGGCTCGTCGGTGGAGATGGCTGAAGCCGAATATATGGTGCGCGCCAGTGGCTATCTGCAAACACTTGATGATTTCAATAATATCGTCCTGAAAACCGGGGCCGACGGTGTACCGGTTTATCTGCGCGATGTGGCACGCGTTCAGATTGGACCGGAAATGCGCCGCGGGATCGCCGAGCTGAACGGCGAAGGCGAAGTGGCGGGCGGGGTGGTTATCCTGCGCTCCGGTAAAAATGCGCGTGAGGTGATCTCCGCCGTTAAAGCCAAACTCGACACCCTGAAAAGCAGCCTGCCGGAAGGCGTTGAGGTAGTTACAACATACGATCGCAGTCAGCTTATCGATCGCGCCATTGATAACCTGAGCTACAAGCTACTGGAGGAGTTTATCGTCGTTGCGCTGGTGTGCGCGCTGTTCCTGTGGCATCTGCGTTCGGCATTGGTGGCGATTATTTCCCTGCCGTTGGGGCTGTGTATCGCGTTTATCGTGATGCATTTCCAGGGGCTGAACGCCAATATTATGTCGCTCGGGGGAATTGCCATTGCCGTCGGGGCGATGGTTGATGCGGCAATCGTGATGATTGAGAATGCCCATAAGCGGCTGGAAGAGTGGGGGCATCAACATCCGGGTGAAACGCTGGATAACGCCACGCGCTGGAAGGTCATTACTGACGCCTCGGTGGAAGTCGGCCCGGCATTGTTTATCAGCCTGCTGATAATTACGTTGTCGTTTATCCCTATTTTCACCCTTGAAGGGCAGGAAGGGCGGCTGTTTGGTCCGCTGGCGTTCACCAAAACCTATGCCATGGCGGGCGCGGCATTTCTGGCTATTGTGGTTATTCCGATCCTGATGGGATTCTGGATCCGCGGAAAAATACCGGCGGAAAGCAGTAACCCGCTTAACCGCTTTCTGATCCGTATTTACCATCCGCTATTGCTGAAGGTGCTGCACTGGCCCAAAACCACTCTCCTGGTAGCGGTGCTGTCAATACTGACGGTTATCTACCCGTTGAATAAAGTCGGTGGTGAATTCCTGCCGCAGATTAATGAAGGCGATTTGCTGTATATGCCTTCGACACTACCGGGGATCTCGGCGGCGCAGGCGGCGGACATGCTGCAAAAAACCGATAAGCTGATCATGACCGTTCCTGAAGTGGCGCGCGTATTTGGTAAAACCGGTAAAGCGGAAACCGCAACTGATTCCGCACCGCTGGAAATGGTTGAAACGACGATCCAACTGAAGCCGCAGGATCAGTGGCGTCCGGGTATGACGATGGACAAAATCATCGCCGAGCTGGATAAAACCGTGCGCTTGCCGGGGCTGGCGAATCTGTGGGTGCCACCAATTCGTAACCGTATCGACATGCTCTCTACCGGGATAAAAAGCCCTATCGGGATTAAAGTGTCAGGTAACGTGCTGGCTGATATCGATGCGACGGCGGAACAAATTGAAGAGGTGGCCAGAACCGTGCCAGGCGTCGCCTCTGCGTTAGCTGAGCGTCTGGTAGGGGGACGCTATCTCAATGTGGATATTAATCGTGAGAAAGCGGCTCGTTATGGCATGACCGTTGGCGATGTACAGCTGTTTGTGACCTCCGCTGTGGGGGGCGCGATGGTGGGCGAAACGGTAGAAGGGATCGCGCGTTATCCTATCAACCTTCGCTATGCGCAGAGCTATCGCGACAGCCCGCAAGCGCTGCGTAATCTGCCCATTCTGACCCCCATGAAACAGCAAATCACGCTGGCTGATGTGGCGGATGTCACGGTCGTTTCTGGGCCGTCAATGTTAAAAACAGAAGATGCGCGACCCACCAGTTGGATTTACATCGATGCCCGCGATCGTGACATGGTTTCGGTGGTGAACGATCTGCAAAAAGCGATCGCGGAAAAGGTGCAGTTAAAGCCGGGGACCAGCGTGGCGTTCTCCGGGCAGTTCGAACTGCTTGAACGCGCCAGCCATAAGCTCAAATTGATGGTGCCGATGACGCTGATGATTATCTTCGTCCTGCTTTATCTGGCTTTCCGTCGCTTTGGCGAAGCGCTGTTGATTATCACCAGCGTCCCCTTTGCCCTGGTAGGGGGCATCTGGTTCCTCTACTGGATGGGGTTCCATATGTCGGTCGCGACCGGAACCGGGTTTATTGCGTTGGCCGGCGTGGCCGCAGAGTTTGGCGTGGTGATGCTGATGTATCTGCGTCACGCCATTGAAGCAGAGCCTGCGCTGGAAAACCCGCAAACCTTTACGGCGGATAAACTGGATGAAGCGTTATATCACGGCGCTGTACTGCGCGTGCGCCCGAAAGCGATGACCGTGGCGGTGATTATCGCCGGTCTGTTGCCCATCTTGTGGGGGACGGGAGCCGGGTCAGAAGTGATGAGCCGCATAGCCGCGCCGATGATTGGCGGCATGATCACCGCGCCGCTGTTGTCGCTATTTATCATTCCGGCTGCGTATAAGCTGATGTGGCTGCACAGGCATCGCAAGCAAAAGTAACCTTCTCAATCATACGCCTGTCTTCGGTTTGTACCCCGAAGCAGGCGTAGCTCTATGCTTCCAGCGCTTTCACGCGTTTGCGGTACTCGCCCGGCGTACAGCCGAATTCGCGTAGAAAGACTTTATAAAACGATGACTCGCTGGCGTAGCCCACCGATTCAGCTACCACAATCAATGGTTGCGATCCGCGTGACAACATCTGAGCGGCGAATTGCAGGCGCAAAGTGGTTAACACTGCCATCGGTGTGGAGTTTGACACTTCACGGAATAATTGCGCAAAGCTGGCCCGCGACATGTGTACGCGCTTCGCCAGCTCTTCGACGGTCCATGCAAAGGACGGTGATTCGAGCATCAAAAACACCACAGATCCGAGTTTGGGGTGCAGCAGTAAATTCAACACGTTTTGTGCGGGCGATGCACTGGTTAACCACTCACGAACGGCTAAGGCGAACAGCGTGGCGCATTGTTGGCTGCATACAGCGCTGGAACCCGGCAGCCCACTAATGGATTCCTGTTGTAATAGCGCAATCACGGCCTTGAGCCAATGGCTGACGGGACTCTTTTCTTCAGGCGCCAGAATCAGTGCTTCCGGTAGCGCGGTTAAAAAATAGCGTGAGGTGGCGTGCAGTCGCAGGCTACCGCAAACGATATGCGTTTGTTCATCCCCGGACTGGCAAAGTCGATGGGCGGAGTTCTGCGGCAGGATAACAAGAGTCCCTGGCCGCAGGGTGAAAGATGTCCCGTCAGGCATGTCAAGTTGGGCTGCTCCCTGAGTGACTGTATGCCAGCGGATAACGGATAGCTCGCCCGCCGCATGCGGCAGTTGCCAGTTTCTGCTCAACAAACAGTTTTGATCGATCGAGCCTTGCGGGTCGTTAAGCATGAGTAATCGACTAAGGGCATCCATGAAGACTCCTGGGCAGTTTTAATCACTATTGGTTTGGCGGAATTATCTCGTCAATTTTAAATTAAAGTAATACCTTCAAGGTGTTAATTTATTATGCTTATGTGTTTCATGAAAAGAGGTTAAAAGTGATTTAGACGATTTAACAGTAATAAGCGCGTTCTGGATACATTTCCCTTGTCTGGTTACCCCTATACTTCAGTTCAACAAATGAACAGTGACCAGGCGGAGAGAGAGCATGAATCAGTATCAGGCGATTATTATTGGATTTGGCAAAGCGGGTAAAACGCTGGCAGCTACCCTGGCAAAAACGGGCTGGCGGGTGGCGATTGTTGAACAGTCGAACACCATGTATGGCGGGACATGCATCAACATCGGCTGTATTCCAACCAAAACCCTGGTACATGACGCTGAACTTCAACATGATTTTGCTGCGGCGATGCAGCGCAAGGCTGCCGTTGTCAGTTTCCTGCGCGATAAAAACTTCCATAATCTGGCCGACCTGGAAAATGTCGATGTGATCGACGGTCGTGCTGAGTTTGTCGATAACCATACTGTGCGAGTCGTGCAGTCAACAGGCGCGATTGAGCTAAGCGGCGAGAAGATCTTTATTAATACCGGCGCGCAGTCAACGGTTCCAGACGTGGAAGGGTTAACCACCACACCGGGGGTGTTTGACAGCACCGGGCTGTTGAATTTGACGCAACGGCCTGAACGTCTGGGAATTTTGGGTGGCGGTTACATTGGTGTGGAGTTCGCATCAATGTTTGCTAACTTCGGCAGCAAAGTTACCCTTTATGAAGCCGCTCCGCTGTTTTTAGCCCGTGAAGATCGGGATATTGCCGAAGCTATCGCCAGGATTTTACGCGACAAAGGCGTTGAGATTATCCTTAATGCCAACGTACAGGCGGTTTCGTCCGGGGACGGCGCGGTACAGGTGAAAATGCCGGGAGGCGTCCAGACCGTGGATGCGCTGCTGGTGGCATCGGGCCGCAAACCGGCGACCGAAAACCTGCAGTTGCAGAAAGCGGGTGTGGATGTAAACGACCGCGGCGCCATTATTGTGAATAAATATTTGCGTACCTCGGCAGATAATATTTGGGCAATGGGCGATGTTACCGGGGGGTTGCAGTTCACGTACATCTCACTGGATGACTTCCGCATTGTGCGTGACAACCTGTCAGGCGAGGGGAGACGTCACACCGGCGATCGTCAAAATGTACCGTATTCCGTCTTTATGACGCCGCCGCTTTCCCGCGTGGGGATGACCGAAGAACAGGCTCGCGCCAGCGGTGCTTCTGTGCAGGTAGTCACGCTGCCGGTCGCGGCGATTCCGCGTGCGCGAGTGATGGATGACACACGCGGCGTACTTAAAGCGGTGGTGGATAGTGAAACGAAACAGATATTAGGTGTTTCGCTATTATGTGTGGATTCACATGAGATGATTAATATCATCAAGACGGTTATGGATGCAGGATTACCCTATACAACCTTACGCGATCAAATATTTACCCATCCGAGTATGAGTGAATCATTAAACGATCTCTTTTCTCTCGTTAAATAATAAAAGCGTAGTCTGCATGTTTGCCCCACCCGTGTGGGGCTTTTTTTGTCTTTTTAACGGCTGGATACTCATTGACAGTTATTCTGGCGTCCTGGATGAAATAAAATAAATTGGCATGTTTTATTATATTGCCACTGAAATCACTGTTTAATGGAAATAGGAATGAACATGTTTAAAACTACGTTACTAATGACCGCGTTACTGACTGCACCGGTGACATTTTCCGCATTGGCGCAAACCGAAGTTGTCCATGTTAGCGTGTCTGCCATATCTGGTGCGCCTTCCGAGATAGAGGATGCTATTGCGAAACTGGCGCAGGAAAATAATGCAACGTCCTGGAAAATCACCTCAATGCGCATTGATGGCAGCACTCACGCAACGGCAATTTTATACAAGTGAGGAGAGCCTGCATGGAAAAGTATCTGCGTTTACTCAGTAAGGGCGATAAAATTGGATTAACCTTAATTCGCCTGAGCATTGCAATTGTTTTTATCTGGATTGGGTTATTAAAATTTGTACCTTACGAAGCTGACAGTATTACGCCATTTGTTGCTAATAGCCCGGTAATGTCATTTTTTTATGAACATCCAGAAGAGTATAAGCAGCATTTAACCCACGAAGGTGAGTTTAAGCCACAGGAGCGTGAATGGCAGGCGGCGAATAATACCTATACATTCTCCAATGGTCTGGGCGTAGTCGAAGTTCTTATCGCTTTATTGGTGCTGGCAAATCCTGTTAGCCGTTGGTTGGGATTAATTGGCGGCATACTGGCATTTGCTACGCCGATTGTTACCTTATCCTTTTTAATTACCACACCTGAGGCATGGGTAATGCCGTTGGGCGATTTACATCATGGTTTTCCGTACTTGTCCGGGGCCGGGCGTCTGGTATTGAAAGACACGCTAATGCTGGCGGGAGCAGTGATGATCATCGCAGACTCATCTCGATCAATAATTAAGCAGCGGTATTGAATTTTTAACATTGTACCCTCTGTAAGGTAGCAAGCCACTCTAGTTCTATTCGGTATTTGCCGGGCCAGCAGGATGCTGGCTTTTTTCTGACTTAAGGGAAATTTATTTAATATATAAAATGTAATTATTCACTTTATAACAATCACGCGTCAGGCTGTATTGGCAGTTAATGATATGAAGATGTAAGCATCATACGCACTGACGACAAAAGCGCGACAACCTGCGCATTGCCCAACCATCCCAACACCTTCATTTTTCTTTGTTTTTTTCTGTGCAATTCTTGCTATTTGTTATCTCAAAACAGCATCTTAAATAAAATTATTATTCATTTTTGTTATAGTTAATCCATAAGTTCGCGTGGTTTTAAGCGCGGCTTAAGCTAGAATTATCCTGATTAAATGTTTTTACGTATCAATAATTGGCTAAAGATAGTTAAAAACTTAATTTTTAACCAACTGTCTGACATGGAATCCACTATGGTAATTAAGCACCAGGGCGGATGCTGATCTCGCGTTTTTGGGTAACCAAAAGCGGGACATATCTTAAATATGGAAATAAGGGTTTTAGAATGAGCTTTGGATTAGCAAAGGACAACAAGTTTGAAATCATCGCTATCCTTCGTGAAGAGCTGCACAAGAAAACGAAACTGGAAGTCTTATGCGAAAACAGTAGCGTTATCACACAGCTAGAGAAGGTCGATTTCGAACGGTTTGTCATCTCCGGCCATGAAGAGATTGTGCCTGAAAAGGTCCAATACTTTATCCTGCACAGCGAAAGCGGGATTGTAAAATTTAGTGCCAGATTTGAACAAACTCCACCCGCAGGTGCGGAGGCAGGATTATCCTACCTCATCCCGGATATGATTTTCTTTGCCCAGCAGCGACAAAATCAGCGTTTTTCCTTCCTGAAGGGTTATGACTTTTTCTGTTTTGGTCGTTACAAAAACGGAGAAAACTACTCTTTCAGGATTAAAAACATCTCTCAGGGTGGCTGTGCGTTAATTGTTAAAGATGTAAATACCCGCTTTGTTTATAAAGATGCGGTGATTAAAAATGCCTCACTGGAGTTTGATACGTTTGGCAGTTTACAGCTGGATTTAAAAGTGATCGATGTCGTCACGATCAATGAGTTTGATGAGGATAATCAGTTGTACTCCTGTCATCAGATCTCGTGTGAGTTCGATTTTAAAAATCGTCGTGAAGAGGCTGAAGTCGAGAAAATTATTATCAAATTTTTAATGAGTAACAAGATCAGAAGCTTATAAGGAGCGGTAAACAGGATGTTGATGTGTGGCAATGATAATTTTGTGGGCAACGGTATGTTCGCCTACCTGACCAGCAAACATGTACCTGTACAAACATTCCAGTTTGAGGATATGTTGCATCAGTCATCATTATGTCAGCATCAAACCATGATTTTTAATATCATTAATAATGAACAACCGTGTTCAGACGTCGTACAGTTTCTGAATAAAAATCGATTCAAGTTCTATAATAACGTCGTAGTCATTGTAGCTGACAGTTTGGTGGCGAAATTATGCGTGGAGTTATTATATATTGAGAAAGCAATAGTGTTGACTGAGAAATCTTCACTGCGAGATTTCGGTCAATTGGCGACGTTGTCAGTCGGGAAATGGAATCCCCGGCTGTATCGTTCGCAGAAAAGGTTAACCGAAAGGGAACAGCAGATCCTGAGTTTGCTGGTAAGTGGCTATACCGCTAAAGAAATTTCTGAGTTAGTGAGCCTTAACTATAAAACCATTCAGGCTCATAAAATGCGCGTCGTCGCCAAGTTGGGACTGAACAATACTTCTGATTTAAATAAATTAATTGTCAGATTCACCCATCGGATGTCTTTTTTACCCTAGTCTGGTGATTCTTTTCTGATGTAAAACATATCATAGTAGATATAATTCGGGAGCGATGCTGACTGGTTTTAAATTTTATGATTTGTAGAGGTAGAGGGAATGTTTAATTCCAACGAGGTGCTCACCGCGCTTGAACAGGCATTGAATACCAGTCAGTTTTATATGGTTTATCAGCCCATTTTTAATTTGCACACTCAGCAAATTAGCGGATTTGAAGCATTAATGCGTTGGAACAGCCCTCAGATGGGGATGATCTCTCCCGATATTTTTATTACGTTATTGGAAGACAGTGGCAATATCATTTCAATTGAAGACATGGTTACCCATACCCCCTGGGATGTGGCGACGTCCTGGCCCGATCCTCTTGTATTATCAATCAATATTTCCGCACTTGAATTTTGTGACCCTCTCTTACCGCAACGCGTCAGACGTAATCTCACCCTCTGTGGACTACCGCCTTATCGATGCCAAATTGAGGTTACGGAAACGTCACCACTGCGCGACAGCCAGATAGCGGTTAACAATATGCTGGAGCTAAAGGAGATCGGGGTTAAACTCGCTCTTGATGATTTTGGTACCGGTCACGCAAATCTTAATTATCTGCTGAAGTATCCTTTTGATACCCTAAAAATTGATAAGGAATTTGTTGCTGGCATTGAGCCCGATACCCGATCGACAAAGATTGTTGAGGGCATTATTTCACTGGCGCACAATTTTGGTATTGAAGTTCTTGCTGAAGGGGTGGAAACCCAGTCCCAACTGGACCGTTTAACGCAGATTGGTTGTGACAAAATTCAGGGCTTTTTCATTTCTCCGCCGGTGTTAGCAGAAGAAATCCCGTTACTCCTGACGCAGTATAATCATTAATCCCACCTTTTTACGTTTCCCAAACCCTTGATTGTTCTACGTTGTCGTTAAGTTCGTAGGACTGATAAGCGTAGCGCATCTGGCAGCCCTGAAAGGCAAAAAAAAGCCCCCTGCAGAACAGAGGGCTGGTGAGTTTATGACTGCTTAGAACGATTTCTTAAAGCCAATGGAAGCATTGATCGGTGCTTCAACTTGCGACTTACTGCCACCGTTGCTGAATTGCGTACCCAGTTCACCGTAGACCTGCACGTTTCTGTCGATTGACCAGGACAGACCGGCCGCAACTTCGGTGCTGGAGTACTGCTGTGAGGATTCGAGCGTGGTGGTGGCGACCGCATTGCTAAAGTGCGTTTTGTCTTTTGAACCCAGACCCTGCCAGACGTTTACCCTGCCGTACGGCTGGAATTTGCCATGGTTGGTGTCATAGTCAGCAACCAGACGTACGCCCAGACGGGCGGTAAAGGAATCAGCGGTATCCATTTTCACTTTCGTTTGGGTCACACCATCAAGCCGACCATTATCAAAATCGCTGTATTGGTAGATTAACTGAGCCTGAGGTTCCAGACTCCAGGCGCTTGAACCCAGACGGAACGATTTACCCACCTCCGTTGACGCCGTCAGCGTGTTGCCTTTGACGGTATAAGAACCGTTGTTCCCGGTCGCCGCCAGGCGAGATTTATGGTTACCGTACTGCAGGACGTTATCAACATACATCCCGTCGCCCGAGAACCAGGTGGCGTAACCGCCGACGTAAAACGCATTGTCATCGATGTTTCCGCCTTTGCCGTCGCTACCCGTCTTCGTGCCTTTCACATTGCTGTCGATGTCAAGGATGCTGGTATACATCCCGGCTTTCCAGCTTTCGTTAGCATACATATCGACGCCGACCTGGATACCCATAGTATGGGAGCTGGTTTGCGTCCCGGCCGCATCGTCCAGTTTGGTTTTACCGGAGTAACCAAGCATTCTCGCCCAAGCGCGATTATCTTCATCAATGCCCGGTTTAACCTCGTCGCCCATACGTTGGTGCATGTTACCCAGCAGACTAATGTCACCCTGACGCACGACGCTGGCAAGGCCTGAATACAGCATGGTTTCCGGACGATATTCGCTTCTCAGATACCAGTTTTCCCCCTGACCCTGAGCATTACCCGCATGCAGTTGGTACTCAAACGCGCCTGCTGCCATACGATCGGCGGCCAGGTGGAAGGCGTCGCGCGACGTTTGCGCGGTGGTGGTGGCGCCATTGAGGGCCGTGACCACCTCGATACCATCCCCGACGGTCGGTGCGCCGAGGCCAGAACCATCAACGTCCAGCAGCGTACTCCCGCTGGCTTTACCGCCATCAATAATCAGACGGTCGGCAATACCTGCACCGCTACCATTCTGAATGGCCGCCATGTTGATGATCCCTTTTTCGCCGACGTAATCCCCTTTGACGGTTAACGTTGTGCCAGTCTGCTGGCCGATGAGCGAGACATCACCGCCGTTGCTCAGGCCTGCGACGGTCTGGTTGTATCCCTGCGTGTTCAACATGGTGTCAGCGACAACGTAGTGGTGTGACGCGCTACTCAGGGTGTTGGTATTACCCGCCTGCAGTACGCCGTTGGCAATCAACGTTGCGCCGCTGTAGCTGTTTTCACCTTGCAGTTCCGTAATACCGCTGCCGGTCTGGTGCAACTGGCCTTTACCGCTGATATTGCCCGTTAACGCCAGGGTATCCGCGCGATCAACCTTGAGTACGCCGTTATCAACGATATCTCCCTGAATGCTGCCGATGTTACCGCCATTACCCAGCTGTAAAACGCCTTGTTCGATGGTAGTGCCCCCGGTGTAGGTATTATCCAGCGTCAGGGTGAGGGAGCCTTTACCGGTTTTGGTCAGATGACCATTACCTTCGACTTCCGTCAGCAGGGAAACGTTATGTCCGTTGGTATCGAATGTCCCGCCGCCGGATTCCAGTGTCACCTGACGGGCGGTATCAAATGCTTCGCCATACTTCAGCGTACCGCCGTTGAAGGTAATACCCGTCTCTGGCGCGCCAAGGTTGGTATCCCCCGCCACCTGCAACGTACCTGAGGTGATGGTGGTTCCACCGCTGTAGGTGTTGTCGCCAGTAAGGATCAGCGTCCCGAGATCACCTTTATTCAGGCCGCCGGTACCGCGGATCACGCTGTCGATAGTTGCGGTGTAGTTTGCGCCGTCTACCGTGCCATCGCCGACGCGAATCAGCGTGTTCGCTGTGTCGGTGGTAATGGCCTCACCACCCACGCGATAGCCATCGGTGGCGAACTGTGCGCCGCTAATGATAACGTCGCCTTTGCTGTTATCGACGGTGACGTTGCCCGCTTCACCCTGGAAGACGGCGAAGGCGGCATCGGTAAACGGTGCATTCAGCGCGCCTTCTGGCGTGGATTCATCCGTGGTCCAGTTGTCGTTACCCTGGCTGGATTGCCAGATACCGTCGCCGCCGTTGATGACGCCGTTGTTTTTCAGCTCGCCATTCTCACCGCCGGTGCCGTCCCAGAAGCGCAGCGTCAGTCCGGCATGGTTGACCAGGTTAACCTGGTTGTTAACCGAGGTTTGCACGTACAGGCTGTCTGCGGCTTCCGGCGCGTTGGCAATGTCCATCACATTGTTGGTCAAGGTGCCGGTGTAGTTGATGACGCGGTAAACGCCCACGTCAAAGCTGCCGCCCGGCGAGGTCTCGATATTGAGCTTACCGTCGAGCGTCAGGTCGCCATTCACATCAATCAGGTCGTTGAAGGCACCGCCTGGGGTATAAGCCTGACCAAACTGATAATCCAGTTGGGCGTTATCCCTCAGCGTCAGTGAACCGGTGGTCAGTTTACCCACGCTGTTGATGGCGGCGCCAGCAGTAATATGACCGTCGTCCAGCACGTCAACTGCGCCGCCGATAATACCGTTCCCGCCGAGCGTCGCGCCGGATTTAACCGTTACCTGACCGGTCGCGGCAGACTGGTTGCCGTTGACCAGCAGCACGCCTTCATTGACGTCCGTGGTGCCGGTGTAAGTGTTATCGCCTGTCAGCGTTAAGGTGCCGTCACCGATTTTCACCAGGCTACCGTCGTTACCGCTGATAATGCCGCTGATGGTGTCATCAAGTTGCAGATTCCCCAGCGACAATGCTTTATTGCCCAATTCGACATTCCCCGCGCCGGACAACGAGCCGATAGACGTTGCGCTGTCGACCGCGCTGATATCGACCTTACCGCCCACCAGGTTTTTAACGACGGTATTTTCCGCCATCGCCAGGTCGGCAAAGGTCATCAGTCCGCTGTTATTCACGCTGGCATTGCCGCCGCTGGCATTCTCTTCCAGAGCCAGCGTACTGTCTTTTGCCACGTTAACCGTCGCGTTTCCTGCGGTGGCGTTGTCGGTTAACAGCGCTTTTGCAGCGCCAGTCAGGTTGAGTTTGGCGCTTGCGGCGGTGACATTATCCGCCAGCGTTAACAGGCTGTCGGCGATGTTCATGGTCAGGGATTTCAGACTGGTCTCTGTCCCGCTGACATTGAGCGTCGCCCCCTTATTGACGTTCACGGTGCTGCTTTCATTGCTACCAAAGGCCCCGGTTTTGCTGACGTTGACCGTGACATTGTTGGCATTACCCGTACCGGCGATTTCGGTATCGCCTTTGTAGCTGTTGGCGCGATCGAGCGACAAGGTGCTGCCCGCATCGCTTGAGCTGCTGGTGACTTTCAGTTTACCGTCGCCGGTAATCTCACCGGCTGGCGTGAAGTGGCGCGAATTGAGGTCAAACACCGCCGCGTTATCACTCGCTCCCAGCTCGATAGTGCGATTGCTGGTCAGGTCCGCGCCCATCTGCAGGGTGGAGCCGTTGTTAATAACCAGATCGGTTCCGCTTTGGCCGAGGTTGCTGTCAGAGGAAATCTGCAACGTACCGCCATCAATGCGCGTGCCGCCGCGATACTCGTTATCACCGCTGAGGATCAGACGACCAAGGTCGGTTTTCACCAGCGTCAGTTTGTCAGTCGTGCTGGCTTCGCGGATCACCGACTCAATGGCCGCGGTATAGTTTTGACCCGCGCCACCGGCGCCAACGCGCAGCAGCAGTTCACCGGTGCCTGGCGTCTGGCCTGCATGGGGCGCGTTTTCTGTGGTGGCATACGCGTTAAGCGCATCACCTTTAACGATATAGCCATCGGCGTCAAACTGCGCCCCGGAGAAGTTAACTTCGCCCGCGGCGTTATCCACGGTAACGGTTCCGCCTTTGGTGGTGAAGACGGCAAAGGATTTCTGCGCCCAGGGGGCGTTACCTTCACCGGTTGCCGTAGTCCAGTTGTTATCTCCCTGGCTGCCGATCGCCATCCATTTGCCATCGCCGCCGTCAATTTTGCTGTTGCCTTCAATGCCCGATGCGCCATGGCTCTGATTGACGGTTGCGCCGTCCCAGAACTGCAGGGTAACGCCGTTGGCATTCACCAGGTTGACCTGTTTGTCGATAGAGGTCTGGACAAAAATATTACTCTTATCCTGGCTGTCCGGTATTACGCCCAGCTCAAGCGTCTGGTTATCCAGCGTGCCGCCGTAGTTATAGATACGATATACGCCCGGTCCGAAGTTACCGCCCTGTGAAGTGGTAACATCCAGGGTTCCGTCAAGCTGCAGATCGCCTGCGACGTTGACCAGATCGTTTAATGCACCGCCTGGCGTATAAGCGTTGCCCAGTTCGAAAGCGGAGGTCGTTTTGCTGCCAAGCTGCAGATTACCGTTAATGGTGAGCGTACCTGCACCGCCATCACCCGCGCTGAGGGTGGTGGCATCGTTCATCAATACATTGCCGCCGATAATGCCATTCCCACCAAGTGTGGATGTGCCGCTGACGGTCGTTGCGCCGCGCGCCGCGCTTTGATCGCCATTCACCAGCAGCGTACCGTTGGTGACGGTGGTATCGCCGGTATAGGTGTTATTGCCGTTCAGACGGGTAATGCCGCCGCCGATTTGTTGCAGCGCGCCGATGCCAGAGATCACCCCGTTGAGCAGGACGTTGTTGGCGCGGTTGATCGCCAGCACGCCGTTGTCGATGATGTCAGATACGGCGCTGACTTCGCCCTCATTGCCGCCGTCACCCAACTGCAACGTACCGGTTTGCGCGATGGTGGTAGAGCCGGTGTAGCTGTTGTTGGCGGTAAACACCGTGGTGCCGCCCGCCGCACGTTCAAATTTCCCGTCGCCGCTGATGATGCCACGATAGATCTGCGCCGCTGACGCATCTCCCAGGGTATCGAAGATAACCCTGCTGCCTGCGCCTTGGGTCGTCACATCGTAATCGCCAATGCTGGCGGCAGTACTGGTCGGCTCAATGTGATCGCCGGTGCGCAGCGTTGCGCCATTGTTTACGGCAAGGGTTTTGCTCGCCAGACTCAGGTTTTCAACGATGCGTACATCCGCGTTTGATCCGCTGATGGTCAGGGAATCCCAGCCGGTGCCAATGTTGGTGCCGGTATTCAGGTTGTCGCTGGCAAGCGTGCCAATCTTCGCATCTTTCGTATTGGTGAAGGTGAGGGCATTGCCCGTACCCGCAGCGGTAATGATGTGGCGCGTTTTATCCAGTATTACATTGCCGATGTTGGCTTTATTGTTGCCGCCAGTGCCAGCGAAATTCACTTCGCCCGCATAGGAACCGCTGCGCCAGTTGAAGGTATCTCTGCCTTCGCCGGTATTGATTACGCCGCTGGTGATACCGCCGCTGATATCAATGGTGTCATTGCCTTTACCAGACTGAATAGCCACCGCCGTGTCGTTGATGGCCTGAAGGGTACCGGTATTGGTGATTTTTTTCTTGCTGTCGCCGCTGGCGTCAATCACCGGTGAGGTCGTGCTGGCAGAAATAATCTTCCCGCTGTTGGTTAATGCGCTGACGTTTTTCGCGATGATCGCAGAACCGCCTGCGCTGTTATGTACGTTGATGTCGGCACTGGTCGTGACCTGGCCATCCGTGTTGGCGCGGATACCGCTGCCTTCGCTGTTTCGCACCTCAACGGTATAGCCTTTGCCGATGGTCAGATCGCCCGTCACCGCGTCGCCATTGCGCTGCTCAAAGGCGAAACCGGTACCTTTCCCGTTGACGTTGAGGATGTTGTTCAGGCCATCGTTCATGGTCAGCGCGACGCTGGTGCGGATCCCTGGACCATCGTTGGAATCGATAGTGACATCACGCAGTGTGATATTGGTGTTGTTGGCATCGTTTTGAATACCGGCACCAGTCCCCTCAGCGCGAATCATCACGCTTTGCGCGGCCAGCGCGCCTGCACCCTCGGCCAGACGAATACCGTCAGCAGATCCATTAGTGATAATGCTGTCGCCAGTTTTACCGTTGATCAGCAGACTGGCCCCCTGGGTCAGCAGAACGCCAGCAGTACCATCATCAACCTGAATTTTGCCCAGCTTACTAATCTGCGCGTTAGAGCCTGAGGCGCGTACGCCGATGCCGTTGCTGACATGCAGGGCGCTGGAGGAGTTATTGGTTAAGTTCCCGCCTTGTTGCACATCAACGCCGATGCTGTCGACGCTGGCCAGATCGATGATCGATTTGGTATCGAGGAGCAGGTTGCCCAGATTTCTCGCCACATAGGCAATAACCTTGTTGCCGCTGGCTTCAGAGGTAATCTTCGCGTTTGAGGTGAGGGTGGTGCTCGTGGCATTCCCCTGCGTGTCGCCATTCAATTGATGCGCCTGACCATCCACCACCCCGGCAACGGTGCTTTCACCGGTTAAATTGATGGTGGTTTTATCGCTGATGGTACCGTTGGCGCCGCCTTCGATGATCAGCGCTGCGGAGTTGGTGCCCTTAACGGTAAACGTCGCTTCCCCGGTATCTACGCTACTGCCTGCGCCGGTGGCGAGCACGCCAACAGAATTGTTGCCGCTGAGCGTCAGATTTAGGTCAGAAGTGGACTGATCTTTCGGGTTAGTCGTATTACCGGCCAACAATGCGCCATTGGCGATACGGAAAATAGTGGTGCGATCCTGGCCGTTGTCATTCATCACCGCCTGCCCAATATTGGCGGTCGCGCCTTTACCATACAGGTAATAACCAATCTGATCGGTGTTGTTGAACGCCGGGCTACTCAGACTATCGACGTTAGCGATGGCGTTATCACGCACGTGTACGCCGATGTTACCTGCCTGATTCAGGGTGATATCAGAATAGACATTGACCGTTGCCTGACCGTTGGTGCCGCCTTCTGCCCAAATAGCATAGTTTCGGTTACCGACGCCGCCGTCACCGTCTACTACGATAGAACCAGAAGCGCTGGTGGTGACTTCGGCATTTTTCTTATTGGCGCTGACGTGGATCCCGACGTTATTGTTGCCATTAACGTTAATTTTGCCGTCATTTCTAATGATCTGACCATTCTCTGCGCCACTGTCACGCACAGTGATGCCGTAGTTCTTGCTGGTGCCTCCACGGCCATCGCCATTGATTGCGATAGTGCCGGTATTCAGCACATTACCTGTTGCATTGCCGATCAGGATCCCGGCGGCGTTACGTATGCCGACGCCAAGGGTGATGAGACCATTGTTAATCACCTCTTTGGCGCTTTTGGTCATGATACCGGCGCTTGGGCTGGAACCGCCTGGCAGTATGGCATCCTGGGAGGAATTATTAGCATCGCGGCCAAGGTAAATAGAGGCATTCTGGGTGTTGGTAAATGTGGCGTTGTCGGCGACTTCTACGCCAAAGGCGGTGCCGTTACCAAAGGGGTTATTGTTTTTGTGTCCGTTGACGATATTGATATCGCCGTTATTAGTGCCTTGCGCGTCGTTGGACAACTGCATACCAATGGCCAGCGTCAACGAAGTCTCGGGATCGTCTTTACTCCAGGGATCGGCAGCAGAAGCGGTACCGAAGTTATCGGTAGTAATCGCCTGGTTGATTGTGCCTTCGTTGGTAATTACGCTGGCGCCTTGCCCCTGCATGCCAAATGCACCGTAGCTGTTGACGTTTTGGTTACCGTCCTTATCAATAAACAGCCCGGCGTTAATCGTTCCGTGGTTGGTTGCCGTCGCATCTTTCGCCAGCATGCCAATTGCCAGGCTCTGGCCGGTAGAGGTACGCAATGCGTTCAGTTCGCCCAGGTTAGTGATAACCCCGCCGTCAATGGCTTTCATCACGCCATTAATACTGCCGTCTACGGCGATCATCGCATCTTTATTCAACGTACCGGCGGTACCTGCGCCGTTGGCATAGATAGCGTGTAGCTCACCGCGTTCGGCGGTCGTGTTATTGCTATGCGACTCGCCATCGGTCCAGACGTCGTAATCCCAGGAGATAACATCAGATGACTTACCTGAAGTCAGTAAGTCATCTATCAGCTCAGCATACTTCGCTTGCGCGGCGGAGACGGTTGTGATTTGACTGTCTTCAACATCCAGCCACAACTGGATCTGACTGACTTTTTGTCCATCCGGTTTTTGCGCGGCATCATCGCTTTCGCCTAACAACCAGCTATTGAACTCAGCCAGTTCCGCAGCCGTGGTAATTGAGAACGTTTTTTCCCCCGTTTCGATCACCTCGCCAGCGTCGTTATAGCCATATGTCATCAGCGTTACATCGCCGCCAAATACGGAGGTCGTCCTGGAACCGTTAAACGTTTTGGTCGGAATAACGGGGGCGGCGTTAAATTTGATGTAGTTATCGGATTGCCAGTTCACCTGGCTGTTGGCGCCTTGCGCTTCCAGCAGCGAGGAATCTTTAGCCAGTAATTCGATGGTATTGGCTTTGTCACGTACATGAAGCGTATCGTTGCCAATATTCAGATTGGCCGTGGCGCCATTGGTCGCCAACGCGATGCCAAATTGCTTATAGATTTGCGTTTGTTGCGCATCATACGTATTTAAAACAGCATCGCCGATTTGTGACTCAGTGATAAACCCGGCTAACGCGCTGGTATCAAAAACTTTAATGGTTTCTGGCTCTCCTGGGAGCGCCGGATCAAAAATATCAAAGTCCGTGCTTTGCGAAGGCTTCGCTGACTGGGTATGAGTCAGGTATTCTGCCAGCTCTTCCTCTGTAGAGATTGTTTTTACGCTCTGGTCAGGGCTGGTAGCTTTAAGCGTGATTTTGCCGGTTTGCAGCAGCTCCCGGATAGTCGTTGACTCAACAACGCCGCTTTGGCCAGGGGTAATCGTCGGGATCGCGCCGCTGATATTGAGCGCCTGACCAGTGGTATTATCTTCATATAAGAAGCCGTAGTTATGAATTCCCTCATAAACGCCAGCGGAAATTCCTCGCTGGTAGTCAGTAGAAATATCATGATCGCCGATATCAATAATCGGATCAGCCGAGGCCATCATCGACGCTCCGCTTAATGCGCCAGCAGCGAGGACGGCGACAGTTTTACGTGAACTACTTTTTTTCTTGCCTTTAGTTAATTCAGAAACGACCACCCAGATGCCGAGCGCCGCGTTCCAAATAATGCTGTAAACTTTGTTCATATATAACCCTCGTCTACATTCCTGTTATGTATGTGTTAATACGTTGAGTTGTTGGCTATGATTGGCCCGCGGATGCGCTACCCGGCATATTGATTTTTGGGAATAGGGCTCCCTTCCGAGCGTTGCGGAATTAAAAATGAGCCGAAAGGAAAGATTTAAATAATAACCGTGATAATTGTCCTTAAATAAGTCAGTTACGGCTGGCTATAGTGGGAAATGGTGTACTTGAGCCGGGTGTTATTTTTGCCGAGCTTTCTGGCAATGTTGCTTTTGTACGCCCCGATGGTTTTTTCACTTTTTTGTGACGCCCCGGCGATTTGTGCCAATGACCAACCCCGGGCAAGCATCATCATGACATTGAATTCGTTTGCGGTAATTTTAGTATGTAGTGCGTTGATATTATTTTGTTTTTTATTCTGTATGATACGTGTAACGGCATGCAGTAGCCGATCGAGGCTGGCATCTTGATCGAGTAATTGCATGTTCTTCCCGCAAACGGTTTGAAAAAGAGAAAAGGTGGCTTCATCTGCCAAAACAATAATTTTTGTGGCAGGGCGGATAGCCATGCTGCGGATAATCCGGGCATATTTTAAAAAATCTGATTTGTCAGGATTAATAATGATGTAATCCGTGCCATCTGGCAGGAACTTGACTGCTGAAAACGTCTGAGAGGAGTGGTATGTGATATCAATATATAATGATGAACCACGTAGAATTTCTCGCATGCCTAGCCAGGGATAAAGTGAATCACCCAAAAAAATAGCCTTAGACATTACGATCTCCTTGAAATTTTAATGCAAGCAGTCGCCTCTTTTTTCTGGCTGAAAAAAGAGTTTCTTGCGACGCGCGGAATGTTAATTAAATCTCGTATAACGTTCTTTGGTTCGAACGTATCCTTATTTATTGCCGATTCAACAGATATTTTCTGTATTTATTAGAAGCATTAACTATTCTGAAAGTAGATATTACACTTTGTTAAAATTTAAGATAAATCGTTTATATCACCTCTGAGCAGATGATTGATAGATTTCGCTTATGGATCACCACAAGAATGGGCCCACCTTTTCCATAAAGGCAGGATATTCCTGGCTTATTGACGGCGATTTATTTAAAAATGATTATATTTCAAAGGAATGCCAGCTTGTGATGATGGACTGGTTGGTGGGTAGGAAAATTCTTAATTAAGATTAGGAAGAAGGGGCGGGTGGGAACAGTGAAGATGGAAATATCGCCAAACTTACATTAAGCATCTAAAAATGTTTGAATTTAAGACTGTTTAGCCAATTAAATAAACGTTCATAGATTTTTATTCTAAGTTGGTCTTTTTGTGCTTTATTTGAGCATGTTGCTTGCCGTTGTCATTTTATCTGCTTACTTCGCTGCTAGCGCTCAGCCCGCTAACAGCTCCTGCTCGACCTGTTGCACCTGTTGTTCCAGCGAGTTGCGGATTTCCGTCAGCGCCCGTTGCTGGTCAGAGAAGTAAGCCTCTTTATCGGTCACGGAGGAAGCAAGGCGCCAGGCGTTTTCCGCCTCTAGTTCGGTAATCTCTTTCAGCAGTGCGTTAATTTGTTCTCTGAGCTGCTGTATTTTGCTGCGTAAATGCTGCAGATCGTTCAATCGGTCGCTCGCCATCATCGGTTCGAGACCACTTTGTAACTGGGTCAGTAACGCCCGTACGGCGGCAAGGTCGGCATTTTGGCGCGCCTGGTTAAGCTGTACCATCATCTGATGCGCTTTCTCTTTCAGATCATCCGCCACTACGTCCGGGTGGCAAAGACGACTGGCCTGCCGCCACAGGCGCTTTAGCTCGCTACGCTCATCGGGAGAAAGTCGTTGATCGCGGGTAAAACGATGCTGTGCGTCCTGCTGCTGCTCCTGATATTCATCATATTCATGACTGGCCTCTTCTTGTGCCTGGCGAGTCGCGCTGTCGTCCTGGCGAGAAAAGTCGTTTTCCAGTTCACGGATCTCCGCCAGCAGGGCGGTGATCAGCTCCGTTTGTTGCTGAATGCGTTGCCGGGTTTCGACAGATTCGCGCGAATCTGAGTGCTGGTTCATCCATTGCTGCTTGAGTCTGGCCAACTGCTCAACGGCCTGGGAAATATAGTGCTGACAGGATTGATAGTCTTTTTCCCGGCGTTTTCGCTCCGCTTCCTGCTTACGTTGCGCGCTGGCGGTCAGTTGCTTACGCAGCTCAAGGATGCGGCTCATCAACGGCCCAAGACGAAGATGGTATAGATCGTTGAAATCATCGAGGATTTGAATGCGCGTGTTGCGCTTATCAATCAGGTCACGCAATTGTGTTTCAAGCGCTTTCAGTTCGAGTTTACTCGCCGCAATCGCAGGATCCTGCCACGTAGAGACTGCCCGCTGAGATTGCAGCCAGGCGGTGATTTCACGCAGAGCATCGCTAAAGCGCCGGGCTTCGATCGCCTGCACGATGGTGTCTGGCACGACTGACAAAGGCTCATTTTTCAGATGCGCCACCTGTTGGAAAATAATCTCCTCATCTTCCAGTTCAATAGCGCTTTTGACGATTTCCAGTCGTTTGATGATCTTATTCATGACAGTCGTTGCCTGGCCTGGCTTAAAAACGAGTGGCTTAAATACAACAGGCCCACCCGTTTGAAAATGTTAGAAAAACAGTAAGGTGCATTCTGTGGCCTGCAATACCTTTTCGTCCAGAATAATTCACTGTAATTATGAAAAGCGTGAGCTCTGGTAAGGAGCAGCCCCATGAAAAATAACAACGGCTCAGGCATCGCTGATGACCATGGTGTTAAACGATTGCGCCTTGCGGCAACCAGGTTGAAATGTTAAAAGAAGCCCCTTCAATAAAAACGACACAGGGGAAGGGCGTGAAAAACGCGTCAACTGCATCTGACACCAGCGTGTCTGATGCCGCGTCGACGAATGAGCCGACGCTTCAGCGGGGGTTGCAAAACCGCCATATTCAGTTAATTGCGCTGGGCGGCGCAATTGGAACCGGCCTGTTTTTGGGCATTGGTCCGGCCATTCAGATGGCGGGGCCTGCGGTGTTACTGGGTTACGGCGTAGCCGGAATCATCGCTTTTTTGATTATGCGTCAACTGGGCGAAATGGTGGTGGAAGAACCCGTTTCCGGATCGTTTGCCCATTTTGCCTATAAATACTGGGGACCGTTTGCTGGCTTTTTGTCCGGCTGGAACTACTGGGTGATGTTTGTGCTGGTTGGCATGGCGGAGCTGACAGCGGCCGGAATCTACATGCAGTACTGGCTGCCCGATGTCCCCACCTGGATTTGGGCCGCCGCGTTTTTTGTGATCATCAACGCCGTCAATCTGGTTAACGTACGTCTGTATGGCGAAACGGAATTCTGGTTTGCGCTGATTAAAGTGCTGGCCATTATCGGCATGATTGGCTTTGGTATCTGGATGCTGTTTTCCGGTAACGGCGGGGAACATGCGAGCATCGATAATCTCTGGCGTTACAACGGCTTTTTTGCCACCGGCTGGAACGGATTGATCCTTTCGCTGGCGGTGATTATGTTCTCGTTTGGCGGGCTGGAATTGATAGGGATCACTGCCGCGGAAGCGCAGGATCCGCAGAAAAGTATCCCGAAAGCGGTAAATCAGGTGGTGTACCGTATTTTGCTGTTTTACATCGGTTCTCTGGTGGTGCTGCTGGCCTTGTACCCGTGGGTGGAAGTGAAATCAAACAGTAGCCCGTTCGTGATGATTTTCCATAATCTTGACAGTAACGTGGTGGCTTCTGCACTGAACTTTGTCATTCTGGTGGCTTCGCTGTCGGTCTATAACAGCGGTGTTTACTCGAACAGCCGCATGCTGTTTGGCTTGTCCGTGCAGGGAAATGCGCCGAAGTTTTTAACCCGCGTCAGTCGTCGTGGCGTTCCGGTGAACTCATTGATTCTGTCCGGCGCGATTACGTCACTGGTGGTGTTGATCAACTATGTGCTGCCGCAAAAAGCGTTCAGTCTGTTGATGGCGCTGGTTGTCGCGACGCTGCTACTAAACTGGATTATGATTTGTCTGGCGCATTTGCGATTCCGCGCGGCGATGCGCCGCAAAGGACGTGATACCCAGTTTAAAGCGCTGCTGTATCCGGCCGGAAACTATCTGTGCATTGCCTTCCTCGGCATGATTCTGGTGCTGATGTGCACCATGGATGATATGCGCTTGTCCGCTATTCTGCTGCCGATATGGATCCTGTTCCTGTTTGTTGCCTTCAAACTGCTGCGCCGTAAATCCCGCTAATATCTAACCGATCTCATCCTGGCGATGAGATCGGTCACCACTTCTCATTGCCGATTAACGCTGAAAAGCCCCTGACAATGCGCGAATATCATTTCCGGTAGGCGACTGATGAATGCGTAAGCCAAACTCTTCGATCACTGCGAATATATGGTCGAAGATATCAGCCTGAATACTTTCATATTCCAGCCAGACTACCGTATTGGTAAAAGCATAAATCTCGATCGGCAAACCATGATCGTCCGGCGCAAGCTGGCGTACCATTAACGTCATATCTTTGCGAATCCGCGGATGGTGACGTAAATATTCGTTCAGATAGGCGCGGAAAGTGCCAATATTGGTCATCCGGCGGTGATTCAATACGGATTCAGGCGCATCCAATAGCTGATTCCACTCGTCAATTTCCTGATGACGCGTGGTTAAATACGGCTTTAGCAGGTGTGCTTTATGCAGTCGCTGGCGTTCATCTTCGTCAAGAAAATGAATGCTGGTGGCATCAATGCTGATGCTGCGTTTAATGCGTCGCCCCCCGGAAGCAGACATCCCGCTCCAGTTTTTAAAAGAGTCCGATACCAGTGACCAGGTGGGGATAGTGGTGATGGTGTTATCCCAGTTGCGCACTTTCACCGTGGTCAAACCAATATCGATAACCGCGCCGTCTGCGCCGTATTTCGGCATTTCCAGCCAGTCGCCCAACTTCAACATATCGTTGGCTGAAAGCTGTATGCCGGCCACCAGGCCGAGGATTGGATCTTTAAACACCAGCATTAAGACGGCGGCCATCGCGCCCAGGCCGCTTATCAGTATTGCCGGGGACTGACCAATCAGCAGGGAAATCATCAAAATCCCAACGATAATTGCGCCGATCAGTTTGATTCCCTGGAATATACCTTTCAACGGTAGCTGAGATGCGGCTGGGAGTTTTTGCGACAGATTGAGAATAACGTCCAGCAGGGAGAACAGGGACAGCAGGGCGTACATCATGATCCACAGCTGAGCGCAGGTCACTAATATCTCTGCGGCTTCGCTGCCTTTTTGTAACCACAGCGCGGCCTGAATGTTGACAATGATACCCTGCAGGGTGAATGCCAGCCGGTGAAATAACTTGTTCTGCGTGATGATTTGTAGCCACAGACGGGAGCTGGCGTTTGCGCGCTTTTCAAATGCGCGCAGCACCACCCAGTGCAAAATAACGTGAACAATAATGGCGGTGAGAAAAATAATGCCAAAAATCATCACCAGCGAGGTGGTGTGGTTTATTTCAATGCCGAGTTCTTCTACCTGAGATATCAATTCCTGCATAATGTCTCCTTAATAAACAGCGGCCTATGATGACTGCTGTCAGGAGCTTATGCAAATTACGCTCGTCTTGCCTACGATTTTGCGGCGATGCTGGCGCACACCGGATTGATATTCAGCGTGCGGCGAAATAAAAAGGTAGTCAGTAACAGTACGGTCATCATTGTGGCTTCGACGGCTAAAAAGCCGATAACCGAGCGCGTGTAATCACCATGGTAATGTTGCTGCAGATGCAGGAACAGCGCCCCCAACACGGCGGGACCGAGTCCTAATGTTGCCTGCTGCAACGTACTCAGAATGGTGGTTCCGGCGCCCGCATCGTGCGTGGCGATATCGCGCATACCGATGCGATAAAAACTGTTCACAATCAGCGCCTGACCATAGCCGATAAATGCTGTCGCCGGAACGAGCGTAATGGCTGAGGTATGCATACCTGAATACCAGAAGGTCATCATTAAGCCCATCAAGCCAGCGATCTGAATAATCAACCCGGTGAGCAGAATACGTCCCGTGCTATAGCGGGCAATGAGTCGCGGTGCGTAACAGGCGGAGATAAAATAGGCTGCGCCAAGCGCAATAAAGCTATTGCCGGATTCCCAGGGCGCCATCCCCAGACCGGCCTGTAGCGTCAGCGCCATACAGAACATAAATCCTGACCAGGCGCTAAAAAACAGTAATGCGATCAGCACGCCGAACCGGATGCTGCTGAGTTTTAACAGGCGTGGCGGTAAGAGAGGATGTTGCCCGGTCTGTTCTTGTCGTAACGCATTGCTGCGCATCCACCATCCCAAAGGCAGGATGGCGACCAGAGCAAGCTGAGTCTGCCACGGCCAGCCGGTTTCCGGGCCTAATGCCATGGGAAACAACAAGCAGCAGAGAATCGCAGCCAGACTGCTGGTGCCCAGCCAGTCGATGCGGGTTCGGGTTTCTCGCGTGGTTTCCGGGACATAGCGTTGGCTGAACATCAGAACTAACAGACAGATCGGGACATTAATAAAAAAGGCGTTGCGCCAGCCCAGCCCTGCAATATCTGCCGAAACCAGCCAGCCTCCGCCCATCTGGCCGACAATAAACGCGATGCCGCCAATTCCTCCATACAAACTGATGGCCCGCGCATGTGCAGGACCTTTCAGCGTGACGTGCAGGGTGGCAAGGATCTGCGGCACGATTAGCGCCGCGCCCGCACCTTGTAGAACGCGGGCAGCCAGTAACATATGAATGGAATTCGCCATCCCGCATAAAAGAGAGGCGATGCCAAACAGCACGACGCCTGTCATAAACAGGCGGCGGCGACCATAGTTATCACCGAGTTTGCTGCCCAGCGCCAGACAAACGGCGAAAGTCACCCCGTACAAAGCGACAATCAGCTCCAGCTGCGTGGTGGTGGCCTGAAGCGACTGGGTAATGGAATCCAGAGCGACATTGGTAATTGATGTATCAATGAGCGGGAGCATTTGGCCTGTCAATAACAGGAGCAACCCTATGCGGCCGGGTGAAACAGTTGATGTACTCATAGTAACTCCATTGCATCATTTTGCAGATGGACGTAGCATCACTGAAAAATTAAACGGGTACCAGTTCCTGGTTATACTGGTATTGGTACTACTATGCTGGAGAGTCCATGTCGGTAATAGCGCAACAGGAATCCGCGGTTATTCTCCCTGATGACAGCCGCAAGCAGCTTGGCGCGTTTTTACGTGCGCGACGGGAAAGCCTCGATCCGCAGCGTCTGGGTCTGCCGCGCATTGGGCGGCGAAGAACGCCCGGTCTGCGCCGCGAAGAAGTCGCGATGTTGGCTAACGTTGGCGTCACCTGGTACACCTGGCTGGAGCAGGGGCGAGAGGTCAATCCGTCGCAAGCGGTCTTACTGAACGTGGCGAGCGCGCTGCAATGCAGTCCGCTGGAAACCCGCCACCTGTTTGTACTGGCCGGATTGACGCCACCGGAATCCACGCCGGTGATGGTGTGTGAAGGGATTGCGCCAGGCACCCGAAAGATGCTCGACAGCCTGATGCCGCAGCCCGCCAGTATTCAGAAACCCAGTTTTGACATCGTGGCCTGGAACGACAGTTTTTGCCGGTTGATGGGCGTTGATTTCTCCACGCTCCCGAGCGAAGACCGCAACTGTATTTACCTCTATCTCACGAATGAAACCTGGCGTAGCCGGATAGAAAACTGCGATGTATTACCGACGTTTGTTTCTTATTTCCGTGCGGCAATGGCGGAACATCGCAGCGATCCTGTTTGGGAAAATAAACTGGCGCGCTTTTTTGCCGCATCGTCTGAGTTTGAAGCATTATGGCATCAGCGTTATGACGTTCGCGGTGTGGAAAATCAGGTCAAAAACTTTGTTCATCCGCAGTTAGGGCGTTTTAGCTTGCAGCAAATGTACTGGTATTCCGCCCCGCGTAACGGTTCGCGGCTGCTGGTTTATTTACCGATGGATGAAGCGGGGGAGCAGGCTCTGGCCTGGCTGAATCAGTAGTGATACGCCCGATGACGGCGACACGCATCGGGCATAACGGCAAAAATCAGACTTCAGTCAGCGTTGTTTCCAACGGCAGACGAGATTTCGGCAGCGCGGCGTTGAAATCCTCTACGCTGTGATGACCTACCGGGACCACGACTACGCTGGTGAAACCTTTTTCTTTCAGGCCAAACTCTGCGTCGAGAACGGCAGCATCAAAGCCTTCGATTGGCACCGCGTCCAGCCCCATCGCCGCAACGCCCAGCAGGAAGTTACCGACGTTCAGGTACACCTGTTTCGCCATCCAGTGGTTGTCATCTTTGAGATCTTTGCGGTGCAGGTCGGCAAAGAAAGTACGGCCTTTGTGGTTAGCGGCTTTGGCTTCCGGGGTAGCGAAACGGCCATCGCGCTCTTCTTGATCGACGACGCGCTCCAGCCATGCATCGTCCATCGCCGTTTTGGCGCAGAACACCACAACGTGGGATGCATCCAGCATTTTACGCTCGTTGAATACAAAGCCGCCGGCTGCGGATTTCGCCACGCGCGCTTTACCTTCGTCAGTGCTGGCAACGATAAAGTGCCACGGCTGAGAGTTGGTGCTGGACGGACTAAACTGCAGCAGCGTTTTTAATTTTTCGGCCTGCTCAGCGGTCAGTTTTTTATTCGGATCGAATGCCTTAGTGGAGTAACGTTTTAAGGCGACAGAAACAATATCCATAACTACTCCTGGTGGTTTTCCTACCCTGCGGGTGCGTTTAGTTTCAGCAGGGTACAGGGTTAGCGAGAAAATGATAAGAGCGAAAAATGCAAAAACACTTATCGACGCTAACGATAAATCAGCCTGGCCGCAGGCGTTGCTGATCGCGCTTAGGCAAACCATCCACCACCCGGTGCCATGAGTCGCTCACCAGGTCCGTCAGCAATGACTCGGTAATGTCGTCGCCTGGATAGACTGAGATCCAGTGCTTTTTATTCATGTGATAACCGGGTTCAATGCTGGGGTAGATCTGCTGATTTAACAGTGATTTTTGCGGATCGGATTTCAGGTTAACCAGCGGGCGTCCGTGATGTTCAAAGACCAGCATGAAAATCTTGCCGCCGACCTTGAACACGTCGTATTCCGGGCCAAAAGGCCAGCAGTGCTCAGTAAAAGGCAGTTCAAGCGCAAGGCGCTTCGCGCAGACATGCAGTGTCTTTCCATCCATTATTTTTCCTCGCGGGTCAGGGCGCGCCACATGGCTTCAAACCCCAACGAAATGTATTCAGTCGCGCGGGCAGGGTTGCGGGCAGCGAATTCCATGGTTGTTTCTGCAAGTGTCAAAAAAAGCCCGTCGCCGAAGGCGCGATACTCGTCCGACATAAATTCAGGGCGCACGGAGCGATGACAAAGATCGCGCAGTTCCGGAAACATATCGTCAGCCTGCTGTTCAGTTTCTTTGCTGATTTTCTCGCTGACGGCCAACTGACGAATGGTGCGATGTCCGCAGGTATGATTCAGACCCCAGCTAATGTAGCTGTTCCAGATGTAGTGAGTCATGGTTTTGGCATCGGTCACTGAACGGTCCAGATTGGCCATCATTGACTGGCAGAGATCGTGTTTTAAAAAGAGGTAAAGCTCGTTGATCAGATCATCTTTGGTCGCGAAATAGCGAAACAACGTTCCCTCCGCAACCCCTGCATTGCGCGCGATTACGGCGGTTGAGGCCGCAATACCTGATTGTGCAAATGCTGTGGTTGCAGCTTCCAGTAATGCCAGTTTTTTGTCTTCACTCTTCGGACGAGCCACTACACTTTACCCTTAAGTCTGTAAAAAACATGATTGAATCACGGCCTTTGCAGCACCGCAACGGAGAATGTCAAAGATTGAAAATCATCTTGACGGCGAACTTTCGATTTCTATAATGAGTGCTTACTCACTCATAATCAAGAGTCAGTCGCGCAAACCAGCGGAAAGGAGGCGCGTTTAAGGTCAGGATATGAAGCGTCTCACAGTTTGTGTGGTTGTTATTATGCTTATTGCCGCTGCTACAAGTTTACCGTTTGTACTCAATGCCGGATTTGGCCAGGCGCCGCAAGGGGCACAACTGAGTCAGGTTGAACTGTCGCCACACTATCGTGATGGACAGTTTCATAACCAGGTGCCAACACCGGGCTATACCGGTAACAAAGGTATGCTGGCGGCCTGGTGGGAGTTTCTGGTCGCTAAACGTGAAAATGCGCGGCCAGCGCAGCCGTTACCGCTGGTGGCGAGCGATCTCGCCGGGTTACCGCCGCAGCAGGATACTCTGGTCTGGCTGGGCCACTCCTCATGGTATTTGCAACTGGCGGGTCAACGCATCCTGATTGATCCGGTGTTCAGCAACTATGCCGCGCCGTTTTCATTTCTGAACAAAGCCTTTGCCGGGGATTATCCGTGGACCGCGCAGACGATGCCGGAGATCGATCTGCTCATCATCTCGCACGATCATTATGACCATCTGGATCTCGCCACCATCAAGGCGTTAATGCCGAAGATTAAACGGGTGATTACGCCGCTGGGTGTGGGGTCGCATCTGCGTTATTGGGGAATGCGCAGCGAGATAATCGACGAACGTGACTGGAATCAGTCCGTCAGAGTGACGGATTCACTGATTGTTCATGTTCTGCCAGCCCGCCATTTTTCGGGGCGAGGCATTAAGCGTAATCAGACGCTGTGGGCCAGCTTTATGTTTGAAATGCCGGGGCAGAACGTTTATTACAGCGGGGATTCCGGCTACGGGCCGCATTTTAAAGCCATTGGCGAGCAGTTTGGCTCGGTTGATTTGGCGATTATGGAGAACGGTCAGTATGACCAGGACTGGAAGTTTATTCACATGATGCCGGAAGAGACGGCTCAGGCCGCGGCGGATCTGCATGCGAAAGCCGTTTTGCCCGGGCACGCAGGTCGTTTTGTTCTGGCGAAACATACCTGGGATGATCCGTACAAACGACTGGCGCTTGCCAGCCGCCAACAAGATTACCGACTGCTGACGCCGATGCTGGGTGAACCGGTCATACTGTCCGAACCGGACCAAACGTTTACGGCCTGGTGGCAGCAGGCGAATCAATGAACACAGGGGAGAGCATGATGACGATTTCTGCTCAGGTAATTGATACGATTGTTGAATGGATTGATGATAATTTGAATCAACCATTGCGCATTGATGATATTGCACGCCATGCGGGTTATTCAAAATGGCACCTACAGCGTCTTTTTATGCAGTACAAAGGCGAGAGCCTGGGGCGTTACATCCGTGAGCGTAAACTGCTGCTGGCGGCGCGCGATCTGCGCGATACCGATCAGAAAGTGTACGACATCTGTTTGAAGTACGGATTCGATTCACAGCAGACTTTTACGCGTATTTTCACCCGTACGTTTAGTCAACCGCCGGGCGCTTATCGCAAAGAAAATCATAGTCGAACGCATTAACGGCACCGGGTTCTCGCGGGTTTAATCCGCCAGCGAGAACCAGCGCCGCCAAATGTAGCGCAGCACAAAATACTCAATCACCCCCAGTAGTAAAAACCACAGGCAAAACAGCAACGTGTAAAACTGGTTGAGATCCATCAGATGAAAGGTGGCGACGAGTTTTTGCGCCAGCACCAGGCCAAGTGAAGGGGCAGGTAAGAGCAGGCAGGACAGAAAAGCCAGCAGCAGGATCCCAGCGGCGGTCATCAGCGATTCAAGCGGGTGTTTCATGGTATTGTTAAACTTGAGTTAAAATACCATTGTCCGGGATCTCAGCGGGCAACGCAAACCCCACGCCTAAAGCCCTGCCCAAATCTCACAGTGTTTTTTCACCAGACCACTCAACGATCCGCCTTCCGCCACGAAATCACGCATATTCTGTGCTTCATCATGACCATGTTTAACCTGCAGGCGTAAGGCTTCAATCGCGCTGGTCGCCCCCACTTTGTCCGCAGAGGCGGCGACATTCTCCAGCAGTCGTAGCGTGTCATCCGCCAGGCGATGCCCATCGCCCGTATTCACGTCGGTGACAATCCCCGCCATACCAAAGCGACAGGCCTGAAAACGGTTGAATTTATACAGTAAATAATCACGCTCCTGGTGTTTGAATGGACGTTTGGTGAGTAGCCAGTGGGCGGTGGACTGTATCAGTCCCGCCATATTGACCGCGTGTTTAAGGGTCAACGGAGTGTCCATTACCCGAACCTCAACCGTACCGAAGTGCGGGCTGGGGCGGATATCCCAGTGCAAATCTTTAATGCTATCAATCATGCTGGTGTAAGCCAGCCGGCGAAATAGTCCCGTAAATTCCTGCCAGTTATTTACCCATGGCATCGGACCGTTATCGGGAAAGCCGGAGAATATATTCAGGCGCGCGCAGGCAAATTGCGTGTCGGATGTCTGCATGTAAGGCGAGGCGGCAGAGAGCGCAATAAAATGAGGAACAAATCGCGACAGCCCGTGCAGGAGATAAATTGCATCATCACCGTTGGCGCAGCCAACATGGACGTGCTGACCGAAAACGGTCGCCTGCTGAATAAGATAACCAAAATTTTCCAGGTTACGTCGATAGCGTTCGTCATCGCAGACTTCCTGACGTTGCCATTTTTGAAATGGGTGCGTACCACCGCCGCAGATGGCGAGGTGATGCTCTGCCGCAACCCGCATGATTATCTGCTGCATGGCCGACAATTCAGCATCAGCCTGGTCGATATTGCGACAAACCCCGGTTGCCATCTCCAGCATACTTTCGGTGATATCGTGCTTCACTTCCCCGGCGGTAAGCTGTGGCTTAATGGCGTCAATCAGCCGGGAAGAATCCTGGCTCAGGTCGTAACCTGGGGGATTAACCACCTGCATTTCCAGTTCAATGCCTAGCGTAAAAGGGTCGGAAACATGAAAATCGGGTAGTGACATAGGGTTCTCTTCAGCGTTGATTTTAATTAAGTATAGAAGGACTGCTGGTTTTCTGTTTTGCGTAAGAAATCACCGGGTGACGCTTTGAAGGTGAAATGGCAGGTGCTATAACTATTTTTTGCTTCGCAACAGGGGTTGAATCCGTGCCGGAAATAAATCTTTATGGTCAGACCGTCGGCGATGTTGTGCCGGACTGGAAGGGGGCCGCCGTGCTGCCACGGGAAGAGCTTGTTGGACAGTATTGCCGTTTGGTTCCTCTGGATGCCGACAGCCATGCCGCCGACCTGTTTGATGCCTATGCGCAGGCACCCGACGATCGCGACTGGACCTGGCTTGCAAGCTCCCGCCCAACGAGCGTTGAAGCCGCGGCTTGCTGGATAGCGGCAAAATCCACTGACGTCTCCCTGGTTCCCTATGCGGTAATTGAACAGCGTTCCGGGCGTGCCGTTGGCCTGGTGTGCTTTATGGCGATCGAACGGGAGCATGGCTCGGTCGAAATTGGTCATGTGACCTGGTCGCCGCGCATGAAAAATACGGTACTCGGCACCGAAAGCGTCTGGCTGCTGCTGCGTCAGGCGTTTGCGTCAGGCTATCGGCGCGTGGAGTGGAAATGCGATTCGTTGAACACGGCGTCGCGACGGGCGGCAGAGCGTCTGGGGTTTATCTTCGAAGGGCGTTTTCGCCAGAAGATCGTGCGTAAGGGGCGCAACCGCGACAGCGACTGGTTATCAATGATTGACAGCGAATGGCCGCAGCGCGATGCCGCATTGCAGCGTTGGCTGGCTGCCGACAACTTTGATGAACATGGGCGGCAACGAAAAACATTGGCGGCATGTCGTGGCGAGTAAATAAACGCCCGCAGTTAAAAACGCTGCGGGCGACTGACTGTTTACCAGCAGATGAATCCACCGTCGACAACCAGGTCTACACCAGTGCAAAATGAGGCCGCATCGCTGGCAAGAAATAGTGCCGGACCGGCCATCTCTTCTACTTTCGCCATGCGCTGAATCGGCGTCTGGCTTTCAAACTCTCGCGTCTGATGAACCATCTCCGGGCGAGTGTTCATCGGTGTGGCAGTATATCCCGGGCTGATGGAGTTCACGCGGATCCCTTTTTCAATCCACTCCATCGCCAGACTTTTTGAAAGATGAATCACCCCCGCTTTAGCGCTATTGTAATGAGCCTGTTCGAGGCCACGGTTGACAATAATCCCGGACATGGAGGCGATGTTAATAATCGAGCCGCCGCCGGACTCCAGCATCAGCTCCGCCTCAGCTTTACAGGAGTTCCACACGCCGGTGAGGTTAATATCGATAACGCGTTGCCACTGCTCGCTTTCCATTTCCAGCGCCGGGTTGGCGTTGGCAATGCCTGCGGCGTTCACCGCGATATCCAGGCGACCAAAACGTTCCTTCGCCAGGGCTACGGCGGCGCGCAAGTCGCTAAGCTGACGGACATCACCCGTATAGAGTGCCGCCAGGCCGCCGATCGTCGCGATATTATTAACGGTCTCTTTTAGACCACCGTCTTCGCGCAGATCAAAGCACACCACGCGCGCGCCAGCGCTGGCAAGCGCGTATGCGATGGTCTGTCCAATGCCGCTGCCCGCACCAGTGACAAAAGCGACACGTCCCTCAAGGTTAAACAGTTGCTGAGCAAAATCTTTTGCGATCATAGTGATGACTCTCTTCGCGAACACCCTGCGGGTGTTATGACATAATCAGGCCGCCATCGATGTTGATGGTTTGTCCGGTAAGGTAACGCGCATCGTCAGATGCAAGGAAAGCGACCAGCCCGGCGACATCCTCAGGTTTACCCGCGCGTTTCATTGGGATGCCTTTAACCCATTCAGCCATCAGCTCACCCTTGCCATAGCGTTTATCCTCAGTGCTGAGGATCTCACCCCATACGCGGTCGTTGTAATCCCACATTTCGCTTTCGATAATCCCCGGGCAGAAGGCGTTGACGGTGATATTCCATGGAGCCAGCTCATGCGCCAGGCTTTGCGTGATACCAATTACGCCCATCTTGCTGGCGGCGTAATGTGGGGTATAGATGAAACCCTGGCGACCCTGACCCGAGGAGGTATTAATCAGACAGCCATGTTGTTGTTTAACCATATATTTCGCCGCTTCCCGGCAGCAGAGCCACACGCCGGTGGTATTTACAGCGAGGACTTTTTCGAAATCAGCTTTCGGCATACGGTCGAAATAGTCGATAGTGATGACGCCCGCATTCTGAACGGAAACATCAATGGTGCCAAAGCGTGCTGCGGCCTGCTCGTACAGAGATTGCACCTTTAGCTCATCGGTCACATCCACCTGTAATGACAAAATATCTGCCTGATAGCGCTGACGAAGTTGCTCCGCCGTTTCGTGGACGCGCTCGGCATTAGACACCATCACCAGATTTGCGCCGTCGCGGGCGAAACGTTCGGCGATACCTGCGCCAATCCCACGACAAGCACCGGTGATAACAATCGTCTTACCATGAAAATCACGTTGCATATTTTTATCCCCTGTATAGGCCGGACAAAGCATGCCCGGCGGAATGTTGCTGCTTAACTGGATACGGTATTTACTGAGGGTGCTGCCGCCAACTTTTCTTCATGGCGACGCATCAGAATGACTTTGTTCTGCAGCTTTTGCTGGAACTGATCGACGATCACCGCGGTGACGATAACTACTCCTTTGATGACCATTTGCCAGAAGTCGCTGACGCCCATCATCACCATGCCATCAGCGAGGAGGACAATGACGAAAGCACCGATAATGGAGCCGGAGACGCGTCCGCGCCCGCCTGCCAGCGCGGTTCCGCCCAGCACGGTTGCGCCGATGGCATCCATCTCAAACATATTGCCGGTCATCGGGTGGGCGGTTTGCAGTTGCGAGGCGACAATCAGCCCAACAAAGGCGGCACATAGCCCGGAAAAGGCGTACACAAAGATTTTCGCTTTTACGATAGGCACCCCGGCCAGGCGTGCGGCGGATTCGTTGCCTCCAATCGCGTAGATATAGCGGCCAAGCGGCGTTTTGGTAGTTACCCAGTAGCCCAGCAACAGGAAAGCGATCATCAACCAGATGGGCAGATAAATCCCCAATAGCGTGCCTGAACCCAACGTGGCAAAACCGGTATTGCCGAGAGCATCCATGCCGTTGAGATTTGGATAAGTGCTGCCGTCGTTAAACAGAAGAGCAGATCCCCTGGCAACGTACATCATGCCGAGCGTACAGATAAACGGCGCCACTCCGAAACGCGTGATGACGGCGCCGTTAATGAAACCAACGATAATCCCGAAGACGGCGACACAGAGAATGACCTCTGGCACGTTGAAGAAGATGATGTTCCCGCCCCAGATGGGCAGACCATTGGTGAGCAAGGCGCCCGCAACCATACCGCAGATACCCGCCACCGCGCCGACGGATAGATCGATGCCGCCCGTCAGTATCACCAGCGTCATACCAATTGCCAGTAACCCCGTTATGGCGACGTGTTGAGTCATGATCAGCAGGTTAGATGTGGTCAGGAAATTCGGTACCATCACGCTGAAGAATGCGATCACCAGCAGCAGCGCGATAAACGTTCTGGCCTTCAGCAGGTACATATAAATCATATATTTCTGGTTCATGATGGATTCCAGCCTGATTAATCTTGAGGTGTAGAAGCCGCGATTAACGTCTCGCGGGTGACTGCATGGCGGGGAACATCGGCGGTGATTCGGCCATCGGCCATTACCAGAATGCGGTCCGCCAGCGCCATCACTTCGTCCAGCTCTGATGAAGAGAACATCACAGCCAATCCTTGCTGCGCCATTTTGCCGATAAGGTGATACACATCGGTTTTGGCTCCTACATCAATGCCTCGGGTGGGTTCATCCAGGAAGACCACCTGCGGTTGCGTCATTAATGCTTTACCCAGCACCACTTTTTGCTGATTACCACCGCTTAAGGAGGTGATAGGCAATTCGGGATCGCTCACTTTGATGGCCAGTTGCTGGATCATCGCCTTCACACTGGCCTGCTCTTTATGCGGGTTTAGCCATTTCCAGGCCCGACGAAAGCCTTGCAGGCTGAAATCAGACAGCGTCATGTTGGACTGAATCGACATCATCTGCACAACGCCTTCGCCCTGTCTGTCTTCCGGCACCAGCGCCAGCCCTTTTTTGAGGCGTGACTGAAAATGGGCTTTATCAATGCATTCGCCATTGAGCTGTACGCTGCCGCTCTGACAGGGCATGAGTCCGACCAGACCTTTGAACAATTCCGTCCGTCCTGCTCCCAGCAGGCCATAAATCCCGATGACTTCACCTTTGCTGAGACTAAACGTCACATCATTTAGCTTATAACCGCCGCTTGGGTGAAGCGCGGTAAGTCCCTGTACGGCTAGCACCGTTTCACCTTGTGGGGCGGGTTGATAATCAAAATGTTTTTTCTTGTCACCTACCATCTGTTCAATGATCCACGGAATACTGGCATCATTCACCGGGCGTTCACTGATAAAACGGCCATCGCGGAAAATCGTAATGTAATCACCAATTTCCATCAGCTCTTCCAGACGGTGAGATATATAGATGATGGTGACGCCGCGCCGTTTGAGTTGCTCTATTACGTTAAACAGCACCTTGACTTCGGACTGACTAAGCGCGGAAGTGGGTTCATCCATAATCAAAACGCGGGTATCTTTGGAAAGTGCGCGGGCAATCTCGACCAGTTGCTGATGGCCGATCCCAAGCTCTTCCAACGGTGTATACGGATCAACGTCCAGCTCCAGCCTTTCCAGCAAAGATTTCGCCAGTGCGTATTGATATTTTTCGTTGATTTTCCCTTTCTGAAAGAATTCGTTAGCCATGAAAATGTTATCCATGACATTCATATTCGGGAATAAATTTAACTCCTGAAAAATAATGCTGATACCCAGTTTTTCGGCCTGATGAGTCGAATTTAATACGACTGGCGTACCATCCAGAATAATTTTTCCGGAAGAGGGGCTTTCGACACCAGCAAGCATTTTCATCATGGTGGACTTACCCGCACCATTTTCTCCGATCAGTACGTTTACTTTATTCCGATAAACCCGGTAGTTGACGTTATCTAATGCTACTACGCCAGGATAGATACGTGATAAATCGTGGGTTTCGATAATAACTTCAGATTCGACGGATTGAGGAGCGACGATATCTTGCTGCTGCATGTTAATGTCCTCCCGCAGATTCTATTTTTGCTGGTGTAATATCTGGAATAGATTGTGGTATATCCCACCCAGAAAAAACGCCATAAACGTGCACTGCTTCTCCGGTTTTAAGCTGTGCTGACTGGATCATCTTTATTGCTTGTTCGTTAATCGCCCGACCATATTCGCCAAACAATACTTGGTCATTGAAATCACCATAACTCGCGCCTTTAAAGGCATCGCGTAATTGCGTACCGCGCAGCGTGGGGCCTATCTGCACAATGATGTTGTTCCCGCTTTTATCTGCGATGGTCATTTTCCCACTGCGAGAGGCGGTGTCGAGTTTGCTAATTGTTCCCTCCACATGGATGTAAAAGATGCAGGGATTCTCTTCCTGAGAGCGGTAGCCGAGGTTTTTACAGGCGCTATCGAAATCTTTCTCAGAGTGTAACGCCGCCATTAACTCTGCGGCCGGGCGAGCCTGCCCAACAATTTGCGGGACAATTTGGTTTTGCCACGTTTGGTCTATATTGGCCATATGTGGATTCGGTGGTGACTTGAGGTCCGCTAGCTCCTGCTGAGAGACGATACGGCATCCGCCCACGGTCAGCACGGCCAGCGCCAGCCAGGCTTTTTTAGACATAATATTCTCCTCTGCGCCTCCTGAGAGGCGCAACAACTCGAGATCAGGACTTGATATTGAAATCCTGTACTTTATCTGCGTTATCTTTAGTGATGAGAATGCCGCGGAACATGACGCGTTGTTTTTCAGGCTTTATGCCTTTTTGCAGGTAGTTATCCAGATCGGTAACCCCTTGCGCGGCGATAGCCTGTGCCTGGAGCATGACGGTTGCCTGTAGAGTGCCGGCTTTCACCGCATCGCGCTCATCGTTGCTGCCGTCGATACCAACCACGACCACGTCGCTGCGGTTTGCCGCTTTTAATGCCGCAATAGCGCCCAGTGCTACAGGCCCATTACCGCAGATAATACCCTTCACATCCGGGTGAGCCTGCAGGATGCTGTCCATAATACGTTTGCCGTCGATAAGCGTACCTTTGGCATCCTGTTTGGCGACACTGACCATGTCCGGGAACTGGTCAATAACCTGGTGGAAGGATTTGGAACGCGTGACGCAGTTATTATCGGCGAGATTACAGGTCAGCTCCGCATATTTGCCTTTTTCACCCATTTTTTCGACAAAAACGTTGGCAACTTCAGAACCTGCCTGGAAGTTATTATGTGTGATTTGCACCAGCGCAACATCATCGACTGGAATTTCACGGTTGATCAATATTACGGGAATTCCAGCCTTTTTCGCTTTTTCAATTGCAGCGACGCTGGCCGTTGAATCGGCATTATCCAGCACGATACCCTGGACTTTTTTACCGATTGCCGTATCAATTAATTCATTCTGTTTTTTGACATCTTCGCTGTGCGACAAAATTGTGGTTTTGTAGCCTAACTCCTGGGCTTTTTCACTGGCGCCTTTGGCTTCAGAAGCGTAATAAGGGTTATCCAGTGAATTAACCATAATCATAATTGTCCCTTTTTCCGCGGCATGAGCGGTAAAAGATAAAGCGGTCAGGGTTGCAGCAGTTAACAGCGTTAAACGTAATTTCATGACAATGTTCTCTCTGTGTTGTTATTGTCGGGTACGGTGAAACAACGTAAAGCCTGAATTCTTTTATGGTCCGGAGTTCTCCTTTATAGGTGGTAAAAATCGTCACGCGTTTTCCCTGGTGAGGCGTCAGGCGGACGGGGCCGGTTTCCATAATGTTCTGTTCACCGCATGGCGCCATTCCTGCCATCTTTTTTGCAGTCGCTGATGGCGCGCCATGTCGGGTTGAAATGTACTGTGTACGGTTAGAAAAGCTTTTAAATCAGTTAGCGAACCTGGATAAAGGGCTTTACGCGCCAATAATGCCGCGCCGATGGCGGAAAGTTCCGCTACATCGCTGCGCATTACCGGGTAACCCAACAGGTCTGCCTGATATTGCATTAGCCAGTCATTTTTAGTGGGGCCGCCATCAACCATTAGTGCGGATAACTTGAATTCATTGTGCTGCTGCATGGCAATCATAACATCGGCGATTTGGTAGGTAATCGACTCAAGCGCGGCGCGAATAAGGTGTGCACGTTTTACTCCCCGGCTGAGTCCGCAGATGACGCCACGGGCGCTGTCATCCCACCATGGCGCGCCAAGTCCGGTCAACGCCGGAACAAAATAAACGCCGAGGGTTGAATCAACGGAGGCGGGTAGGGTATTGAGTTCATGCGTCAGTTCGTCATCCGAAAGCTCGCTCAGACCGGTGCTATCTGCCATCCATGCCACCGCATCCCCGGTGTGCGGGATATTGCCTTCCAGGCCATAAATGATGCTATCGCCATCGTGCCAGGCGATGGTCGTGGCCAGCGCGCCAATATCGCATTGGGCTGATTTGACCGGCGCCATCACCGATGACCCGGTGCCGTATGTCGCTTTAACGCATCCCATTTCGCCGAGAGCATGACCAAACAGGGCGGCATGCGAGTCACCCACCACTGACATCACCGGGATCCCATCTGGAATGCCATTCAGGCCACGGGTATGACCAAACAAGCCGCTGGAAGGTTTGATTTCCGGTAAGGCGGCGCGCGGAATGTGGAAAAGCGCCAGCATGGCGTCATCCCACTCTCCGGTATGCAGATTCAACAACTGTGTGCGGGCGGCGTTGGAATAGTCGCAGCAGAAAGCCTCACCGGCGGTTAAATTCCACAGTAACCAGCTGTCGATGGTACCCAAGCAAATTTGTCCCTGGGCAGCGAGCTGTGGGCCATCGGTCACTGATTCCAGTAGCCAGCGCATTTTAGACGCCGAGAAAAGCGGTGCGATTGGCAGGCCGGTGGTAGATTTGATCAGTTGCTCTTTATTCTCATGCCGCAGTTCCTCGCAGTAAGCCGCGCTGCGCGTGCATTGCCAGGTAATTGCGGAATTCAACGGCTTACCTGTCTGGCGATACCAGCCAATGGCGGTTTCACGTTGATTACTGATGGCCAGCGCCGCCACGTTGTTAGCGCCAACGTGATTTACAGCTTTGGCAATGACGTCAATGGATGCCTCAATCAACACCTCGCCAGATTGTTCAACCCAGCCTTCACGCGGCGTCTGAATCGCCAGCGGCTGAGAAAACTTTGCGACCACATTGCCCTGTGCATCAAGTGCGACCGCTTTGGCGTTGGTCGTGCCTTCATCCAGCGCAATAATGAACTCTTTTTTCGCTGCACACATAGATTATCTCCTGAGTCACATTGCGTCCCGGCTTAGAGGATAAGGTATCCCTCATTGTCGCGTCATTACTTCATCAGGCCTGCTGTGACGTCATCCTTTTAATTATTGAATATATATTCGATATTGATTATTTATTTAATACCTTAGCCAGAATATTTCCGTTGGGCTACCGAAAAAATCATCAATTGTGCTGAGAATCACACTTACACAGGTGGGACAGTAACAAAAAGGATACGAAAGTAAGAGGAGGTGAAACCTTTCAGTTTATTGAAATATATATGTTTTTTGAGTAGCCTTTGCCTCCGGTTTCTTTCGTGCAAAGGCTATAAGAGGTTGCGGAATTAGCCTGTGACCAGCATCCGGGCGGTAGGGTAGTCAGTAATTAGTACGTCGATATAGCCCCCATTTAGCGCCCCTTTAATGGCGGCAACTTTGTCTGTACCACCCGCCAGCGCCACGACATTGGGGCATTTTTTTACCTTGTCGAGGGCCATACCAATCACTGGATCTTCGTCATCCTGTAAGACCGGCTGGCCCTTGTTATCGTAGTAATGCAGGCAAATGTCACCGACTGCGCCGCGATCGGCCAGGACCTGCAACATATCTTCGTGGTAGTAGTTGCCCGAGGTTTTCAGCAACTGCGATGGTTCGAGGATCCCGACGCCAACAATGGCGATATCGACATTATCAAAGCGTGAAATGACATCGGCGACATCTTTGCTGGCAACCAGACGGTTTTTCTCTTCAACCGAGCCTTCAATACTCTGCGAGGGAAGCAGCCAGGCCTCGCAGTTCAGATGTTGCGCCAGCGTCTGCGTCAGAATTGTTGCCTGCACGTTGCCGTTGGGACCCACGCCGCCCAACAATTGAATCACCCCGCCGGCTTTCAGGTTTTGCGTATGGACTTCATCCACCATCGCCCGGATTGTTGAGCTCCATGAGGAAACCCCCACAAGATCTTTAGGGCGCAATCGGGTTTCCAGATAGTGGGCTGCAGCAGAGCCAATGGCGCGTTTGATGGTATGGTCGCTGGCATCCTCTTCGGTATCAACCACAATGGCCTGCTTAATTCCGTAACGTTCCTCGATGCCTTTTTCAAGATTCAGGAAGATATTCGAGGGCTGAACGACGCTGATTTTCACTACCCCTTCTTTCTGACAGCGGGTGATAGCGCGGGAGATAAACGACTGAGAAAGCGAGAGAAGTTGAGCGATATCGGACTGTTTGCGTCCTTCAAGGTAGTAAAGGGTAGCGATTTTAACCAATAGCCGTTGTTCGTCCTGCTTAGCCATATATTTCCTCGAAAATCATTTACGTATCGCCATATCTTAGAGCGTTTTATCATACGCGAAAAATGAAGACAGGTAAGTGTGATAAAGCTCTAACTTTAACCAATCCTCAAAAACAGCTATGGACAAATACGAAAATCTGGTTACATAATTGAATAAAGAGTCATTCTTGAATATATATTCAAGATGATTGCCGGTCAACTGATTATTATCAGCGCCAGCGTGGTCGTGGTAAGGAGGCAGAATGTTCCTGAGTATGATGCAGCGGCGTAAGCCTAATGATGCTAAACATGGGGATGTCTGGTTTTTTTAGTCCCAGCCGGAATAAATATTCCATATTGAAAATAAATTCAGAGGTGTTAAATGAATCCCTGGAACTATGATATCCAGACTCTTGAGCGTAAAGCGCGAGCCGTGCGCCGTCACATCGTCAGATTAAATGCCAACAGCCCTGCGGGCGGGCACACTGGCGCAGATCTCTCCCAGGTTGAGGTGCTGACCGCGCTCTATTTTCGAATATTAAATGTGGGGCCTGATCGCATCACGGATGAGAATCGGGACATCTACATTCAATCCAAAGGCCATGCGGTGGGCTGTTATTACTGTGTTCTGGCGGAAGCGGGCTTTTTCCCCGTGGAGTGGCTGGAAACCTACCAGCATGCCAATTCCCATCTTCCTGGACATCCGGTTCGCCAGAAAACGCCGGGTATCGAATTGAATACCGGTGCGCTGGGTCACGGTTTGCCTGTTGCGGTGGGGCTGGCGCTGGCTGCGAAAAAAAACAACAGTTCCCGCCGCATCTTTTTAATTACCGGCGATGGCGAACTTGCCGAAGGGAGTAACTGGGAGGCGGCGCTGGCTGCGGCGCATTATGGTCTCGACAACCTGGTCATTATTAATGACAAGAACAACCTTCAATTAGCCGGACCGACTCGCGAAATCATGAATACCGATCCGCTCGCCGCGAAATGGCAAGCGTTTGGTATGACGGTGACTGAATGCCTGGGGAATGATATGGCGTCGGTTGTCGCTACCCTGGAAGGACTGAAGCAGGAAGGTAAACCTAACGTCATCATTGCCAATACCACGAAAGGCGCGGGTATATCGTTTATCCAGGGGCGTCCTGAATGGCACCATCGTGTGCCCAAAGGTGAAGAGATCGAACTGGCACTGGAGGAATTGAAAGATGAGTAATACAGAACACCTCGCGAACGTCATGGTTCAGGCGTTTATCGATGCAGTAGAAAATGGTGTTGATCTGGTGCCTGTTGTCGCGGACTCAACATCAACCGCGAAAATTGCGCCTTTTATAAAGCAGTTTCCAGGTCGGTTGGTCAACGTAGGTATCGCCGAACAAAGCATGGTTGGAACGGCGGCAGGACTAGCCCTCGGCGGTAAAGTGGCTGTCACCTGTAACGCCGCGCCATTCCTTATCTCCCGCGCCAATGAGCAAATTAAAGTCGATGTTTGCTACAACAATACCAACGTGAAGTTATTCGGTCTCAATGCCGGTGCCAGCTATGGCCCGCTAGCGAGCACTCACCATTCGATCGATGATATTGCCATTATGCGAGGCTTCGGCAACATCCAGATTTTCGCCCCGTCTTCGCCGCGGGAGTGCCGCCAGATTATCGATTACGCGCTTGGCTATCAGGGACCAGTTTATATCCGTCTTGACGGAAAAGCGCTGCCGGAGCTTCATGACGAGAATTACCGTTTTGTCCCAGGAGCGGTGTTGACGCTGCGTGAAGGGGGGGCTGTGGCGCTGATGGCGACCGGTTCTACAGTTCATGAAATTGTCGATGCCGCCGCGCTGTTGGCTGACGTGGGAATTCAGGCGAAGGTGGTCAGTGTGCCTTCAATTCGCCCCTGCGATACCAAAGCCCTGTTATCTGCGTTACAAGGCTGTAAAGCGGTGATTACCGTGGAAGAGCATAATATTAATGGCGGGTTGGGAAGCCTGGTGGCCGAAGTGCTGGCAGAGGCCGGAATGGGGGCAATTTTGAAGCGTTTAGGCATCCAGGATGGGGAGTTCGCGGCGGCGGCTGATCGTGGCTGGTTACGCCAGTACCATGGCTTTGACGCCGCAGCCATCGCTGCTCTGGCCCGTGAACTGCTTTGAATTCTATACTGTTGCCAGTGTGATTACAGCGTTGTCCGAAAAACGCCATTGCACACGATACGTTTGGTGGTGTGCGCGGAGGATCATCTGGTTATGCTGTAACACCACGATTTGATATTGCGTAAACCCGGCGTCTGCTTGTCTTGATGCCTGGGTTGCTTTAAAAGCGCTCTCTTTGGCGGAAAACGCCAGGGTGAGCGCCTGTTCAATAGACAAGCAGCCGTTTGCCAACAATTCTTTCTCAGCATGAGTGACAATGCTACTTGCCAGTTCGGCTGCCGTTTTCGGCGTAAAAATGGCTTCTATGTCAATACCCACCGGCTGTCTTGATACCACCGCCAGCGCTGTCGATGCACTGTGGCTGAGGCTGCCAAACAGATTTTGCGGCCACAATGGTTGGCGTTGCGCGCCGATGCCAGGCACAGTTTTGATACCGTATTCACGTAATGCATGTACTGCGGCAATACGTCCTGCTAAGTGCTCTGCTTTACGCTTACGTCCACTGGACAGGAGCTGAGCGTGGTGGGGCAGCCAGAGCAGGTCCTGCTCATGGAAGCTGGCGGGATCGAACTCGACAATGTGCAGCGTGTGGTCTGCGAAAGTGAGCGGTGTGTGCGTGGTGTGCATCATGGTTATGCTTTCCCTCTCCCCGCAGGGAGGAGAGGGGGAAACGTTATCAGAAGTGTGTGTTAACGCTCATGAACCACGTCCGGCCTGGTTCGTTATAGGTGTTCGCGCCCGCGCCCGCCATATAGTTTCCGGTCACAATATCGCCCGTGGTCTGGGCATTACCTTCACGCCATAAACGCTTGTCAAAGACGTTATCCACGCCGCCGGTCAGGCTGACGTTTTTCGTCACATCCCAGGTCGCGCTCAGGCCGACGATGCTGTACGGGCTGACTTCACTCGCCGAACTGCCGGTTACCGGTTTGCCCTGGTAATCATATTTTTTCGGCTGCTGTTTACCGTACCAGGTGAAGGTGGATTGCAGCGACAAATCTTCGCGTGCCTGCCAGCTCAGGGTCGAGTTCAGCGTGTACTCAGGAATAATCGACAGGCGTTCGCCGGTCTCTTTATTCTTACTTTGCAGCATGTAAGTGATGTTGTTGGTCCAGGTAACGGTTTCGCTAACCGGCACGTTCAGCGTACCTTCCAGACCCTCAACCACCGCTTTAGGAATGTTTTCCCACTGATAGATATCGGTGTAAGTCGTCTTCCCTTTGCTGGTGATGGACGTTCTGTCGAACGGTACCGTCCCCGCTTCAATCTTGTTGCGGTAATCGTTGCGGAACCAGGTTACCCCGGCCAGCCAGCCGTCACGCTTAAACTCAAGACCAATCTCTTTGTTGATACTGGTTTCGGCCTTCAGATCGTCGTTGCCCATCATGTAGCAACCGATGCCGGTGGCGGAGCCAGTGGCGTAGCAACCCTGGCCTTTACTGTAGAGAATATAATTCGGGTTGAGCTGATACAGGCTTGGCGCTTTATAGGCGCGCGCAATCCCCATCTTCAGGGTGAAGTCATCGCCCAGACCTTGTGACAGGTTCAGAGATGGGCTCCAGTTATCACCGACGATGCTGTGGTGATCGAAACGCAGACCCGGCGTCAGCATGGTGCTGTCGGTCAGTTCCATGTTGTTTTCAGCAAACAGAGAGAAAATTTCCGCATCGGAGTACGGACTGCGGTTGGTGCTGCTGTAACCTGGGATATCACCGCCCATAAAGGTCTGCGAATTGGAGAGCATATCCTTCATGCGCTGCTGATTCCACTCGGTACCGAGCGTCAGGTTTTGGTTGACCAGCAGGTCCAGTGGAATGCTGATTTCACTGTGCAGCATGACGTCATTCAGGTCGGCATCGACATATTTTTGTGACGCATTCGGGTCAAAGATCCCCTCGGTTCCTCCCGCCAGACCTTCCGGCGTACGGGAGTTACGCGTATGTTCATATTGCACCCAGTTGCTGGTGGTAACGCCATTATCCCAGCCGCCGTTCCAGGTCAGAGAGTAGTTCTGACGATAAAGGCGGTTGGTCTCTTTCCCGTAGTTATCTTTCACCAGTTGGTTGGTGTTGGTGTTTTGGGTATCGCCCGCGTACAGGTTGCCCTGGCGGCTATAACCCGCTTCCAGTTCCAGCGACTGGAGCGGGGCGAAATCCCAGCGAACTACGCCGTTAATGTCTTTATTGATAACGCCTTCACGACCGGCCGGTAAGGTATTGGCGTAGGTGCCGGTACGTTCTGACTGATGACCCTGGTTGATATCCCAGGCATCGGCCTGCGTTTTATCCAGATTACCGTACAGACGGAAGCTGAAATCCCCGCCCATTGGGCCGTTCAGGCTAAAGTTGGTACGTTTGGTCGAGCCTTCGTCTTTGTGTTCCGGGGCATTGAAATAGGTATCCCACGAACCGTGCCATTCATTGCTGCCTTTTTTGGTGATGATATTCACCACGCCGCCCGCAGCTCCGTTGCCGTAACGTGCTGCGGCAGGACCACGCAGCACTTCAATACGCTCGATCATTTCCGGTGGCACCCAGGCGGTATCGCCACGGGTATCACGCTCGCCGCGCCAGCCCTGACGCACGGAGTTACGGCTGGTCACCGGCTTACCGTCGATCAGAATCAGGGTGTTTTCTGGACCCATACCACGAATATCAATCTGACGGTTGTTACCGCGCTGGCCGCTGGTTGAGTTGCCGGTCAGGTTAACGCCAGGCATGGTACGGATGATTTCCGCAACATCGCGCGCGGGAGGGTTTTTACGGATTTCATCCGCGGTGATGGTTGAAACACCCGGCGCCTGCAGGTTTTGCTGCGCGGCGGTAACGACGATGGTGTCTTCATGAGAGACAGCGGCGTTATCAGTTTGATCTTCTGCCATTGCTGGCAGTGCTACCCCGTAAATCCCTAAATTGACCAATAAGGCCAGTGAATGAATCTTGTTGTTCATTGTATGTCCTGCTGTTCTTTTAGCCACGAGTACCCATGTGCCGTGGTGCGGCATTTGGTCTGATGTCGCCCGCATCCGCGTAAACCCTCCGTTCCAGAAAAAGTACGCAGCGCCAGGTCGGTTTATAAGTGGTGAAAAACTGTGCGCGCTTCCCACAGCGCGACAATACGCTATTGCAAATGCAAATAGTTATCAATAATATTATCAATATATTTCACGCTAGATCATAAAAATTCACAGTAAACATGGGGTTATGGCGGTGACGACGTTAAAGACGGGAAGCGAAGCGTGGTGGCAGTCGAAAAAAGGTCCGGAGTGGGAGCGTGAAGAGAACGGAAATTATCGGGTAACCTTCTGGTGGCGTGACCCGCAGGGAACGGAAAAAGAGTCAACCATTCGTCGTGTGTGGGTCTATATCACCGGCGTCACCGACCATCATCAAAATGTCCCCCCTCAGTCGATGCAACGCATTAACGGTACAAATGTTTGGTGCTGGAGTGTTTCCCTCAGCGCCAACTGGCGCGGTAGCTACTGCTTCATTCCCACCGCTCGGGATGACATTTTTGCCGCGCTGGCGGCGGACGAAACGCCTGACCGAAACGTGCTGCGTGAAGGCTGGCGACAATTGTTACCGCAGGCGATTGCCGATCCTCTCAATCCGCAGAGCTGGCGGGGAGGTCGTGGCCATGCGGTGTCAGCGCTCGAAATGCCAGACGCTCCCGTACAGCCCGGCTGGGATCAGCCCGCGGCTCCCGATTGCCCCGCAGTTTGCCTGCAATGGCACAGCGCCAGGCTTTGCAATACGCGTCGCGTATGGGTATTTACTACCGGTGACGACCAACCAGAAGCACGTCCGCTGGCTATCCTGCTGGACGGTCAGTTTTGGGCGCAAAGTATGCCGGTGTGGTCTGCGCTGGCTTCGCTCACGCACCGCGGAGATCTCCCTCCCGCCGTATATCTCCTGATTGACGCTATCGACACATCTCATCGTAGCCGCGAACTGCCGTGTAACGCCGATTTTTGGTTGGCGGTACAGCAGGAGCTTTTGCCGCTGGTGAAGACGACCACTGCGTTCAGTGACGATCCGCTGCGCACGGTGGTAGCCGGACAAAGTTTTGGCGGGTTGTCTGCGCTGTATGCCGGGCTGAACTGGCCCGCGCGCTTTGGCTGTGTGCTCAGCCAGTCCGGTTCTTTCTGGTGGCCGCATCGCGGCGGTCATCAGGATGGGGCGATTGTTGAACAACTGAAGAGCGGCAAGGTCAGCGTTCAGGGGCTACGTATCGTTCTGGAGGCCGGGATCCGCGAGCCGATAATTTTTCGTGCCAATCAGGCGCTATATGCCCAATTACCCTCTGCACCACAATCTATTTTCTGGCGTCAGGTTGATGGCGGACACGATGCGCTTTGCTGGCGCGGTGGCCTGATGCAAGGGCTAATGACGCTCTGGCAGCCGCTTTCCGAGACGATTTAACCGGACGATGTTCCACGACAGGAGTTGAGTATGGAGTTCAGTAACCCCTTCGATAATCCGCAGGGCCAGTTTTACATTCTGCAAAACCCACAGCGTCAGTTTAGCCTCTGGCCGCAGCAGTGCTCACTTCCTGCTGGCTGGCAAGTCGCGTGCGAACCGCAATCGCAGGAAGCCTGCCAGCAATGGCTGGATGCAAACTGGACCACGCTGACGCCAGCAAACTACGTTGATGTGCAGGAGGCTCCATGACTCAGCGTTTACCGTTAGTCGCGGCTCAGCCGGGGATCTGGATGGCGGAAAAACTCTCCACCTTGCCCTCGGCGTGGAGCGTGGCGCACTACGTAGAATTAACCGGCGAACTGAACGCGCCGTTGCTGGCAAAGGCAATCGTTGCCGGTCTGGAGCAGGCTGATACTCTGCGGATGCGGTTTAGCGAAGATAACGGCGAGGTCTGGCAATGGGTTGATCCTGCGCTCACCTTCGCGGAACCTGAAATTTTCGACCTGCGCGAAAAATCTCACCCACATAAAGCAGCCCGCGCACTGATGCAGACCGATCTGCAACAGGACTTACGCGCTGATGGCCATAAACCGTTGGTTTTCCATCAGCTCATTCAGGTAGGTGATAACCGCTGGTACTGGTATCAGCGTTACCATCATCTGCTGGTTGATGGCTTCAGCTTTCCCGCCATTACCCGCCAGATAGCCGCCATTTACTGCGCATGGCAGAGTGGCGAACCCACGCCGGATTCTCCTTTTACGCCGTTTGCCGAGGTCGTGGAAGAGTATCAACAGTATCGTCAAAGCGATGCCTGGCAACGTGATGCTACTTTCTGGACCGAGCAGCGTAAACAGTTACCGCCCCCGGCGTCGTTGTCGAACAAACCGTTGCCGGGGCGCTCGGCCAGTGTCGATATTATTCGTCTGAAGCTCACCGCGCCTGAAGGCGCGTTCCGCCAGCTTGCAGCACGTATGCCTGATGTGCAGCGTGCGGATCTGGCCCTCGCGCTGGTAGCGTTGTGGCTGGGACGTTTATGCAGCCGAATGGATTATGCCGCCGGATTTATCTTTATGCGGCGTATGGGATCGGCGGCACTCACGTCCACCGGACCGGTTTTAAACGTTTTGCCCTTTGGCGTGAGGCTGGATGCGGCAGAAAGCTTGCCTGCGCTGGCACAGCGGTTGGCAGGGCAGTTGAAGAAAATGCGCCGACATCAGCGTTATGACGCTGAACAAATTGTGCGCGACAGCGGGCGTGCAGCCGGTACCGAGCCGCTGTTTGGCCCGGTGCTGAACGTGAAAATATTCGATTATCAGCTAAATATTCCCGGCGTTCAGGCGCAGACCCATACCCTGGCGACAGGCCCGGTCAACGATCTTGAGCTGGCGCTATTCCCGGATGAAAACGGTGGGCTGAGTATTGAAATCCTCGCCAATAAACAGCGTTATGATGCCGCGACACTGGCGCAACACGCATCGCGTTTAACCGCGCTTATCGAACAGTTTGCCGACAATCCGGCGCTATGCTGTGGTGAGGCCGGGATGCTGTTGCCAGCGGAGTATGAGCAACTGGCGAAGATTAACGACACGACCGTGGAGATCCCGGCCACGACGCTGAGCGCGCTAGTGGCACAGCAGGCCGATAAAACACCGGATGCCCCGGCGCTGGCCGATGCTCGTTATCAGTTTAGTTATCGTGAAATGCGCCAGCAGGTTGTGGCGCTGGCGCAGCTACTGCGCGCGCGGGGCGTACAGCCAGGTGACAGCGTTGCCGTGGCATTACCGCGTTCAGTATTCTTGACGCTGGCGCTGCACGGTATTGTTGAAGCCGGAGCCGCCTGGCTGCCATTGGATACCGGATACCCGGACGATCGCCTGCGGATGATGCTCGAAGATGCAAAGCCAAAATTAGTGATCGCCACCGATGATCAACTGGCGCGCTTTGGCGATATCCCGGGGCTGGAAAGTCTGTGCTACAACGCGCCGCTGCCAGCGGGAGATACCGCGCCGTTGGCCCTCTCTCAACCGCATCAAACGGCCTATATCATTTTTACTTCCGGTTCTACCGGCAGACCCAAAGGGGTGATGGTCGGGCAAACGGCGATCGTCAATCGCCTGTTATGGATGCAAAATCACTATCCGCTGACGGCAGAGGATGTGGTGGCGCAAAAAACACCATGCAGTTTTGATGTCTCGGTGTGGGAATTTTTCTGGCCGTTTATTGCCGGCGCAAAATTGGTGATGGCGGAGCCCGAGGCGCATCGCGATCCGCTGGCGATGCAGCAATTCTTCGCCCAATACGGGGTGACGACCACTCACTTTGTTCCTTCCATGCTGGCTGCTTTTATTGCGTCATTGACGCCAGAAACTGCGCAGAAAAGTTGTGCTTCGCTGAAGCAGGTATTCTGCAGCGGCGAAGCCTTGCCTGCAGATTTATGTCGTGAGTGGGAACAGTTAACCCATGCGCCGTTGCACAATTTGTACGGACCAACTGAAGCGGCGGTTGATGTGAGCTGGTATCCGGCCTGGGGGGAAGCGCTCGCCGCCGTAACCGGCAACAGCGTGCCGATTGGTTATCCGGTATGGAACACCGGTTTGCGGATCCTCGATGCTATGATGCGTCCGGTGCCCTTCGGCGTAGCGGGCGATCTATACCTGACGGGGATCCAACTGGCGCAGGGCTATCTGGGACGAGCGGATCTGACGGCAAGCCGCTTTATCGCCGATCCGTTTAATGCCGGTGAACGCATGTACCGTACCGGGGATGTGGCCCGCTGGCTGGAAAATGGCGCGGTGGAATACCTGGGGCGCAGCGATGACCAGCTTAAAATTCGCGGACAGCGTATTGAACTGGGGGAAATTGATCGGATGATGCAGCAACTGCCCGACGTCGAGCATGCTGTTGCCCATGCCTGCGTATTTAATCAGGCTGCGGCGACCGGCGGCGATGCGCGTCAACTGGTGGGGTATCTGGTGTCGCAATCGGGTTTACCGCTGGACACCTCTGCATTGCGGGAGAGTCTGCGCGAAAAACTGCCAGCGCATATGGTGCCGACGGTATTGCTGCAACTGGCGGAGCTGCCGCTCAGCGCGAACGGTAAATTGGATCGTAAAGCGTTACCGATGCCTCAGTTAACATCACGTACAACGGGACGTGCGCCGCGCCCTGGGATCGAAACCACCATTGCGCACTCTTTTGCGGCCTTGCTGGATTGTGAGGTCAATGATGTGGAGGCAGATTTCTTCGCGCTGGGCGGACATTCTCTGCTGGCGATGAAGCTGGCGGCGCAATTGAGTCGTATGTTTGAACGACAGGTGACGCCAGGTCAGATTATGGTGGCTTCTACCGTTGAACAACTCAGCGCATTGCTGGAGAGTGATGATGATGAACAGTCGCAGCATCTGGGGTTTGAGACGCTGCTGCCGCTGCGTGAAAGTCACGGCCCAACGCTGTTTTGCTTCCATCCCGCGTCGGGTTTTGCCTGGCAGTTTAGCGTGCTGTCGCGTTACCTCAGCCCGCAGTGGTCGATTACAGGCATTCAGTCGCCGCGACCGGATGGACCCATGCAAACGGCGGAAAACCTCGATGCGGTATGTGACCATCATCTGGCAACGCTGCTTAACCAGCAGCCTCACGGTCCATACTATTTATTAGGTTACTCGCTGGGGGGGACGCTGGCGCAGGGGATTGCCGCGCGTTTACACGCCCGGGGGGAGGATGTTGCCTTCCTGGGGCTGCTGGATACCTGGCCGCCTGAAACGCAAAATTGGCAGGAAAAAGAGGCCAATGGCTTGGATCCTGCCGTACTGGCGGAGATCGAGCGTGAACGTGAAGCGTTCCTGGCTGCACAGCAGGGGAATGCGTCTGACGCGTTATTCAACGCTATCGAAGGCAATTATGCGGATGCGGTTCGCCTGTTAACCACAGCCCACAGCGTAGCTTTTGCGGGTCACGCTACGTTGTTCGTGGCTGAACGCACATTACCGCAGGACGTTAGCCCTGAACGTAGTTGGTCACCGTGGATATCCAGTCTGGAGGTTTATCGTCACGACTGCGCGCATGTCGACATCATTTCTCCCACCGCGTTTGTGACGATAGGGCCTGTAATCAATGCGTTGATTAATCAATCTGCGTAACAAAGTCACTTTTGCTATTACGGCAATCGAACAACTCCATAATGCAATGTCATGTTGTGGAGTTGTTGCTTTGGTGTGGAATTGGGTGGCGAAGGGAGTGAATAAATTCCGAAGATAATTTTTGGTAGGGGCGGATGCGTAAAGAAAGTTTCAGATAATTCTGACTAGCTGGTAGACTTCTCCCACGGGAGTGTTTTTCTTTTGGGAAAGTTTTCAGGTCACGCAACATGTCATCATTGAATATTAAGCAAGACAACGTTTCAGAATTTACTGCTTATCCTCAGCCTACGGTAAACGCCAACGAAATTGATTTAATTAACCTGGTCGAAATCTTATGGCGCGCCAGGACGAAAATTGTGGCTACCGTTTTCGCTTTTGCCTGCGTGGGTATTCTGGTCTCTTTCCTGCTGCCGCAAAAATGGACCAGTCAGGCCATCGTGACGCCGGCAGAACCCGTTCAGTGGCAGGATCTCGAGAATACGTTGACCAAATTGCGCGTGCTGGATATGGATATTAACGTCAGCCGCAGTGATGTGTTTAACCTGTTTATCAAAAAATTTCAGTCGCCCTCATTGTTAGAAGATTATCTGCGTTCTTCACCCTATGTGATGGAGCAATTGAAGGGCGCTGATATTGACGAAATGGACCTGCATCGGGCAATCGTCAGGCTCGGTGAAAAAATGACCGCGGTTGATAGCAATGCGGGAAAAAAGAGTGAGACCTCGCTGTATACCTCATGGACACTGAGCTTTACCGCTCCTCAGGCCGAAGAAGCCCAGTCTGTGCTACAGGGTTATATCCATTATATTTCTTCTATTGTTGAGAAAGAAACGCTGGAAGATATTCGCAATAAACTGTTCATCAAAACCAGTTATGAAAAAGAAAGACTGGCGATGGATCGCGTCAGGCTCAAAAACCAGATGGAAGCAAATATTCAGCGCCTCAACTACTCCCTGGAGATTGCGAATGCCGCCGGGATTAAAAAGCCGGTCTACAGTAATGGCCAGGCGGTGAAAGATGATCCTGATTTCTCTATTTCACTGGGCGCGGACGGTATCTCGCGTAAATTAGAAATTGAAAAATCAGTAACAGATGTTGCGGAAATTAACGGAGAATTACGTAACCGCCAATATCACGTTGATCAACTGTTAGCCATGAACGTGAGTGACGTAAAATTTACGCCGTTTAAATATCAGCTTTCACCTTCACTGCCAGTGCATAAAGATGGTCCGGCTAAATCGATGATCGTTATTCTGGCCGTATTACTGGGTGGTATGGTGGCCTGTGGCGGCGTTCTGCTGAACTACGCCATGGTGTCGCGTAAGCAAAAAATGGCGTTTATCGATCAGCAACTGGTGTGATTAATTGCCGTATGGCGGCAGGCAGCCGCCATACGTTAACTCTCGCTATTTGTTGCGCCCTAGCGGTACGACTAACGGCGTGCCGGCAACCGGATCGTCGATAATCATACAGCGTAATCCATAGATTTTTTCGATAAGCTCCGCCGTAACTATCTCCTTCGGCGCCCCCTCGGCAATAATTTTTCCGTCACGCAGCGCAATCAGGTGCGTTGCGTAGCGACAGGCCTGATTGAGGTCGTGCAGAACGGCGGCCAGCGTATAACCCTTCTCCCGGTTTAGCTCACTGAGCAGCTCCAGCAGATCAATCTGATGACTGATATCCAGCCAGGTGGTGGGTTCATCGAGCAACATAATCGATGTTTCCTGCGCCAGCACCATTGCTATCCATGCGCGCTGGCGTTGTCCGCCGGAAAGCGTATCTACACTTTGCGCCGCCAGATGGGTGATCCCTGTGGCCTGCATCGCTGTGTTTACCGCAATTTCATCTTCTTGCCGCCAGCGGGTAAACAGCGGCTGATGTGGGTAACGCCCGCGAGCAACCAGCTCCTGTACGGTAATATCACCCGGCGTGGTGGCGTTTTGCGCCAGCAAACCTATTCTGCGTGCGACCTCTTTGCTGGCATAGTGCTGAATATGCTCACCGTCGAGCCAAACCTTGCCGTGGGCGGGCGTCATCAGACGACTCAGTGTGCGGAGTAGCGTTGACTTCCCGCAGCCGTTTGGCCCAATAATCGCGGTAAAGTGACCGTCGGGAATCGACACATTGAGATTTTCCGCGACGGTAAACTTGCCATAACCCAGCGTTAACTGGTCGCCGCGCAAACGGGCAACTGATTCGATCATTTTTTGCGGGACTCCTGAATTAACAAGACGATAAGATAAATACCGCCGAGGCTTACGGTGACAACGCCCACCGGAAGCTGATAAGGCATAAACAGCTGTTGGGCGCATAAATCCGCCATCAGCAGCAGCAGCGCGCCGCATAGCGCTGACAGGGTTAATCCCCAGCGGGATGTGCCGCTAAGTCGACGCGCAATATGGGGGGCGACGAGAGCAATAAAGGAAATTGGACCTGCCAGCGCGGTGGCGGCGGCGGTCAGTACCACGGCGACCAGCATCATCATCAGACGCGAACGCTCAACGCTGACGCCTAGCGCACAGGCGCTGTCGTCACCCATTTCCAGTAAACGCATCCGGCGCACCAGCAGCGTGGCGCACACCAGCATCACAATAATCAGCGGGGCAGAAGGCCAGGTCTTGGCCCAGGTCAGGCCATTGAGCGAGCCGGCGTTCCACAGTCCGGCCGTTAATGCGGTTTCTAATGACGCTTTCAGCAGCAGCCAGGTGTTGAACGCCACCAGCATAGCGCGTATGCCGATACCGATAATAATCAGCCGGAAGGTGTCGATGCCGTTGCGCCAGGCGAGCGCCCAGACCACCAGTGAAGTCAGGATCCCACCCAGCATAGCCGCCAGCGCGATAGCGGTGAGATGCTGTCCAAACAGCACCATTGCCACCAGTACACCGCTCCAGGCACCGGTATTGAAACCCATCACATCCGGGCTGCCCAGCGGGTTGCGCATCAGCGACTGAAATATTGCGCCGCTCACGCCGAGCGCCGCGCCAATCAATAACGCCATGAGCACGCGCGGCAAACGCCATTCGGTGACCACCAGCGTGATACTGCGCGGCGCATCACCAAACAGGGCGGCAATAATTTGCTGGGTTTCCAGCGTAACGACGCCGCTACGCAGGCTCCACAAGCCAACGGCGAGACAGCCTACAACCAGCAGCAGACTGCTGATAATCAGACGACGGGAGAGGTGCATCATGCGCCACCCCCGCGCGATTTACGGCGAACCAGAAAGATGAGCACCGGCGCGCCGATAAATGCGCTGACCACCGAAACACGCAGTTCGCCGGGGACAATCACACGCCCGATAATATCGGCAATTAACAGCAGAGAGGGGGTTGCCAGCAGGGTGACGGGCAATGACCAGCGGTGATCCGCCCCCACCAGCCAGCGCGCCATATGCGGCATCATCAGGCCGATAAAGGCGATAGGACCGACAATTGCGGTCGCGCTGCCGCACAGGACGGTGATCGCCAGCAGGCCGATAAACTGCGTGCGGGCGACTTTACTGCCCAGCGCGGTAGCAGTGTCGCTACCAAGACTCAGGCTATTCAGGGCGCGGCTGAGAAACAATGCGGCAGCCGCGGCAATCAATATCGGCACCAGCACCACCTTCAGCGTTTGCAGACTGCGGATATCCAGAGAACCGGCCTGCCAGAATCGCAACTGATCGTAGACGTCCGGGTTGAGTAGGGCGATGCCGTTGGATAGCCCCTCGAGCACTGCACCCAGCGCAACGCCCGCCAGCGTCAGTCGTACCGGACTGAGCTGCCCGCCGCCCTGGCTACCGGTAAACGCTACAATCAGCGAGGCGATCAGCGCCCCGGAAAAAGCCATCAGCAATTGTTCCTGTGGGGAAGAGAAACCGAACAGCGACGCGCCCAGCACGATGGCGAAGCTGGCGCCAGAATTAACCCCAAGGATCCCCGGATCGGCGAGCGGGTTACGCGTGAGCGTTTGCATTAAGGCGCCCGCCAGACCCAGCGCGCCGCCGGCGAGCAGTCCTGCCAGCGTGCGTGGCAGTCGCGCGTCCAGCACGATGGTGCAATCCGCGCTTTGGCAACTGCCGGTGAGTGCATCCAGCACCACGGATGCAGGTAGCGATTTTGCGCCAATAACCAGACTTAATACCGTGGTGAGAACAAGTAATAACAATAGTCCGGGCACGGCGAAAGCGCGTGTCGCGGAAACAGAGCATGACATATCAACTTCCCTGATAATGATAGTAATTATCGTTATCGATCTTATTTGGATATGTTAGCATGTGCAGCCATCGAATGGATATTGAAAAAGTACCTGGTAAGGCTCTGTAATGAATCGACAATCCTGGCTGCTTAACCTCAGCCTGTTAAAGACCCACCCTGCATTTCGCGCCGTCTTCCTCGCTCGTTTTATTTCCATTGTCTCTTTGGGGCTACTCGGTGTGGCGGTTCCGATACAGATCCAGATGATGACCCAGTCGACCTGGCAAGTGGGTTTATCGGTGACGTTGACCGGTAGCGCAATGTTTATTGGCCTGATGGTTGGCGGTGTACTGGCCGACCGCTATGAGCGTAAAAAAGTGATCCTGTTGGCGCGTGGAACCTGTGGCGTCGGCTTTATTGGTTTGTGTCTGAATGCGCTGCTGCCCGAACCGTCGTTACTGGCGATTTATCTGCTTGGCTTATGGGACGGTTTCTTTGCCTCGCTGGGCGTGACGGCTTTGCTGGCAGCAACGCCGGCGTTGGTCGGGAGGGAGAATTTGATGCAGGCCGGGGCGATTACCATGCTGACGGTGCGTTTGGGTTCGGTCATTTCGCCGATACTTGGTGGGGTACTGCTGGCGACCGGTGGCGTGGCCTGGAACTACGGCCTGGCGGCGGCAGGCACGTTCATAACCTTACTGCCGCTGCTTAGCCTTCCCGCGTTACCTCCACCGCCGCAGCCGCGCGAGCATCCGCTGAAATCGCTGCTGGCAGCATTTCGCTTTTTGCTCGCCAGTCCGCTGATTGGCGGCATTGCGCTGCTCGGCGGCCTGTTGACCATGGCGAGCGCCGTGCGGGTGCTGTATCCGGCGCTGGCAATTAACTGGCAGATGTCGAGCGCGCAAATTGGTTTGTTGTATGCGGCCATTCCTCTTGGCGCGGCGGTGGGCGCTTTGACCAGCGGACAGCTGGCGCACAGCGTTCGTCCGGGATTGATCATGCTGGGTTCTACCGTGGCTTCATTCCTGGCTATCGGTCTGTTTGGCTTGATGCCGGTCTGGGAGCTTGGGGTTGTCTGCCTGGCGCTGTTCGGTTGGTTAAGTGCGGTTAGCTCTTTGTTGCAGTACACCCTGTTACAGACGCAGACGCCAGAAGTGATGCTCGGGCGAATTAACGGTTTGTGGACGGCGCAGAACGTCACCGGGGACGCGATTGGCGCGGCGTTGTTAGGTGGTTTGGGTGCGATGATGACGCCGGTCGCCTCGGCAAGCGTAAGTGGATTTGGGCTGGTGATTGTCGGTCTGCTACTGCTGTTGTTGCTGGGGGAATTACGTCGATTCCGGCAAATGCCTGTGAATACCTGACGGGCCGGATAGGGCGTTAGCCGCATCCGGCGCTGGCGATTAAAAGAGCGCTGACAGACGTTGCAACAGCAGCGTCGCGCTGTAGTAGTCGAGACGGAAGGTTTCCGTGCCCAGGGCGTAAACACGTTTATTCTGCACGGCTGGCAGATGCGCCAGAAGCGGATTGGCATAAATGGCGTCGGCATCTTTGCTGTCGCCAGCAAACAGGAACAGCGCTTCGCCGTTCAGGCCAGCCGCCAGATTTTCACCGCCAAGCTGGATGATATCGTGGCGTTTGCCCTGGCTCTGGCTGGTGTGCAAACCGGCAGGTAGCGGCGCCAGCGTGAAGCCTAACTGTTGCATCAGCTTGCCCTGTGCCGACTCAGGCGTCCAAAGATTGGCGCTGTGCGCCGCCGCGGTATAGACCAGCGCGTTGACCGGCTGCGGCGGTAGGGTGATCCGTTGCTTAACCGCTTGCAGTTGCTTATCAAATTCGGCAATTCGCGCGGCTGCCTGCGGCTCCTGACCGGTAATTTCACCCAGTTGCGTCAGCAACGTCTGCCAGCTTTTGTCGTCGTAGTTGATGATAAGCGTGGGCGCAATGGTGGACAACTGATCGTATAGCGCGAGGGCGGAGTCGCCGCCGGTGGCGCTTACCAGAATCAGATCCGGCATTTGTGCCGCGACGGCTTCCGCACTTGGTTCGCCGATGTACAGACGGCTGAGTTTGCGTTCCCTGGCCACGTCGCTCCATTGACGTAAAAAGCCCTGCGCATCGCCAATGCGGTTGTTCGGCGTGGTGGCGCCGCTGGCGATGACCGGGGCATCAATCGCCAGCAGCGAGCCGGTAAGGGTGACGCTGGTGGAGACAATGCGCTGCGGCTTATGCTCCAGCGTATGCGTGCCACGGCTGTCGGTGATCTGACGCGGCCAGTCGGCGGCGTGACCTAAAGAAATTCCTGAAATAAACAAACCAGTCAGTAAAAGCACGGTGCGACGAAAAGAGGGGAGACTCACGAATCAGCTTCCTGTTATCAGTATGGTTAATGCTTCTCATTTTCATTGTTAGCGGGCGAGGATGCAAGCCAAAGTCGCACATTGTGCTGCCACAAGAGTTGACATACAGCCGCTTTGCTTTTAGGTTAGCGACCGAAAATATAAATGATAATCATTATTAGAGCCTTTATCATTTTTGGAGGATGATATGGATATGTCACTGGCCGAGGAAAAAACGCAGACTATGCCGACGCTCGCTCCCGACAGTTTTTTCTTTATGTCGCCGTATCGTAGTTTTACGACGTCAGGATGCTTCGCCCGCTATGCGGAACCGGCAATTGATGGCGATTCGCCAGACAGCCCTTTCCAACACAAAATGCACGCACTGTTTGCTGATGCCAAATCGCAGGGCATCGCTAACCCCATTATGGTCGGGGCAATTCCTTTCGATACCCGCCAGCCATCATCGCTGTTTATTCCCCAATCGTGGCAGAGCTTCTCTCGCACGGCAAAGCAGCAATCATCACGTTACTTTACCCGGCATCAGTCATTAAACGTCGTTGAGCGTAAATCGATTCCGGAACAGGACTTTTTTGAAGAGATGGTTGCCCGGGCGGCTGCGCTGACGGCCACGCCGGAAGTCGACAAAGTGGTGTTGTCACGTCTGATCGATATCACCACCGATGCCAACATTGACAGCGGTGCGCTGCTGGAGCGTCTGGTGGCGCAAAATCCGGCGAGTTACAACTTCCATGTCCCCATTGAAGACGGTGGCGTATTGCTTGGCGCCAGCCCGGAACTGCTGTTGCGCAAAGAAGGCGATCGTTTTAGCTCGCTGCCGCTGGCCGGTTCGGCGCGCCGTCAGCCTGATGATGTGCTGGACAGGGAAGCGGGGATCCGCCTGCTGGCATCTGAGAAGGACCGCCATGAGCACGACCTGGTGACGCAGGCGATGAAAGCCGTGTTGCGCGATCGCAGCAGTGAATTGCAACTGCCTTCCTCTCCGCAACTGGTCACTACGCCTACGCTCTGGCACCTCGGCACGCCGTTTGAAGGAAAAGCCAACGCAGAGGAAAACGCGCTGACGCTGGCGTGCCTGTTGCATCCGACGCCTGCGCTGAGCGGTTTCCCGCATCAGGTTGCGCGCAACATTATCGCCGAGCTGGAGCCGTTCGATCGCGACTTGTTCGGCGGCATCGTCGGCTGGTGTGATGCTGAAGGTAATGGCGAATGGGTGGTGACGATCCGCTGCGCGAAGCTGCTGCGTAATCAGGTTCGTTTCTTTGCCGGTGCCGGTATTGTGCCTGCGTCTTCTCCGGTTGCGGAATGGCGTGAAACGGGAGCCAAGCTTGCCACCATGTTGAATGTTTTTGGACTGCATTAAGGAGTCATGATGAGTATTCCTTTCACCCGTTGGCCGGAGGAGTTTGCCCGCCGTTACCGTGAAAAAGGCTACTGGCAGGATTTGCCGCTGACCGACATTCTGACCCGTCACGCCGAGAGCGACCATACGGCGGTCATTGATGGTGAACGCCATCTGAGCTATCGCCAGTTGAATCAGGCGACTGACAATCTCGCCTGCAGCCTGCGTCGTCAGGGAATCAAACCTGGCGAAACCGCGCTGGTGCAGTTGGGCAATGTGGCGGAGCTGTACATCACCTTCTTTGCGCTGCTCAAGCTGGGCGTCGCTCCGGTGCTGGCGCTGTTTAGCCATCAGCGTAACGAACTCAATGCTTATGCTAAACAGATCGCACCCGCGTTACTGATCGCCGATCGCCAGCATGCGCTGTTTAGCGGGGAAGATTTTCTCAATACCTTTGTGGCTGAACACAATTCAGTGCGCGTGGTGCAACTGCGCAATGATGAAGGCGAACATAACCTGCAAATGGCGATAGACCAGCCTGCGGCTGATTTTACCGCGACGCCATCGCCTGCTGATGAAGTGGCGTACTTCCAGCTTTCTGGCGGTACCACCGGGACGCCGAAGCTTATTCCTCGTACCCATAACGATTACTACTACAGCGTGCGTCGCAGTAATGAGATCTGCCGCTTCACCGGGGAAACGCGCTATCTGTGCGCGATCCCGGCGGCGCATAACTACGCCATGAGTTCGCCTGGTTCGCTTGGCGTGTTCCTGGCTGGCGGCACCGTGGTTCTGGCGGCTGACCCGAGCGCAACCCTGTGCTTCCCGCTGATTGAACAGCATCAGGTTAACGTCACGGCGCTGGTGCCGCCGGCGGTGAGCCTGTGGCTGCAGGCGATTGCGGAGTGGGGGAGCAATGCGCAATTGGCTTCGCTGACGCTGCTGCAGGTCGGTGGGGCACGGCTTTCCGCCTCGCTTGCGGCGCGTATTCCGGCGGAGATTGGCTGCCAGTTGCAGCAGGTTTTTGGCATGGCGGAAGGGCTGGTGAACTACACCCGTCTGGACGACAGCCCTGAGCGCATCATCAATACCCAGGGCCGTCCGATGTGTCCGGATGATGAAGTCTGGGTCGCCGATGCTGATGGTAATCCCCTGGCGCAGGGCGAAACGGGCCGCCTGATGACGCGAGGTCCGTACACCTTCCGGGGTTACTTCAACAGCCCGGAGCACAATGCCAGCGCCTTTGACGCCAACGGTTTTTACTGCTCCGGCGATCTGATCGCTATCGATCAGGATGGCTATATCACCGTACAAGGACGTGAGAAAGATCAGATCAACCGGGGTGGCGAGAAGATCGCAGCAGAAGAAATTGAAAATCTGCTGTTACGCCACCCATCGGTGATCCATGCCGCTCTGGTCAGTATGGATGACGAACTGATGGGCGAGAAAAGCTGTGCATGGCTGGTGGTGAAAGAGCCGCTGCGCGCGGTGCAGGCGCGCCGTTTCCTGCGTGACCAGGGCGTAGCGGAATTCAAATTACCTGACCGTGTGGAGTGCGTTGAGTCACTCCCGCTAACCCCGGTCGGTAAAGTGGATAAAAAACAATTACGTCAGTGGCTGGCGTCACGTTCACTGGCCTGAAGGAGAAAAAGAGATGGCAATTCCTAAACTGCAGGCTTATGCACTGCCTACGGCGCTTGATGTTCCAGCCAATAAAGTCGACTGGACGTTTGAACCTGAACGCGCCGCGCTGCTGATCCACGACATGCAGGACTATTTTATCGGCTTTTGGGGGGATAACTGCCCGATGATGGCGCAAGTGGTGGCTAACATTGCCGCACTGCGTCAGTTCTGCAAAGAGCACAACATTCCGGTGTATTACACCGCGCAACCCAAAGAACAGAGCGATGAAGACCGCGCCCTGCTGAATGATATGTGGGGACCAGGCCTGACGCGTTCGCCGGAACAGCAAAAGATCGTTGATGCGCTGGCTCCCGATGAGGCGGATACCATCCTGGTGAAATGGCGTTACAGCGCATTTCATCGCTCTCCGCTGGAGCAGATGCTTAAAGATACTGGCCGAAATCAACTGATTATTACCGGTGTGTATGCCCATATTGGCTGCATGACCACTGCGACTGACGCGTTCATGCGCGATATCAAGCCGTTTATGGTCGCCGATGCGTTGGCGGACTTCAGCCGTGATGAACACCTGATGTCGCTGAAATACGTGGCGGGACGTTCCGGTCGGGTGGTGATGACCCAGGAACTTTTGCCAACGCCGGTTCCGGCGAGTAAAGAGGCGCTGCGCAGCGTGATTCTGCCGCTGTTGGATGAGTCCGAGGAGCCAATGGATGACGAAAACCTGATCGACTACGGGCTGGATTCCGTGCGCATGATGGCGCTGGCGGCACGCTGGCGTAAAGTTCATGGCGATATTGATTTCGTGATGCTGGCGAAAAACCCGACCATAGACGCCTGGTGGAAGCTACTCTCCCGCGAGGTGAACTGATGGCCGGATTTGATTTTACCGGGAAAACCATCTGGGTGACCGGCGCGGGTAAAGGCATTGGCTACACTACGGCACTGGCATTTGTGAAAGCCGGCGCGCAGGTGACTGGCTTCGATCGCGAATTTCCTCAGGATAACTACCCGTTTGCGACCGAAGTGCTGAATGTGGCCGATGCCGGGCAGGTGGCTGAGGTGTGCCAGCGAGTCCTTAAAGCATGCGAGCGGCTGGATGTGTTGGTCAATGCCGCCGGTATTCTGCGCATGGGGGCCACTGACGCACTGAGCGTTGAAGAGTGGCAGCAGACGTTTGCCGTTAACGTTGGCGGCGCGTTCAATCTGTTTCAGCAGACGATGGCGCAGTTTCGTCGCCAGCAGGGCGGGGCGATCGTGACCGTCGCCTCAGATGCGGCGCACACACCGCGTATCGGCATGAGTGCTTATGGGGCGTCAAAAGCCGCGCTAAAAAGCCTGGCGCTCACCGTCGGACTGGAACTGGCGGGCAGCGGTGTGCGCTGTAATGTGGTTTCGCCAGGCTCGACCGATACTGACATGCAGCGCACGTTATGGGTCAGTGATGACGCGGAGGAGCAGCGTATTCGCGGGTTTGGCGAACAGTTTAAACTCGGTATCCCGTTGGGGAAAATCGCCCGACCGCAGGAGATCGCCAACACCATTTTATTCCTCGCCTCCGACCTTGCCAGCCACATTACGCTACAGGATATCGTGGTGGATGGCGGCTCAACGCTGGGAGCATGATGATGATCTGGAAACGCCATCTCACGCTGGATGAATTGAATGCCACCAGCCACAACAACATGGTCGCGCACTTAGGCATCCTTTATACCCGACTGGGCGATGATGTGCTGGAGGCCGAAATGCCAGTTGATACCCGCACGCATCAGCCGTTTGGTTTGCTGCACGGCGGCGCGTCGGCGGCACTGGCCGAAACATTGGGTTCAATGGCGGGTTATCTGATGACCCGCGACGGGCAGTGTGTAGTCGGTACAGAACTGAACGCCACGCACCATCGGGCGGTTTCGCAGGGCAAAGTGCGCGGCGTTTGTCAGCCGCTGCATCTTGGACGGCAGAATCAAAGCTGGGAAATCGTCATCTTTGATGAGCAAGGACGACGCTGTTGTACCTGCCGATTAGGTACTGCGGTGATGGGGTGAAGTCGCCCGACAAAGTAAAATGAAATTGCAGGGTTAACAGGTAAATGAAGTGATCTAGTTAACACTGCAATGTAAAAACTCAGTGATACTTCGGGTTTGTATGGTTGTCATGTTGTTAAATTCAGAAAAGATGTTATAGAAACAAAATGTAACATCTCTCTGACCTGGACAACGGATAATCAATATGAATAAATCAGGGAAGTACCTCGTCTGGACAGTGCTCTCCGTGATGGGAGCATTTGCCCTCGGCTATATCGCATTAAACCGTGGTGAACAGATCAACGCGTTGTGGATAGTCGTGGCGTCGGTCTGTGTCTACCTTATCGCTTACCGTTTCTATGGCCTGTACATTGCGAAAAATGTGCTGGCGCTGGACCCGACGCGTATGACGCCAGCCGTGCGCCATAACGACGGTCTGGATTATGTTCCTACCGATAAAAAAGTGCTGTTCGGTCACCATTTTGCGGCGATTGCCGGGGCGGGCCCGTTAGTCGGGCCGGTACTGGCGGCACAAATGGGTTATCTGCCGGGTATGATCTGGCTGCTTGCCGGGGTGGTACTCGCGGGGGCTGTGCAGGACTTCATGGTGCTGTTTGTTTCTACCCGTCGCGATGGTCGTTCCCTTGGCGAACTGGTGAAAGAAGAGATGGGCCCAACGGCGGGCGTTATTGCGCTGGTAGCCTGTTTTATGATCATGGTGATTATCCTCGCGGTACTGGCGATGATCGTCGTGAAAGCGCTGACCCACAGCCCGTGGGGAACCTATACCGTCGCGTTTACCATTCCGCTGGCGATCTTTATGGGGATCTACCTGCGTTATCTGCGTCCGGGCCGCATTGGCGAAGTGTCGGTCATCGGTCTGGTATTCCTGGTGTTTGCCATTATTTCCGGCGGTTGGGTGGCCGAAAGTCCGACCTGGGCACCGTATTTTGACTTTACCGGCGTACAACTGACGTGGATGCTGGTGGGCTACGGCTTTGTCGCTGCCGTGCTGCCGGTATGGCTGTTGCTGGCCCCACGTGATTATCTCTCTACTTTCCTGAAAATCGGCACCATTGTTGGCCTGGCGGTAGGGATTTTGATCATGCGTCCGACGCTGACCATGCCTGCGCTGACCAAGTTTGTTGACGGTACTGGCCCGGTCTGGACCGGTAACCTGTTCCCGTTCCTGTTTATTACCATTGCCTGTGGTGCGGTATCTGGCTTCCACGCGCTGATCTCTTCCGGTACCACGCCGAAGATGCTGGCGAACGAAGGGCAGGCCTGTTTTATCGGCTATGGCGGAATGTTAATGGAATCCTTTGTCGCCATTATGGCGCTGGTTTCCGCGTGCATCATCGATCCGGGCGTGTACTTTGCGATGAACAGCCCGATGGCGGTGTTGGCTCCGGCGGGTACGGCGGATGTCGTGGCTTCTGCGGCGCAGGTGGTCAGCAGTTGGGGCTTTGCTATTACTCCGGACACCTTGCATCAAATCGCCAATGAAGTCGGCGAACAATCCATCATTTCCCGCGCAGGCGGTGCGCCGACGCTGGCCGTTGGGATGGCGTATATTCTGCATGGTGCGCTGGGCGGCATGATGGATGTGGCGTTCTGGTATCACTTCGCCATTCTGTTTGAAGCCCTGTTTATTCTGACGGCGGTTGACGCCGGTACACGCGCCGCACGCTTTATGCTGCAGGATCTGTTGGGCGTGGTATCACCGAGCCTGAAACGTACCGACTCACTGCCTGCGAACCTGCTGGCTACAGCGCTGTGCGTACTGGCCTGGGGTTACTTCTTACACCAGGGCGTGGTGGATCCACTGGGCGGTATCAACACCCTGTGGCCGCTGTTTGGTATCGCCAACCAGATGCTGGCCGGTATGGCATTGATGCTCTGTGCGGTGGTGCTGTTCAAGATGAAACGTCAGCGCTACGCATGGGTGGCGCTGGTGCCAACGGCCTGGCTGCTGATTTGTACTCTGACTGCGGGCTGGCAGAAAGCGTTTAGCCCGGATGCGAAAATTGGCTTCCTGGCTATCGCCAACAAGTTCCAGGCGATGATCGACAGCGGTAATATTCCGGCACAGTACACCCAGTCGCAGCTGACGCAACTGGTGTTTAACAACCGCCTGGACGCGGGCCTCACTATTTTCTTCATGGTGGTCGTCGTGGTGCTGGGGCTGTTCTCGATTAAAACTGCGCTGGCAGCGCTGAAAGAGGACAAACCGACTTCGAAAGAAACGCCGTACGAACCAATGCCTGAGAATGTCGAAGAGATCGTGGCGCAGGCGAAAGGCGCGCACTAATATTCTCTTAACCAACAAGCCCTCTCCGGTACGGGGAGGGCGTTTGTACGACAGGGAATCACTATGTTTGAAACGCTCTCCAAAGCCGGGAAGTATTTAGGGCAAACCGCCCGCTTGATGATCGGTGTGCCGGATTATGACAACTATGTTGAGCATATGCGCGTCACGCATCCGGATCAGACGCCAATGACCTACGAAGAGTTTTTCCGCGAGCGGCAGGATGCGCGCTATGGGGGGAAAGGCGGCGCGAAGTGCTGTTAATTTTTTGCCGGATGCGCTGACGCTTATCCGGCCTACAACAATGCTTTGGCCGTAGGCCTGATAAGGCGAAGCCGTCATCAGGCAACCTGCACCATAGTCACACCGTAAACGATTCTACCTTCTCAAACGCTGCGCGCAGGGTATCTGGCGTTAACGTTACCGGCAGCGCATGAATAGATTCGACCGGGCGCAGGGTATGCGCAATCACCTTATCGATTTCGGCTCGGTTATTGATGTCCACTTCCAGATTAGCCAATCGAGTTGGCAGGTTGAAGCGCTGATAAGCGGTAATTAACTGCGCCAGCACATCATCTTGTCCAAGCAGCGCGCTCTGCACCAGAATGCCATACGCCACTTTGGTGCCATGGAGAAATTTCTCCGTTTGCGGGAGGACGGTCAGACCGTTATGGACCGAATGAGCCGCCGCCACACGGGTGTAGCGCTCGCCCAGGCCGCCGACCATACCGCCGCCGGCTATAATCGCATCCACCACGTCACTAAACGCCTGGGTTAGTTCACCACGCTGCTTATCTGCCAGTGCCTGCTCGCTGCTTTCCAGCAGGACGTCGCGGATGGCCAGCGCGCCGTTGATGCCCAGACGTACGGTCAGAGGTAACGTTTCTGGCTGCGGAGCCAGCACCACTGCCTCATACCATTTCGCCAGCGTATCGCCAATACCGGCCAGTAAATACTCTTCAGGCGCGTTGAGTATGATTCGTGGCTCAACCAGCACCAAAAAATTGGCATCGTCGAATATTTCGAAATGCAGCGCCTGACCGGCATCGTTGTACCAGACGGAAAGCGGCGTCCAGGCCGCGCAGGTGGCGGCGATGGTTGGGATCGCCACGAAAGGTAAATCAAGGCGGCGAGCCAGCGCTTTAGCCGTATCGAGCAGTGTACCGCCACCCACGCCAATCACGATGCTGCGATCATCTCCCGATTCTTTTGCCAGTTGAGCAACATCGGTTTCGCTGCAATGTCCCGTAAACAACAGGCGCTTAGCTTCGGCAAGATGAAAAGCTTCTGGCAGATAAGGACGCGCCGCGGCGATAGCTCGCTCACCGTAGACCCAGACGGCGTGTGAGAGTTGATCCGGGGTGAAAAAGTCGTGCAGTCTGGAGAGGCTATCGGTGTGGGAAAAGTAGTTAGCCGGGCCGGTGACGACGCGAATCTCGGTATTACTCATGTTGTGTTGTCCTTGTGCTGTCCTGATCTGGCAGGTTATTTTTATATAGACGTCTGAACGTCTTGATTGCCAAATACTAACATCGTGCTATAGTGGCTTCAACAACAACATCACACGTCGGGATAACAATAATGAGCAATAACCCACTGATTGTGCAAAGCAAACTCCCAAATCTGGGGACCACAATATTTACGCAAATGAGCGCGCTGGCACAGCAGCATCAGGCCATTAACCTCTCGCAGGGATTTCCTGATTTTGACGGTCCACATTTCTTACAGGAACGTCTGGCATATCATGTCGCGCATGGCGCTAACCAGTATGCGCCGATGACGGGCGTGCAGCCGCTGCGCGAAGCCATTGCCGATAAAACCGCGGAGTTGTACGGTTATAAGCCCGATGCGACAAGTGAAGTCACCGTCACGGCAGGGGCTACAGAAGCATTGTATGCAGCCATTACGGCGCTGGTGCGGCCTGGTGACGAAGTGATCTGTTTTGATCCGAGCTACGATAGCTATGCGCCTGCGGTGGCGTTATCCGGCGGCGTGGTGAAACGTATTGCGTTGCAACCGCCGTCATTTCGTGTGAACTGGCAGGAATTTGCCACGCTACTCAGCGAGCGCACCCGGTTAGTGATCCTCAATACACCGCATAACCCATCTGCTACCGTATGGCAGCGCGCTGATTTTGATGCGTTATGGCAGGCGATTAAAGAGCGCGAGATTTTTGTTATTAGCGACGAAGTGTATGAGCATATCTGCTTTGCCGCTCATGGACATGCGAGCGTGCTGGCTCATCCGCAGCTACGGGAACGCGCTGTTGCCGTTTCATCTTTCGGTAAAACGTATCATATGACCGGCTGGAAAGTCGGCTATTGCGTTGCACCCGACGCCATTAGCGCCGAGCTACGCAAAGTCCATCAGTACCTGACGTTCTCAGTCAACACACCGGCTCAGCTGGCGCTGGCGGATATGCTGCGGGAGAGCCCAATACACTACCGCGAGCTGCCCGCGTTTTATCAGAGAAAGCGTGATGTGCTGGTGAATGCGTTACGCGACAGCCGACTGGAAATTCTGCCGTGTGAGGGGACCTATTTTCTGCTGGTCGATTACAGTGCGGTCTCAACGCTTACTGACGTTGAGTTTTGTCAGTGGTTAACTAAAGAAGTGGGGGTTGCGGCGATACCGCTGTCGGTGTTCTGCGCCGATCCTTTCCCGCATAAGCTGATCCGCCTATGTTTTGCCAAGCAAGAATCGACGCTGTTAGCAGCCGCAGAGCGTCTGGTTTTGCTGTAATTATTTTACTGTCCAGGCTTTGGAAAACCGACGGTCGGCAAATAACTCCTGCAGGCCGTTGATTTGTTTCAGTCGCAACACTTCATCGTTATCCATGCCCAGTTCTTTAGCGATTTTTTCTTCACTCCAGCCCAGTTGCGATAATTCACGCACGATTTCCGACATGGCGTGGATTTGGTGGCGTCCGCGGGCGCGGTTATGGCGGATTGTCGCCGCCATACGTTCATGGCGATCGCGTTCCAGGCAGGCGACGGGCAGATAGCCTTTTAATCGTGGTTTTAGCGATGCTTTGTTTTTTCCTAATTCATGGCGGTGAAAGCCATCGATGATTTCATACTCTTCTTCCGTTGAGTGAACCACGACAATCGGCTGGGTGAAGCCATCAGCTTCGATGGATTTCAACAGCAGCTTTTTCTCCGGCGGCGCAACGTTATTAGGATTGTAATCATTGGGCGAAATGTGATCGCTTTTAATCCATAACACGCAATCTACTGGTTCTTCACGAAATGGACTGACGCTGTGGATTGCCATTCTGAATTCATTAATGGCTTCAATTCTATCTTTTTCTGGCAAACCAGAAAGAAAGCCGAGGAGTTCCTGTGTTAATCGTTGTTGCATAACAACCCCCATTCCTGACGTTTGGTTTTCATGCGTTCAGTATATCGCTGGTAGTTTTTCGTTTTTGTGGGGCTGAACGACAGTGCCCGACACCAGTAATCATTATTCAGGAGTACTTTGCAGATCCTTCTCCATGAGGGGATATCCCTGGAACCAATATCGCCTTCCTGACTTTCCGGGATATTGTCCATGCCTTTTTTCTTATACCACTGTATATAGACAGCGATTTTGTTGCGGTAATGTTCTGCGGTCTGTTCTGGCATGCTGTGTAATAGCAGCATGGCGTATTGCTGCCAACTTAAATGCTCTGGTTTGAGTATTTTCCGATGACCGTAAAAATGGTTGTCATGACCGGCGTAAATCCCGCCACTTTTAACGCCGCTGACGCGGGCGCACATAGCCGCCCATCGCTGTGGCTCAATGACATGGTACAGCCACAATCCCTGGCGTTGTTCCGGTCCAAAGGGCTCGCAAATACGCATATATCTTGTTGGGACCCCGGCCTGATACATCAGGTTATACAAGGGATTGCACGGCATTTTTGTCTTCGCAAACCATGTCCAGATATCGGCTGTTTTCCAGTCATATAACGGATAAATATACCAGGTGTGGCCACCTGGCGCTGCCGTCGTCCACGGCTTGTCATCGGCAAAACGTTGCTTACGCGAGTTGGCGATGGCCACAAAGCGGTTATAGGACTCGTCCGCGCGAATACCGACCATCATCGCTGCGGGACGCTTTTGTGAAAACCAATCTGCGAACTCGCGAACGAAGAGCTCAAAGGTCATACCGGGCTGATAGAAAGAAAAGAAATTGGGGTCGGTAATGGCATCGGCCGGTGGCTGACGCACCCACTGTATATTCGGCTCCCAGCACTGCCATTCGGGTTGATATTGTGAAAGCGCGTTTTGTGTGGTCAGAGGTAATGCGACCCAATAAAATTCTTCGATAACATCGGAATAACTCTCGCGTAGCGCCTGGACATAATCGATAGTGCAGGAAAACTGAGCTTCCCAGTCAATAAATAAGACGCTAATTTTTTTCTGTAACTGGCGGGCAAGGGTGGCCGTAAGATGGAGCATAAGACCGGAATCTTTTCCTCCCGATAATGAAACACAAATGCGCGGCAGCGTGTTGAGCGTCCATGTAATGCGCTCCTGTGCGGCTTCAAGTACATGTTGAGTTAGAGGTATTTTATAAACAGACATATCAAATCCATAGTGAGGAGCTGTTATTCCCCGCTATGGTAAATGGTCAGCATAAGAAATGCTAATCTATATGTGTTGTAATTTTCATAAATAATTCACCATTTCAATAAATGGCTTTTATGAATTATTAACATGAATTAATTACGCTCACCGGGAAAATAATTAACAGGCGTTTATTCGCTATCTGGTGTGATTCTTTTTATATATGAGGCAAAGGAATCGTTAGAAAGCGAAGCGCGGTTATACATCAAATACAGTTTTGCTGACGGCAATTTTATACCGATGCTAATCTCTTTGAGATTAAAGACAGGGGAGAAAAATTCGTACATAATTCTGGGTATAATACCAATGATATCAGTGTTTGATATAACGTTAACGATTGAAATCAAAGAGTCGCTACTGAAACCAATATCACGATTGGCTAAAAGTTGATTCGTTTGTGACTGATACTCTTTCATCCCCTGTTCCTCAGTGAGGAGTAATGTAAATTTTTCCTTTAATAATTGTTCTACGGTACTTGAATCATTAATTCTGGGATGGTTACTGTTACGGACTAACACCCCTTCGAGCGTTTTGACCGGCGTGCATACAATAGAGCGGTTATGTACTGGTACGATTGTGAATACCAGATCCGCTTTGCGGTAAGATAGAATATTTTCAGCAGTTTCCGCGCTCATTAGAATGTCGTGATGTTCAATCTCAATATCAATATCAGAACCTTCTCTGAGAGAATGAACCATCTCGTATAAATTTAAATTGGTTGCCATTTGCGGGCTATAAATAATAAATTTTTTCTTTAAACTGGAGTTATGCATGATGTTAATTGTTTGCTCCAGTGAGTTGAGGTTTTGTTCCAGATGATGATGAAGATTGATGCCAGTTACTGTTGGCGTGATGCCTTTTCCCGAGCGAATGAACAATGGATCGTTAAACTGAGTACGAAGTCGTTGCAATGACTGGCTCACGGCCGAAGGTGTAATAAAAAGTGTTTCTGCAGCCTTGCTGATGCTCAGGTGCTGATAGATACATTCAAAAATAACAAGTAGGTTTAGATCGAATTTTTTAAGATCGTAAAGATTAGCCATGTATACTTTCCTCTGACGGTAAAATTTGAAATAATTAAATTATGAAATAGTTTGAAATGTACTTATTTACAGGCTTTATGTTTCAGTGCTTAATGAACGATTAATTTAAACTAACATAGCACAAAACACTTTATTTTCACGAGAAAAAAAAGAAGTGTGGTGAGTGATTGAAATGAGAACGATAACAATCACTCATTTTATTACCTTTATTTATTTCCCATGATAATGTTTAATTTCTCCTGATCGGGTAACCCGACTTCCTGTTGCAGCGTATTGTCTTTACTCATGTAGTAGATGGCTGGCGTCACGTTAGCACCCAAATCATCCATCAACTTTTGATTGATATTGAGTATCTTCATCTGCTCGGGCGGGAGAGAGGCAGGAATTTCCAGCTTCATTTTGCCGCCGGAGGCTTCATAGTCATGCCAGGTTTTGGCCGGATCTTTTGTCGACAAGATTGCGGCAGCTGTTGCCGGGCTTTCAGGTTTGATTACGCCCACCAGTAGCGTACGCAACTGAACTTTACCGGAATCGACCCACGGACGCGCCTGCTGCCAAAACTGTTTGCAATAAGGGCAGAAGGGATCGGCGAACACGTAGACAATCACCGGGGCCTCTTTCTTACCATCCAGAATCCATGAGGCTTTTTCCATTCGCTGCCACATCTCGCGCCCTGCTGGGGCATAGATCTCTTTTTCTATCAGTGCATTACTGAGGTTTTCACCTTTCTCATTGTACATGTAGCCTGAGATAGCATGTTTGCCGTCGGGCGTGACGTAGATAGTGACGCCCATATCCTGATATTTACCCAGATAACCTTTCATTCCGCCAGGGGCATCGAAAGGTTTCAGAATAGTAATGCCCTGTTTCTCAATGGCTTTAACAGGGGCAGGTAGCTCTTCGGCATGAACGATAGCGGGAAGTAAGGATAAGAGTAAGGTACGCTTGAACATTGATTTTCCTTATAAAATCAGAAGGAAAGGGGACTGAATTGCAAAACCTATCACAGCCATAGGTAAGATCGACAGTCTGTCGATTGCCCTTTCTTTAGTTGGGTGATGTAATCCCAATCGCTGTTACGACCTTTGTTAAGGTAATGTAGAGCGCAACACATAGCCAGTTCTGCTGGTACTGAAGTTACCTGCGGGTAGCTCGGGTAATGAGGCTCCCTGCAAAGGGGGCCTTTTTTACTTTTGTCTTTTAGGTTCGATTGAGGAAGTTGTTAGTTAACGCTTATTGATTTGATAAAGGAAACGCATTAGCCCTTGGAAGAGATTTTCGTTAACTTATCTCTCAACGAAAACACGGAGGAAGTACAGATGTCTTTGATTAATACCAAAATTAAACCTTTCAAAAACCAGGCGTTCAAAAACGGTGAGTTCATCGAAGTAACCGAGAAAGATACCGAAGGTCGCTGGAGCGTCTTCTTCTTCTATCCGGCTGACTTCACCTTCGTATGCCCGACCGAACTGGGCGACGTTGCAGACCATTATGAAGAACTGCAGAAACTGGGCGTAGACGTTTACTCTGTTTCTACCGATACCCACTTTACGCACAAAGCATGGCACAGCAGCTCTGACACCATCGCAAAAATCAAATATGCAATGATCGGCGACCCGACTGGCGCCCTGACCCGTAACTTCGACAACATGCGTGAAGATGAAGGTCTGGCTGACCGCGCAACCTTCGTTGTTGACCCGCAGGGTATCATCCAGGCAATCGAAGTTACCGCTGAAGGTATCGGCCGTGATGCGTCCGACCTGCTGCGCAAAATTAAAGCCGCACAGTATGTTGCATCCCACCCAGGTGAAGTTTGCCCGGCTAAATGGAAAGAAGGTGAAGCGACACTGGCTCCATCTTTAGACCTGGTTGGTAAAATCTAAGCTAATTTGTAGGCCGGATAAACGTAGTGCATCCGGCATTCCACAGGCGCAAATTTGCGCCTGTTTCATTCCAGCACCATGACGCAAGTTGCATTAATGCAGTCCCGCGAAGTCGGCTTGCATGATGATGTTTTCAGAGAGGGAAGAAGAATGCTCGACACAAATATGAAAACCCAGCTCAGGGCTTACCTTGAGAAACTGACCAAACCTGTTGAGCTGATTGCTACGCTGGATGACAGCGCTAAATCGGCAGAAATCAAGGAACTGCTGACTGAAATTGCTGAACTGTCAGAAAAAGTCACCTTCACAGAAGACAATACTCTGGCAGTGCGTAAGCCATCGTTCTTGATTACCAATCCTGGCTCTCACCAGGGGCCGCGCTTTGCGGGTTCTCCGCTGGGCCATGAATTTACCTCGCTGGTGCTCGCGCTGTTGTGGACCGGTGGTCATCCGTCAAAAGAGGCGCAGGCGTTGCTGGAGCAGATCCGCGATCTCGACGGTGATTTTGAATTTGAAACCTATTATTCACTCTCCTGCCATAACTGTCCGGACGTGGTGCAAGCACTGAACCTGATGTCGGTACTGAACCCACGCATTAAACATACGGCGATTGACGGCGGTACGTTCCAGAATGAAATCACCGATCGTAACGTGATGGGCGTTCCGGCGGTATTTATGAACGGTAAAGAGTTCGGCCAGGGTCGCATGACGCTGACTGAGATCGTGGCGAAGGTGGACACCGGCGCAGAGAAACGTGCGGCTGAAGAGTTGAACAAGCGTGATGCTTATGACGTACTGATTGTTGGTTCTGGCCCTGCGGGAGCGGCTGCGGCGGTGTACTCTGCACGTAAAGGTATCCGCACCGGTCTGATGGGCGAACGTTTTGGCGGTCAGGTTCTGGATACCGTTGATATTGAAAACTATATCTCGGTACCGAAAACCGAAGGCCAGAAACTGGCTGGCGCGCTGAAAGCACACGTTGATGACTATGATGTTGATGTGATCGACAGCCAAAGCGCCAGCAAACTGGTTCCTGCGGCGCAGGAAGGTGGGCTGCATCAGATTGAAACGGCATCCGGCGCGGTGCTGAAAGCGCGCAGCATTATCATCGCGACCGGAGCGAAATGGCGCAACATGAATGTTCCGGGCGAAGATCGATATCGCACCAAAGGCGTAACTTATTGCCCTCACTGTGATGGCCCACTGTTTAAAGGCAAGCGTGTGGCGGTGATTGGCGGTGGTAACTCCGGTGTTGAAGCCGCTATCGACCTGGCGGGCATCGTGGAACATGTGACGCTGCTGGAGTTTGCTCCTGAAATGAAGGCCGATCAGGTGCTGCAGAATAAACTGCGTAGTCTGAAAAACGTCGACATCATTTTGAATGCGCAAACGACAGAAGTAAAAGGCGATGGCAGCAAAGTCACTGGGCTCGAGTATCGTGACCGCGTGAGCGGCGATGTTCACAGTGTAGAACTGGCAGGTATTTTTGTTCAGATTGGTCTGTTGCCGAACACCAACTGGCTGGAAGGTGCCGTTGAACGTAACCGCATGGGTGAAATTATCATTGATGCGAAGTGCGAAACCAGCGTGAAAGGTGTTTTCGCTGCAGGTGACTGCACAACCGTACCCTATAAGCAGATCATCATCGCGACAGGCGAAGGCGCGAAAGCCTCGTTAAGCTCCTTTGATTATCTGATTCGCACCACAGTAGCATAAAAAAGTAAGACTCACCTGCAATGCCAAAACCGCCAGTCATTCGCTGGCGGTTTTTTATTTCGCTAAAGCGCGCACAACATGCTGACCTGCAATGTGATCCGTCAAAATGTGTACCGCCACAACCCATGCTGGTTGCACCAGGTATAGGCTGAAAATCCTCGTTTGCAGTTGAATTTACACTGTTTCCCTTTACAGATTGGGCGATCGCAATAAACATAAGCATCATTGCCCGCGAGTGCAAAAGTGGCTTCCGGCGGCGCGCCTGGCGGCAGATATTTAAATTGTCCCCCCTGAAAGGTGTAAATAAAGATCCACTCCAGATAGTGATCTGCCGTCATTGGATGCGCCGGATTACCTACCGTTACGGAAAGCGTATTTGATTCAAATCCCCCGGAAATGGTCATCAGCGGTTGATGCTGTTGGGCGAGCGCATCGGTAGTAGTGGCATCATTAACCCGTAACGCGACGAGTGTTTTTCCACAGCAGGTTATCGGGGATGTTTCGTCACGTATAGCCATGGTGACAAGGAACGCCCCACACTGAGGACAACGGTAGAAGTTCGGGTTAGGGCGGATAAAAGTGGGTTTGGTACTGTTTTTAATCCGGTTTGATACCCTGCGTACATTGCGGGAATGTTCGGGAACAGTATGAGTGAGAGACATAACGCGCTCCTTCTTACGCCGAGGTTGTTAGACCAGTCGTTTCTTGCGAGAGGGATGCCAGACGCTGGAGAATATCCTGTCGGAGAATGTATTTTTGAATTTTGCCTGAGGCCGTACGCGGTAATTTGTCTATAACAACCAGATATTCCGGGTATTTATATTTTGCGATACGCCGTTGGGCGAAAAACGCGATGATATCAGCCAACTGAAGCGTTTTTTGTGGATGACTCAGCACGACATAAGCGCAAGAACGTTCACCCAGGCGTTTATCCGGCATGCCCACCACAGCGGCATCGTGGATATCCGGATGAAGCAGCAGAATATCTTCTATTTCGCGACTACTGATGTTTTCACCGCCACGAACAATAACGTCCTTTTTTCGGCCAGTAATTTTGATATAGCCGTCTTTATCCATCCGGCAATAGTCGCCGCTGTAATACCACCCGTCGTCGTCAAGCACCTGGTCGGTCAGTTCCGGTTCATCAAGATAGCCGACAAAAACATTGGGGCCGCGAGAGGCTTCTTCGCCCTCATTATTTTCCGCCAGAGTCATCTTCTTCTGGTCGACCACTCTGATTTCAACGCCTGCAGCGGCTCTGCCATCCGTGTTCATTTGATGAGTCAGAGAGTCATGCGGTCGCACTATCGCATGGGGAGCACTTTCTGTACTTCCGTATACGCCAAGGAGTTGAATCCCTGCCTGGTGACATTCCTGCAGAAGTTTTCCTGGGATTGTGGTTCCCCCGCACAGAAAGAAGCGAAGAGAAGAGAGACTGCTGCGCTGTGCTTTGGAAGCATACAGCAGATCGCACACGAACGGTGTTGCCCCCATGATGCAGGTGCAGCGCTCTTGCGCCAGTAATGCCAGGCACTCTTGCGGAGAAAATATGTCCATCAACACGCTGCTGGCGCCCGTTAAAAAAGGGGCGGTCACGCCATGCAGAAATCCTGTTGCATGGGCTAGCGGAGCGGGCATGAGAATCGAATCCGTCCAGTTTATATTGAGCGCCGCGCAGAAGGTTCGTTCACTGGCGATGATGGTATTGTGCGTCAGCATCACGCCTTTGGGATGACCTTCCGTACCGGAAGTAAAAAGAACTGCCGCCAGATCGTCGCTATGCGTTAGGACGTGATGCGCTATTGGCGGAGAATCATTGAGGATCTGGCTTAGAACGGGGCCAGTGGGCGCAGGCGCCAGCGCCAGCTTATCAACCGCCACCACCTTCTCAAGCCAGGGCAGATCGGAACGGAGTGCGGCGATCCTATCTGCCGGGTTGTCGTTTTTAAAACTCGTTGGTGTAAACAGTATCCGGGCTCGGGATTTATTGAGTATCCAGGTCAGTTCACACTCCCTGAAAGCAGGCAGGAGCGGGACGATCACGGCTCCGCTTTTCAGACAAGCCAGATAAATTATCGTGAATTCACACCAGCCGGGCAACTGGAGCGCCACGCGATCGCCCGGGCGGATACCGGCGTCAATGAGCCAGGACGCCAGCCGTCCTGCGGCAATATCCAGCGCTTTATAAGTATAGTTATCCCCCCGATTATCGGTGACCGCCACTTTGTCTGCATACGCTTTGGCCGACAGGGACCAGTAATCGGCTAATGTCGCATCTCCCCAGTGGCCCTGTTGCCGGTATTGCGCTTTACGCTCGGCATTGATTTTTAGGTTCGTTGTCATTGGTTATGTCTCAGACTGAGTTCTTTTTTTGCAATACATCGCCAGTGCGCCAGCCAGTAGCGGCAGAGGCAAAAACAGAAAGACGTCACTGAATGTCCAGCCTGCTGCGAGCATGAGCGAACCCACGCCTGCGCTGGTAATCGCGCCCAGCCGGCCAATGCCCGTCGCCCAACCAACGCCGGTTGCCCGTATTGAAGTCGGGTAAAAGTGCGCAGCCAGTGCATAGCAACCGGGGTTGATCCCGTTGAGAGTGAAGCCAAGAATAAGAACCAGGGCATAGAGCAGGAAAAGCGAAGGGGTGAACAGCCCCAGAACTAATGCGCCGCATATGCTGCCTGACAGCGTCAGAATAATAGCCTCGTGTTTGCCCCAACGATCCATTTCAATACCAATGCAAAAATTGCCTATCATGCCGCCTATCTGAAAGACAGACCCCATAATGACGGCTTGAGAGAGCGTAAGTCCGGCATCTTTTATCATCAGGGGTAACCAACTGGATAAAAGGTAAACGCTGAAGAGTCCGACAAAAAGCGTCAACCACAGCGCCACTGTTCCCAGCGTGTAAGGGGGATGCAGCAGTGACTTTGCCGTGCTGGCGCGGGCTTTTTGCGGCTCGGTGGTGTAAAAACGCGTATCTTTGTCTGCAATTCCGGGAATAAACAGATTTAGCAGGCGAACCAGGCGCGCATCGTTACCGGCGTGCTGCACCAGATACAACATCGATTCAGGTAAACAACGCAGTAAAACCAGTGCCAGCAATAATGGCAAAATGCCGCCTGCGATAAGCACGGCGCGCCAGCCAAACGTTCCGAGCAACTGTTGGCTAAGTATGCCTCCCAGCGCTGCGCCAGAATTAAAGCCGCAATGGATCACCGTTGACAGGCGAGAGCGATAACGGTGGGGGGCGTACTCTGCAACCAGCGTCGTGATGTTGGGCATGGCTGCGCCTAACCCGAGTCCGGTAATAAAACGAAAAAAAGTCAGGCTGGATAAATTCCAGGCCCCGGCAGAAAGCAGGCTGCTGAGACCAAAAAAGACAACTGACCCAATAATTAACTTTTTACGTCCATAGCGGTCAGCTAGCGGGCCAGAAATTAAAGAGCCTGCCGCCAGCCCCAATAATCCACTCATCATAACCGGGCCCAGATCTTGTTTGGATAGTTGCCAGTGATCTATTAATGCCGGAGCAATGTAGCCAATTGCCGTGACATCGAAACCATCAATACCCAGAACAAAAAAACCGAGAAAGACAATAAACCATTGCCGTTTGCTGATGGGGTGTTTGTCTAAAATCGTACTGATATCAATTTGATTCTGTACCGACATGGTCTTCTCCCTGAACCGCGAACACGAGGTATCTCCTGATACGGCGATATGCTGTTTTGCAGGGGGTTAGCCGAAGCGAAATTCAACGCCAAACGTTCCTTGTGGATATTCCCATTTTTGTAGAATGGTGTGTGAACACAGCACCCGGCATGTGCCGCATTCGAGGCAGCCAGCATAATCAAAGTGAATATTGCCAGCGTCATCCTGGCGATATAATCCGGCGGGGCAGGCGAGGATCAGTTTACGGAACTGCTCTGGATCGGGGTTTTCCACCAGGACAATATGGGGATGGCTTTCATCGACCCTGAATTTATTCGTGCCCAATTTCACATCGACGTTCACGGTATTCATAATGCGCGAACTCCTTTAATGCCGTCTTTTAAGAGATTAATTAATCCGATTTTTTTGCCGTGCGCTAATACTGTCGAGCACAGTGAAGCAGGGGCCTTGCCGTTGACGGTAAACAGAGACGCCATGAGATCGGTTGCCATTTGCGGATATTGTTGAAAAATTCGCGGGTTCTCCATCATTGCAGGGAGGCGGCGGTAGTGGCGCATATCGCGTAACACCGCGCTTTTCTCCAGTGCGTTGGGATAAGCCTGGAGTTTTCCTTTACTGAAATCATTGGCATTTTTCGCGGCAATGACCGTTTGCGCCGCCACATTGGCTGCTGTGATGGCGAGATCCATGCCCCGCACGGTATAGCCCAGATTCAGACACATTCCGGCCGCATCACCGACAATCATCACTCCGTTCTCGACTAACGTTGGAACCATATCTATCCCGCCTTCCGGCACCAGATGCGCGGAATATTCCTGTAGCGTACCGCCTTCGATTAGCGGACGGATAGCAGGATGCTGTTTGAAGTCTTCCAGCATTTGCGGCACGGTTTTACGGGCATGCTCGATACCGTCGAGGCCGCATACCAGACCCAGTGAAAGCGTATCGCGATTGGTATACAAGAAACCGCCGCCCATTAATCCGTCTGACGGTGAACCGGCAAACAGCCAGGCAGCGCCTTCGTTACCTGTTAGCCCGAAGCGCTGCTGAATTTGTGCGGATGGCAGTGAAATCACCTCCTTCACACCAATGGCATAATGGTGCGGCGATGATTCTGGCACCATACCGATAGCGCGGCCCAGCAGAGAATTTACACCGTCGGCGAGGAGAACCACATTTGCCTCCAGGGTATCGTCTCCGGCCTGAACTCCCGTCACTCGTCCATTTTGACGAATCAGTGAATCTACTCTGACGCCGGTGATGAACTGAGCGCCAACGGCTTCTGCTTGCGCCATGAGCCAACTGTCAAATGTGCGGCGAAGCACCGTCCATGATTCTGCGACCGGGGCCTGTTGGGGGGGGCTCGCGAGATAGTCCAGCGTGACAGCGCTTTCTGTTGTAAGAAAGGAAATTCGCTCCCTGACTACTTTTCTTTCAACGGGGGCTATATGGGTAAAACCCGGCATAATTTCTTCCAGGCTGTGCGTGTAGAGTCGTCCTCCGGTCATATTTTTACTGCCCGCAGTATCACCACGCTCAATGACCAGCACATCCAGTCCTGCTTTTGCCATTACATAAGCGGCGATGCAGCCTGAGATGCCTGCGCCGACAACAATGGCGTCAAATTTTTCGTCCGACATCGCTTTTGCTCCTGTTGCCGCCATTCGGGATGGCGGCGTTAAATGTTAGTGCTGCAGCAGTTCCGTTAATGCCGGGACGACTTTATATATATCGCCTACCAGCCCGTAGTCGGCGTACTGAAAGATTGGCGCATTCTTATCTTTATTAATGGCGACAATGGTTTTGGCGCCATTACCGCCGACCATGTGCTGTATCTGCCCTGAGATGCCCAGCGCCAGATACACATCGGTTTTAAGCAGTACGCCAGAAACGCCAATGTAACGTTCACGATCCATCCAGTGCTCACCTTCAGCAATGGGGCGAGAGCAGCCGACTTCCGCATTCAGCGCAGCGGCTAAATCCCAGATCATATGCAGATCGTCTTTGGCCGCTAAGCCACGCCCAATACCGACGACACGACGGGCTTTACTGAGATCGATGCTGCTGACCGATTTTGCCCGGCGCGCTTTGCATAAAAGCTCATGTTGCGGTGGGATATAGCTGACGGGCATGGGAGCAAGCTGATGCGGCGCATTTGCTTCCAGCGGCTCGAATACGCCACTCGAAACGGTCACGATAGCCGTAGGTGTGTTAATTTTTTCCCGACCAAACGCCAGACCGCCATACATTCGATGTTCGGCATACAGTTCGCCATTCTCCAGCGCCAGGCTGGTGGCATCATTAATCAGCGCTGATTGCAGCAGGATGCTAAGCCTGGCCGCCAGGCTTTTTCCTCGTCGGGTTGCCGCCAGCAGGATTAATGTTTCCGTCCTGAGCTCACTGTCGTCTTTTTCGGTATTTTGTATCAGGGCCGCGAGGGTTTCTGCATAGTTTTCTAATCGTTGCTGTTCTGACTTTCCGCTCAGGACGTACACCGCGTCGGCATGTTGTACCTGCAAAGCCTCGCTCTCATCCCAGATGACCGCACTCACGTGTTCACCGAACTGCTTTGCTCCTGCAAGGAGATCCGCGTAACGGTCGGCGCTGTCACTCACTACCCATACCTGATTGATTTTGCTCATTCCAGCTTCTCCGTTGTCTTCAGTTCAGCACTTTATTGAGATGCTCTGCCAGGAGAGCGATATCTTCTGCGCCGTCGCCTTCAATGATGATGTGTTTACGTTCTGCCTGCTGCGGGGCATAAATATTGACCATTTCGGCCTCGGGAGACACCGGCGACCAGCCGATGTCATCGGCCGTCCATTGGGTAACGGGCTTTTTCCCTGCGCCGAGAATCGCTTTCATGGAAGGAATACGCGGTTCATTAATATCTGACGTGACGCACAAGACGGCAGGAAGCGGCACATCAATAATCTCTATTTCATTTTCCAGTGTGCGTTCGACCGTAACGTAGCCGTCATGGATTTCAATGTGGCTGACGGCATTGACGGTGGGCAGATGAAGCATTTCCCCGACACGCAGCCCGGTTTGCTGTGCATAGAGATCGCCAGAGCCTTCGCCACACAGCAGCAGATCAAAACCGATTTTCTTCGCTGCTGCGGCAATGACCCGGGAGGTTTCGTGCGCAAGCGCAGTTGACAGCCGCTCGTCGCGCACCAGGTAGAGTCCATGAGGACCTCGGGAGAGCAAATCTTTTCGCAGTTTGGCGTTATCCAGCGCCTGACCGCCAACGCACAGGGCTATGACTTCATCGTTTTCACCGGCCAGCAGGACGGCCTCTTCAATAGCATTGAGGTCGAATGGGCTGATTTTTTCTCCAGCACGCGTTGTGTCCAGCGTTCTGTCGGCGGTGATAGTGATGTCTTGTTCTTCCGCGACCAATTTATAACAGGCAAGTAATTTCATGACGTATCCTATTATTTTTCATACTGTTTCAGGATCTGGCGGGCTGAGATATACACCATAATCTCGTCAGTACCGCCACCGATGCGGTTAACACGGGTATCTCGCCAGAAGCGGGATACCCGGCTGTCATTGGTGTAACCAAGGCCACCTAAAATCTGCATCGCATCGTCAATGACTTCACAGGCTGACTGTGCGCAATACAATTTGCACATCGGCGCGGACAGGCGCATGGGTAAATCGTTGTCACATTCCCATGCCGTGCGATAGACCATGTTTTTCATGTTTTGGATTTTTATCGCCATTTGGGTCAGCTTGAGCTGAATCATCTGGAACTGGCCGATATTTTTATCGAACTGAATACGTTGGTTGGCGTAGCGGGCGGCATCTTCAAAGGCGCATTCCGCCACACCCAGCGAGTGTGCGGCGATGACGAGACGTTCAATATCGAAGTTTTCCATCATGTGAATGAAGCCGTAACCTTCGCGGCCCACCATCGCGCTTTCTTCCAGTTCAACGTTATCGAGAAAAACCTCACAGTTGCTGACCATGTGCCAGCCGATTTTGTGCAGGCTATTACGCTTAACGCCCGGCATGTTTGGATCCACCCACCACAGGGTGAAGCAACGCTTCGGATCTTCCGGTTCGGGATTGCGTGCCAGCACCAGCATGTATGGGTAATCTTTGGCGCCCGTGATGAACGTTTTTTGCCCGTTCAGATAAACTTTGCCATTTCTTCGGGTATAGGTTGTGGCGACGCGGTTATTATCCGATCCCGCCTGCGGCTCGGTGAAGGCGAGTGAATAGGCAGGGATCCCGGTCAGCCCGACTTCAGCCGTTTTCGCCAACTGTTCTGCATTGCCAAAGCGCTGCATATTATGGATGCATTGGCCTTCCGTCATAATGTAGGCGGGAGCCCCCATGCGCGCGATTTCCTCCAGAACCAGCACTTGCGTCATCATATCGGCGGGGATGCCGCCGAGTTCTTCTGGAATGCCTAACAGCCCCACGCCGCTTGCGGCCAATGCCTGAAAGAACTTGCTGGGGAAGGCGCCATTTTCATCACAGGTCTTGAAATATTCTTCGGGAAAATCTCGTGTTATCAGTTCGCGGATACTGGCTAAAAGCAGTTCCTGCTCTTCGGTCAGGCTAAAGTCCATGGTGTCTCCTCAATGATGCCTGCTGATAAGAATTGATGTTTCGGACGATGTTCATTTCTTTATATTCTGATCGTGCCTGGACGCCGACTTGCAGAATAATTGGTATGAGGAGAATAAATTCAGCGGGCATTAATGATGCATAGACATATTTAACAACGTCCTGGACAAAAGGAGCATTTAGTATGTTTTTGTGATGCGGGTTCAGAAATAAGCGCTGGGTTTTGGTGATGTTCGATTTGTCCTGTTTTTGGTTAAATCTGTCAATGTCAGGAGGACGAATTTTATTTTTATAATCCATCACGTTAATTCATGGAAACAGGTTGGTTAGAATATCTTATCTTTTATATATTCATATTCTTATGGCCTGCATTCTTACCTGAGTATTCAACGTGGAGTGGGGTTGGTATATGTCCATTTTATCTCAGCAGCAACTGGAAGCATTGAAGAAAAAAGTCAGAAAGGTTACCGAAACTGAGCTGGAAGAAATTCAACTGGAAGTTGAGCGGACGAATGTCTTTCCTGACTCTTATTACGACGTTTGCCGTAAAAACGATCTGTTTCGTCTGGCAATGCCTGAAGAATTTGGCGGTATGGGACTCAACTGCGAACAGTTCTTTTCGGTGATGGAAGAGTTTTGCCGCGGGCCTGGTGGGATGCGTATGAACCTGCACCACGCCAACGGATTGAACTGGCGAATTATGTACGATCATGGCGCAGAAGATTTGCGTGCTAAATGGTTACCGCTGCTGGCAAATAAAGATGCGTATATTAACTTTGCATTAACTGAGGCGGATTGCGGCTCGGGTGCAGATATTCGTACTACCGCGGTTAAAAAAGGGGATAAATATATTCTTAACGGAACTAAGACGTTGATATCTCATACGGATATATCCGATGGGAGCTATGTTATTGCGGTTACGGATGAGAATAAGCGTAAAAAGGGTGGCTTAACAGCATTCTTTATCGAAACGAATACCCCCGGTTATTATATTGATCCTATGCCGCACATGATGGGGTGCCGTGGCGCGGGTCATGCTTATCTGCGTTTTGAAAACTGCGAAGTCCCTGCGCATAACATTATGGGGAAAGAGGGCGATGGCCTGGATATTTTCATGAATGCGCTGGCGCATTCACGCGCCATGATTGCCGTAACCTGCCTTGGCATGTCACAGCGCTTCCTGGAGCTGGCGATTGCCAGAGCAAAAGATCGTGTGACTTTCGGTAAGGCTCTCGTTTCTCGCCAGGCGATTCAACAAACGCTGGCGGATATGGGCACGCAGGTACATGCGCTGCGCGTCATGCTGCGCGACTGTGCGCAAAAATTCGACCGTGGCGAAGATATTGAGATGGTTTCAGCCATGTGCAAACTGCACGGCATTGATACCGTGCGTACGGTATCGGATAGCTGTCTCGAAATCTTTGGTGGTATTGGCTATTTCGAAGATAACCCGTATGGCCCGGTAGAAAGGATGTACCGCGATGCTCGTGCCCTGTGGTTTGAAGAAGGCCCACGTACCGTGCAGCGACTGACTATCGCACGCCCATTGATTGCCGCAGGTGGTGAGATTCGCTAGTCCGGGGGCGTTTGCACCGTGTCAGAGGTTAGCCGATTTTACGGGACACTAACCTCAGTTTTGGTCGTACGTCGCTGTTTATCCTGTGGCTACGGCCATTTTTGCTTTTTTGCGAGAGTGACCTATGAGTACATCACCAGGGAACAGACGCTGGGGCATTATTGTCCTGCTCATTATTGATTATTTCGTCATGTTTGTGGCGCGAAGTGGGATGTCGATGTGTGGGCCTGCATTAATGCAGGAATATGGCTGGAGCGCTATGCAGTTTGGCTGGGTATCCACGGCGTTTTTCATTGGCTATGCCGTCACAATGTTACCCGCGGGTTTACTGGCGGACAGGTTCGGCGGCGGGGTCGTTTTGGTGACCGGAACATTATGGTGGGCAGTTTTCACATTTCTAACGCCGTTAGGATCAACGCTGGGCATCATGATGTTGCTGCGTATTCTGGTCGGGATTGGCCAAGGGTTGCTTGTGCCGGCTAACTTTTCACTGGCGGCAAAATGGGTACCTAAGCATGAAGCCGGAATGGCGACAGGATTATTGCAGATAGGTTGCCCTACTGGTATTGCCGTTGCCATGGTTCTGGCTGCATGGATAGTCCAACGCTGGGACTGGCAGGCCGTGTTTTACGTTGTATCGGTACCCGGCGTACTGTGGTGTCTGCTGTGGTGGAAGCTCGGCAGCAACCGTCCGCAACAGGATACATTTATCACCCAGGGTGAACGAGACTATATTCTGGCTGGGCAAGTCTCTACTGAAATCTCTCCGGCCACACAAAATGAGCCGCTAAGTAAAGGCGATATTCTGGCAACCCCTTCAGTCTGGGCATGCGCCTTATGTTACTTTTGTACCAATTACCTCTTTTTTCTCTTCATGACCTGGCTGCCAACCTACTTTGCTATGGGGCGTGGAATCGATCTCAAACAAAGCGCGATTTTTTCTATGCTGCCGTATCTGGTGGCAATCTTTGCCTATCCGCTGGGGGGCGTAGTTACTGATGCCGCATGTCGTCGATTTGGACAAAACGTCGGACGTAAGATTTCTCCGGTACTGGGGTTATTATTAGCTGGGGTATTTTTGATCCTCGGCACTCAGGCAAATAGCTTGTGGAGTGCCGCCACGCTTATCTCTGCGTCGAACTTCTTCCTGTGCTTCACGATGGCTGCACACTTTTCAATTCCTATTATTTTCTCGCAAAAAGACACCGGTATGTTGGTCGGGCTGAACGGGGTGTTCGGGACGTTGGCGGGTATTCTCTCGCCTGTACTCGCTGGCTGGGTGATTGATGTCTCCGGTGGTCAGTACGAGTACGCACTGTATCTGGGCGCGGGCGTGGCGATTGTCGGAGCATTCTTTATGTTAATTGCGCGCATTCGGCCAATAGAAAAGAAATTAGCACGCGTAAGCGCCGGTGGCCGTAAAGGATTTGCCGGTTAAACAGGCTACTCATTATTGAGGGAATATGACGTATGAGACCATTAGAGGGCGTTAAGGTCGTTGATCTGACATCATTTCTGGCTGCGCCAACGGTAGCGCGTATTTTAGGTGATTGGGGGGCGGATGTGATCAAAATCGAACCGCCTATCGGCGATCCTGGTCGTACGCAGGCGTCAGTTTTTAATATGCCGTATGAAGATGATGAGAATCCGGCATTTGATATTTCCAATGCCAATAAGCGTTTTCTGTGCCTGAATTTGAAACAGGAGCGAGCGAAAGAAATTGCCTGGCGTATTCTTTCCACCGCTGATGTGGTAGTGACCAGCTATCGGACGAAAGCGCTGGAGCGGCTGGGGTTCTCATGGGAAGAGTTGCACCTGCGTTTCCCTCGTTTAATTTTCGCTCAGATTCTGGGGTACGGTGAGCAAGGACCAGAAAAAGATACCGCAGGGTTTGATGCGACGGCCTATGTTTGCCGGGGAGGGATCCTGGGGTCGACAAACGAACGGGGGGAAACGCCGATTAACTCAGTTAATGGGTTTGGCGATTTCCAGGCCTCCATGTGTCTTGTTTCGGGTGTCTGCGCGGCGTTATATGGTCGTACGCTCTCCGGACAGGGGGATAAGGTCACTGTGAGTCTGCATCATACCGCGTTGTTTATGATGAGTATTGCCGTCACATCGGCGCAATACGGCAACGTATATCCTAAATCCCGTTGTGAAGTCGCGAACCCGTTCAACAATACCTATAAAACCCGTGATGGTCGCTGGATGGTAATTTGTATCCCAGAGTACGATCGCTTTTTCAATAAGTTCATGACGCTACTTGGTCGCGAAGATTTGGTCGACAGTCCCGAGTTTTGTCGTATTGCCGATGTCAATCTGCATGGACGTAACCGGGATATTATCAGGATCATCAGTGAGCAGGTCGCTAAACGCTCGCTTGATGAAATGATGCAGATGTTAAAACAAAACGACTTTGCTCATGAGAAAGGCTTCACGCCTGATGAAATCCTTGACGATGAGCAGGCGTGGGCGACGGACTGTCTGAGAAATGTTGAATATATCACTGGTAACCGACGCGTGCTGGTGACCCCTCCTGTGAACATTGGCAGTATGGGGCCTGCACAAATTCGTCCATCCCGCAGATTAGGGCATGATTCGCAGCAAATTCTTTTGGAATACGGATATTCTGTCGAGGAGATAGCGCGTTTGAATGCTGACGGCGCGGTCATTATGCCCGCATAACCTTAGCCCGCCAGGGGATGACACCGTTGCCGCCTGGCGGGTCCATTTGATTGGGTGGGGAAGCATTGATGACAACGACCATTCCTACTTATGCGTTATATGGCGAGCAGTCGGAACCAGGCTGGGAAAATTTCTTTAATGTAGAAATGATCTCATTGCGTTCAAAACCCCTGAACTGGAAAGCCAGCCCGCATATTCATGACTCATTGATTCAGACCCTCTTTATTCAGAGTGGCGAGGTTGATGTTTTAATGAATTACACCCGGATGAAGTTGAAGGGGCCGGGTCTCATCCTTGTACCTGCGCAGACCGTTCACGGTTTTGATTACCGACCCGGTACGGAAGGGATGACGATCACTGCCTCACAAGGGCCAATGGAGTCGGTAATGGGATTATTGGCGCCCAACGTTCTCACTCTGATGCATAAGCCCTGCGTAATCCCCCTCGATGGCTCCCCAGAAGACGGGAAAATTATTCAGGGTTTTTATCAGTCTTTACAAAAAGAGATGCAGAAACCGAGGGTTAATCATAAGGCAATGTGCATTTCGATTTTTATTTCCATCCTGGTTCACCTCACGCGTATCAGTACCCTGACAGAAGAACAGCAGAAATTTGATATCTGCTCGCGTAAAGCCTCACAAATAAACAAATTCCTCCAGCTGGTGGATCAGCGCTTTCGCCAGCGGCTGACCGTTAATGATTATTCTGAAGAGATGGGTATGTCCCCGGGGCATCTGTCGCGCTTATGCCGGATAACATTAGGCATGTCCAGCCTGGATGTGATTAATATGCGCGTACTGCAGGAAGCCCAACAGGAGCTGGTCTACACCTCTAAGACGATAAAGCAGCTTGCGGCTTTTTTAGGATTCAATGATGAAGCCTACTTTACGCGTTTTTTCCATAAACATACGGGTGTCAGCCCAGGACAGTACAGGGAGTTGGCCTTACAAAAAATATCTACAGGGGAGGTGTGCCAGGTTATGGGCGCTGCTGATGAGAAAGAGTGCATTACGCAATAACCCCCCACCCGTAAGACGGGTGGGGTTGTTACAGTAAATCAGACGCAGTTAACGGACAACCAGTACCGGCAGAGTGGCGTGGCGGACAACGCTGGAGGCGTTTGAGCCGAGCAGGTGGGTACTGATGGACGGGTTACGTGACCCAATGACCACCACATCCGCATTCAACTCTTCACCCAACTCGTTGACCACGTCACGGACGCTACCAAAGCGCACGTGTTGTTTAATGCGGGAGGGATCGATGCTGAAGTGACCGACCATTGTTTGCAGACGCGTTTCCGCTTCGTGTTGCAGATGCTCTTCAAAACGACGAACGTCTGCCGCAAAGCGGTGCAGGCTTAAGCTCGCTGAGCCTGGCAGCACATGCAGCAGATGGATAACGCCGTTTTCCTGTGCCAGGAATTCTGCATGGCGAATAGCCTTGTCACTCAGTTCCATTTCGAATACATCAACAGGCATTATGATTGTGTTGTACATAAACATTCTCCTTGTCATTACATGAACACATAACAGCATAGTATTAAAAATGATTCTGTCAGTCACGGCACAGATTTATGTTTTGCGAACAGGAAATAACGTGAGGAGCGGGGAGATGAGGAGTAACCGGAAAGAGGATGCAGATGCATCCCCTGCAAGATAAAGCGAATAGCTTTGATAAGACAGAGTTAGCGCAGGTAGTCGCCCGCAGCTTCTGGTTGGTACTCAAGCTCGATGACTTCGAGGTGTGTTGATGTACCGCCCGGCAGTTCCCAGTGAATGGTGTCGCCAACGCGCAGGCCCAGCAGTGCCGCGCCAACAGGCGCCATAACGGAAAGCTGTGTGCTGCTGTCAGTCATATTAGCCGGATACACCAGGGTACGCACACGGACTTCGCCATCACTCAGATTGCGGAATTTCACGCGGCTGTTCATGGTCACGACATCGTGCGGCATGGTTTCTGGAGAACACATTTGCGCGCGATCCAGCTCGGCGTTCAGGGCGTCGGCAATGGGTAAACCAGCAAACGCAGGTTGCTCCAACAGGCGGTCAATGCGTTCCGCATCGAGGTCGTTAATGATGATAGTTGGTCTGGACATTTATTACTCCATGTCGTCGATACTGCGGGTGCGCAGGTAAATAATCCCAAAAGAAAACCCTCACCGTCAGGCGGCAAGGGTTTAGCTTGTATGATGATACTGAGACTTACCCCATGTTTGAAGTGATTTAGTTCACATTCAGGTAAATCATCAATATTGTCGCATATGGTGTGATTTTAGCCGAAAAACGTGATCGTTCTCCAATTTGCATTATGCTTTTTAAGCGCTCGTTGCGGGTGCGTCAATACAACTCAGTGTTCCGCTACAGGAGATCTCATGAGCCAGTACGACAAACTTACCTTAAAAGACGGCAGCTATTTGCATTTTAAAGACTGGGGAACTGGACAGCCCATCGTGTTCAGTCATGGTTGGCCGCTGACAGCAGATGCGTTTGAGGATCAGATGCTGTTTCTTGGGTCGAAAGGATTTCGTGTGATCGCCCATGACAGGCGCGGACATGGCCGCTCGGCCCAACCGTGGGATGGCCACAATATGGATCAGTATGCTGACGATCTGGCTGAACTTACCGCGCATCTCAATCTTAAAGATGCCGTGCATGTTGGGCACTCTACCGGCGGTGGGGAAGTGGCGCGTTATATTGGCCGCCATGGGACGCAGCGGGTGGCAAAAGCGGTGTTAATTGGCGCGGTGACGCCCATCATGATCAAGACCGACTTTAACCCGAATGGCGTGCTGAAAGAGGTGTTTGATGGCATCCGGGAAGGGGTAGTGAACGATCGCGCCGCCTTCTTCTATGAACTGACCGCGGCATTCTATGGTTATAACCGTCCGGGCGCAAAAGAGTCGAAAGCCGTCCGGGAAAGTTTTGTTGAACAGGGCTTACAAGGGTCCATCAAAGCGTTGTACGACTGCATTCATGCGTTTTCAGAAACAGACCTGCGTGGCGATCTCGAAAAAATGACCATCCCGACGCTGGTGATCCACGGCGATGACGATCAGATTGTCCCGTTTGAAACCTGCGGCAAGGTCGCGGCAGAAATATTGCCGGATGCGCAGTTGAAGGTATATGCCGGTGGTTCTCACGGTATTTGCACCACCCATAAACAGCAGATCAATGGCGATCTGCTCAACTTTATTCAGTCGTAATCTTTAACGGATTGTTCTACGCTGATCTTCTTTTTCCAGGGAGATGAGCGAAGCATAATTCGTGCTGCGCTACCGTTAATGACACCAGAGAAGGCTATGTATTTCTATCAACCATCACAGGGACACGGCTTACCGCACGACCCGCTAAATGCCATCATTGGACCGCGCCCCATTGGCTGGATTGCGTCGCGCGATAGTAACGGGCGACATAACCTGGCGCCATACAGTTTCTTTAATTGCTTTAACTACCATCCGCCGATTATTGGTTTTGCCAGCAGCGGCTGGAAAGACAGCGTGCGGAATATTGTCGAAACCGGTGAGTTTGTCTGGAACCTGACCACCCTTGAACTGGCTGGTGCGATGAATGAAACGTCTGCCAGCTTGCCGCACGGCGAGGACGAGTTTTTTGCCGCTGGGCTGAATAAAGCCGACAGCCGGATTGTCAGCGTGCCGCGCGTGGCGCAAAGCCCGGTTAATTTTGAGTGCCGTTTATCGCAAACTCTGCAACTGACCACTGCTGACGGCGCGCCTGTAGAAACCTGGCTGGTGCTGGGAGAAGTGGTGGGCATCCATATAGACGAAACGCTACTGGAAGAAGGCATCTACCAGACGGCGAAAGCGAAGCCGGTACTGCGTGCGGGTGGACCCACGGCGTACTATTCAATCAGTGAAACACACCGTTTTGATCTGGTTCGCCCGGACGCCCGTTTGCAACGCTAAGCATGCAGACCGACGCCCGGCTTGCGCGTCGGTCGTGATTTTCAGTATCCAACCTTGTCGATAATAAACTGTTTACCGCAGTTACCCGGATGCGGCTGCGGTAAGAATGACTGCGCAGATAGCGGTTGATTGATGGTGTCGGCTTTCAGGGATAGCTGGATCTCTGTGAGATAAGCCGGATTGCCGTGGCAGCTTAGCTTCACGGCTTTGACGTTCTCTTTGCCCCAGTTTTTGGCGATAGCGGCGTCAAATGCGTTGCGGCTGACGGTTTTGCCGTAGTTATCCGCGAGGAACTTGCCCGCTTCGCTGTTTTTGAATTCATTATTCAGCCGCACCATCGTGCCAAAGTACACGTCGGGATCAAAACCAAAACAGGCGCCGTGTTTGGCATACTCGTAGCGTTCCAGGCAGGATGTTCCGCCAGCGCCTGGCATCACCGCGCTCAGTTTCGCCGCACTCTCCAGTGACAGGCCGGTTTCAGGCGCTGCACATTTACGGCTGGCGCGCGCTTCAGGCAGGTTAGGAATGGGACGCGTTGCGCAGCCAAAACGCATCCAGCGGCGGTTATCTACTCCGCGAGCGGCGATTGATTTTGGCAGGCTGGGCCACAGGCCGTGAACGGTCAGAAAATCCGCTTTGTCTGCAATCTCTTTTTGCAGACGACATTCGTCGGGTTCCTGACGATTACGCTCGTGTTGGCTTTGACAGAAACCGGTTTGCCAGGAGAGGGCCAGCACGTAACGGTCAAAATCAGCGTACTGTTTTGCCTGAAGTTCATCGGCCTGAGCCACAGAAACTGGCAGCAGAAGCGCTGCCAGTAAAGAAGAATAACGCCATGTTGATGTCATGATGATTTCGGATACTTATATAAATTCTGAATATCATCTATTTAATCATAAAAAATGCCAGTCAGGTTTAGCTGACTGGCATCATTTTCATCAGGTGTGAGCCGGGATGATTAGCTCCACATTGCCAGAATCGGCCAGCCGACCAGCAGAAGCATAGCGATGTAGATAACGCCGAAGATAGCTCCCAGACGCCAGTAGTCTTTAGACTTCACATAACCACAACCGTAGATGATAACGCCAGGGCCGGTTGCATACGGCGTCAGGCAGCCCATGATACCGATGGACAGCACCAGCAGGATACACAGATGTTCCATTGGAACGCCCGGGATACCTTTACCGACCGCCAGAATAACCGGCAGCATGGTGGCGGTGTGTGCGGAAAGGCTGGCGAACAGGTAGTGAGCAAAGTAGAACACCAGCACCAGCACGATCACGGTCGCGTTAGGTGAGAAGCCTTCCAGGTGCGTGCTCATGGTGTTAGCGAACCAGTCGATGAAGCCTGAACGGGTCAAACCATTTGCCATAACAACCAGCGTGGCGAGGTTTACCAGTGTGTTCCATGCGCTGTTATAGCGGGTAATATCTTTCCACGGTACAACGTGTAGCGCCAGCATCAGGGAAACCGCCAACAGACCCACCGCGGTGGCATCAATCAGTTTACCCCCGAAGACCCACAGACCCAGGCTGAGCAGAACCAGACCGATCAGGGTCAGCTCTTTACGCGTCAGTTTACCCATGGTTTTCAGTTCTTCACCGGCCCATGCGGCAACTTCAGCACTGTGAGTGACTTCTGGTTTGTACAGAACATAGGACAGCCACGGCGCAACGATCAGCAAAATAATACCGACCGGCAGGAAGCTGAGGAACCATTGCAGCCAACTAATTTGAATGCCAGCAATTTTGTTGACGAATTCCAGACCCAGTACGTTCGGCGCCGCGCCGGTCACGAACATAGAGGAGCTCAGGCTGGTACTGATGACCATCATCCACATCAGATATCCGCCGATACGGCGCGCGGAAGGATCGTTCGGGAATGATTTAAACAGCGGCGGCAGGTTTTTGATAACCGGGAATACGGTACCACCGGTACGCGCGGTGTTGGACGGTGTAAACGGCGCCAGCAGGATGTCGATAATAACAATCGCATAGCCCAGCGTCAGGGTACGTTTACCCATGAATTTCACCATGAACAGCGCGATACGACGACCCAGGCCGGTAACTTCATAACCCAGTGCGAAAATAAACGCGCCAAACACCAGCCACACGGTGGTGCTGGAGAAGCCCGCCAGACCCCATTTCAGCGCTTGCTTACCCGCTTTGAATGCCGGGTCGGCCAGCTCGGATGCGTCAAACAGCAGATAGTTACTGCCGATAACGCAGATCGTCACGGCGATAAAGCTGATTGCCGTTGCCGGAATGGGCTCCAGAATCATCCCGACAATCATGGCCACGAACACGGCAAAATAGTGCCATGCCTGTGGGGGCATGCCATCAGGGACGGGGATAAGAAACATGACGCCCATGACTACCAATGGGGCCAGTAACTTCCAAATTTTATCTTTTGCTAAAGACATGTGTGTGATTCTCCGGAAAGGATCTTTAATTGTGATAATGATGAACTTGTGAAATCTGAGCTAAGAACCATGTGACGATCAGCAGATCGGCGCAGCCTCCAGGACTGAGGTTGCGTTCAATGCACTGTTGGTCGAACTGGCGTAGGTATTCGAGATCGGCAGGGGTACGAATCCCGCCTTGTTGTAACAACGTGGAGGCCTGCTGCTGTAGCCAGAGCAAACCTTCTGCGCCACCACGGGAAGCCACGTTGGTGTCGCCGTTGATAGACATCAGCAGCAGTAACGTATCGAGTAACGCCAGTTCAGGATCGCGGCCCTCAGCCAGCAGTGCACGGTAGTGCGGCAGAGCATGCTGAATGACGAGGGGATATCCTGCTTCGGCTTCGCCGCGTGCGCCGGTTAATCCCAGTTGCTGATAAAGACGTTGGCCAGCCGTGAGTTGTTGGTTGTTCTGGCGCAGTTCGCGCTCGGTCAGGCCACGGCAAAATGTTGCTGCCGTAGAGCAAAGGGTTTCAGCGGTAACGCTCAGGCGGAGCTGGAGCAGGCGGCCAATGGCGGCGCACAGTAATCCCAGCGAGAAGATGCTGCCTTTATGGGTGTTCACTCCGGCAGTAGCGCGAAACATATCGGCTTCGCAGGCCATGCCCAGCGGACGTAGTCCTGGCAGGACATCTACCGGCGACTGCTGTGCGCTAAATGCGCCGTATTCGATAAAACGCGGCAGCCATGTCTGAATCGCTTCAGCACTGCGATAAAAATCTTCCAGCGCCATATCTTTATGCGCGCCGTTATTAATACGATCCACCAGACCCGGTTTAGGCGACAGGTTGACTTCCGTCAGCATGGCGCGCCACGCCAGCGTGGCGTAAGCGTCAGGCAGATCCAGAGGAAGAACTGCGTTATGAGTTGATGTTGCGGGAATCGGCATCATGCAGCAGTGCCTCCATCTGAGTGAGTAAGTCGGAAAGCGCGTGAGTTTTACCTCGCGCGCATTCGGCAGCGCTTTGCTCGCACAGCAGACAGCGGCGGGCAGGGAGCGCGAAATGACGCCGGGACAGAATTTCCCCTTCAGGGTTCAGGACGTCGATGTCCCATAACCGTCCCAGCGGATGTGAATGCTCAAGTCCGATAGTGGCGAGCTTGAGGTCCTGGGCCGGAGCCTCTATGGCCAGCAGGCCTTCCGGTCCGCTGGCAGAGACCAGCGCAGTTTGCTCCCTGACAATCCAGGCGGATTTTTCCGCCAGCGCGAGCAGGGCGGTGACGCCGTGATTAAAGATGCGACGGGTTAATTCGCTGTCTTTAATCGGACCTGGCGCGACCACGGTAAACGAGACCAGTGGCGCGTGATGACGCGTGAGCCAGGCATGCTGCCTTGCTTGTCTCTCATCTCGGCTGGCGAGCAGCTCAGGGATGGAAACCGCGTGGCAGGTGGCGTGTTCAGGGAGCAGGTGCATAGCTTATTCCTTCACCTGATGCACAACGTCAATTACCGAACCATCGCGGTAGCGCACAACGGCAATTACGCGATCGGTAAATTCGATGGCGCGCGGTTGACCGGTTAGCTGCTGTGCACGTTCGCGCAGCCATTCAATCGACACCACTTTCATGCCAGCTTCTTGCAGGCGTTCCGCCAGTTCAGGGCGAGCAGGGTTGACGGCGATACCGTGGTCGGTAACCAGAATGTCAACGCTGGAACCAGGGGTTACGCAGGTCAGCACGTTATCTACCAATGTCGGGATGCGTCCACGAACCAGCGGTGCGACGATGATAGAAAGCGCTGCGGCCACAGCCGTATCGCAGTGACCACCGGAAGCGCCACGCAGTACGCCGTCGGAGCCGGTCAGTACGTTAACGTTGAAGTTGGTGTCTACTTCTAATGCGCTCAGTACCACAACGTCCAGGCGGTCAACGGATGCGCCTTTCGAGCCCCAGTTAGCGTACTGGTTAGCGCTAATCTCAATGTGATTTGGATTGCGGGCCAGGGATTTCGCGGCGGTACTGTCGAAGCTTTGTACATCCAGCAGTTTGCGGATTAAGCCTTTTTCATGCAGATCAACGATGGTGGCGGTGATGCCGCCCAGCGCGAAATCGGCATGGATGTCACGGCTGCGCATTTTGTCTTCCAGGAAACGGGTAACGGCCAGAGACGCGCCGCCGGTTCCTGTCTGCAATGAGAAGCCTTCATTGAAGTAACCGGAGTTAGCAATGACGTCTGCCGCGCTGCGGGCGATCAACAATTCACGCGGATTGGTGGTCATACGGGTCGCGTCAGCACCAATTTTGTCCGCATCGCCGACCTGGTCGATCTGCACGATCAGATCCACTTGATCCTGGGTAATGCTGGCCGGGTTGTGCGGATAGCTCAGCAGTTGTTCTGTCAGCAGAACAACCTGCCTGGCGTTCTCGGCATCGACGCGGGCATAGCCCAGTGAGCCGCAGCATGCTTTGCCGGTATAACCGTTAGCATTACCAAACTGGTCGCACGCCGGTACGCCGAGGAATGCGACATCAATGTTGAGTTCGCCACTTTGCACCAGGTGTACACGACCACCGTGGGAGTGGATTTGCACCGGCTCAGCCAGCAGACCACGAGAGATCTCTTCTGCCAGCGGGCCACGCAGCCCGGAGGTATAAATTCGGCTGACCACGCCCTGACGGATGTGCTCAACCAGCGGCGCGTGGCAGTCGCTCAGGGAGCTTGAGGCCAGCGTCAGATTTTTAAAGCCCATGTTGGCGATGGCGTCCATCACCAGGTTAATCGTCAGATCGCCACCGCGAAATGCGTGGTGGAAAGAGATGGTCATACCATCCTGTAAACCTGAACGACGAATGGCGTCTTCCAGATTAGCGCACAGCTTTTTGTCGCGCGGTTTTTGCGCCTGCAATTCTACTTTTGCGGTGCTCTTATAAGCGGAAAGCTCGCTTTCTGCATGACGGCTCCAGGTCGCCACGCGATCCTGGCGTTGAGACTGTTCGATTTTCTGCGTCATTTTTTTGCCTTATTCTTCGCGAATGCCGGAAAGTTCTGCACGGGAGATAACCAGAAGGGCGCGCTCGATAACCGGGCTGTCGACCATCTTGCCGTTCAGGGAAACCACGCCACGACCTTCGCGGGCGGCAGCTTCAGCGGCTTCCACCACCAGACGGGCATGAGCCAGCTCTTTGCGCGTCGGGGCATAGAGGTTATGCAGAAGTTCAATCTGGCGAGGGTTGATCAGCGACTTGCCGTCAAAACCCAGTTGCTTGATGTGTGAGGCTTCGTGCAGGAAACCTGCTTCGTTGTTGGCATCGGAATAGACGGTATCGAATGCCTGAATACCGGCAGAGCGTGCAGCCTGCAAAATAGAGCAGCGGGCAAACAGCAGTTCAGTGCCTTCCGGGGAACGTTCAGTGCGCAGGTTACGCACATAATCTTCAGCACCCAGTGCAATACCAATCAGACGCTCGGAAGCGTGGGCGATTTCTACCGCGCGGGTAATGCCTAACGGCGACTCGATGGCGGCTAACAGACCGGTGCTGCCGGGTTCGCGACCACAGGCGTTTTCGATGCGCAAGATTTCGCTTTCGATGTCGATGACATCCTGTGCGGTATCGGTTTTCGGTAAACGCACGATGTCGGCGCCGCCGCGCACAACGGCTTCGAGGTCATTGATGCCCCATTCGGAGTCGAGGGCGTTTACGCGCACGATGGTTTCAACGTCGTGATACAGCGGATGTTGCAGCGCGTGGTACACCATGCGGCGGGCGGTATCTTTTTCACGCAGCGCGACGGAGTCTTCCAGGTCGAACATCAGCGCATCAGCCGGGTAGATAAACGAGTTGCTGACCATGGCGGCATTGGCGCCCGGTACGAACAACATGCTACGGCGGGTACGGGTTTTACGTTGTTGTAAAGATTCGGCAATCACTGGCAATCCTCCCATGGCAGTGCCGGAATACCGCCAGCGCGGGCCAGTAGTGCTTCCAGTCGCGCACGTAAAATGCAGTCCAGTGCGCCTTTATCATCAACATTTAATTGCACGCCGCGTACGTTGTAGCGGGACAGTACGTCCAGAATGGTGGCCCGAATGGCATCACCGAACTGCTTTTCGACGCTACTGTTAACCTGCAGGTCAATATCCTGCGAATCGAGTGGAGCGATGCGAATCATCACATCACCGGACTCGAGTGTGCCTGCGACGGCTGCCTGGTTTATTTTCATTTTTCACCTGTTGCTAATGCGGGGGTATTTTGGCGGACTGCCGCACCCGATGAGGCTCGTTCAACCATGCTTTGCAGATAGCGCAGCGTGGCGTCAGGAACCAGGGATGCGATAGCCGTGAGATCTTTTTTAACCAGCAGCTTGCGCACCCAGGAGGCGGAAATCGGCATCTCCTGGAAGCACAGCCGCTCAATTTCCACCAGTTCAATCGGTGGGGCGGGAAGCGTTGGGGTCTCCAGCCAGTAACGCATATCGTTGTTGTACTGGGAGGTGACGGTGCAATACGGCTCGGTACCCACGAAACGGTGCGTAACACCGAGAGCCGGGGCCAGGTGCTGGCGGAAGATTTTCAGGTCTATTTCGGTGTAGCAGTGGTTAATAACGCTCTGCTCTTTGATGAAGTAGCACGGGAACGTGGCGCGGGAAATGATGTATTCCGAACCGCGATGCACGGTTAAACGCGGAATGTCTTTTGTCCCTTTAAGTACCAGATCCAGTCGGTCTTCATACGGAAAACGCGAGGTATCTTCTTTCACCAAAAACAGATGCAGCCAGTCACATTGCGCGGCCGCCTGTTGGATCAGAAAACGATGACCGTTGGTGAAGGGGTTGGCGTTCATGACGATACAGCCAATTTTTTTCCCTTCATGACGCTGTTTTGCCAGCGATTCGGCGTAGCGTTTCAACCGCGTGGTGCTGTTCTCCATCAACACCATAATGCCGGGCACGCTGGTGAGTGTGGAAAAGCCGCACTGTTTAAACAGCGATTCGTACTCGGTTTTGGTATAGATGAAGAGGTGCGTACAGTGGCGCTCATAGGCGAGGTTGATGAGTTCTGTCGCCAGCGTCAGCGCCAGGCCTTCACCGCGCACGGACTCACAAATCGCGACGCACTTAATGATATTTCCGGCGATACCGCCACAGGCAATCAGGCGATCGTCACGGGTGACGGTGATAAATACTTCGACGGTGGTATCAACGCTCAGATCGTTCTCTTTCAGAAATTGCGCGATAGCCGCCATCTTTTTATTTTCTGAGCGTTTAACTTGCGTGAATATATTATTACCGAACATAGTAAATAGAGCCCCGATGCTATATTTGTTACTGGGTTTCTGTTTTTGTTGCTCTGATTAGCAACCTGATAACGTTTTGTTTGCAATTGAAGGGAATGGTTTTTTATTACGGAGTATTTCTTTTTTTCCCTGCTGCATACATCGTAAGGAGTATTTTGGAGGTGGTTTTTGATTTATTTCACAATAAGTTAGAAGGTTTTAATGTGTTTTATGGTTTTAAGTTTTTTAATTAATTTAACCCGGAAATAGCGCGTGGTTTTAATTTGTTTAATTGATTTAAGGTGGGGAATCTGCAACGATCCTGTTTTATATCGTCACTTTTAAATAAAACATTTTTATTACAACTACAATAGAAAATAAGTTTCGGTAACGTCGGTGAGGAAAATTTATGGCAGAACAGAAAAATAAAACACGGTTTCCTTTTTTTCGCCGTCTGGCGTTTCCGTTACGCATTTTTCTGCTCATTCTGGTCGTTTCTGTTCTTATTATCGCAGCGTTAGCACAATACTTTACCGCCAGTTTTGAAGATTATCTGACGACACATGTCCGCGATATGGCAATGAACCAGGCCAAAATCATCGCCTCTAATGACAGCATCATCACGGCGGTGAAGCATCGTGATTACAAGCGTCTGGCGACTATTGCCGACAAACTACAGAGCGGGACTGATTTCGATTATGTGGTGATTGGAGATACCCACTCTATTCGTCTTTATCATCCGAACCCGGAAAAAATTGGTTACCCGATGCAGTTCACCAAGCCTGGCGCGCTGGAAAAAGGTGAGAGCTACTTTATTACCGGCAAAGGATCTATTGGGATGGCAATGCGCGCCAAAACCCCTATCTTTGATGACGATGGCAAAATCATTGGCGTGGTCTCAATTGGCTATCTGATCAGTAAAATTGATAGCTGGCGATCGGATTTCTTACTGCCAATGGCTGGGGTATTTATCCTGCTGTTGTTGGTACTTATGCTGCTTTCCTGGTTTTTTGCTGCCCATATTCGTCGGCAGATGTTGGGGATGGAGCCTAAACAAATCGCGCGGGTGGTGCGTCAGCAGGAAGCGCTGTTCAGCTCGGTGTATGAAGGGTTGATTGCCGTGGATCCTGACGGATATATCACTGCGATAAACCGCAGTGCGAGGAAAATGCTGGGGCTGTCATCGCCGGGCAGAAAGTGGCTGGGCAAACCGGTAAATGAAGTCGTTCAGCCAGCGGACTTTTTCACCCAACAGATTGCGGAACAACGCCAGGATGCGATGGTTAATTTTAATGGGTTGAGCGTTATCGCCAACCGTGAGGCGATTCGCTCCGGTGACGAACTGCTCGGCGCCATTATCAGTTTTCGTAGTAAAGATGAAATTGCTACCCTTAATGCGCAATTAACGCAAATCAAACAGTATGTTGAGAGCCTGAGAACGCTGCGTCATGAGCACCTGAACTGGATGTCGACTATCAATGGCCTGCTGCAAATGAAAGAGTATGACCGGGTGCTGGCTATGGTTCAGGGCGAGTCACAGGCGCAGCAACAACTGATTGACAGCCTGCGCGGCGCCTTTGCCGATCGTCAGGTGGCGGGTCTGTTATTTGGCAAGGTGCAACGTGCGCGGGAACTGGGTCTTACGATGACCATTGTTCCTGGCAGCCAACTGCGCCAACTGCCTGAAGGGCTGGATAGCACAGAGTTTGCAGCAATTGTTGGCAATCTGCTTGATAATGCATTTGAAGCGAGTTTACGCACCCAGCAAGGCAACAAAGTCGTCGAACTCTATTTGAGCGACGAAGGGGATGATGTGGTCATCGAAGTTGCCGATCAGGGATGCGGTGTGCCGGAAGCATTGCGTGAAAAAATATTTGAACAGGGTGTAAGCACCCGTACCGATGAACCAGGCGAACATGGCATCGGTTTGTATCTGATTGCAAGTTATGTGAGGCGCTGTAACGGGGTGATTACGCTCGAAGATAACTCCCCTTGCGGCACCTTATTTTCTTTATTTCTTCCGAAAGTGAAAAAAAATAATGACGGAACCATTAACGCTACTGATCGTTGAGGATGAAACGCTACTGGCGGAAATGCATGCTGAATATATCCGCCATATACCCGGCTTCAGCCAGATATGGCTGGCGGGTAATCTTGCGCAGGCAAGAATGATGATTGAGCGTTTTAAGCCCGGTTTGATTCTTCTTGATAACTACTTGCCGGACGGTAAGGGTATTACTTTGTTGCATGAGCTGACCCAGGCGCGTTATCCGGGCGGTGTGGTCTTTACCACGGCGGCCAGCGATATGGAAACGGTCTCCGAGGCCGTGCGCAGCGGCGCGTTTGATTATCTGGTCAAACCTATCGCTTACGAGCGTTTGGGGCAGACGCTGACGCGGTATCAACAGCGCAGACGTATGCTGGCAGGCAATGACAGCGCCAGTCAAAAGCAGATTGATGAAATGTTTAACGCCTATGCGCGCGGCGAGCCGAAAGGCGATTTGCCGACCGGGATTGATGCGTTAACGCTGAATGCGGTGCTGAAGCTATTTGCCGATCCGACGGTACATCATACTGCGGAAACGATCGCCCAGGCGCTCACCATCAGTCGTACGACCTCCAGACGTTATCTGGAGTACTGTGCCAGCCGCCATTTGATTATCGCGGAGATTATTCACGGGAAGGTGGGTAGACCGCAGCGTATTTATCACGGCGGCTAATACACGTCATCCTTTAAGCTGCCTCTTTGTTGGCTGCGTGCAGAAACCCCAGTCACATAGTTATCTATGCTCCTGGGGATTTCTTTACTTGCCGCCGCGATGCAGCATAAATGATTTTGTGTATTAAGGTCAGGTATTGACAGGTATCGTTAACCGCCAATCAGGGCAGACGTTGCCGGTACCATCACTTCGGTGGCGATAATCACCACCAGCAGTCCGACCAGCACCGGAACCGAGGTACGTTTCACAACTTCGAACGGAGAAATCTTCGCCATCCCAGCCACCGCCACAACGACGCCGGAGACTGGGGAAATGGTACGCCCGAGGTTGGAGGCCTGAAGCATCGGGATAGCGAGGTAAGCCGGGTTAATGCCGGAAGAGTGTGCCAGTTTCGGGATCATCTCAACGAAAGCATAGAACGGCGCGTTACCGGAACCCGTGGTCATTGCCGCCAGCATGGTCAGGATCACCAGTACCAGCATCAGAATAATACTCGCTGAGCCAAACGAGGTGGCGATAGAAATCAGGCTTTGAATAAAGCCGATGGTACTCAAGCCCTGGGCAAAAACACCCGCAGCGACGAGCAGCATCACTACGTTAGCAAAGGCGTCCGCCATGCCCCGGTAAGCGACTTCCAGACCTGAAAACACCTTCTGAGTATTGAATCCGCGAACAAATTCCAGAACGGCGGCGATGAGCATGCATAGTACCAGGATAGTAATAATGTGCAGCTGCGGACCCCATTTACCATCAAAAATCAGAACGCCTACGATCGGTGTAAACGGCAGGATGGCGTAAAACGACGGCGCGGTAGTGGTGATTTCTGCTACGTCTAACATTTCGTGATAAATGTTCTCTTTTTTATCCAGATAGCGCTGCCAGAAAAAGTGTGCGATCGCCATAGCAATGATGGCGGCAATGGAAATTGGCAGCGTGGTTTTAAACGCGAAATCAATCAACGGCATTTCTGCGGCTTTTGCCGCCAGCACCACATCACCGGATGTCGGTGAAAGAATGATTGCGGCAGGGGAAGCGCATATGGCCGCCGCGGCGCCACGGCTGATTCCAACGTTTACCATGACCGGGAAAAGCGTTGCCATCAGCAATACGCCCAGGCCGGTAGCTGACGAGACTGCCAGCGACATCAGACAGGCGACAAAATAGGCGGCAATCATCAACAGATAAGGTGAGTTGATATATTGCAGCGGTTTGGAGGCCAGCTTAACGACCATATCGTTCGCGCCAATATGCGTCATGTAGGCGGCAAAACCACACAGCATCATAATCATCATGCCGAGATCGCCACCGCGGCTCATCAGCAAAATTTTAATGTATTCAACAATGTCTGTAGCAGTATAGCCCGTCGTTGCTGCGCTGGAAGGCAGAACTTTATGTCCCATCACCGCACTGATAATCAGCAAAACCAGACCGCCAACAAACAGTACGCCGGTGGCGGAATAACCTTTGATGATGTAGCGCGCCACACCCACAATAACCACAACCCCAATAAGGAGTTCAATAAATGTCAACATTGTTTCCCCTGTCGCATTGCTGCCCGGAAAGTAAAAAAACTAAAAAAAGTAAAAAGTGGTGACAGAATGTGCCTAATAAACCGATAACTATTGCTGATTGAAATCAATAAAAATACGGATTCAACCGATGGCCTGACTGTTTTTTCAACATCGTGGTTTAAAAAAGAATATCCCCGGCAAAAACTGTGAAACAGCATTGCTGCTGTGTGTGTTTTGATATGAGAGTGTTAAATTATTGTTTCTTTATTTACTTGTCACGTTTGAAAAGAACAATTTAATAGCAATCAAGAGAAAATTATTCCTGTAATAAAGCCCAGAAAATAGAGGGGGAATCATCTTATAAGCATTATCCAAAGAATATTCTGATTTTTTACCTGCGCATTTTTGTTAAGTTAACATTAAGGTTGAGTTTGCTACAATTGCTGATAACTCCCAGGATGGTAATTAAGTTGTGATTGTCGCTAAACGATATTTTCTCATTTTTTCATTTCTTTTTATTCAGTTAGCTTTCATTCCCCAGGGCGCTGCTGAAGATAAAGGCTGGTTTGCCACGTTTAAAGATAATGTCAGTGAAACCTGGCAGCAGCCGGAGCATTATGACCTGTATGTACCGGCTATTACCTGGCATGCCCGTTTTGCCTACGATAAAGAAAAAACGGATCGCTACAATGAGCGCCCCTGGGGGGCAGGATTTGGCCAGTCCCGTTGGGATGATAAAGGTAACTGGCACGGGCTTTATATTATGGCCTTTAAGGATTCCTACAATAAATGGGAACCGATTGGCGGCTACGGCTGGGAGAAAACCTGGCGACCGCTGCCTGATGATAACTTCCATACCGGCCTTGGCTTTACCGCTGGTTTTACCGCACGCGATAACTGGAACTACATTCCCGTACCGGTGCTGTTACCGCTGGCGTCAATCGGTTATGGTCCGGCAACGTTTCAGATGACCTACATTCCAGGAACCTATAACAATGGTAACGTCTACTTTGCGTGGTTACGCTTCCAGTTTTGATGGACTGCCTGTATTGTCAGTCAGGTTTTAAAAAAACCATTAAAAACATATGGATGGAAACGGTTACTGAAAAATAACGCGACATTTATCACTTTTTGATAAAGTTCGACTGGACAAAGCGCATCACAATTGTTGTACTGATACCCGACACAGCATTTGTGTCTATTTTTCATGTAAAGGTAATTTTGATGTCTAAGATTAAAGGTAACGTTAAGTGGTTTAATGAGTCCAAAGGATTCGGTTTCATTACTCCGGAAGATGGCAGCAAAGACGTGTTCGTACACTTCTCTGCAATCCAGACCAATGGTTTTAAAACTCTGGCTGAAGGTCAGCGCGTAGAGTTCGAAATCACTAACGGTGCCAAAGGCCCTTCTGCTGCAAACGTAATCGCTCTGTAAGCATACGACAGCAAGCATTCAAAACCCGCTTAATTGCGGGTTTTTTTCGCTCTAATGTGCGGGAGAGGCAGAAACCAGCCAGAATGCCAGGGCGGTCATCGCAAATGACCCCAGCAGATTAACCAGCACATTCACCATAGCCCAGCCAAAGCGTCCTTCCTGAAGTAAAAACACGACCTCTGCCGAGAAGGTGGAGAACGTTGTCAACCCGCCGCAAAAGCCGGTAGTAATCAGCACTTTCCACATTGGATCGATGTTTGTCATGCGATTAAACCACGCCAGACCCATACCAATGATAAACGCGCCAAGTAAGTTTGCCGCCAGCGTACCGAATGGGATAGCCTGATGCAGTGGGTTGAAGCGCATGCTCAACATCCATCTTGCTACGCTACCTGTACCACCACCGATAAAAACCGCTAAAAGAAGTTGTAACACTGCTAAATCCTGCTATTTGATTGTATATAGGATGAGTGTAACGCTGAATAATCACTGTTGGCGAGCCTGACAAACTTTTCTGGAGGGAATATGTTCGTTGCAGCAGGGCAGTTTGCAGTGGGTCCTTCGTGGGAAAAGAATGCAGAAACCTGCGCTTCATTAATGTCTCAGGCCGCAGGAGAGGGAGTATCGTTGTTGGTACTACCGGAGGCGTTGCTGGCCCGTAACGATATTGACCCTGACCTGTCAGTGAAGTCAGCGCAATTGCTGGAGGGTGGGTTCCTGACGCGTTTACTCCGAGAAAGCGCGCAAAATGAGATGACGACAATTCTGACGATTCATGTTCCTTCTGTGCCAGGTCGGGCTTTTAACATGCTGGTGGCGTTGCGGGGAGGTCGGGTTGTTGCCCATTATGCAAAATTGCATCTTTACGACGCGTTTGCGATTCAGGAGTCGCGGAATGTCGATGCAGGAGACGCCATAGCGCCGCTGCTGGACGTAGACGGATTAAAGGTAGGGTTGATGACCTGCTATGACCTGCGTTTCCCTGAGCTGGCGTTAGCGCACGCTCTGCAGGGGGCAGACATTCTCGCTTTACCTGCCGCCTGGGTGCGGGGAGCGCTAAAAGAGCATCACTGGGCAACATTGTTGGCGGCAAGGGCTCTTGATGCTACTTGCTATGTTATTGCCGCTGGAGAATGTGGTAATAAGAACATTGGGCAAAGCCGGGTCATCGATCCCTTTGGGGTGACCATTGCCGCAGCGGCAGAAACGCCGGCGCTGATTATGGCCGAGGTTTCAGCAGAGCGGGTGAAGCAGGTCAGGGCGCAACTTCCGGTGTTAATTAACCGACGCTTTGCGCCACCGCAATTATTATGACGTTTTTTTAAACAAGACTTGATTCACCTTGTTACAGATTGCTATTGTGTGCGCGCGTCGAAAGGCCGTTAATATTCTCAGGTTAATATGGCGCATTATGTAGCCTGGTTTAAGTTAAGAAGGTATCTATGGGTGAGATTAGTATTACCAAACTGCTGGTGGTTGCCGCACTGGTCGTTCTGCTGTTTGGTACCAAGAAGTTACGTACACTGGGTGGAGACCTGGGAACGGCAATTAAGGGCTTTAAGAAAGCGATGAACGACGATAATACCGATGCCAGGAAAGAGGCTGATGGTAGCGTTCAGGCGGAAAAGCTCTCTCATAAAGAGTAATATCAGGAGCATGATGCTCATACTGTATGCTCTGTATGAAAAAAACCGGCAATTTGCCGGTTTTTTTATTGCTGATATGTAAGTGAGTATTACACGATTACTTCACTTCCAGCCCTTTGGCCTGCATATCAGCATGGTATGAAGAACGAACAAACGGGCCGCAGGCTGCATGGGTAAAGCCCATCGCCATGGCTTCGGCTTTCATCTCGTCGAACTCATCCGGGCTGACATAGCGTTGCACCGGCAGGTGATGGCGGCTCGGCTGCAAATACTGCCCCAGCGTTAGCATGGTCACGCCATGACTGCGCAGATCGCGCATGACTTCAATAATTTCGGCATTGGTTTCACCCAGACCTACCATCAGACCCGATTTAGTCGGGATCTCCGGGTGCGCTTCCTTGAAACGCTCCAGAAGCTTCAGCGACCAGTTGTAGTCAGCTCCCGGACGTACGTTACGGTAAATACGCGGTACGTTTTCGAGGTTGTGGTTAAATACGTCCGGCGGCGTGGCTGTGAGGATATCCAACGCACGATCCATACGACCACGGAAGTCAGGCACCAGCGTTTCGATTTTAATCGATGGGCTTTTCTCGCGGATAGCAGTGATGCAGTCAGCAAAGTGCTGAGCACCGCCGTCACGCAGATCGTCACGGTCAACGGAGGTAATGACGACATAGCGCAGCGCCATGTCCGCAATGGTCTGAGCCAGTTTCAACGGCTCGTTAGCATCAGGCGCAACCGGACGACCATGGGCAACGTCACAGAATGGGCAACGGCGAGTACAGATTGCGCCGAGGATCATAAAGGTTGCGGTTCCGTGATTGAAACATTCAGCCAGGTTAGGGCAGGAAGCTTCTTCGCAGACAGAGTGCAGGCCGTTTTTGCGCATTGCCGCTTTGATGCCCTGGATACGGGTGGAGTCCGCTGGCAGTTTTATTTTCATCCATTCCGGTTTACGCAGCAGGGCTTCACGCTCTGTTGCCACATTTTTAACCGGGATAAGAGCCATCTTATCGGCATCGCGGTATTTAACACCGCGTTCCATCACAATGGGTTTACTCATAGCTTGCGTGTTCCAGTTGCGAATTACGAAGGAAAGCGTTTCAATTCAAGGGAATGTTGCATTTATCAACTATTTTTGAATTAGTGATACGCAGTATATCATTGAAACGGGCCAGAAAGCAGCCTGACAGGCTGGCAAAATGTAAAATAGTTGTTGTTTTGTGCCATTTGCCACAACATATGCCGTGGCAAAGTATGACAGCCTTTTTAGTCCACAACGTACTCGTGCGGTGGGTTACCCAACAGCGCCAGAATGTTGGCCAGCAGACGTGGGCGAATGCTCTCAGTCGTGGCAGCGTTATCCCATTGCGATACTTTTGCCATCTCCATTCCGGCATAACCGCAAGGGTTGATACGTAGGAAAGGCGACAGGTCCATATCCACGTTGAGCGCTAAGCCGTGAAATGAACATCCCTTACGAATACGTAACCCTAATGAGCAGATTTTCTTCTCACCGACATAAACGCCTGGCGCATCGGCTCGCGGGTGGGCGTCGATGCCAATTTCCGCAAGGGTATTGACGACAGTTTGCTCCAGCAGCGTAACCAGTTCGCGAACGCCCAGTTTGCGGCGTTTCAGGTTCAACAGCACATACATGACCTGTTGACCTGGACCGTGGTAGGTCACCTGACCGCCGCGATCGCTCTGAATCACCGGAATATCTCCTGGCATCAGTACATGCTCGGCTTTACCGGCCTGACCCTGGGTAAAGACAGGATAATGCTCTACCAGCCAGATTTCATCATGACTGTTTTCATCGCGGGTATCGGTAAATTCGTGCATGGCCAGAGAGACTGGCTCGTAAGGTTGAAGACCGAGCTGGCGGACCAGAATTTTATCCTGATACAAAACGGCATCTCCGTAGATACTCACACAGAGTAGAGAATGTTAAAGAGGGGAAAAGTATATCACAGGAGGAAGGGGTTACCCGAGCGGGGATGCAGCGGGTAACCGACAGGTTTTTACAGCACCATGCGTACGATATCAATATTGCCTAATTCTTCGTACAGTGTTTCAACCTGCTCAATGTGTGTAGCAGTGATGGTGATAGAGACCGAGTGGTAGTTGCCTTTGCTGCTCGGTTTTACCGTCGGAGAGTAATCACCTGGCGCATGGCGCTGTACCACTTCAACCACCTGATCAACCAGCTCAGGCAACGCCTGCCCCATTACTTTGTAAGTAAATGGAGTAGGGAATTCAAGCAGTTCGTTAAGTTTGGTTTTCATGTCAGCTCCGGCGTTACATCAAAAAATAATAACTCCCACAGCGCGTGGGAGTTATCTGGATACCTAGTATATGGGGACGTAAATCACACTTTCAAGTGTTCGATTTTTAGCCAAACCAGTGATGGAACATTAATTTAATGTAATCAATGATTTTCCCAAAGAAGTTGCCTTCCGGGATTTCCTGCAGCACGACCAGTGGGCGCTGCTCGATGGTTTTGCCATCAAGCTGGAAGTTGATGGTGCCGACAACCTGGTTTTTCTGCAGCGGCGCGTGCAGTTCAGTGGTGTTCAGCACATAACTTGCTTTCAGATCTTTCATACGACCGCGCGGAATAGTCAGGTAGACATCCTTATCGACACCTAACGATGCGCGATCGGTGTTACCAAACCAGGCGGGTTCTGAGGCAAATTCTTTACCCACTTTCAGCGGGTTGACGGTTTCGAAGAAACGGAAGCCCCAGGTCAGCAGTTTTTTGCTTTCGGTTTCGCGACCTTTATAGGTGCGGCCACCCATTACGGCGGAGATCAGACGCATCTGGCCTTCGGTTGCGGATGCAACAAGGTTATAGCCAGCTTTATCGGTGTGACCGGTTTTGATACCGTCGACATTCAGGCTGTTATCCCACAGCAGACCGTTACGGTTTAACTGACGAATGCCGTTAAAGGTGAACTCTTTTTCTTTATAGATAGAGTATTCATTAGGCACATCGCGAATCAGCGCCTGACCAATCATCGCCATATCGCGGGCTGAGCTGTACTGACCGTCAGCATCAAGACCATGAACGGTCTGGAAGTGGGTGTTTTTCAGACCCAGCGCGTTCACATAGCTGTTCATCAGGCCGACGAAAGCATCCTGGCTGCCGGCAGCGAAGTCAGCCATCGCCACACATGCGTCGTTCCCGGACTGCAGGTTAATACCACGGATCAACTGAGAGACAGGAACCTGCATGCCTGGCTTGAGGAACATCAGCGATGAACCTTTAAAGACTGGGTTACCCGTAGCCCATGCGTCATTGCCGACGGTGACCAGATCGGTTTCTTTGAACTTCCCGGCTTTCATCGCCTGGCCGATAACGTAGCTGGTCATCATCTTGGTCAGGCTGGCGGGGTCGCGGCGAGTGTCAGCATTCTGTTCTGCCAGAACTTTACCTGAGTTGTAATCAATCAGGATATACGACTCCGCATCGATCTGCGGAACGCCGGGGATCATGGTTTTAATATTCAGGTCATCGGCATGGGCAGCAGAGAGAGTAGCTGCGCAGAGAGCCGCGGTGAGCGCCATACGCTGCACGAAACGAGCGGAAAAAGTGGTCTTCATGGTCTGAACTACGACGTCCGTGATGAAATTAAAAAAAAGTGCCCTACTATAGCAAATGCATAACGGGCAGGCATCTGACTTTCCGCGTGACTTTGTTAATGTCATTTACGGAAATTGACAATTCAGATACCCGGTTTACGTTATTACATGCCGGTGATGAAGGACTGTAATTGCGCCTCGGATTGAAGACGCTGCTGCAATGAGGAGGCTTCAGTTTTACTGGCGAATGGCCCCATCTGAATACGCCATACCGCGCCGTTTTGCACTACCCGTCCAGGGACGCCAAACTGCTGGCTTAAGCGCTTTTGATACTGCTGCGCACGGGTTTGATCGCTAACGGCACCGACCTGAACGACATAGCGTCCGTTGGTCGCAGCAACTGGCGCGGTAACGGTCGCTGGCGCGGATACCGGGGCAGTTGACGCTGCGGGAGCGGCGGTTACAGGTTGTGGTGCAGGCGTGGGGTCGCTGCCTTCAAGTACACCGGCAGCAAGCGTTGTCGGCGCGCCGAGGAAACCACTGCTGTTGACCGGCGCACCGCTGGTATCCTCGCTTTTCAGCGTGGAATTACTGATAGGGCGGATATCGTTTTGCGGCTGACCCGCATCCGGTGCGGAAGACATCGCGCCGCCACCGCTTAAATCAGGACGAGCCGGCAGGGCATAGGTTTGTTTCGCCACAGTTGTGCAGGCCATTCCCGGGCCGGATAATGAACCATCCTGCGCGACGATGATAGGGTCGATACGCACTTTGGTGTTGTTAGACGTGTTCAGTCGATCTGCGGCGGCACGTGAAAGTGAAATGACGCGATCGTTGCCATAAGGGCCGCGATCGTTAATGCGTACGACGATCATCCTGCCGTTTGCCAGGTTGGTGATTCTGGCATAGCTTGGGATCGGCAGCGTCGGGTGCGCAGCGGTCAACTGCATTGGGTCAAACGCTTCACCAGACGCGGTTAAATTGCTTCCAGGCTCCGCATCATAAATAGCGGCAAGCCCAGCCTGGCTAAAGCGGGAGGGATCCTGGACTATTTTGTAGCTCTTACCATCACGCTGGTAGTCCTGATTCGCCGTTGGGTTCAGGGGTTCAAAGCGCGGATCGGCCCCGCTGATTTCAACAATCGGACCATTACACACCGCAGGCTGCGGCGCGACAGCAACCTGTTGCTGACCATCATCATTCGAACACGCCGCGAGCATTCCTGCTGCGATGCAGATACCAAGCCACTGCTTACGCATTGCGTACCCCTTACACGCTTTTCGACAACATTTTTCTATGGGTGTGGATCGACATAACAATCCCGAACCCGGCCATCAGCACGATCAGTGCCGAGCCTCCGTAACTGACCAATGGGAGTGGAACCCCAACCACAGGTAGAATACCGCTCACCATACCAATATTTACGAAGACATAAACGAATAATATCAACATTAAACCACCCGCCATGACGCGACCAAAGGTGGTTTGTGCGCGAGCAGCGATCCACAACCCGCGCATAATCAGCAAAATGTACAGCGTCAGCAAAATCAGGATCCCCACCAGACCCAGTTCTTCCGCTAAGACGGCGAAGATAAAGTCAGTGTGGCGTTCGGGTAAAAACTCAAGCTGCGACTGCGTACCGTGCAGCCAGCCTTTACCGCGTAATCCGCCGGAACCAATAGCAATTTTAGACTGAATAATGTGATAGCCCGCGCCCAGCGGATCGGTTTCTGGATCAAGTAACATCATGACGCGCTGACGCTGGTAGTCATGCATCAGGAAGAACCACAGTATCGGAATAAACGCGGCGACCAAAACTACTGCCACACCGATTAAACGCCAGCTTAAACCGGAAAGGAACAGGACAAACAGACCAGAAAGGGCAACCAGAATTGAGGTGCCGAGGTCAGGCTGAGCGGCAACCAGCAGCGTGGGCATAAAAATCAGCACCAGCGCAATCGCGGTATTTTTTAGCGATGGCGGGCAGACGTCGCGGTTGATGAAGCGCGCGACCATCAGCGGCACGGCAATCTTGGCGATTTCAGAAGGCTGAAAGCGCACGATACCCAAATCCAGCCAGCGCTGAGCGCCTTTGGAAATAGCGCCGAAGGCGTCAACCGCCACCAACAGAATGATACAGAAGATATACAGATAGGGCGCCCAACCTTCATAAACCCTGGGGGGAATTTGCGCCATCACCACCATGATGACCAGACCCATCGCGATCTGGCCGACCTTACGCTCCATCATGCCAATATCCTGGCCGCTGGCGCTCCAGATGACCAGCGAGCTGTAGACCAGCAGAGCCAGCAAAATAAGCAACATTGTGGGATCGATGTGGATTTTGTCCCAAAATGTTTTTTTGTTCGGATTATCCGTCACGATTATTGGTCCTCAGCTGCTGCAACCGCTGGGTTTTCCGCAGGCAGATTGGTGTTGTTGTCGCCCAACATAATGTGGTCAAGGATCTGGCGCATAATCGTCCCCACTGCCGGACCCGCGCCGCCGTTTTCAAGGATCATGGCGACAGCGACCTGGGGTTTATCATAGGGTGCGAAGGCCGTCATTAACTTGTGGTCACGTAAACGTTCGGCGATCTTATGCGCGTTATAGGTTTCATTCGCTTTCAGGCCAAAGACCTGTGCGGTACCGGATTTCGCCGCAATTTTGTAAGGCGCGCCAGCGAAATATTTATGTGCAGTCCCGTTAGGGCGGTTAGCGACACCGTACATACCGTCTTTGGCGATTTCCCAGTAACCGGAATGAATATCGCCAACGGGCGGTTCGTGCGGCTGAACCCATGGCACTTGCTTGCCATTTTCTGCCGTGCTCATCAGCAGATGCGGGACTTTTACCAAACCGTCGTTGATAAGGATCATCAGCGCTTTACTCATCTGGATAGGGGTTGCCGTCCAGTAACCCTGACCGATGCCGACCGGAATGGTATCACCCTGGTACCATGGTTTTTTAAACCGTTTTTGCTTCCATTCACGGGTTGGCATGTTCCCGGAACGTTCTTCGGCAAGATCGATACCCGTATATTGGCCATAGCCAAACTTGCTCATCCACTCCGAAAGCCGGTCTATCCCCATATCATAGGCGATTTGATAGAAAAACGTATCCGCGGACTCTTCCAGAGAGCGGGTAATGTTCAGGTGGCCGTGACCCCATTTTTTCCAGTCGCGGTAACGTTTCTCAGAGCCGGGTAACTGCCACCAGCCCGGATCGAACAGACCGGTATTGCGGGTGATGACGCCCGCGCTTAACGCAGAAACCGCCACGTAAGGCTTAACCGTCGACGCCGGAGGATAAACGCCTTGCGTGGCGCGGTTAACTAATGGGGTATTCGGATCATTGAGCAACCCGGAGTAATCTTTACTGGAGATGCCATCCACAAACAGGTTCGGGTCGTAGCTTGGCATGGAGACCAGCGCCAGAACGCCACCGGTACGCGGGTCGGTGACCACCACGGCGGCGCGGCTACCCGCCAGCAGCGTTTCAATATACTGCTGGAGCTTCAAATCCAACGTGAGGTAAATATCATGCCCGGCCTGCGGCGCGACCTCTTTCAACTGACGAATGACACGACCGCGGTTGTTGACTTCAACTTCTTCATAGCCGGTCTGCCCATGCAGTACGTCTTCATAGTAACGTTCAATACCGAGCTTACCAATATCATGCGTCGCAGCGTAGTTAGCCAGTTTGCCGTCTTTGTCCAGGCGGTCCACGTCTTTATCGTTGATCTTCGATACGTAGCCAATCACGTGGGTCAGGGCGGAACCGTAAGGGTAATAGCGGCGTTTATAGCCTTTAACTTCAACGCCAGGAAAGCGATATTGATTTACGGCAAACCGTGCGACCTGAACTTCCGTCAGGTTGGTTTTTACCGGAATAGAGGTGAAGCGGTGTGAACGGGCGCGCTCTTTTTTAAACGCGGCAATATCGTCATCCGTCAGGTCTACGACGTTGCGCAGCGCGTCGAGCGTATCCTGAATGTTATCTACCTTCTCCGGCATCATTTCAATCTGATAAATGGTGCGGTTAAGGGCAAGCGGAATTCCGTTACGGTCATAAATAATGCCGCGACTGGGAGGAATGGGTACCAGTTTAATGCGGTTTTCGTTCGAACGGGTCTGATAATCAGTAAAGCGAACGATTTGCAGATTATACAGGTTGGCGATCAGCACGCCGGTCAGCAGCAAAATCCCCAAAAAAGCGACCAGCGCCCGGCGCACAAACAGCGCGGACTCAGCCGAATAGTCGCGAAAAGAATTCTGTAGTTTCATCCGCTGCTTAATCTACTCAAGAATCAATGATCACTCACGGTGATAAGGATGGTTGGTGGTAATGCTCCACGCCCTGTACAGACTCTCTGCGACCAGAACCCGAACAAGAGGGTGAGGTAGGGTTAATGCAGAGAGTGACCAGCTTTGTTCCGCCGCGGCTTTACAGGCGGGAGAAAGACCTTCCGGCCCGCCGATCAGCAGACTGACGTCACGACCGTCCAGTTTCCAGCGCTCCAGTTCGGTCGCCAGTTGCGGCGTGTCCCAGGGTTTGCCCGGAATATCAAGGGTGACGATGCGGTTTTTGCCTGCGGCGGCCAGCATCTGCTCACCCTCTTTGTCGAGAATGCGTTTAATGTCCGCGTTCTTGCCGCGTTTTCCTGCCGGGATTTCGATCAGCTCAAAAGGCATATCTTTCGGAAACCGACGCAGATATTCGGTAAATCCGGTTTGTACCCAGTCAGGCATTTTCGTACCCACAGCGACAAGTTGCAGCTTCACGCATTAACTCCAGAGTTTTTCCAGTTCATACAGGCGACGGCTTTCTTCCTGCATCACGTGGACAATCACATCGCCGAGGTCAACGACGATCCAGTCAGCGACGTTCTCGCCTTCCACGCCGAGCGGCAGCAGGCCGGCAGTGCGGGACTCCTGAACAACGTGATCTGCGATAGACATAACGTGACGGCTGGATGTACCGGTGCAGATAATCATGCAATCAGTGATACTGGATTTACCCTGAACGTCTAAGGCGATGATGTCTTGACCTTTCAGGTCATCAATTTTGTCGATTACAAAATCCTGGAGTGCTTTACCCTGCAAGTGTTCCCCCTGGGTGAAAAGAGTTAAAAACGTCTGTTAGTATACCTGAACCAGAGGCGATATCGGGACAAATGTCTCCGAAAGCGCTTTTGAAGTGCGCTATCATCCCACCCCACGCCACAGAATGCATCGCCATTTTTGTAAAACAATTTCTGCAAAGCTCTGAAGGGCGGGAAAAGTCAGGTTGCGGAGGATAACAGCCTGTCAGGGGGTGTCAATGGGAGAGAGGCCCTTCGGCAGAAAAAACCGCGCATTCACTCCCCGTCGTCCCATGCGGCCCGGCTGTTAAGCACTTTCAGAACCGCGAAATCGTCACATAAATCTATTGTGCTCCAGCAGCCTTGTTCGACGCGGAAATGCCACATTGCCGCAGCCGGCATGGACAGCAGGCGGGCGACCAACACGCTCAGCACGCCCTGATGACTCACCACCAGCAGGTTTTGACACGCTTTATAATCGGCAAGTTGGGCAATGAAGCGTTCAACCCGCTGAGAAAATGCCTGAAAGCCTTCGCCATTCGTTGGCGTTGCGTTCTGCCAGTCATTACACCATAAGGCGTAATTTTCAGCGTCTTCGCGCGCTAAATCGCGATGGTGGCGCATTTCCCAGTCACCAAAAAACATCTCATTCAGTTCAGGCATAATGCGCACAGGGAGGTCGCGATCGCCTAAGATCAACCGGGTTGTATGGCGGGCGCGTTCGAGTTCGCTGCAAAGAACATTGTCGACAGGAAGATTGCGTAACAGCTTGCCCACTGTTTGCGCCTGTGCGATCCCCCGCTCCGTTAGCGAGGTGGGGGCGTGGCCGCTGTATAATCCGGCGACATTGGCGTCGGTTTCGCCATGCCGTACTAACCAGAGTCTCATGTTTTCCTCGTGAAGCTATTCGCACAAAATATGATGTTTGCCCTGATTGCGCAGAGTTTTTTCACTAAAATACCCTTTTTTACGTGGAGCGGCACGATGTCTTTATTGAAGAGCGCGCATGGTGGTAATACCCGAGAAGCCGCCGAATTGTTGGGTATCTCGCCTGAACAATTGCTGGATTTTAGCGCGAATATTAACCCGCTGGGTATGCCGGCAAGTTTAAAACGCGCGATTATCGACAATCTGGACTGCGCGGAGCGTTACCCGGATGTCGATTACGCTCAATTGCATGCGGCGCTGGCGGATCATCATCAGATCCCGGCCTCGTGGATCCTGGCCGGAAACGGTGAGACCGAGTCTATTTTTACCCTGGTGCATGGCCTTAAGCCACGTCATGCGATGATCGTTACGCCCGGATTTGCGGAATATCGTCGGGCGTTGCAATGGGGGGAGTGTGCGATTCATGAATTTGCGCTGCGTGAAGAGGATGGCTGGCAACTTACCGAGGCGATTCTTGATGAGTTAACCTCTGAGCTGGACTGCCTGTTTCTCTGTACGCCTAACAATCCTACCGGTTTACTGCCAGATAACCACCTGCTACGTGAGATTGCCACCCGTTGTGAGCGGCTTGGGATCAATCTGATCCTTGATGAAGCGTTTATTGATTTTATTGCCGGTGAGCCGGGATTTATCCCGCTGCTGCACGGGAATCCACATATTTGGGTGCTGCGCTCGTTGACTAAATTCTATGCGATACCGGGATTGCGTTTGGGGTATCTGGTCAACAGTAACCAGCACGCCGTTGCACAGATGCGTAGCCAACAAATGCCGTGGTCAATTAATGCGTTTGCTGCCCTTGCAGGCGAGATTATTTTACGCGATAGCGCCTATCAGCAGGCGACGTGGAAATGGCTGGAGCAAGAGGGCGCGCGGTTTGATCTACAGTTGCAAGAACTGTCCGGCCTGACGGTGTATCCCGGCCGGGCAAATTATCGTTTATTACGCTGCGATCTGACGGATGTTGATCTGCAACGCGCCATGCTCGAACAACATGTTTTGATCCGCAGTTGCGCTAACTATCCGGGGCTGGATACGCGCTATTATCGCGTAGCCGTTCGCAGCATGGAAGAGAATAACCGACTGCTGGCGGCATTACGCAAGGCGCTTAGCGGTACAACCCTTGTTGATTGATATAGTCAAGCACAGCGCCCGGCAGTAAGTCGTCGCACGGCTCCCCTTTTTCCAGGCGCTCGCGGATCAGCGTGGCGGAGATGTTAAACCACGGCGTTTCGGCCAGGTAAATTTTCCCGCAGGGCAGGTTGTGCAGGTCTTCCGGCGAATGGGTCAGATGATCCTCCAGCCACTGCTGGTGCTTTTCCTGCGCCATCTCGAGTGGGTAGCCCGGGCGTCGGCACACAATAAGATGCGTGTTACCCAAAATCGTGTCGTAGTCATGCCAGGACGGAAAGGTTAGCAGCGAGTCCTGACCAATAATAAACGCTAACGGCACGTCCGGACCTTGCTCTTCACGCCACTCTTGTAGCGTTTGCGCGGTGTAGGAGGCGGTATCGCGTTTGAGTTCGCGTTCATCCAGAGAAAACAGCGGCTTATCAGCAATGGCCAGTTCAACCATGCGCTTACGTTGTTCGCCGGACGCTTCGGGTTGCGCGCGATGTGGCGGCACGTTATTGGGCATGATGATGACCCGGGAAAGGCCAATCAGATTAGCCAGAATTTCAACCGGTTTAAGATGACCATAATGCACCGGATCAAAGGTGCCGCCGAACAGAGCCTGCAATGATTTCATATCAACCATCAATAAAAACATCGGCCAGCGATTTATGGCAGAGCAAAAGGGAAAGTCCCTCAAGTTCCGCCCATACTGACTGACCATAGTCTTGTTTAAGCGTAATTTCCGTACGCGTTAACAGCGTCACGGCCTGACGCAGCTGTGCCGGATTTAGCCGGTTAAGCGCGTCTCCCATCATGCCACGGCGATTTTGCCACACACGATGTTTATCAAACAACGTGCGTAAGGGCGTATGGGCCGACTGCCGTTTCAGGTTGACCAGCAACAGCAATTCGCGCTGTATCGTACGCAGTAAAATAACCGGCTCGCTGCCCTCAAGGCGTAACTGTTGCAGGATGTGCAACGCGCGCTTGCTTTTGCCCATCAGCAGCGCATCCACCCAGTGGAATGGGGTAAAGTGCGCGGCATCGTTAACGGCTTTCTCTACGCGAGGTAGCGTGAGTTTGCCATCAGGCCATAGCAACGCTAACCGCTCAAGGGCTTGCGCCAGTGCTAACAGGTTACCTTCATAGCAATAGCATAATAGCTGATTGGCTGCGTCATCCAGTTGCAGGTTGTTAAGTTTCGCTCTTGCAGCAACCCAGCGTGGAAGCTGTGCTTGTTCCGGCGTCTGGCAGCTAACCTGAACCGCGTTATTCGCCAGCCCGGTATACCATGCGCCGTTTTCCTGCGCCTTAGTCAGTTTGTTGCCGCGAACAATCAGCAGCAGATCGTCATGAAGCAAAGTAACGAGCGAAGCGAGTTGTTCGTTAATGGCGGCATTGGGGCCATTTTCAGGCAACTGCAGGAGTAGCGTTTGACGGCTGGCAAACAGGCTCATCGCCTGGCAGAGTGAAAATATTTCTCCCCAGTCGGTGCTGGTGTCCAGAGTAAAAGCGTGGTGTTCTTCGAATCCTTGCGTTGCGGCAGCCAGACGGATGGCATCCTGGCTTTCCTGCAATAAAAGGGGATCGTTGCCCAGTAGTAAATACGCCGCGCGCAGCCCTTCATTGAGCTGTGCGCGGAGTTGTTCAGGGTACAGCTTGAGCATCAGTTACCCAGCGTGGTGGAAACACGCGCCGGAGATGACGCAGGCGCTGCAGGTTTCGTCGCTGCTGGCTCAGCATCCACACTGGATGACTGAGTATCGGCCAAATGTACACTTGGCAGCTTACGAATCAACTGTTCTGCCGCTTTGTCGTACATCTCTTTGATGATCATGTCCTGCTCGTTATCCTTCGCCAGTGCAGCCTGTGGGTTGTCAAAGAACGAACGATAAACTTTGGCGCTGATGGGGTAAATATCATGTCCCGGAATCAGTACGGTAGCGCTTACGGACATCACCATCTGGTATTCAGCCGTTTGACCATTCTGGAATACCGACGCCGTATCCTGCGAAATGCTGACCGCGCCAAGGCGTAAGGACGTCACATCTTTGCGCATGGTACCGTCTTCAAGCAGCGTAACGCCGTTCAGACGCAGCTGATTACGCACAGCGCGGCTTAATGGACCATTCGGATCGCCAGAGTTCAGGATCATGGTTTTCATTGAGGGTGGAACCTGCGTAGTACTACGCAGATGCCAACCACACCCGGCGGTGACCAGCACCGCCAGAGATAACAACAATGTTGTCAGAAGTCGCACGCTTCCTCCCGCGCTTAGCCAACGACCAGATTGAGGAGTTTACCCGGTACGTAAATCACTTTACGCACGGTAACGCCATCAAGATATTTTGCCACCAGGTGTTCCTGGCCAGCACGTTCACGAACCTGTTCTTCGGTGGCGTTTACCGGAACGGTGATTTTGCCACGTACTTTACCGTTAACCTGAACGACAACCAGCGTTGAGTCTTCAACCATAGCGCTTTCGTCAGCTACTGGCCACGGTGCGTTATCGATATCACCTTCGCCTTTCAGCGCCTGCCACAGGGTGAAGCAAACGTGTGGGGTGAACGGGTTAAGCATACGCACAACGGCCAGCAACGCTTCCTGCATCAGGGCGCGGTCCTGCTCGTCTTCCTGCGGCGCTTTCGCCAGCTTGTTCATCAGTTCCATAATCGCCGCAATTGCGGTGTTAAAGGTCTGACGACGACCGATATCATCGGTGACTTTAGCGATAGTTTTGTGTACGTCGCGACGCAGCGCTTTTTGATCTTCGCTCAGAGCAGCAACGTTCAGGGCAGCAACATCACCTTTAGAAGTATGCTCGTAAACCAGTTTCCAGACACGTTTCAGGAAGCGGTTAGCCCCTTCAACGCCGGATTCCTGCCACTCCAGGGTCATGTCAGCCGGAGAGGCGAACATCATAAACAGACGCACGGTGTCCGCGCCGTAACGCTCAACCATCACCTGCGGGTCGATGCCGTTGTTTTTGGACTTGGACATCTTGCTCATGCCGGTATACACCAGTTCATGACCTTCGGCGTCCTTCGCCTTCACGATACGACCTTTTTCGTCGCGTTCAACGATGGCATCAACCGGAGAAACCCAGTTACGCTCGCCGTTAGCGCCGACGTAATAGAACGCATCAGCCAGCACCATGCCCTGACACAGCAGTTGTTTAGCCGGTTCGTCAGAGTTCACCATGCCCGCGTCGCGCATCAGCTTATGGAAGAAGCGGAAGTAGAGCAGGTGCATGATGGCGTGTTCGATACCGCCAATGTAGATATCAACTGGCAGCCAGTAGTTAGCGGCCTCTGGATCCAGCATGCCTTCGTTGTACTGCGGGCAGGTATAACGCGCGTAGTACCAGGAGGACTCCATAAAGGTATCGAAGGTGTCGGTCTCACGCAGCGCAGGCATGCCGTTAATGGTGGTTTTCGCCCACTCAGGATCGGCTTTGATCGGGCTGGTGATGCCGTCCATGACCACGTCTTCCGGCAGAATAACCGGCAGTTGATCTTCTGGTGTCGGCAGTACGGTACCGTCTTCCAGCGTCACCATCGGAATCGGCGCACCCCAGTAACGCTGACGGGAAACGCCCCAGTCGCGCAGACGATAGTTAACTTTACGCTCACCCACGCCTTTTGCGACCAGCTTGTCAGCAACGGCGTTGAAGGCAGCTTCGAAGTCGAGGCCATCGAACTCACCGGAGTTAAACAGCACGCCTTTTTCGGTCAGAGCTTGTTCCGACAGATCCGGCTCTGCGCCTTCGGCGGTCAGAATGACCGGCTTGATGGTCAGGCCATATTTGGTGGCAAATTCGTAGTCGCGCTGATCGTGACCCGGAACGGCCATCACTGCGCCAGTGCCGTATTCCATCAGGACAAAGTTTGCCGCCCAAACCGGGATCTCTTCGCCAGTCAGCGGGTGAACGGCTTTAAAGCCAGTGTCGACGCCTTTCTTCTCCATGGTCGCCATTTCGGCTTCAGCAACCTTGGTGTTGCGGCATTCGTCAATGAAGGCCGCCAGTTCAGGGTTGTTCGCGGCGGCTTTCTGCGCCAGCGGATGACCTGCGGCAACGGCCAGGTAGGTCGCACCCATAAAGGTGTCCGGACGGGTGGTATAGACGGTCAGCGTGTTGTCGTAACCGTTCACGTCGAAGGTGATTTCCACACCTTCAGAACGACCGATCCAGTTGCGCTGCATGGTCTTAACGGTGTCCGGCCAGTGATCCAGGTTATCCAGATCGCGCAGCAGTTCGTCAGCGTAAGCGGTGATTTTAATGAACCACTGCGGGATCTCTTTACGCTCAACTTTGGTATCGCAACGCCAGCAGCAGCCGTCGATAACTTGCTCGTTGGCAAGAACGGTCTGATCGTTCGGGCACCAGTTGACTGCAGAGGTTTTCTTATATACCAGGCCTTTTTTATACAGCTCGGTGAAGAACTTCTGTTCCCAACGGTAGTATTCCGGGGTGCAGGTCGCCAGCTCGCGGCTCCAGTCATAACCAAAGCCCAGCATTTTGAGCTGGTTTTTCATGTAGGCGATGTTGTCGTACGTCCACGGTGCCGGAGCGGTGTTGTTTTTAACCGCAGCGCCTTCCGCAGGCAGACCGAACGCATCCCAGCCAATGGGCTGCAGTACGTTTTTGCCCAGCATGCGCTGGTAGCGGGCGATTACGTCACCGATGGTGTAGTTACGTACGTGGCCCATGTGTAGTCGACCAGAAGGATAGGGAAGCATAGACAGGCAGTAATACTTCTCTTTGCTCTCGTCTTCGGTCACTTCAAATGTGCGCTTCTCATCCCAGTGAAGCTGTACTTTGGATTCTATCTCTTCCGGGCGGTATTGCTCTTGCATGGCAGCCAGTGGTCCTGTTTTCAATACAGCTACAAACGTAGCTCTAGATGTGGTGTTTCAGATCCGCATAGCATAGCCCAAACGCCCGCGCCAAAACAGCCTTTCGCGCATTCAGCGTTGAATTCCCGCAAGGATAATTCTTGCACGAATTTACACACTCTGTGGACAGTCTTGCAAAGCGTAGCGTAAATAACGTCTATTATTATAGACAGTTAACGACCCAGGAGGTGAAGTGATGAACAAGGTTGCTCAATATTACCGTGAACTGGTGGCTTCACTGAGCGAACGCCTGCGTAACGGCGAACGCGATATTGATGCGCTGGTGGAGCAGGCGCGTCAGCGAGTTATGCAGACCGGGGAGTTAACGCGAACCGAGGTGGAAGAGGTCACCCGGGCCGTCAGACGCGACCTGGAAGAGTTTGCGTTGAGTTATGAAGAGAGTCTCGATGAAGAGACTGACAGCGTCTTTATGCGGGTTATCAAAGAGAGCATCTGGCAGGAACTGGCCGATATTACTGATAAAACGCAGCTCGAATGGCGCGAAGTGTTTCAGGATCTTAGCCATCATGGGGTTTATCACAGCGGCGAGGTGGTTGGCCTGGGCAATCTGGTCTGCGAGAAGTGCCACTTCCATTTAGCGGTATACACTCCGGATGTACTGCCGCTGTGCCCGAAATGCGGTCATGACCAGTTTCAGCGTAGACCGTTTGAGCCATGATCGCTTATTGCCGGATGGCGACGCGTAGCGTCTTATCCGGCCTACAAACTGCACGATTTTGTAGGCCGGATAAGCGTTAGCGCCATCCGGCGTGTATTAAGCGTAAAACTTCAGCCGTTCTGCCAGCAAATCGACAAACCCCTGGCGATCAACGTCCACCATCACGGTTGCGTTAGGTTTATTGCCGCTCAGGAAATAGTAGTCCACCACCGTCATCCCCTGGGTATATTTGCCCTGCGTTTCCACGCCAACCCAACGTTCAACGGTAGTAAACAGTTCAGGTTTCAGCAGCCAGGCAATGGTACACGGGTCGTGCAGCGGCGCGCCGATGAATCCCCATTTTTCGTCTTTATGATATTCAACGAAAAAGTCGAGTAGTTCAGCCACGATCGTCGAAACAGGGTTGCCGATAGCGCGGAATCGCTCGGTATCTTCACGATGTATTTGCGCTTTATGCGTGACGTCCAGACCTGCCATCACCACAGGGATACCTGACTGGAATACGATCTCAGCGGCTTCAGGATCGACATAGATATTGAATTCCGCCGCGGGCGTCCAGTTCCCGAGGCCCATCGCACCGCCCATAATCACGATACGGGCGATTTTTGCGTGCAGCTCAGGATGGCTGTTCAGAAGCAATGCCACGTTAGTTTGCGGCCCGGTGGAGACAATCGTGACCGGTTCCGGGCTTTCGCGCAGGGTTCTCGCCATCAGTTCCACGGCGGTACAGTCCAGAGGAGCGAAAGCGGGTTCCGGCAATGCCGGACCATCCAGACCACTCTCACCGTGGACGTTATCGGCAATAATCAGATCGCGCATCAGCGGTTTTACGGCTCCGCCGGCTACAGGGATATCCGTACGGTTGAGTAACGTTAACATGCGTAATACGTTACGCAGCGTTTTGTCGGGCGTCTGGTTGCCGGCAGAAGAGGTGATTGCTTTCACATCCAGTTCAGGTGAGGCGAGGGCGAGAACAATTGCGATAGCGTCGTCATGACCTGGATCGCAATCAAACAGGATAGGAAGTGCCATTGTTGCTCCTTGTAAGTGGGACTTTGTGACAAGGTTAACGCTGGGCTGTACCTGTTTCGAGGAGTGAAGAGATAAAGCGTGAGGTGGCGCGCACATAGCGGTGCGCGCCAGCAAGATTAGTGCAGGATTTTCGCGAGGAAGTCTTTGGCGCGGTCCGATTTCGGATTGGCGAAGAACTCTTCTTTCGGTGAGTCTTCAACAATTTTCCCTTCATCCATGAAGATCACCCGGTTCGCCACTTTCCGCGCAAAGCCCATTTCGTGGGTAACCACCATCATGGTCATCCCTTCATTGGCCAGTTCAACCATAACGTCCAGAACTTCGTTGATCATTTCAGGATCAAGCGCCGACGTCGGTTCGTCAAACAGCATAGCGATAGGATCCATGCACAGCGCCCGGGCGATGGCGACACGTTGTTGCTGTCCCCCGGAGAGCTGAGCCGGAAACTTTTCGGCATGGGCCGCCAGACCGACACGCTCCAGCAGCTTCTGCGCTTTTGCGCGGGCAGGCGCTTTATCGCGTTTCAGCACTTTTACCTGCGCCAGCGTCAGGTTTTCAATGATCGACAGATGTGGAAACAGTTCAAAGTGCTGGAACACCATGCCCACACGGGAGCGCAGTTTGGCCAGATCGGTTTTTTTGTCGTTCACCACGGTGCCATCAACCGTGATGAGGCCCTGTTGTACCGGCTCCAGACCGTTCACGGTTTTGATAAGCGTGGATTTACCGGAACCTGAAGGACCGCAGACCACGACCACTTCACCTTTTTTCACTTCCGTAGAGCAGTCGGTCAGCACCTGAAAGTGACCATACCATTTAGAAACATTTTTCAGGGTAATCATTAAACTGTCCTTTTCTTCAAATAGCTGACCAACAACGATGCGCTCAGACTGAATACAAAATAAACGGCGCCAGCAAACAGGATCATTTCAACCTGCGTGCCGTCACGCTCGCCAATGGTGGAGGCGGTACGGAAGAAGTCTGCCAGACTTAATACATAGACCAGCGAGGTATCCTGGAAGAGTACGATACCCTGGGTAAGCAGCAGCGGCACCATCGCGCGGAAGGCCTGCGGCAGAATAATGAGCTTCATCGACTGCCAGTGGGTCATCCCCAGCGCCAGCGCGGCGCTGGACTGCCCGCGAGAAATACTCTGGATCCCTGCCCGGATAATCTCTGAGTAGTACGCGGCTTCAAACATTGAAAACGCGACCATCGCCGAGATCAGGCGAATATCGGTCTTTGGCGACAAACCCAATACGTTTTGCAGGAAGCCGGGCACAATCAAGTAGAACCACAGCAGTACCATCACCAGTGGAATGGAACGGAATACGTTGACGTAGCCTTTCGCAAACCAGGCAATCGGCGCGAAGCTGGACAGACGCATGACGGCCAGGATAGTTCCCCATACGATACCAATGACGACCGCCGTGACGGTAATTTTCAGCGTGATCATCAGCCCATCCAGCAGATACGGCAGGGAAGGGACAATAGAACTCCAGTCAAATTCGTACATTATTTGCCTCCCATATTGCCCGGCAGGCGGATCTTGCGTTCGACGAGATTCATCACCAGCATGATGACAGCGTTAATCAGCACGTAGGCCAGAGTAATGGCCGTAAACGATTCCCAGGCGTGGGCGGAGTAATCCAGCAGTTTCCCCGCCTGCGCCGCCATATCGACCAGGCCGATAGTAGAAGCGATCGCGGAGTTCTTCACCAGGTTCATCATCTCTGAGGTCATTGGCGGAACAATCACGCGGTAAGCGTTTGGCAGCAGAACATAACGATAAGCCTGCGGCAACGTCAGCCCCATCGCCAGCGCAGCGTTTTTCTGTCCACGAGGCAGAGACTGAATAGCAGCGCGAACCTGCTCGCAGACGCGCGCGGCGGTAAACAGCCCCAGACAAAGCATGGATGAAAGGAAGAACTGAATATTGGGATCCAGTTCCGACTTGAACCACATACCAATGTTTTCCGGCAACAGTTCAGGAATGACCAGATACCAGGTAAAAAATTGGACAATGAGCGGAACGTTACGAAACAGCTCAACGTACAGCGTGCCGATCCCGGCAAGGAAGCGGTTGGGAACTGTACGTAAAATGCCGAATAAAGAACCGATGAGGAAAGCGATAATCCAGGCCGTAATGGATAACGCGACCGTGACCTGGAAACCACTCCAGAGCCAGCCGAGATAGGTGGTGTTGCCGAACGGGGCTTGTTGTAAAAAAATGCCCCAGTTCCAGTCTATAGACATAAATCTACTCCAGAAAAAAAAGGGTAGCAGCGCTACCCTCGAAGATTGTTATTCAGCGTTTTGCGGTTTTCAGGCCTGATGGGGAACGACCATCAGGCTTATAGTCTGTCCGTGCCGAGTAGCAATCGAGAGGGAGGGGAAGCCTCCCATTTATTTTAGTTAGTTAAGCGCTTTATCATTCGGTTCTTTGAACAGAGCTTTCATCTCATCTGATAGTTCGAAATTCATGTTCAGGTTCTTCGGTGGAATTGGGTTTTTAAACCACTTATCAAACCATTTTTCCGCTTCGCCTGAGGTCTGCGCCTTGGCGATCGTGTCGTCCATTAGTTTTTTGAACTCAGGGTCATCTTTGCGCAGCATGCAGCCATAGGCTTCCTGAGACTGCGGCTTGCCGACGATCTCCCAGTTGTCTGGTTTTTTCGCCTTCGCGCGTTCGCCAGCCAGCAGGGCGTCATCCATCATAAAGGCAACGGCGCGACCGCTTTCCAGAGTACGGAAAGAGTCACCGTGGTCTTTCGCGCTGATGATGCGCATGTCCATTTTTTGTTCTTCGTTCAGCTTGTGCAGCAGCACTTCTGAGGTGGTACCCGAAGTCACGACCACGGCTTTGCCTTTCAGGTCAGCGAAATCTTTGACATCGCCGCCTTTTTTCGCTAGCAGACGGGTGCCGACAACGAAAATGGTGTCAGAGAATGCCGCTTGTTTTTGACGCTCGACGTTGTTGGTGGTGGAACCACATTCAAAGTCGAAGGTACCGTTTTGCAGCAGCGGGATACGGTTCTGGGAGGTAATCGGGATCAGTTTTACCTGCAGGTCAGGCTTGTTGAGTTTTTTCTTCACGGCTTCAACGATGGCGTTGGAGTAATCCTGTGAATAACCGACCACTTTTTGCTGATTATCGTAGTAAGAAAACGGTACCGATGATTCACGGTGACCGACAACGATAACGCCATTTTTGGCGATCTTGTCCAGCGTGCTGCCTGCCGCTGGTGCCGCATCTTCTGCGTGCGCCAGACCGGCGGACATTCCCATGACCAGCATGGCAGTGGCGAGCTTACGTAATTGCATATCCAACTCCTTTATCGTCTGCGCCAGGGACGCATTGATACCCATTGTGATGTTGTTATTGTTTGCTACTTAAACGTGCAGTCTTGTATATGTTTGTTAACATTTAGTTTGGATGAATGTAAAGAATTTGCTGTGTTATTGTTTATTTTTGCGAAGTGCGCCGCACCATTTGGGGGCAAAAATATCTTGTTGCACGTTTCAGGTGCTACCAAAGATCAACTTTGGTGCGACCAGGTTGCACATTCAGCCAAAACTGCGTTTGCCTTGTATAACAAAGCAATAGACGTGCCAGAATGGGCAAGGTAGGGAGTTTGTCGGCCGGATAAACACATCGTTATCCGGCCCGGGGAAGGAAGGTTATTTACGACGCTGGCGCAGGCTCATTACCAGCGCGCCAAAGCCAAACAGTGCGGTAAGCAGCCATAGCGGCCAGTTACCGGTACGGGCATACGGGGTTAAGCCCGTGGTTGGCGTTACGCTGGTGGTCAGAACCTGGCGGGTAAACTGCGGGATCATCGCCTGAATCTCACCCTGTGGACCAATCACCGCCGTAATACCGTTGTTGGTGCTACGCAGCAGCGGGCGCGCCAGTTCCAGGGAACGCATACGCGCCATCTGGAAGTGCTGCCACGGGCCGATAGACTTACCAAACCACGCATCGTTAGAGATGGTGAGCAGATAGTCCGTATCCGGGCGGAAGTTATCGCGAACCTGTTCGCCAAGAATGATTTCGTAGCAGATAGCTGCGGTCAGCTTAAAGCCGTGCGCATGCAGCTGTGGCTGCACATACGGCCCGCGGCTGAACGACGACATAGGCAGGTCAAAGAACGGCGCTAACGGGCGCAGGATCGATTCCAGCGGAACAAACTCGCCAAACGGTACCAGATGGTTTTTGTTGTAGCGGTTGCTGGAGTCGTAGCTGTACGGACTGTCTTTACCCAACGTGATGATGGTGTTGTAGGTGTCGTAACGGTTCTGCTTATTCAGCCGCGCGTCTACGATACCGGTAATCAACGTGCTGTTTTTCGATTTCAGCAGGTCATCCATCATGCTCAAAAAACGCTGCTGGTTAATTTCCAGGTCCGGGATAGCGGACTCCGGCCAGATGATCAGCTGTGATTTGCCCATTTCAGGCTGGGTGGCGTCGAGATAAATTTTCAGCGTATTAAGTAGCTGACCCTCATCCCATTTGAGTGACTGTGGAATGTCACCTTGTACCATCGAAACCTGAGTTGTTTTTTCCGGCTCAAGCGTATACCACTGGATATAGCGCAGCGGGAAGGGCAGAGCGAAAAGCACCACGCCAGCAATCAGCGGTTTCCAGTTGCGCGTCACCAGCGCCAGCGCCAGCAGGCCGCTGACCATCATCAGCAGGAAGTTAATCGCTTCAACGCCCATCACCGGCGCCAGCCCTTTTAACGGGCCATCAATCTGGCTATAACCAAACTGCAGCCACGGAAAGCCGGTCAGGACCCAGCCGCGCAGGAACTCGGTTATCTGCCAGACAACCGGCGCGGCAATGGCGACGCGTAGCCAGGTTGTTTTCGGCCACAGGCGTGACAACACGCCAGCAAACAGACCGGTATAGAGTGAAAGGTAGGCGGCAAGCAGTACCACAAGGAAAACGTTAACCGGACCTGGCATACCGCCAAACTGCGCGATGCTGACGTAGACCCAGTTAATGCCGGAGCCAAACAATCCCAGGCCCCAGAAGTAGCCGATAGCGGCTGACTGAAGTGGACGGCGGTTAAGGGTGAGAGCCTGCAGGCCCATCAGCGATACGATCGCCGCAGGCCAGATGTCATACGGAGAGAAAGCCAGCGTCCCGCAGGCACCGAATAATAACGCCAGCAGCAGGCGAATGCGCTGGCGTTCAATTAGTGAGGCAAATGCCATGTAGTCTTAGATCCAGTTTCGGGTTTATTCGTCCAGTTTGGGCTGGGGTGAGTCGTCCGGAATTCTGACATGAACCTGAATAATACGACGGCTGTCGGCCATTGCCACTTTGAACTGGTAACCATCAATGTCGATAGTCTCCCCACGAGCGGGAAGATGACCAAAGGCCTGCATAACCAGACCGCCAATGGTATCGACTTCTTCGTCGCTAAAGTGGGTGCCAAAGGCTTCGTTGAAGTCCTCAATTGGCGCCAGCGCGCGAATGGTCCAGGTGTGGCGACTGAGCTGACGGAAATCAATATCGTCTTCTTCGTCGTACTCATCTTCGATTTCACCAACGATCAGTTCAAGGATGTCCTCAATGGTCACCAGACCAGAGACACCGCCGAACTCGTCGATGACGATAGCCATATGATAACGCTGGGAGCGGAACTCTTTCAGCATGCGGTCAACACGCTTGCTTTCCGGTACGACAACCGCCTGGCGTAACACTTTCTCCATGCTGAAGGCTTCGGCATCGCTGCGCATAAACGGCAGCAGATCTTTGGCCATCAGAATCCCTTCAATGTGATCTTTGTCTTCGCTGATCACCGGGAAACGCGAGTGGGCTGACTCGATAATGACATCGAGGCATTCATCCAGGGTCTGGTTGCATTTCAGGGTAATCATTTGAGAGCGGGGGATCATGATGTCGCGAACGCGCTGGTCCGCAATGTCCATCACCCCTTCGAGCATATCACGCGTATCTTCATCGATAAGGTCGTTCTGCCCGGAATCACGGATCAGCTCCAACAGTTCGTCGCGGTTTTTGGGTTCACCGTGGAAAAGTTGGCTCAGTAACAGGGAAAAAAATCCCTTTTTGCTGGTTAACGTGTCACTACTGTGTGAATTGTCGTCGCTCATGGCGTCGTATGGGTTCTCATGTTAGTTAATAGGTCGCTCAATGCGCGTAAACTCAGCGCATGGCTTCATGGGAAGCCCGGGCAGATGCCCGACGGCTTATTCCTTCTCGGCAATGTACGGATCCTCATAGCCCAGAGCAAGCATAATCTCTGTTTCAAGGGATTCCATTTCTTCCGCTTCATCATCTTCGATATGGTCGTAGCCGAGTAAATGCAGGCTACCGTGCACCACCATGTGCGCCCAGTGGGCCTCAAGCGGTTTACCTTGCTCCTGCGCTTCTTTCTCAACCACCTGGCGGCAGATGATCAGATCGCCCAGCAGTGGCATCTCAATGCCCGGCGGGGCTTCAAACGGGAAAGAGAGCACGTTGGTTGATTTATCCTTCCCGCGATAGGTCAGGTTCAGCTCGTGGCTTTCCGCGTCATCAACCAGGCGAATCGTCACTTCAGACTCTTCCTGAAACTGCGGGATTACCGCATCCAGCCAGCCCTGAAACTGACTTTCTGTGGGTAAACCAGATTCGTCTTCACATGCCAGCTGTAAATCGAGAATAACCTGACTCATTTTTGCTCCTGCTCCTGAGCTTCGCGCTTGCGTTCCGCTGCCAGCTCGGCTTTTCGTTTCTGTTCTGCTTCTTCCCAGGCTTCATACGCCGTGACGATACGGGCGACTACCGGGTGGCGAACCACGTCTTCGCTATGGAAGAAATTAAAACTAATCTCGTCGACTTCGGCCAGCACCTCAATGGCATGACGCAGACCGGACTTGGTGCTACGCGGCAGGTCAATCTGAGTGATATCGCCGGTGATGACCGCTTTGGAGTTAAAGCCGATACGGGTCAGGAACATTTTCATCTGTTCGATGGTGGTGTTCTGGCTCTCATCAAGGATGATGAACGCATCGTTTAAGGTACGACCGCGCATATAGGCCAACGGTGCCACCTCAATGACGTTACGCTCGATCAGCTTTTCGACCTTCTCAAAACCGAGCATTTCGAACAGCGCGTCATACAGCGGACGTAAATAGGGATCGACTTTCTGACTCAGATCGCCTGGCAGGAAGCCCAGTTTTTCACCTGCTTCCACTGCCGGACGGGTCAGCAGAATTCGACGGATCTCCTGGCGCTCAAGCGCATCGACCGCAGCGGCAACTGCAAGATACGTTTTACCCGTACCCGCAGGGCCAACGCCGAAGGTGATGTCGTGATCGAGGATGTTAGCGATGTACTGCGCCTGGTTCGGCGTACGCGGTTTAATCACTCCGCGCTTGGTTTTGATATTCACCGCTTTGCCAAATTCCGGCACGCTGTCCGCGCTTTGCTCAAGCACACGCGCTTCTTTAATCGCCAGATGAATTTGCTCAGGTTCAATGTCCTGCGTCTGACCGCGCATTGGGGCGGTATCGACATACAGGCTGCGTAAAATATCAGCCGCAGCGGTGACGCAAATTGGGCGACCTGTCAGCTTAAAGTGGTTATCCCGACGGTTAATTTCGATGCCGAGGCGACGTTCCAGCTGTTTGATGTTGTCATCAAATGGACCGCAAAGGCTCAACAGACGGGCGTTGTCTGCGGGTTCAAGGGTGATTTCGCGAGTGTCTATGTTCAAACTGTTCCTCTTTAGCATGTCTCGCCGGACGCTGAACATTTACCGGCATCTAAGGAAATTATTCACGCCATAGGGAAAAGGCGCAAGCATTGCAATAAATATGGGGATTGCGGGAGGAAATACAAGGCCCGTCAGAGCTGACGGGCCAGAAGATTAAGGCTGGTAAATACCGACGCCCAGATCGTTTTCTTTGCGGGTACGCGCAATGACCGACTCAGGGGATTCTGCGATGCGCAGGCCCATTTCGTCTTCGGTGCGCACCACTTTACCGCGCAGGGAGTTCGTCCAGACATCGGTAATTTCAACATCCACAAACTTACCGACCATTTCCGGGGTGCCTTCAAAGTTCACCACGCGGTTGTTTTCGGTACGCCCTGACAACTCCATGATGCTCTTACGTGATGTGCCTTCAACCAGAATACGCTGGGTTGTGCCGACCATACGGCGGCTCCAGGCCATGGCCTGCTGGTTAATACGCTCCTGCAGGATATACAGACGCTGTTTTTTCTCTTCTTCCGGTACGTCGTCAACCATATCGGCAGCCGGGGTGCCAGGACGCGCAGAGAAGATAAAACTGTAGCTCATGTCAAAATTCACGTCAGCAATCAACTTCATGGTCTGCTCGAAATCCTGTGTGGTTTCGCCAGGGAAGCCAACGATGAAATCTGAGCTAATCTGAATGTCCGGACGCGCCGCGCGCAGTTTGCGAATGATCGCTTTATATTCCAGCGCGGTATGGGTGCGTCCCATCAGATTCAGTACGCGATCTGAACCGCTCTGTACCGGCAGGTGCAGGAAACTCACCAGCTCCGGCGTATCGCGATAAACTTCAATGATATCATCGGTGAACTCGATCGGATGGCTGGTGGTGAAGCGGATACGGTCAATGCCGTCGATCGCCGCAACCAGGCGCAGCAGGTCAGCAAACGATCCTGTCGTGCCATCATAGTTCTCACCGCGCCAGGCGTTCACGTTTTGCCCCAGCAGGTTCACTTCACGCACGCCTTGCGCCGCAAGCTGAGCGATTTCAAACAGGATGTCATCCGCCGGGCGGCTGACTTCTTCACCGCGGGTGTAGGGCACCACGCAGTAGGTACAATATTTATTACAGCCTTCCATGATGGACACAAACGCGCTTGGACCTTCAGCACGCGGTTCCGGCAGGCGGTCAAACTTTTCGATCTCCGGGAAACTGATATCAACTACCGGGCTACGGCTAGTGCTTCCACGTACTTTGTTGATCATTTCCGGCAGGCGATGCAGAGTCTGCGGCCCAAAAATAATATCGACGTAGTGGGCGCGCTGGCGAATATGATCGCCTTCCTGAGATGCGACACAGCCACCGACACCGATGATGAGATTGGGGTTTTTCTCTTTTAACAGCTTCCAGCGGCCCAACTGATGGAAAACTTTTTCCTGAGCCTTCTCACGGATTGAGCAGGTATTCAGCAGCAGCACATCCGCTTCTTCCGCCACGTCGGTCAGTTGATACCCATGAGTGGCATCCAGCAGATCGGCCATCTTCGATGAATCGTATTCGTTCATCTGACAGCCCCAGGTTTTAATATGGAGTTTTTTGGTCATCGACTTGCTCTTGCGAAATTGTGGCTGAAATGCAGGGCGCATAGTGTACTGCTTTGGCGCGGTTGTGACCAGTATGACGGATGTCAGCCTCAAGGGGTAAAAAATCCTGTAAACTTACACAATACATGTAACAGGATGATTGACCACATGACAAATCAACCAACGGAAATTGCCATTGTCGGCGGGGGGATGGTCGGCGGCGCGCTGGCGCTTGGACTGGCGCAGCATGGATTTACGGTAACGGTCATTGAACATGCCGTTCCCGCGCCGTTTGTGGCTGATGGACAGCCCGATGTCAGAATTTCCGCCATTAGCTCCGCCTCGGTGTCGTTGCTGAAAGGGCTGGGGGTCTGGGATACGGTTCAGGGTATGCGCAGTCATCCTTACCGTCGTCTGGAAACGTGGGAATGGGAAAATGCCCATGTAATGTTTGATGCCGCCGAGCTTAAGTTACCTTTACTGGGTTATATGGTGGAAAACACGGTTCTGCAACAGGCACTCTGGCAGGCGCTGGAAGCCCACCCGAAAGTCACGCTGCGCGTACCGGCGTCATTGATCTCTCTGCATCAGCATGATGATCGTCACGAGCTTGAACTGGCTGGCGGTGAGAAAATCAGCGCGAAGCTGGTGATCGGCGCGGACGGCGCAAATTCTCAGGTGCGGAAAATGGTCGGGATTGGTATTCATGCCTGGCAGTACGCGCAGTCCTGCATGTTAATCACCGTACAATGCGAGAGCGCACCTGGCGACAGCACCTGGCAACAATTCACGCCTGACGGTCCGCGCGCATTTTTACCGCTGTTTGATAACTGGGCCTCGCTGGTGTGGTATGACTCACCGGCGCGTATCCGCCAACTGCAGGGTTTGAGCATGTCGCAACTGCAGGCGGAGATCGCCAAACACTTCCCGTCGCGACTCGGCAACGTTACGCCTGTGGCGGCGGGGGCATTCCCGCTTACGCGTCGTCACGCGCTACAATATGTCCAGCCAGGCCTGGCGCTGGTGGGGGATGCCGCGCATACCATTCATCCGCTGGCGGGGCAGGGCGTTAATCTGGGGTTCCGTGATGTGGATGCGCTGATTGACGTGCTGGTTAATGCGCGCAGCTACGGTGAATCCTGGGCCAGTCAGCCGGTGCTGAAGCGCTATCAGAATCGTCGTATGACTGATAATTTCATTATGCAGAGCGGGATGGATCTGTTCTACGCCGGATTCAGCAACAACCTGCAACCGCTGCGTATCATGCGTAATCTCGGGTTAATGGCCGCAGAGCGCGCAGGCGTACTGAAACGTCAGGCCTTGAAGTATGCGTTAGGATTGTAATTCAGGCAGGCCTACGGGGGAAATACGTAGGCCTGATAAGCGGAGCGCCATCTGGCGATAAACGCAGAAAAGCAAAAAGCTCGCCGAAGCGAGCTTTTTTAATATGGCTGGGGTACGAGGATTCGAACCTCGGAATGCTGGTATCAGAAACCAGAGCCTTACCGCTTGGCGATACCCCAACGGGCGCACCCACAATGTGGACGACTTTTGAAATTGGCTGGGGTACGAGGATTCGAACCTCGGAATGCTGGTATCAGAAACCAGAGCCTTACCGCTTGGCGATACCCCAACGGGCGCACCCACAATGTGGACGACTTTTGAAATTGGCTGGGGTACGAGGATTCGAACCTCGGAATGCTGGTATCAGAAACCAGAGCCTTACCGCTTGGCGATACCCCAACGGGCGCACCCACAATGTGGACGACTTTTGAAATTGGCTGGGGTACGAGGATTCGAACCTCGGAATGCCGGAATCAGAATCCGGTGCCTTACCGCTTGGCGATACCCCAACAATATTTTGGCTTTACCGAACGAGTCGATACGTCCTTAATATGGTGGCTACGACGGGATTCGAACCTGTGACCCCATCATTATGAGTGATGTGCTCTAACCAGCTGAGCTACGTAGCCTGATACTATTATATTCTTCGATGGCTGGGGTACCTGGATTCGAACCAGGGAATGCCGGTATCAAAAACCGGTGCCTTACCGCTTGGCGATACCCCAACAATATTTTGGCTTTACCGAACGAGTCGATACGTCCTTAATATGGTGGCTACGACGGGATTCGAACCTGTGACCCCATCATTATGAGTGATGTGCTCTAACCAGCTGAGCTACGTAGCCTGATACTATTATATTCTTCGATGGCTGGGGTACCTGGATTCGAACCAGGGAATGCCGGTATCAAAAACCGGTGCCTTACCGCTTGGCGATACCCCAATGACCGTTGCGGTGAACCGCTATATCGAAGAAAAAATGGCTGGGGTACCTGGATTCGAACCAGGGAATGCCGGTATCAAAAACCGGTGCCTTACCGCTTGGCGATACCCCATCCGTGCAACGCTTACGGGTGAATGGTGCGGGAGGCGAGACTTGAACTCGCACACCTTGCGGCGCCAGAACCTAAATCTGGTGCGTCTACCAATTTCGCCACTCCCGCAAAAAAGATGGTGGCTACGACGGGATTCGAACCTGTGACCCCATCATTATGAGTGATGTGCTCTAACCAGCTGAGCTACGTAGCCATCTTTTTTTCGCGTAACCTTATCGGCGTTGCGGGGCGCATTATGCGTATTGAGCCTTGAAGCGTCAACCCCTTTTTCATTGAAAATAGCTGGAATGTGACTGTTTGGTTAGGTTGCGAACAGCATGGCGCAATATTCGGCAATTATTAGTTATTAATTGTTTTTTTGCACAGAAAACAGACATAAAAAAAGAACCCCGTAGGGCTCTTTTCTAAGGCTTAACTTATTTATAAGCGGACTGATGTACGCCAACCGCACGACCAGAGGGATCGTTCATGGTTTTAAACGCTTCATCCCATTCAATCGCTTTGGCGGAAGAACAGGCTACTGATGGTCCGCCAGGCACGCATTCCGCCGCGCTGGCAACCGGGAACAATTCTTCAAAAATCTCACGGTACAAATACGCTTCTTTAGACGATGGCGTGTTGTAAGGGAAACGGAAGCTGGCGGTTTCCAGTTGTTGGTCAGAAACTTGCTCAGCAGCCACCTCTTTCAAGGTATCGATCCAACTGTAACCGACACCATCAGAGAACTGCTCTTTCTGACGCCATGCGACGCTGGCAGGCAGGTAAGATTCAAAACATTCGCGCAGCACATGTTTTTCCATTTTGCCGTTGCCGCACATTTTATCCTGCGGGTTGATGCGCATCGCCACATCAAGGAATTTCTTATCCAGGAAAGGCACGCGAGCTTCCACACCCCAGGCAGACATCGCTTTGTTGGCGCGGGCGCAGTCGAACATATGCAGCGCCTGCAGCTTACGCACGGTTTCTTCATGCAGCTCTTTCGCGTCTGGCGCTTTGTGGAAATAGAGATAGCCGCCGAATACTTCGTCAGAGCCTTCACCCGACAGCACCATTTTAATGCCCATCGCTTTAATTTTACGCGACATTAAGTACATCGGCGTTGAGGCGCGGATCGTTGTGACATCGTAGGTTTCGATGTGATAAATCACGTCGCGGATAGCATCCAGACCTTCCTGTACGGTGAAGTGGATCTCATGGTGCACGGTACCCAGATGGTTCGCGACCTCTTGCGCGGCTTGCAGATCCGGTGCGCCTTCCAGGCCGACGGCGAAGGAGTGCAACTGTGGCCACCAGGCTTCGCTACGTTCCTGATCTTCAACACGGCGCGCCGCGTATTTTTTCGTAATCGCGGAAATGACCGAGGAATCCAGACCACCGGACAACAGTACACCATAAGGAACATCTGACATCAGATGGCTTTTCACCGCATCTTCCAGCGCCTGACGCAGCTCGTTTTTGTCAGTCACGTTGTCTTTGACCGCATCGTAATCAAACCAATCACGCTGATAGTACTGACGAATTTCGCCGTCCTTACTCCACAAATAGCTACCGGCCGGGAATTCTTTGATTGTGCGGCATACCGGAACCAGGGCTTTCATTTCAGACGCGACGTAGAAGTTACCGTGTTCGTCGTACCCCATATACAGTGGGATGATCCCGATGTGATCGCGACCAATCAGATAAGCGTCCTGTTCGCTGTCGTACAGGGCAAAAGCAAACATGCCTTGTAGGTCATCCAGGAACTCCGGGCCTTTTTCCTGATACAGCGCGAGGATAACTTCGCAGTCTGAACCGGTCTGGAACTGATAGCGATCGCCGTATTCCGCGCGCAGCGCCTGATGGTTATAAATTTCACCGTTAACCGCCAGGATATGCGTTTTCTTCACGTTGTACAGCGGCTGAGCACCGGCATTGACGTCGACAATGGACAGACGTTCGTGCGCCAGAATGGCGTTATCACTGGCGTAAATACCTGACCAGTCCGGGCCGCGATGGCGCATCAGACGAGATAATTCCAGGGCTTTTTTACGCAGTTCAACTGCGTCAGTTTTAATATCGAATACGCCAAAAATAGAACACATAACCTTCTCCGTTAACCTGTTGCGTGATGCTTTTTATGTTTGCTTGATAAAGAAAATGCCGCAAAGCGGGAGAGGGCGCAAGCGAATTACGGTACGGAAAATAAAAAACGCAATGGTCATTGCTGATTGGTGAAAAAAGATTATGTAATGAGCGCTATTATTGATGAATCAGCAGTGAAAGGATGAATTTATTGAATGGGCGTGTTTTTCAGGCCGGATAACTTGCAGGTATTGTTATCCGGCCAAAGAGATTAAATGACGTCTATCTCAGCAACGGACGGATAAATCCAGCTCGGTCTGAACGGCATGCTGTCGATGTCGTCAAGCGTTGAGACGCCAGACAATACCAGAATGGTTTCCAGACCGGCCTGGAAGCCCGCCAGAATATCGGTACGCAGGTTATCGCCAACGATAACGGTCTCTTCCGAGTGCGCCTGCATTTTGTTGAGCGCCGCGCGAATAATCCACGGGCTGGGTTTGCCGACATAAAACGGCTTACGGCCAGAGATTTTCTCGATACCGGCGCACAGTGCACCGCAGGCGGGATAAAAGCCGCGGCCGTGAGTATCCGGGTTTGTGGCGATGAAACGCGCGCCGTTAGCGACAAAATATGCCGCTTTATGCATCATGTCCCAGTTATAGGAACGCGTCTCGCCAACAATCACAAAATCGGGGTTCACGTCGGTAATGGTAAACCCGGCTTTATACAGCTCATGAATTAACGCGCCTTCACCTACCACGTAGGCTTTTTTCCCTTCCTGGCGACGAAGAAAATCAGCGGTAGCCATGGCGGAAGTATAAAAGACGCTATCGGGGACATTCACTCCCGCGGTGGCGAAGCGGTTTGCCAGATCTTGCCCGGTCTGTGAAGGATAGTTAGTCAGCAGAACTAACGGCAGGCCTTTTTCCAGGATCCCGGTCAGAAATTCTGCCGCACCCGGTACGGCGACATTGTCGTGCATCAGCACGCCGTCGATATCACAAATTACATTCTTAATGGTCATGAACAACCCAGGGAATTAGTTATGAGTCTTATAGTAATCCACTACTATATGAGAGCATTAGTTTTCCAGCAAACGTTGCAGCAATGTCCCGTTGAGCATCGCGCGCTTCACCAGCGCAAAGGCGCCAATGGCGGAACGGTGATCCAGCGTGGAACGAACCACCGGTAAATTGTGGCGAAACGCTTTCAACGCCTGCGTGTTGATACAGCTTTCTATTGCAGGCAGCAGCACTTTATCTGCCTCAGTAATTTCGCCTGCAATGACGATTTTTTGTGGGTTAAACAGGTTGATGGCGATGGCGATGGTTTTACCCAAGTGGCGACCAACGTGTTCAATCACTTCTGCTGCCAGGTTATCGCCCTTATTTGCCGCCTTACAGATAGCTTTAATATTGCAATCATCCAGCGTGAGTCGGCTGGGATAACCCTGTTTCAGTAAGTTTTGCACGCGGTGCTCGATAGACGCATTGGCGGCAATGGTTTCCAGACAGCCGAAGTTACCGCAGTGACAGCGCTCACCCAGCGGTTCAACCTGAATGTGACCAATCTCGCCCACGTTGCCATTGCGACCGATGAAAATTCGGCCATTGGAAATAATTCCCGCTCCGGTTCCGCGGTGAACTCGCACTAAAATGGAGTCTTCGCAATCCTGGCTTGCCCCGAAATAGTGCTCGGCCAGCGCCAGGCTGCGGATATCATGACCGACAAAGCAGGTAACCTTGAAGCGTTTTTCGAGCGCCTCGACCAGCCCCCAGTTTTCGACCTGAATGTGCGGCATATAGCGAATGACGCCGCTTTCAGGATCAACCAGGCCGGGCAGGATGACGGAAATCGCAATCAGCTCGCGGATTTTCCGCTGGCAGCTGTCAATAAAAGTGGCAATGGTGTTGAGCAGCGCATACTCCAGCGTTTCCTGGGTGCGCTCCGGGAGAGGGTAATGCTCTTCGGCGACCACTTTACTGCTCATATCATAGAGCGTGAGCGTCGTGTCGTGACGGCCCAGACGTACGCCAATGGCGTGGAAATTGCGGGTTTCGGTGACGATAGAGATAGCGCGGCGGCCCCCGGTGGAGGCCTGCTGATCGACTTCTTTGATCAGCCCGCGTTCGATCAACTGACGCGTAATTTTGGTTACGCTGGCGGGGGCAAGCTGGCTTTGCTCGGCAATTTGAATACGCGAGATTGGCCCATGCTGGTCAATCAGGCGATAAACCGCCGCGCTGTTAAGCTGTTTTACGAGATCAACATTACCTATTTGAGCTTGTCCGCCTGGTGTCATTCTTTCTCTTACTCAGTAACGACCTCGTTGCCATTAACGATGGTCTTGATGATTTTAAAGTCGTGCGTAAACGCAGTCAGGTTGGCTACTTTGCCTGGCGCGATGCTGCCGAGTCGTTTGTCGACGCCAATGGCGCGAGCAGGGTAGAGCGTTGCCATGCGTAACACTTCGTCGAGAGCGATATTCGCATGTTCGACCAGATTGCGTACGCCTTCAATCATGGTTAATGATGAACCGCTCAATGTACCGTTCTCATCAACGCACAATCCATTCCGGTAGTATATTGTTTTACCAGCGAAAATGAACTGTTCAATATTTGCACCTGCTGGCGCGGTCGCGTCGGTGACCAGGCACAGCTTGTCGCCTTTCAGGCGCTTGGCATTACGGATGTTAACGTAGTCAACATGCAGACCATCAGCGATGATACCGCAATAAATATCGGCTTCGTCAAGAATAGCGCCCGCCAGGCCCGGTTCGCGGCCCGTTATATAAGGCATGGCGTTAAACAGATGCGTTGCAAAGGTAATCCCTGCGCGGAAGCCGATTTTGGCCTCTTTTACCGTCGCATTGGAGTGACCGGCGGAAACCACGATACCTGCATTTACCAGTTTGGTGATGACCTCTACCGGGACCATTTCTGGCGCCAGCGTCACTTTGGTTATCACGTCAGCATTATCGCACAGGAAATCAACCAACGCAGCGTCCGGTTGACGGACAAATCCCGGATTATGGGTGCCTTTTTTCACCAGATTGAGCCACGGACCTTCCAGATGAAGTCCTAATGCCTGATTCGGGTGTTTCGCCAGGTATTCACGCATGACGCGAACGCCTTGTTTCATCAGGTCATCGCTGGTGGTGATAAGCGTAGGCAGATAGTTGGTGCAGCCTGATTTTTCATTGGCTTTCTGCATGATTTCCAGCGTTTCGACGGTCACGGCTTCTGCCGTATCGTTAAACTGTACGCCACCGCAGCCGTTTAGCTGTACATCGATAAAACCGGGGGAAATAATGGCCCCATTCAGTGAGCGCTGTTCAATTCCTGACGGTAACTCAGCCAGTGGGCAAACGCTGTCAATCAGGCCATTGGCGACAACAATCGCATGGTCATCAAGAATTTCGTGACCGGTAAAGATCCGGCCCTGGGTTAAAGCATACATTCCGACCCCCGATTTCAAAAAATGCCGCCCTGCAACTTATCGACAGGGCGGAGACATCAATTACAGACCTTTAATATTTTCCGCTTCTAACTCGTTAAAGTATTTCAGCGTTTTCACTTTCAGTTCCATGGTGGAAGGCTCATCGCACACCACAACGGCTTTTGGATGCAACTGCAGACAGCTGATGGTCCACATGTGGTTAACGTTGCCTTCAACGGCGGCTTGCAGCGCCTGCGCCTTCTGGTGACCCAGTACCAGGATCATCACCTCTTCGGCATCCAACAGGGTGCCCACGCCCACAGTCAGGGCATATTTAGGCACCTGGCTTACGTCGCCGTCAAAGAAGCGTGAGTTAGCAACACGCGTGTCGTGAGTCAGCGTTTTGATGCGGGTACGGGAAGCCAAAGAAGAGGCTGGCTCGTTGAACGCGATGTGACCATCGTTGCCTACACCGCCCATAAACAGGTGGATTTTACCGTAAGAACGGATTTTTTCTTCATACTGACGGCATTCTGCATCAATATCCGGCGCGTTACCATTGAGGAGGTTGATGTTTTCTGCTGGAATATCAACGTGATCAAAGAAGTTACGATGCATGAAGCTGTGATAGCTTTCCGGATGCTCTTTCGGCAGGCCAACATATTCGTCCATATTGAAAGTAACAACATGCTTGAAGCTCACCTGGCCCGCTTTATGCATTTCAACCAATGCCTTATAAGCTGTCAGCGGAGTACCGCCCGTCGGCAGGCCCAGAACGAACGGGCGATCTGCCGTTGGTTTGAACGCGTTAATACGGTTAACGATATGGCGAGCAGCCCATTTGCCGACTTGTTCAGCGGTATTCAGGGGGATCAGTCTCATTCTTCACCTCAAAAGTAAATGTAAGCAATTGGCGGATTGAGTCTCTGTGCAGTATTAAGCGTAACCTGGTTTTGCATCGGTAAGGATCAATCCGTTTCGATTTTTTGAATGATAAAATAAGTTTTCGTAGTTAGCCAGTGAAAGGGAGGGTTAATAACGATATTTGGTGACTGGAATCACAAAAAACACGCGTTTAATTTGCGATACGAATTAAATTTTCACACACTCAGAATGTAGATGAATGGTTAATATCGTTGATCCAGAATCTTGCTGTCAGGAATGGTCGCACAATAAAAATATGGCTTCAAAGAAGCCTAATCGGGGTCTCGTAGGGGGAATAAAATGAATATTTTAGGTTTTTTCCAGCGGCTGGGTAGGGCGTTACAGCTCCCCATCGCTGTGCTGCCAGTCGCGGCACTGTTGCTGCGATTCGGCCAACCAGATTTACTAAACGTACCTTTTATCGCGCAAGCTGGCGGGGCTATCTTCGATAACCTGGCGCTGATTTTCGCTATCGGTGTGGCTTCCAGCTGGTCAAAAGACAGCGCGGGTGCGGCAGCGCTGGCAGGTGCGGTCGGTTATTTCATATTGACCAAAGCAATGGTTACCATTAACCCGGCCATCAATATGGGTGTACTGGCGGGTATCATCACCGGTCTGGTTGGCGGTGCGGTGTATAACCGTTGGTCTGGTATCAAACTGCCTGACTTCCTGAGCTTCTTTGGCGGCAAACGCTTCGTGCCGATCGCCACTGGCTTCTTCTGTCTGGTGCTGGCTGCTATCTTCGGTTACGTGTGGCCGCCGGTGCAGAACGCCATCCATGCGGGTGGTGAGTGGATCGTAGGCGCTGGCGCGTTGGGTTCCGGTATTTTTGGTTTCATCAACCGTCTGCTGATCCCAACCGGTCTGCATCAGGTTCTGAATACCATCGCCTGGTTCCAGATTGGCGAATTTACTAACGCCGCTGGCACCGTTTTCCACGGTGACATCAACCGCTTCTATGCGGGTGACGGCACTGCGGGTATGTTCATGTCTGGTTTCTTCCCGATCATGATGTTTGGTCTGCCGGGTGCGGCGCTGGCGATGTACTTCGCTGCTCCGAAAGCGCGTCGCCCGATGGTTGGCGGTATGCTGCTGTCCGTTGCGATCACCGCGTTCCTGACCGGTGTTACCGAGCCGCTGGAATTCCTGTTCATGTTCCTGGCGCCACTGCTGTATCTCCTGCACGCACTGTTAACCGGTATCAGCCTGTTCGTTGCGACGCTGCTGGGGATCCACGCGGGCTTCTCCTTCTCCGCAGGTGCTATCGACTACGTGTTGATGTACAACCTGCCGGCAGCAAGTAAGAACGTCTGGATGCTGGTCGTGATGGGGCTGGTCTTCTTCGTCATCTACTTCGTGTTGTTCAGCGCAGTTATTCGTATGTTTAACCTGAAAACGCCGGGCCGCGAAGATAAAGAAGACGATATCGTTACAGAAGAAGCGAACAGCAATACTGAAGAAGGTCTGGCTCAACTGGCAACCAGCTACATTGCTGCGGTTGGCGGTACCGATAACCTGAAAGCGATTGATGCCTGTATCACCCGTCTGCGTCTGACTGTGGCCGATTCTGGTCGCGTAAACGATGCGATGTGTAAACGCTTAGGCGCATCGGGTGTCGTTAAGCTGAACAAACAAACTATCCAGGTCATCGTAGGTGCGAAAGCGGAATCCATCGGCGACGAAATGAAGAAAGTTGTGGCGCGTGGCCCGGTTGCGGCAGCGTCTGCTGAAAGTGCGCCAGCAGCAGCGGCCTCGGTGGCAAAACCGCAGGCTGTAGCGAACGCAGTCACCGTTGAAGCGCTGGTTTCTCCGATTACCGGTGACGTCGTTGCGCTGGAGCAGGTTCCTGATGAAGCATTCGCCAGCAAAGCGGTAGGCGACGGCGTTGCGGTGAAACCAACAGATAAAATCGTGGTTGCTCCGGCTGCGGGCACTATCGTGAAAATCTTCAACACCAATCATGCGTTCTGTCTGGAAACCGTTAAAGGCGCGGAAATCGTAGTCCATATGGGTATCGATACCGTCGCGCTGGAAGGTAAAGGCTTTAAACGCCTGGTTGAAGAAGGTGCGGAAGTGACGGCGGGTCAACCGATTCTGGAAATGGATCTGGATTTCCTGAACGCCAATGCACGTTCCATGATTAGCCCGGTTGTGTGCAGCAACAGCGATGATTTCGGCGCTCTGGTCATTAAAGCCGAAGGTCATGTGGTTGCCGGTCAGACACCACTGTATGAGATTAAAGGTAAATAACTGCTCCTGAGTAAAGTGAGTTAAATGCCTTAAGCGGCGGGGGATATTCCTCCGCCGCTTTTTTTTGCAGCAATTGGCCCCAATATTTTCGATTGATACATATTTTGCGTAACTAAAGGTTGTCAGTCTGCCTGGCTTATAAGATCATATTCCGTTATACGTTGTTTACGCTTTGAGGAATCCACGATGAGTGAGGCTGAAGCCCGCCCGAGTAACTTTATTCGTCAGATCATCGATGAAGATCTGGCCAGTGGTAAGCACACCACGATCCATACCCGTTTTCCGCCGGAGCCAAATGGCTATCTGCACATTGGCCACGCGAAATCCATTTGTCTGAACTTTGGTATTGCGCAAGATTACCAGGGCCAGTGCAACCTGCGTTTTGATGATACGAACCCGGTTAAAGAAGATATCGAGTACGTTGAGTCGATTAAAAACGACGTTGAATGGTTAGGTTTCCACTGGACTGGCGACATTCGCTACTCGTCGGATTACTTCGATCAGCTTCATGCCTATGCGGTAGAGCTTATTAATAAAGGTCTGGCGTACGTTGACGAACTGTCAGCGGACGAAATTCGCGAATACCGCGGTACGCTGACTCAGCCGGGTAAAAACAGCCCGTTCCGCGATCGCAGCGTCGAAGAGAACCTCGCGCTGTTCGAAAAAATGCGTACCGGTGGCTTTGAAGAAGGTAAAGCCTGCCTGCGCGCGAAAATCGACATGGCGTCGCCGTTTATCGTGATGCGCGATCCGGTGCTGTACCGTATTAAGTTCGCTGAACACCACCAGACCGGCAACAAGTGGTGCATCTACCCGATGTACGATTTTACCCACTGCATCAGCGATGCGCTGGAAGGCATTACCCACTCGCTGTGTACGCTGGAGTTCCAGGATAACCGTCGTCTGTATGACTGGGTGCTGGACAACATCACCATCCCGGTTCACCCGCGTCAGTATGAATTCTCGCGCCTGAATCTGGAATACACCGTGATGTCCAAGCGCAAGCTGAACCTGCTGGTGACCGACAAGCACGTTGAGGGCTGGGACGATCCGCGCATGCCGACCATCTCTGGCCTGCGTCGTCGCGGTTATACCGCGGCCGCTATCCGTGAATTCTGCAAACGCATTGGCGTGACCAAGCAGGACAACACCATTGAGATCGCCTCTCTGGAATCCTGCATTCGTGAAGATCTGAATGAAAACGCGCCGCGCGCGATGGCGGTTATCGATCCGGTGAAACTGGTTATCGAAAACTACCCGCAGGGCGAGAGCGAAATGGTGACCATGCCTAATCATCCGAATAAACCGGAAATGGGCAGCCGTGAAGTGCCGTTCAGCGGTGAAATCTGGATCGACCGCGCTGACTTCCGCGAAGAAGCGAACAAGCAGTACAAGCGTCTGGTGATGGGCAAAGAAGTACGTCTGCGTAATGCTTACGTGATCAAGGCCGAGCGTGTAGAGAAAGATGCGGAAGGGAATATTACCACCATTTTCTGCACTTACGATGCCGATACTCTGAGCAAAGATCCGGCCGATGGTCGTAAAGTAAAAGGTGTTATTCACTGGGTCAGTGCGGCACATGCGTTACCGATTGAAATCCGCCTGTACGATCGTTTGTTTAGCGTACCGAACCCAGGCGCGGCAGAGGACTTCCTGTCCGTGATTAACCCGGAATCCCTGGTGATTAAACACGGCTACGGCGAGCCATCGCTGCAGGCCGCGGTCGCAGGCAAAGCGTTCCAGTTTGAACGTGAAGGTTACTTCTGCCTTGACAGCCGCTACGCTACGGCTGACAAGCTGGTGTTTAACCGCACCGTTGGTCTGCGCGATACGTGGGCTAAAGCGGGCGAATAAGCCGCAACACATCCTGTCTAAACGCCGCTTCATGCGGCGTTTTTTTTACGCCAAAACGTTTTCCAGGCTCCATTTGCGGAGCGAATTAATTACATGCCTGTAATAATGAATCGGCTGAATGTTTTTACCTTTAAATAACTTACCGCAATATGAAATGGGCTGAAACCGATTTCATCCCCATGGAAAACAAGCGGTTTTTTCTTTTTTTCAACGCTTTTTTATCTCCCGATGAAAATGTAACAGAAAGCAATGAAATATGTGCGGTTGCTCATACTATTACATACTCGTTACAGAAAGAGATTGATAATTCGCGTCGCGAAAAATAGTCTATTCATTGTAGTCACTGAGGTTTTCTTAGCGCTACTTTTTTAATTTTTGTTTTTTCGCTGACCGCTTTTATCGGCAGCATTTTTATGTCAAAGAGGATTAACATATGCGTACGTTTAGTGGCAAACGTAGTACGCTGGCGCTGGCTATCGCCGGTATCACAGCAATGTCGGGTTTCGTTGTCGCTCCCCAGGCTCACGCCGAAGGTTTCATTGATGACTCCACTTTAACCGGCGGCATCTATTACTGGCAGCGTGAGCGTGACCGTAAAGATGTCACCGATCATGACAAATACAAAACCAACCTTTCTCACTCCACATGGAACGCCAACCTCGACTTCCAGTCCGGTTATGCGGCGGATATGTTTGGTATTGATATTGCAGCATTCACCGCGATTGAAATGAACGAAAGTAGCGAAAGCGGCCATCCAAACGAAATCGCATTCTCTTCAAAAAATAAAGGCTACGACGAAGATTACTCCGGCGATAAGAGCGGAATTAGCCTGTATAAAGCAGCAGCCAAATTTAAATACGGCCCAACCTGGGCGCGCGCCGGTTACATTCAACCAACCGGGCAGACGCTATTGGCTCCGCACTGGAGCTTTATGCCTGGTACTTATCAGGGTGCCGAAGCCGGTGCCAACTTCGACTATGGTGATGCCGGCGCACTGAGCTTCTCCTATATGTGGGCCAATGAATATAAAGCGCCGTGGCACACCGAAGTCGATAAATTCTATCAGGCCGATAAAAAGACCAGCGTAGATTACCTGCACTCAATCGGCGCGAAATATGACTTCAAAAATAACCTGTTGCTGGAAGCGGCATTTGGTCAGTCTGAAGGCTACGTCGATCAGTACTTCGCGAAAGCCAGCTACAAATTCGATTTAGGCGGTAACCCGTTTACCACCAGTTATCAGTTCTACGGCGCGCGCGACAAAGTTGATGATCGCACCGTGAACGATATTTATGACGGCACGGCCTGGTTGCAGGCGTTGACCTTCGGCTACAAAGTGGCGGAAGTGGTTGACCTGCGCCTGGAAGGGACCTGGGTTAAAGCGGACGGGCAGCAGGGGTACTTCCTGCAGCGTATGACCCCGACCTACGCCTCATCAAACGGTCGTCTGGATATCTGGTGGGACAACCGCTCTGACTTCAACGCCAACGGCGAAAAGGCCGTCTTCTTCGGCGCAATGTATGACCTGAAGAACTGGAATCTGCCGGGTTGGGCAGTCGGTGCGTCCTACGTTTACGCCTGGGATGCCAAGCCATCTACCTGGCAGCTCAATCCGGATGCGTACTACGACAAAAACCGGACTATCGAAGAGTCTTCTTACAGCCTGGATGCGGTCTATACCCTGCAGGACGGTCGTGCGAAGGGCACCATGTTTAAACTGCACTTCACCCAGTACGACAACCATTCAGACATTCCGAGCTGGGGCGGTGGTTATGGCAACATCTTCCAGGATGAACGCGACGTGAAGTTCATCGTTATTGCTCCGTTCACCATCTTCTAATGCCAACAGCGGCAGACCAGACGTCTGCCGCTCCGTTGAGGAAAGTGCTATGAAAAAACTGATACTCATCGCCATTATGGCATCAGGGCTGGTGGCTTGTGCGCAATCCCCTTCGCCGAAAGAAGACAGTCGCCTGAAAGAAGCCTACAGCGCGTGTATTAACACCGCGCAAGGATCGCCGGAGAAAATTGAAGCCTGCCAAAGCGTGCTGAATGTGTTGAAGAAAGAAAAGCAGCACCAGCAGTTTGCTAATGAAGAAAGCGTACGCGTACTGGATTATCAGCAGTGTATCCAGGCCACGCGCACGGGTAACGATCAGTCCGTTAATGCTGATTGTGACAAGGTCTGGCAGGAAATTCGTAGCAAGAACGCTGCGCAGTAATTCGAAAAATGCTACGGGCGGAGAATTTTCCGCCCGTTTGCTTTTCAGAGCTTATGTTCCACTGGTTGATAGCCCCGACTCAGTCGGACAAACAGCATTGCCGTGGCGGCGAGTCCACAAAGTGCTGCGCACATCAGCCACCATCCTGGTGAGCTTTTATCCCCGGTTAGCTGGACCAGCGCCGTGGATATGACTGGTGTAAGGCCGCCAAAAATCGCCGTGGCAAGACTGAATGCCAGTGAAAAGCCCACCGTACGGACATAGACAGGCATCACCTCGGTGAGTGCCGCGACCATTGCCCCGTTGTACATGCCAAAAAAGAACGAGAACCAAAGCAGGACCAGCGTCATGCGCATGAAGTCTGGCGCGGCGGTGAGCCAGTGCATTACCGGCCAGGTGGTAAGCAGTGCCAGTACGGTAATCCCCATCAATACCGGACGACGACCAATTCGGTCAGATATCGCCCCGCCAATCGGCAGCCAAATAAAGTTAGAAATACCGACCAGCATGGTGACTACCAGGCTATCGCGCGCGCTCAGGTGGAGTACGGCCCTGCCGTAGGTTGGGGTGTAGACGGTAATAAAGTAAAACGTCGTGGTGGTCATCGCTACCAGCAGCGTACCCGCAGCGATCAGACGCCAGTTTTTGATGATAGTGGTGAAAATTTCCCTGGTGTCGGGACGGTGCGTACGTTGTAAAAATGCGTCTGTTTCCTGAAGCGAACGGCGCAGGACGAAGATCAACGGAATAATCATACAACCAATAAAGAACGGAATGCGCCAGCCCCATTCAGAGATCTCATCGTGCCCCAGTGTGGCATTCAGAGCGTAGCCAATCAGCGCCGCCACCACAATGGCGACCTGTTGGCTGGCGGACTGCCAACTGGTGTAGAAACCTTTATTGCCAGGCGTGGCGATTTCAGAAAGATAAACCGAAACGCCTCCCAGCTCTACGCCCGCAGAGAAGCCTTGCAATAATCGACCGACTAATACCAGCACAGGGGCCAGCAGGCCAATGCTTTGATAACCGGGAACCAGGGCAATCAGCAGGGTACCGCAGCCCATGATCGCCAGCGTCACCATCAGTCCTTTACGGCGACCAATTCTGTCGATGTAAGCACCCAGCACGATTGCGCCAACGGGCCGCATTAAAAAACCCGAACCGAAAACCGCAAAGGTCAACATGAGCCCGGCAAATTCACTCTCCGCGGGGAAGAACGTCTTTGCGATATAGGTGGCGTAAAACCCGAACAGAAAAAAGTCGAACTGTTCGAGAAAATTACCGCTGGTTACCCGCAGTATTGCGCCGAAAGTTCCGGCGCGCGATGGTTGTTGTGTCATTGGGTTTGCTCCACTGTCTTATCATAATATTTATAGAGGTAAGAGTTTGCGGGTTAGTCGCCTGTGACCCCCGCTTGTTTGCTGCGCCGTTTCTCAATCGCCCACTTGAGTAAGGCTGCGCAGCGGTAAAATCCGTGGGCAAATTTTCCGTAAGGAATGGTCAGAAAAAGCGCCATAACCACGCCGAGATGAATGGCCAGTAAAATAGCCATCCATGAGGTGTCTCTTCCCGCCAGCAGCGCCAGACCGGTCAGACTGGTCAGCAGCAGCAGCAAAATAAAACCGCGATCCATCGGTTTTTGCCGTGCGTCGCCGTGTAGCGGTGAGCGTTTAAGATTCAGCCATAGCAAGCCAGCCGGGCCGACAACCAGACCAATGCCGCCCAGCGTGCCCAGCATCACCGGAAGGCTGAAGAACGGGTAGGGCGCTTCTATGCCTGCAAAGTAGTGATAGCCTGTAGCCACCACGGTGGCGGCAAAGCAGAGCATAAAACCGTAGAAGGTAAAGTGGTGGAAACGGCGGCGCATCAGGGTGAAAGCATCATCCGCTTCGTTACAACCTTTGCCGTGGCCACCATCGAGATATTTCAGCGTCAGCGCATCGTGTGAGGCTTCAGCAATCTCGGCGGAACGCGGCATACCCGGAGAGATCTCGCGCCAGAAGCGGATCACGCCCGCCATCAGCAAACCGATCGCCAGAATAAAGACCGAACCAAACATCCAGGCCAGCAGATTATGCGGGAAAATTTGATAGAAATCCCCGGCCAGCGGAGGATGGTATAGTGAACCTTTCAAACCTATAGCGAGGAGTAAAAACAGGATCAGACCGAAAACCAGCGCCAGCGTCACGGTTACGCCTGCGCGACGATAAAGCGCGCCAAAGGCGGCGGGTTGCGCATAATGCTGATAGGTTTCGAGCCGGACCTCCGCCATCGCCTTCGGTACGTTGATGGCAAATTCATGAGGCGGGGCATACTGACACGCGTGCAGGCAAGCGCCGCAGTTATGGCACAAGTTCGCCAGATAGTTGATATCCGCTTTACCGAATTCCAGACGTTGCGTCATCGCCGGGAATACGGCGCAAAAGCCTTCACAATAGCGACAGGCATTGCACACCTGCATCACACGTTCAACTTCAGCTTCCGGTTCGGTGATAATTTGCGCTTCGATGATCAGTTTCTCAAGCTGCTTCATGACGTGTCTCCTTACGTGCGGCCAGCGCGGCTTCTTTTCCGGCAATGCGGCCAAAGGTGGTGCCGATCGACATCCCCACGCCTGCGGTGTAGCCCTTGCCCAACACGTTGCCCGCCATCATCTCTCCGGCGACGAACAGGTTACGGCTTGGAAGCCCGGCAAAATGCACAGCGGCGTGTTCGTTCACTTTTAACCCAAGATAAGTGAAGGTGATCCCTGGTCGCAGGGCATAGCCGTAGTATGGCGGCTGGTCAAGCGGTCGCGCCCAGTGCGTTTTCGCGGGTAGCAAATCTTTGGTGGCGCAGTTATCCAGAACGGTGTGGTCGAACTGATCTGGCTGGCAGGCGTTGTTGTATTGCGTCACGGTGTGGGTAAAACGTTCGGCATCCAGTCCTAACTGAAGAGCCAGCTCTGCCAACGTATTGGCCTGCGCGCCGGGAAAGACCGGCGGCATAAAGTGGCCAATAGCTTTACTGTCGATGATGGAGTAGCCAATCTGCCCTGGCTGTTGAGCGACCAGACGTCCCCAGATGGCGTAGCGTTTGGGCCAGAAATCTTCACCTTCATCATAAAAGCGCTCAGCGTCCCGGTTCACCACTATACCGAGCGAGACGCAGTCCACGCGGGTGCAAATCCCGCCGTCATATAATGGTGCTCTGGCATCAATGGCCACGCAGTGTGACTGGGAGGGATCGCCGATAATGTCGGCTCCGGCATCCATCATAAATTTGAGCAGTACGCCCTGGTTAAAGCGCGTGCCGCGAATCAGGAAGTTATCCGCTGGCCATTCGCCGCGCTCGTTCTCTCCCCATGCTTCTCGTAGCCATTCGCGGTTAGACTCAAAACCGCCAGCGGCAAGCACGCAGGATTTAGCGGTGATGCGCTCTTCGCCTGCCAGCGCCGCCACGAACTCGCCATTACGCAGTTCAAGCGCCTGAACCGGGGTGTTATAGCGGATCTGCACTCCCAGCTTTTCTGCGCTGCGATAATAGGCATTCACAAGGGCCTTTCCACCGCCCATAAAAAAGGCGTTGGTTCGCGCCACGTGTAAAGCGCCAGAGAGAGGTGGCTGAAAGTTAACGCCGTGCTGGCGCATCCAGTCGCGGCATTGTGAAGAGGTACGGATCACCAGACGCGCCAGCGCTTCGTTGGTATTTCCTTCCGTGACGCGCCACAGATCTTGCCAGAATTCTTCTTCAGGATAGCTGTCCACCAGCACATCCTGCGGCGCATCATGCATACAACGTAAATTACGCGTGTGTTGGGAGTTTCCTCCGCGCCATTCCCGGGGGGCCGCTTCGAGCAGGAGTACCGAAGCTCCTTGCTCCCGGGCGGTCAAGGCAGCACATAACGCGGCATTACCACCACCAATCACCAGAACATCAACCATCGTATACTCCATTACCATTTAACTATTTGTTAAATTTGTAATTGAAATGTATACGCACAGCTTGTGCGGGCGCTATGATGTGGTGCTAAACAGTACTTTAGTTATTGTAAAGAGTAGCGCCAGGCCAGCTTCCTGCTTCCACCAGTTGATGCATAACTTTCGTCAGCACCACACGGGCGGCAAGGCCTGCCGGGGTAAGTTCATCGTCAGAGAGGCTGACCAGAAAGTTAGGGCGGCTAAGTATCGGATTATAGACGCCGATCACTCTTAGAGTTTCTTTATCGAGATGGGAGATCGCCGCACCGGGCTGAAGAGTGGCGCCAATGCCACTGCGTACGGCGCGCATCAGTAACGCCAGACCATCAATTTCAGTAGCGATCTCAATATTTAGCGCGTGTTCCTGGCAGATGGCATCCAGCCTGCCGCGCAGACCATGTCCCGGGCTTGGCATGATCAATGGAATATTTGCCAACTGGGCTGGAGCAATATTGTCGTCGACAATATCAGCCAATAGGGCATGGGTCCCAATCAAAAACAGCCGTTCTTCAAGAATCGGTCTGGCGCTCCAGCGCAGGATCTTTTCTTTTTGAAACACGACAGCCAGATCAATCTGGCGGGTATTAATCATTCGTTCCAGGTTGCCAGAGAGACTTTCCACCACATGCAGGCGAACATCAGCATAGCTTTCCCGCATGGCGTGAATAAATGGCATGCCGAGAACGGAAGCGGTACTGGGGGCCATACCGACGCTGACGTGTCCGGAAAGTCGGGCCTCGCGTGCGGCGAGGATTGCATCGTCTGCATGCCGGAGCGCCAGCTGCGCCTGGGAGTAAAAAGCCAGTCCGGCGCTGGTGGGCGTCACACCGCGCGAGGTGCGTTGAAGCAGACGAATAGCAAGTTCGCTTTCCAGGCGCGTCATTTGCTGACTGAGTGCCGAAACACCGATATTGAGATCGAGCGCCGCGCTACCCATGCTGCCGGTTTCTACAATACGTACAAAATAGCGTAGTTGACGAAGTTCCATTTCAACTCTCCGAATGGCAATTGATTTTTACATTAAAGCAACATTGACGTAGAAGGAAGAGGGGGATGGTCAAATTTGGCCCATAAAAAAAGCCAACCGGATGGTTGGCTTTTCAGAAAGCGTCACATTATTTGCCGTCGTGCGCATGCTCATCTTCGCGGCAATCGCCTTCGGCGCAGTGGCCATAAAGATAGAGGCTATGGTTGGTTAAGCGAATACCATGTTTAGCCGCAATCTCACGCTGACGCGCTTCAATGGAATCATCGCTGAACTCGACCACTTTGCCGCAATCGAGGCAAATGAGGTGATCGTGGTGATGCTGTTGAGTCAGTTCGAAGACGGATTTACCACCTTCAAAATTGTGGCGGGTCACGATACCGGCATCATCAAACTGGTTCAGCACACGATACACGGTCGCCAGACCAATTTCTTCACCCATATCGATCAGGCGTTTGTATAAGTCTTCCGCACTGACGTGATGGTTATCCGGTTCCTGAAGAACTTCCAGAATTTTTAAACGAGGAAGCGTTACTTTCAGGCCAGCCTTCTTTAATGCGGTATTGTTGTCAGTCATGCGGAATCTGTCCTGTAGCTAAACGATTCACTTCATTAACAGAAGTGACAGAAATTGCACTTGAGAAATTGCGTATCATTATAGAACTGCCATGGTTAAATGAAAACAGCAAGTCTCTGGCATATATTGTTAATCAAAACGTGGTATCGCCGACAAACACACTGTGCAACACCCGATTGGCATCCAGCCATTGTACAGGGTCAGACGGAAAAGTTACAAATTTGTAGCAATTATTTTGATTGGTTTTATCTATTGATGCGGCGCAGATGAGGATCTGCGCCGCGCGAAATCAGGCATTGATGATTTCGTCGAGGTGCAGTTCTTCTGAGATCTGCTTAACCCATTTTTCTACACGTTCAGCGGTCAGCTCCGGCTGGCGATCTTCATCGATAGCCAGACCGACAAAGTGGTCGTCGTCAGCCAGGCCTTTGGACGCTTCAAAGTGATAACCCGCCGTTGGCCAGTGACCGACGATGGTGGCGCCGCGTGGCTCAATGATGTCGCGAATTGTGCCTAACGCATCGCAGAAATATTCTGCGTAATCTTCCTGGTCGCCGCAGCCGAACAATGCAACCAGTTTGCCGTTAAAATCAATGTCTTCGAGGGTAGGGAAGAAATCGTCCCAGTCACACTGCGCTTCACCGTAGTACCAGGTTGGAATGCCGAGCAGCAGAATGTCATACCCTTCCAGGTCTTCTTTGCTGCTTTTTGCAATGTCATGTACATCGGCAACGTCTTTACCAAGCTGTTTTTGAATCATTTTTGCGATGTTTTCGGTATTACCGGTGTCGCTGCCGAAAAAGATGCCAGTGATTGCCATGAGTAAAATAACCTCTTGAAACTTATTGAAATGGTGGTGGCGCATTGCCCACGGATAAGGGCAATCATAGCAGAACAGTCAGGCATGCGGAAACAGCAAACACGCGGGACTGCACTCTGTGCTACACGATTTATGATTTATACCCGTCATACTTCAAGTTTCAGGTGCGTTGGCTGCGCTCACTTACCCGAATTACTTACTACAGTAAGCTCATCGGGATGCGTTCATTTGCCGCATGATTCGGCCTTACGGCCTCCCCCCTTCGGGGCCAGCGCAAGCGCTGTTCAAAACGGCCGGGGCGTTTTGTCCTGCAACTCGAATTATTTAGTGTATAGAGCAGAAATTCAGACTATGCCTGACCGCGCAATGCGGTGAGTTGGGTCATCAGCATCTCTTCGATGAGTTCACTGCGACTCATGTTGCGCGCCTCGGCCAGCTCGTTTAACGCGTCAACGGCATCAGCGTTCAGTTTCAGTTCGACACGCTTAAGCCCGCGAACTTTGTCACGTTTAAGCTGATTACGTTTATTTATACGTAACTGTTCATCACGCGAGAGCGGATTAGTTTTGGGTCGTCCCGGGCGACGCTCCTGCGCGAACAGATCTAATGTCGTACGGTCCGTTTGTTCTTTGGCCATGATCTTGGTGACTTCGGGGAAACAATCAGCCAGGCGTCCGCCCGGATGGATAGCGCGCCATAATACATCAGCAGGAGAGGCACGCCAACGCCCACGCGCGTAATCGCGCACGGACGCTGAGTTTTTAATCAGTTAGCCGGTTCGTTCAGATAACGACGGATGGCCCGCAGCACTGCTTCAGGTTTTTCCGCATGTACCCAATGCCCCGCGCCTGCGATAACGTGCGCCCGAGCCTGCGGGAATTGTGCCAGCAGTTGCTCGCGATACGCTTCGGTGACATAAGGGGAGTTACCGCCTGGAATAAACAATGCCGGGTGCTCCCATGCCGGGATGGTTTGCCAACCGACGATATTGGGATATTGATCCCATAATACGGGAACGTTAAAGCGCCACTCGCCGTCAACAAAGGATTTCAGCAGAAACTGAATAACACCTTCCTCTTGCAGATGCTGGCGCATGACGCTTGCCGCCTGCTGGCGCGAGGACGCTTGTGCCTCGGTTACGGCATTGATTGCCGCAAAAATCTCATCGTGACGGCGCACATGATAGTCAACCGGCGCAATATCAATAGCCACCAGCCGATCAATACGATCAGGGGCTAACGCGGTTAACGCCATGACGGCTTTTCCCCCCATAGAGTGACCAATAAAGATCGCTTTTTCGATCTGTCGATCGTCCAGCGTATCCACCAGGTCTTGCGCCATGGCCGCATAATTCATCTCAGGCGATCGGGGCGAGAGGCCATGATTTCGCATATCGACCTGGATGATATCGTGATCGGCCACCAGGGAGCGTGCCAGGATCCCCAGGTTATCCAGGCTACCAAACAGGCCGTGAACCAGGACGATGGGAGAATTATTGTGCAGGTTTTGCGCAGATTGCGCTCGGATATTCAATTTCATGGCAAAGTTCTTTTTTTCACACTCACGGGTTAGGGTATCATGTTGACCATTCTGCCACAGGGCTGCAACAACTACGGTTACTCCGAGTTTTATCAGCCACCAGGCTTGACGCTATCCGCTGTTGGGATTTGCCTTTACACTACGCGTGTTAACCCAACAACTTGTATTCAGCTAAACACTGCACTGGATTAAGATGAAAACGATTGAAGTTGATGATGAACTCTATAGCTATATTGCCAGCCATACCAAGCATATCGGCGAGAGCGCATCCGACATTTTACGGCGTATGTTGAAATTTTCCGCCGCAGCACAGCCTGTCACTCCGGTAGTAAAAGAAGTCCGCGCTGTGCAACCTGTCGTGGAAGCTAAGCCGGTTAACCCCGTAAAAGATAAAGTGCGCGCGATGCGTGAACTGCTGTTGTCCGATGAATATGCGGAACAGAAGAAAGCAGTAAATCGCTTTATGCTGCTGTCCGACGAATATGCGGAGCAGAAGAAAGCAGTAAATCGCTTTATGCTGGTGCTGTCTACACTCTATTCTCTGGATCAAAACGCATTCGCCGAAGCAACGGATTCGTTGCATGGCCGGACGCGCGTTTATTTTGCGGCAGATGAACAGACGCTGCTGAAAAATGGTAATCAAACCAAACCGAAACACGTGCCAGGCACGCCGTACTGGGTGATCACCAATACCAACACCGGCCGTAAATGCAGCATGGTGGAGCACATCATGCAGTCAATGCAATTCCCTGCGGAATTGATTGAAAAGGTTTGCGGAACAATTTAATCCTTGCATTAGAAGGACCAGGCAATGGCAATCCACAACCGTGCAGGTCAACCTGCGCAACAGAGTGATTTGATTAACGTCGCCCAACTGACGGCACAGTACTATGTACTGAAACCAACGGCAGGGAACGCTGAGCACGCCGTCAAGTTCGGTACGTCCGGGCATCGCGGCAGTGCAGGTCGTCATAGTTTTAACGAGCCGCATATTCTGGCTATCGCCCAGGCGATTGCTGAAGAACGTGCGAAAAACGGGATTACTGGCCCGTGCTTTGTGGGCAAGGATACCCACGCGCTGTCTGAACCGGCTTTTATCTCTGTGCTGGAAGTGCTGTCGGCGAATGGCGTTGATGTCATCGTGCAGGAAAACAACGGCTTTACGCCAACCCCTGCCGTGTCGAATGCCATCCTGGTCCACAACAAAAAAGGCGGCCCGCTGGCTGATGGCATTGTGATCACGCCGTCCCACAACCCGCCGGAAGATGGTGGCATTAAATACAACCCGCCAAACGGTGGTCCGGCAGATACCAACGTCACCAAAGTGGTGGAAGACAGGGCTAATGCGTTGCTGGCTGACGGTCTGCAAGGCGTGAAGCGTATGTCGCTGGACGCGGCGCTGGCATCGGGTCATGTGAAAGAGCAGGACCTGGTTCAACCGTTTGTGGAAGGACTGGCGGATATCGTCGACATGGCGGCGATCCAGAAAGCGGGTCTGACGCTGGGTGTTGATCCGTTGGGCGGTTCCGGTATCGAATACTGGAAGCGTATTGCGAAGCACTACAACCTGAACCTGACTATCGTTAACGACCACGTTGATCAGACTTTCCGCTTTATGCATCTCGATAAAGACGGCGCAATCCGTATGGACTGCTCCTCCGAGTGCGCGATGGCGGGTCTGCTGGCGCTGCGTGACAAGTTCGATCTGGCCTTTGCCAACGATCCGGACTATGACCGTCACGGTATCGTCACCCCGGCGGGGCTGATGAACCCGAACCACTACCTGGCGGTGGCGATCAACTATCTGTTCCAGCATCGTCCGCAGTGGGGCAAAGATGTTGCCGTCGGTAAGACGCTGGTTTCCTCGGCAATGATTGACCGCGTGGTCAACGATTTGGGTCGTAAGCTGGTGGAAGTGCCGGTCGGTTTTAAATGGTTTGTTGACGGTCTGTTCGATGGCAGCTTTGGCTTTGGTGGTGAAGAGAGCGCGGGCGCTTCTTTCCTGCGTTTCGACGGTACACCGTGGTCGACCGACAAAGACGGCATCATCATGTGCCTGCTGGCGGCAGAAATTACCGCTGTGACCGGTAAGAACCCGCAAGAACACTACAACGAACTGGCTGCTCGCTTCGGCGCGCCGAGCTACAATCGTTTGCAGGCGAGCGCGACCTCCGCGCAGAAAGCGGCGCTGTCTAAGCTGTCTCCGGAAATGGTAAGCGCCAGCACGCTGGCGGGCGACCCGATCACCGCACGTCTGACCGCGGCACCTGGCAATGGTGCTTCCATTGGCGGTCTGAAAGTGATGACTGACAACGGCTGGTTTGCCGCGCGTCCGTCAGGCACAGAAGACGCTTACAAGATCTATTGCGAAAGCTTCCTCGGCGAAGAACACCGCAAACAGATCGAAAAAGAAGCGGTTGAGATCGTCAGCGAAGTGTTGAAAAACGCGTAAACCCCAGGCCGGATAAGACGCTAACGTCACCATCCGGCATGAATACAAAAGCCGGATAGCATGTATGCTGATCCGGCTTTTTTATTCGACTAGACTTACGGCATAAACCGATAGCCAATCCCGGTTTCGGTCAGAAAATGACGTGGACGAGCCGGGTCCCGCTCCAGTTTCTGGCGCAGGTGTCCCATATAAATTCGCAGATAATGGCTGTGCTCAACGGCGTTCGGCCCCCAGACCTGGTTCAACAGCTGGCGTTGCGTCAGTACCTTCCCGGCATTATTCAGCAGTACCGCTAACAGGCGAAACTCAATCGGCGTCAGATGGATTTCCTCGTCACCACGGTGTACGAGGCGGGCGGCGATATCCACTTTTACGTTGGAAAAATGCACCACCGGTTCGGGAGACGCGCCGCTGGCGTGGCGACGCAATGCCACGCGCAATCGCGCCTGTAGCTCGCCAATACCGAAGGGTTTACTGAGATAGTCATCGGCGCCGGCATCCAGCGCGGCGATTTTATCGCTCTCTTCGCTGCGGGCTGAAAGCACAATTACCGGGATTGCGCTCCATTGCCGCAGGTCGCGAATAAAATCAATGCCGTCGCCGTCTGGCAGGCCGAGATCGAGAATGATGAGATCGGGTTTTCGCGTGGCGGCTTCCAGCAAACCACGTTGTAGCGTTTCCGCTTCATATACACGCAGACCATCGGCTTCCAGCGCAGTGCGCAGAAAGCGGCGAATGGCCTGTTCATCTTCAACAATCAGTACGTTTGTCACATATCCTCATGAAAATCTTCAAGTTCAGGGGGGATCTCCTGGGGTAGTGTAACACGGAAACATGCCCCCCCCTGGGCACGATTATGGGCGGAAATGGTACCGCCGTGCACGTCCACAATCGCCTGACAAATGGCCAGTCCCAACCCCACGCCGGGTACCGATGACTCTTTGTTTCCTCTGGAAAATTTGTCAAAAACGCGCTGTTCCATACCCGACGGAATACCCGGTCCATTATCCCAGACGTCCAGTAGCAGGTGCTCGCCATCAACGCTGGCGTCAATGCCGATTTGTGCCTGCGGACCCGCGTATTTTACGGCGTTCTCCAGCAGGTTGATCAACACCCGTTCAAAAAGCGGGCCATCGACATGGATCAGCGTCAACGGTTCGGGTAACGACAGGTTAATCGGAGCAGAGAGTCCTGGCTCCAGCATCTGCAGGGCGCTGCCCACCACCTCTTCCAGCGTTAACCACTCCTTCTTAAGATTAAAGCCGCCAGACTGAATTCGCGCCATATCCAACAGATTATTAACCAGTCGGGTGGTATTCAGCACGTGCTGGCGAATCTCACTGGCCTGGCGCGCATGCGGCGAACCTTCACTGGCCAGATCCAGCGTTAAAATCTCTGCCTGACCGAACAGCACCGTCAGCGGCGTGCGCAAATCGTGGGACAGGGCGGCAAGCAGCGCATTGCGAATACTTTCGCGTTCACTGGCAAACCGGGCCTGCTCTTCGCTGGCGGTCAGGGTCAGACGTTCCAGCGCACTGGCGACCAACAGGGTAAAGGTTTCCAGCAGGCGCTGCTGCTCGGGAATCATCAACTGACGCAGATTTCCCGGTTCCACTACCAGTAGCCCATGCGTTTTATCGGCGCTTTTTAGCGGTAAGATTTGGTACGGTACGCCCGGTAAGGTATCCGTGCCCGCGCCAGCCGGTTGCCCTTTGTCAAAACTCCATTGGGCAATGGCATCGTCCCATGGCGTCATGCCCTGTTGATGGGTGAGGGGAGCCAGCTTACCGTGTTCATCAGGTAATAAAACCTGACTGCGGGCCTGAAACGTTGAGGCGATAAACTGTTCGCTGGTCGCGGCGATGTCCTGCTGGCTCCGTCCAACGGCTAACGCTTTCGACATCTCATACAGATGACGCGTACGCTGTTCCCGATAGCGCGCCACCCGCGCCTGATAACGGACGCCGGCGGTCAGATTACCGATAACCAGCCCGACCGTTAGCATTACGGCAAAGGTAAGCAGATATTGGACGTCGGAAACGGCCAGCGTCCCACGTGGGGCAATAAAGAAGAGATCGAAGCTGGCGACGTTAATAAAGGTTGCCAGTACGGATGGCCAGCGTCCGTAGAAGAGGGCGATAACCACCACACCCAGTAAATAGAGCATTACCAGGTTAGCGGCATCAAAAGCCATCAGCCACTGCATCGCGATCAGCGTAATGATGGCGCATAGCGCGACGGCAACCACACAACCCTGAATTTGTACCCGCCATTTATCTTTAAAGGTGCGGTTATCCGTAGTGGGTAGCGTCGGGCGTGAAGGCGGTTCGTCCAGCGCGACAATCATCAGATCGAGATCCGGTGCGCGATGGGCCAGTTTGTCGGCAAAGGAATCGCTGCGCCACCAGCGACGCGTTGTCGGACGCCCGAGCACAATTTTTCCCAGATTATGCTCGCGGGCGTAGCGGATTACCGCTTTATCTTCAGCAGGATCGGAAAGCGTGGCGGTTTCCGCGCCCAGCTCCTGGGCTAATCGCAGTGCGCTTAAGATCGCGCGCCGCTGTTTTTCGGGGAGTCGGTGCAGCGCCGGCGTTTCGACATACACCGCATGCCAGACGCTGCCGAGACGCGCCGCCAGTCGCGCGGCGGCGCGCACCAGTTTTTCGCTGCCGGTGTTGTGCCCAATGCACAGCAAAACGGCGTCGCGGGTATGCCAGACTTTTTCTTCCCCTGGACGCCCGCGCCAGGCGCGCATTTGATCGTCCACCCGATCGGCCGTACGGCGCAAGGCCAGCTCGCGCAGCGCGATCAAATTACCTTTGCGAAAGAAATGCTCGATGGCTCTTTCCGCCTGACCAGCGATATAGACCTTGCCTTCGTTCAGGCGCTGGCGCAAATCATCGGGGGGAAGATCGACCAGCACCACATCGTCAGCGGCATCGAAGAAAGGATCAGGGACGGTTTCGCGCACCTGAATACCAGTGACGCCGCTGACCACATCATTGAGACTTTCCAGATGCTGGACGTTAACGGTGGTAAAGACGTCGATACCGGCTTCCAGCAACTCTTCAATATCCTGCCAGCGCTTTGGATGGCGTGAGCCTGGGGCATTACTGTGCGCCAGTTCATCCATTAAAATGAGCGCCGGACGGCGGGCCAGCGCGGCATCAAGATCGAACTCGCTGATGTGGCGACCATGACGCGCGTGTCGCTTTAGCGGCAGGATACTGAGACCGTCCAGCAGCGCGGCGGTCTCTTTGCGTCCGTGGGTTTCCACCACGCCAATCAGCACATCTAACCCCTGCGCCCGCAGCCGCTGGGCTTCCGTTAGCATGGCCCAGGTTTTCCCGACGCCTGCGCAGGCACCGAAGAATATTTTTAGTTTTCCGCGGTGTGGCGCGGTGGTCTGCTCCAACAGGCGATCGGGATCGGGACGTAAGGGTTCGCTATGCATGTCCTTTTTCTCAGTGCTTATCCAGCGCTAAATTAAGTTCCACCAGGTTCACCACCGGCTGGCCGATAAAACTGACCAGCGGCTTTTGCGTGTATTGTGCAACCAGGCGCGACACCTCTTCAACGCTGAGGTTGCGGGCCTGCGCCACGCGAGGAATTTGCCAGGCCACCGCGGCGGGCGACAGGTTGTTATCCAGCCCGCTGGCCGACGCGGTTACCAGTTCTAGCGGAACGGCAGGATTAGCCTGTGGATTGGCTGCACGCAGCGCGGCAATCCGGCTTTGCAACTGTTTATCCAGTTCCGGGTTGCTGACGGCCAGGTTACTGCCACCAGAAGCCATGGGATTATAGGGCATTTCCGCCGTCGCAGACGGACGCCCCTGAAAATAACCGGCGGCGGTAAAATGTTGCCCAATAAGCTCAGAGCCGCGAACAACCTGATCTTCGCGGATCAACGAGCCGTTAGCCTGGTGGGGAAACCACCACTGCCCCAGCGCGGTGGTCAGCAGCGGGTAAGCCCCGCCGGTAATAAGCATCAGGAAAATCAATGTTGATAATGCAGGACGTAATCCACTCATCTGAAACCTCACACCAGACCCAACAGGGTCAGCAGTAAATCAATCGCTTTAATACCAATAAATGGCACCACCAGACCGCCCAGACCGTAGATCCACAAATTACGACGCAACATTGCAGATGCGGATAACGGCTTGTAGCTCACGCCTTTAAGCGCCAGTGGGATCAGAAAAACGATGATTAGCGCATTAAAGATAACCGCGCTGAGGATCGCTGAATCCGGCGAATGCAGTCCCATGACGTTAAGCGCATTGAGCTGCGGATAGGTGGCGGCGAACGCGGCCGGGATAATGGCGAAATACTTTGCCACGTCATTGGCGATACTGAAGGTGGTCAGCGAGCCGCGCGTCATCAGCATCTGTTTCCCAATGTGCACCACTTCAATCAGTTTGGTGGGGTTGGAATCGAGATCCACCATGTTGCCAGCTTCCTTCGCCGCCTGGGTCCCGGAGTTCATGGCGACCGCGACATCCGCCTGCGCCAGTGCCGGGGCGTCGTTGGTTCCGTCGCCGGTCATCGCCACCAGACGGCCTTCCGCCTGATACTGACGAATCAGCGCCAGCTTGGCTTCCGGCGTGGCCTCCGCTAAGAAATCATCCACCCCGGCTTCTGCGGCGATCGCGGCGGCGGTCAGGCGGTTATCGCCGGTTATCATCACCGTTTTGATCCCCATTTTGCGCAGTTGGGCAAAACGTTCTTTGATCCCGCCTTTCACAATATCTTTCAGGGCTATCACGCCCAGTACGCGGGAGCCTTCGGCTACCACCAGCGGCGTAGCGCCAAGGCGAGCGACGTTGTCGACCTTCTGCTCGACATCGGCGGGGAAGTGACCGCCGTTGGCTTCAACGTGACGACGAATGGCATCGACCGAACCTTTGCGGATCATACGGTTGTCGATGTTGATACCGCTCATCCGGCTTTGCGCGGTAAACGGCACAAAGGTCGCGTGCAGCGATTGCACGTCGCGAATACGCAGATTAAAGCGCTGTTTTGCCAGAATAACGATGCTGCGGCCTTCCGGTGTTTCATCGGCCAGCGATGAAAGCTGTGCGGCATCGGCCAGCGTTTTTTCGTCCACGCCCTGGGCAGGCAGAAAATCTGAAGCCTGACGGTTACCCAGCGTAATAGTGCCGGTTTTATCCAGCAGCAGGACGTCCACGTCACCCGCGGCTTCGACCGCACGTCCGCTGGTGGCAATGACGTTCGCGCCCAGCATACGGCTCATCCCGGCCACGCCAATGGCAGAAAGCAGACCGCCGATGGTGGTGGGGATCAGACAAACGAGCAGGGCAACCAGTACCGTGACGCTGACCGCGCTGCCGCCCCAGGCGGAAAACGGCCATAGCGTGGCGGTCGCTAACAGAAAGACGATAGTCAGGGCAATCAGCAGGATCGTCAGGGCGATTTCATTGGGGGTTTTACGCCGCTGCGCACCTTCGACCATGGCGATCATCCGGTCGAGGAATGTTTCGCCGGGGTTTACGCTGCATTCAATCACCAGCCAGTCGGAGAGGATGCGAGTCCCGCCGGTGACCGAGGCAAAATCGCCACCGGATTCACGAATGACCGGCGCAGACTCACCGGTAATCGCGCTTTCGTCTACCGATGCGCCACCTTCTATCACCTCGCCGTCACACGGGATAATATCGCCAGCTTCCACCAGCACAATATCGCCTTTACGGAGATCATCGGCAGGGACGTGATCCATGGCCGAGCCGTATTTTGGTTCGCGAAGTTTGCGTGCAAAGGCGGTTTTTTTCACCCCTTTCAGACTGTTCGCCTGTGCTTTACTGCGCCCCTCAGCCAGCGCTTCGGCAAAGTTAGCGAACAGGACGGTAACCCACAGCCACAGACTAATCGCGCCGGTAAACCACGGATTGCCAGGCATATAACCTGTTGCCATCGCCAGCGTTAACAGCGTGGTCAACAGGCTGCCCAGCCAGACGAGAAACATCACCGGATTACGCCATTGGGTATGTGGGCTTAATTTTTTCACGGCATCCATCAGCGCCTGTGCGACCAGAGAAGGTTCGAACAGCGCCAGTTGCTTGCGACTCATAGTAATGTGCTCCGCATCACTCAGTGTAATGACAGGTATTCTGCGACCGGGCCAAGGGCCAGGGCAGGAACAAAGGTGAGAGCGCCAACCAGTAACACCGTACCGATTAACAACCCGACAAACAGCGCGCCGTGGGTGGGTAGCGTGCCAGGGCTGGCAGGCTGGATCTTTTTACTGACCAGCGACCCGGCAATAGCCATCACGGGTACGATCACGCCGAAGCGACCAAAGAACATGCACAGCGCCAGCAGGCAGTTCCAGAACGGGCTATTGGCGCTTAATCCGGCAAAGGCGCTACCGTTGTTGTTCGCAGCAGACGACACGGCATACAGCACTTCACTAAACCCATGTGGACCCGGGTTGAGCATGGCGCTGCGCCCGGCATCGGTCATCATTGCTATTGCTGTGCCAAGCAGGACCAGCGCAGGGGTGACCAGAATCGCCAGCGCGGTCATTTTCATTTCGCGCACGTCGATTTTCTTACCCAGGTATTCCGGTGTTCGGCCAATCATCAGCCCGGCGATGAACACAGCCAGCAATACGAACAGCAGCATGCCGTACAGACCTGAACCCACACCGCCGAAGACCACTTCGCCAATTTGCATCAGCCACATCGGCACCATTCCACCGAGTGCGGTAAAAGAGTCATGCATCGCAATCACTGCGCCACAGGATGCCGCCGTTGTGACGACCGCAAACAGACTGCTGACCAGTACGCCAAAGCGGCTCTCTTTGCCCTCCATGTTGATATTGCTATCTGCACCTAACTGCATCAGATGCGGGTTGCCCTGAATTTCGGCCCACATCACGACGGCTACGCAGATGACAAAAATGAGCGACATGGCCCATAACAGGGTCCGGCCCTGACGACGATCGCCCACCACATCGCCAAATGCAAAACACAGCGCGGTAGGAATTAAGAAAATAGCCAGCATCTGTACCAGGTTGGTCAGCGCGGTTGGGTTTTCAAACGGATGTGCTGAGTTAGCGTTAAAGAAACCGCCCCCGTTGGTGCCGAGCATCTTAATCGCTTCCTGCGAAGCGACAGGTCCCATCGGCAGCAACTGTTTCACCCCTTCAAGCGTCGTGATGGGCTGATAGGGCAATACGTTTTGCAGCGCGCCTTGTTGAATAAAAAACAGGGCGATGAGCAGCGCAATCGGCAGGAGGATCCACAGCGTAATACGAACCAGATCGACCCAGGCATTACCCAGCGTATCCAGGCTCTGGCGCGTAAAGGCACGCGTCAGGGCAAAAATCACCGCAATTCCGGTCGCCGCGGACAGGAAGTTCTGCACGGTCAACCCAGCCATCTGGCTGAAGTAGCTTAAAGTGGTTTCACCGGCATAAGATTGCCAGTTGGTATTGGTGACAAAACTCACCGCCGTGTTGAGCGCCAGATGCCATGAAAGTCCTGGAAGCTGCTGAGGATTCAGCGGCAGCAGGTTTTGCGCCATCAGCATCGAAAACAGGACCAGCAGGCCCAGTACATTGAGCGCGAGGATTGCCAGCAGATACTGCCGCCAGTTCATCTCCTGTTGCGAAATGCCCAGACCACGCCAGAGCACACTCTCCACGCCAGCGAGGCCCGGTAGGGACGTATTATTGATGAGTCGGGCCAGTCCAAACCCCAGCGGTCTGGCGATGACAAACAGCACCAGCAAGAAACTGGCAATGAGTAAAAAACCTTGAGCCGCCATCAGAACGCCTCCGCATTAATCAGGGCATACACAAGGTAACCTAATAATAAAAAGACCAGCCCAATGCCGGTTATCACGCCTGCACTCACAGTGCACCTCCAGTGGCATAAATGTGATAACCAGAGCGTAGGTTTTTGCTTGCAAAGATTTCGCAAAAATCGGCGGGCGGGGTGTAAAAAAAGTATAAAAATGGCAAAGACCATTATTTAACTAATGGTTAGTATTAATTTAACTTTTATGTAACTTAATTACGGTTTTAAGCTAAACGGGGCATAAATAGATAAAAATAAGTGGTCGGATGAGTAGTAAAATTACACACAAGGCGGTATTATTTTCATCAGTTAACCAACTTTATTTTTCCGGTGCGATTCACCGAACAGTTATATGGGAGAGGATTATGGACTTTTATAAAGAATATCCAGCACACATTGTTTTCTTACGCCGTACCTTTGCCGTAGTGGCGGGCGTACTGGCGCTGCCGGTCATGCTGTTCTGGAAAGACCGTGCCCGTTTTTACAGCTACCTGCATCGCGTCTGGTCTAAAACCAGTGATAAGCCGGTGTGGATGGAGCAGGCTGAAAAAGCCACCTGCGATTTCTACTGATAATTAATGAATCCTAAAAGCCGCTGATATCAGCGGCTTTTTTGCTCATGATAGCTACACTTATCTCAGGAATGAAAAGGAGCGATCATGAGCGAGAAAATCCCTGTTGGTATCAGTGCCTGTCTGTTGGGGGAAGCGGTTCGCTATGATGGTGGGCATAAGCGCCTGGCCTTTGCTGTAGAAGAACTGTCGCCGTGGGTCGCGTTTGAACCCGTATGCCCTTAAATGGGGATCGGGTTACCGGTCCCACGACCTGCGCTGCATCTGGTCAAAGAGGGCGAGGCTGTCTCCCTGCGTTTTAGTGATAAGCGCGAGGGGTATTTTCGTACGCAATTAAATTCTCGTCAGCGACAAGAGCTGGCCTCTCTCATTGACGGTTATCGACGAGCGACTCAACCGCTGCTTGCGCCAATAACATTACTCAAACACTATATGGCGGAATACCCGGATGCTTATCTCTCCGGGCAGCGCTATTTCAATCCCTGGCCAGAGGCTCTGCGTTTGCGCTACGGGCGTTAATTTTTTTCTTCAGGAGTGTTATGACCACCCATTTGGTCTGGTTTCGGCGTGATTTACGTCTGCACGACAACCTCGCGCTGGCGGCGGCTTGTCGGGATCGTTCTGCGCAGGTGCTGGCGTTATATATATCTACCCCCGGGCAGTGGAAGGCCCACGATATGGCCCCGCGTCAGGTGGCATTTGTCAACGCGCAGTTGAATGCGTTACAAACGGCGCTGGCAGAAAAAGGCATCCCTTTACTGTTTCATGAAGTGGCTGATTTTGCGGCCAGCGTGGACACCGTCAAACGTGTCTGCCTGCAGCATGACGTCAGTCGATTATTTTATAACTATCAATATGAAATAAACGAACGACAGCGTGATGCAAACGTAGAGAAATCATTACCCCAGGTGGTGTGCGAAGGGTTTGATGACAGCGTGATCCTGCCTCCTGGAGCAGTGATGACCGGCAATCATGAGATGTATAAAGTGTTCACGCCGTTTAAAAATGCCTGGCTGAAGCGGATTAAAGACGGTATTCCAGAATGTGTGAGCGCGCCGAAAATGAGAGAAAGCGGCGTTCTTGACGCACCGTTAACATCAATAACGCTGAGCTATCCGCAGCAAGATTTTGATGCCCAAAGGTTTGTGGCAGATGAAAAATTGGCCATCGCGCAATTACGCCAGTTTTGCCAGCAGGCTGCGGGAAAATACGAACAGCAGCGTGATTTTCCCGCGATTGACGGGACCAGTCGATTATCCGCAAGCCTGGCGACAGGCGGGTTATCGCCGCGCCAATGCCTGAATCGACTGCTCGCAGAGCAGCCGCAGGCGCTTGAGGGCGGGGCGGGCAGCGTCTGGCTGAACGAGCTTATCTGGCGTGAATTTTATCGTCATCTGATGACGTATCATCCGGCGCTGTGTCGGTATCAACCCTTTATCCGCTGGACCGATCGCGTGCAATGGCAGAATAACCCGACGCATTTGCAGGCCTGGCAAACGGGTCAAACGGGTTACCCGATTGTGGATGCGGCGATGCGTCAGCTCAACGCCACGGGCTGGATGCATAATCGTTTACGCATGATTACGGCCAGTTTTTTAGTAAAAGACCTGCTGATCGACTGGCGTAAAGGGGAGCAGTATTTCATGTCGCAATTGATCGATGGCGACCTGGCGGCCAATAACGGTGGCTGGCAGTGGGCCGCATCCACCGGAACCGATGCCGCACCGTATTTCCGCATATTTAACCCCACGACGCAGGGCGAAAAATTTGACCGTGACGGTGAGTTTATCCGCCAGTGGCTGCCGGAATTGCGCGATGTGCCGGGTAAAGCCATCCATGAGCCGTGGTCGTGGGCGGAAAAAGCGCAGGTGACGCTCAACTATCCTCGCCCGATTGTCGATCATAAGCACGCCAGACTGGCTACGCTGGCGGCATATGAGGCGGCGCGAAAAGGGTAAAGGCAGGGTGGATTTCTGCGTAATGCCTTCCAGCAAAATGAATTTGTTGCAGTTGGGCGCGTTTAGCGCTGAAGTGTGCGCGCAAGGTTGTTAATGCCCTGATGCAGATGCTTTTATCTGGCAGTAAAGTTCCGTCATCTTAATTCGGGTGATGGAACTTGATGACAATGCCAACAACCTCCACACCGCACGACGCGGTATTTAAAACGTTTTTACATCATCCCGAAACGGCGCGGGATTTTCTCGACATTCACCTGCCAGCTGAACTGCGGATGCTTTGCGATTTGAATTCGCTGAAGCTGGAGTCAGAAAGCTTTATTGAAGCGGATTTACGTTCGCGCTACTCCGACGTGCTCTGGTCTTTGCACACACGCAACGGTGACGGTTATGTCTATGTGGTGATAGAGCATCAAAGTTCAGCTGAGCCGCATATGGCTTTTCGTCTGTTGCGTTATGCGATGGCGGCGATGCAGCGTCATCTGGACGCAGGGCATAAGGAACTGCCTCTGGTGATACCGATGCTCTTTTATCATGGCTGCCGAAGCCCCTATCCGTACTCATTGTGCTGGCTGGATGCCTTTGCTGACCCCGTGGCGGCAAGACAGCTTTATTCCAGCGCATTTCCGTTGGTAGACATAACGGTGGTACCCGATGATGAGATCATGGCTCACAGACGAATGGCGCTGCTGGAATTAATGCAAAAACATATCCGTCAGCGGGATTTGCTGGGGCTGGTAGAGCAACTGGCCACGCTGCTACTTACTGGATGCGCTAATGACACGCAATTACAGGCGATGTTTAATTACATCCTACAATCTGGCGACGAATCTCGTTTTAATGAATTTATGCAGGAGATAGCGCAACGGATCCCCCAACATAAGGAGAGGCTGATGACTATTGCAGAGCGGTTACGGTTAGATGGATTACAGGAAGGGTTACAGCAGGGTAAACAAGAAGCCGCATTACGTATAGCGCAAACCATGCTGGAGCAAGGTATAGATCGCACAATGGTGCTACTGGTTACAGGTCTTACTGAAGAGGAACTCGCAGCAATTCATGCATAATTACCTGAAAAAACAGGCCCGAATCTTATCACATCATCGGGCCTGTACACTCAGGACTCTACCGCTAACGCACGGTTTCTGAATTTCAGCGACTGGTACAGCCAAATCAGCAGCACCAGTACCACACAGGCCAGTGCGCCCCAAGTAATTTCGCTAAAGACGTCGATATAGGCATTGATGGAATAGTTGATGGCGCCGGCAGCGTCAAACGAACCTTGTGACGTCTGGTCGGCGATCACCCCAGCCAGGTAGTTGGCGATTGCGCCGGAAAGCAGCATATAAATGCCGGTTAATACACCGGTTACTCCGGGGATCTCAATGCGGGTAATTTGTGACATTGCCACCGGGTCGATAAACAGTTCCGCAAAGCCCATGACCGCCAGCCCCAATACCATCAGCGGCATGGAAGAGTGGCCGTAAGCGGCGGACCAGCGGGCACTTAAGGTCAGAATACAAAAACCGGCGCTCATTAAACCGAGACCAAGGGCAAATTTGCCCCAGATGCGTACGGTGCGATTGCCGCCTGCGCTCTCTTTGACCACCCATGCCAGCACGATACCGCACAGCATAACCGCAAAGGCGTTAACCGACTGGAACATCGCGGTGGGTACGGAATACCCCATAATGTCGCGATTAACAAAGCGGTCGATATACAGGCTGATTGAGCTACCGCCCTGTTGAGCAAAGGCCCAGAACAGCAGGCTAAAGAAGGTCAGCGTGACGATGAGTCCCAGCTCTTTGCGCTGCTTCTGGGTTTGCGCCTGGCGGTAAATCTTCGCCAGAACCGCCAGACCAATAACAGTAGCAACGATCAGGGCGTACACGGACCACTCTTTCCAGAACAAGACAGTAATCAGCAGTGGGGCGGCAACCAGCAGAACTAACAACCAGGCCCAGTTCGGCAACATGTATTTTTTCGCGCGCAGGACGGCCTTATTGACGCCGGTGGTATGGGCGAAATGGCGATTACCACATAAGAAAATCACCAGCCCTGCCAGCATGCCGATAGCGGCCAGCGCAAACCCCATCGCCCAGCTGTACTCTTCCTGCACATAGCCACAGGCTATCGGGGCAATGATTGAGCCGATGTTGCCGGCGGCGTAGAGCAGAGAGAACCCACCGTCGCGGCGGGGATCTTCAGGCTGATACAGTTCACCCAGCAGGCAACTGACGTTGGATTTAAACAGACCGTAGCCACAGACGATAATCGCTAGCGATAAATAAAGGAATGCCGGGGCCATTTCGCTGGCGCCCAACACCAGATGCCCCACCGCCATCAAAAATGCGCCGATCATCACCGCCATCCGGTTGCCGAGCACTTTATCTGCCAGATACCCTCCGAGAATGGGCGTGACGTAGACCAACGAGCAGTAGGCGCTGAACAGTTCGTAGGCGTGATTATCGTCGTACTTAAGCTGGTTAGTGAGATACAGAATCAGCAGCGCACGCATACCGTAAAAAATGAAATATTCCCAAATTTGTAGCGCGACAACGTAATAAATCGCCCGCGGTTGAGATGCTTGTTTATTCATTGTTTTCTCGAAGTAAATGTCTCGCAACAGGTTGAATGTGCTGTGCGGGCGTGTTTCCTTAAAGTTGTAACTTTGATACAGATCTGATTATTTTTGCAATATGCTGTCTGATTGCATAAATATACATGAATTAGATCGCGTGGTGGTATGCAAATTACGTTCTACAGTGGTGTGATTGTTTCTTAATGTGTCAGTGAAATGACTATCGACGAACGTAGGCGAGGACGCTATTTTAACCTAAGCTGTGTTGCTGATTGGGCAAGCAGAACTTATGACAACGAGGACGATGATGAAAAACACCGAACTGGAACAACTGATCAATGACAAACTGAACAGCGCCGCCATTAGCGACTATGCGCCGAACGGTTTGCAGGTTGAGGGCAAAGAGACGGTGCATAAAATCGTGACCGGCGTGACCGCAAGCCAGGCGCTGCTGGACGAGGCGGTGCGCCTGCAGGCCGATGCGGTCATCGTTCATCACGGTTATTTCTGGAAAGGCGAATCTCCGGTGATTCGCGGCATGAAACGCCATCGTCTGAAAACGCTGTTGGAAAATGATATCAACCTGTATGGCTGGCATCTGCCGCTGGATGCCCATCCGGAACTGGGTAATAACGCGCAGCTTGCCGCGCTATTGGGGATTACCGTGATGGGGGAAATTGAGCCGCTGGTACCGTGGGGTGAACTCTCTATGCCGGTTCCGGGGCTAGAGCTGGCGTCGTGGATTGAAGCGCGTCTGGGCCGTAAACCGTTATGGTGCGGTGATACCGGGCCGGAAAAGGTGCAACGCGTCGCGTGGTGTACGGGGGGCGGTCAAAGCTTCATTGATAGCGCAGCCCGGTTTGGCGTCGATGCCTTTATCACCGGTGAAGTCTCAGAGCAAACCATTCACTCTGCCCGCGAACAGGGGCTGCATTTTTATGCTGCCGGTCACCATGCGACCGAACGCGGCGGGATTCGCGCATTAAGCGAATGGCTGAATGAAAATACCGATCTGGATGTCACTTTTATTGATATTCCTAACCCAGCGTAATAAAGAGGGACCAAAGTGCAGCGAGCGCGTTGTTATCTGTTAGGTGAGACTGCGGTAGTTCTGGAACTGGAACCGCCCATTACGCTGGCAACTCAAAAACGTATCTGGCGTCTGGCCCAGCGTCTGGTTGATGCACCGAATGTACGTGAAGCGATTCCAGGAATGAACAATATCACGGTGATCTTGCGTGACCCACAAACGCTGGCGCTGGATGCGATTGAACGCCTGCAGCGCTGGTGGGAAGAGAGCGAAGCGCTGGAACCGGATTCGCGTTTTATTGAAATTCCCGTGACTTATGGCGGTGAGTTTGGCCCCGATCTGGCAGAGGTCGCCCGGCACAGTGGATTAAGCGACAAGCAGGTTGTTGAACTTCATGCGTCAGTCGACTATGTGGTGTGGTTTATTGGTTTTCAGCCAGGGTTCCCCTATCTGGGGAGCTTACCTGAACCACTCCATACCCCCAGACGGTCAGAACCACGTCTGCTTGTTCCGGCAGGTTCTGTAGGTATTGGTGGATCGCAAACGGGGGTCTATCCGCTTGCCACGCCTGGCGGATGGCAATTGATTGGGCGTACCTCCGTGTCGTTATTTGATCCAAAACGAGAAGAGCCGATCCTGTTGCGCGCTGGGGATACCGTGCGTTTTGTTCCGCAGAAGGAGGGGGTATGTTAAACATCATTCGTGCGGGCATGTACACCTCGGTCCAGGACGGCGGACGCCACAATTTTCGTCAATCCGGCATCAGCCACTGCGGCGCGCTGGATAAACCGGCGTTAAACGTTGCTAACCTGCTGGTGGGAAATGATGCGAATGCCGCTGCGCTGGAAATCACGCTGGGGCAACTGGTAGTCGAATTTGAAGCTGATGGTTGGTTTGCCCTGACCGGCGCCGGATGCGAAGCGCATCTGGATCGCGCTCCTGTGTGGAGTGGGTGGCGACTGCCGGTGAAAGCGGGACAGCGACTGACGCTAAAACGTCCACATCATGGTATGCGTAGTTATCTGGCGGTTGCGGGCGGATTTGATGTTCCCGAAGTCATGGGCTCGCGCAGCACCGATCTTAAAGTCGGCATTGGCGGGCTGGAGGGGCGTCTGCTGCGTGATGGCGATCGGCTGGCGATTGGGGCATCTACCCGGCAATTCAGCGGACCTCAGGGGGTAAAACAGCTGATGTGGGGAAACCACATTCGTGCGCTGCCCGGGCCTGAATACCAGGAATTTGACGAGGTCTCGCAGGCGTCTTTCTGGCGTTCGCCGTGGCAGCTTAGCCCGCAAAGCAACCGGATGGGCTATCGCCTGCAGGGGCAGCCGTTGACGCGTATGACCGATCGCGAGTTGCTGTCACATGGCTTACTCCCCGGCGTGGTGCAGGTTCCGCATAATGGTCAACCGATCGTGCTAATGAACGATGCCCAGACGACGGGCGGCTATCCGCGCATCGCCTGTATCATCGAAGCGGATATGTACCATCTGGCGCAGATCCCGCTCGGTCAGCCGATTCATTTTGTGCAGTGTTCGCTGGAGGAAGCGCTTAAGGCGCGCCACGATCAGCAGCGTTATCTGCAACAGTTAACATGGCGACTTAATAATGAAAATTGATCTCAACGCAGACCTCGGTGAGGGCTGTGCTAACGATGCAGCGCTGCTGCAACTGGTGTCGTCAGCTAATATCGCCTGTGGATTTCACGCCGGTGATGCGCAAACCATGCTTTTAAGCGTGCGTGAAGCGCTAAAAAATGGCGTGGCGGTAGGCGCACATCCGAGCTTTCCGGATCGGGAGAATTTTGGCCGTAGCGCCATGACTCTGCCTGTGGAAACGGTTTATGCGCAGACGCTGTATCAAATTGGCGCGCTGGCAGCCATTACGCGCGCGGAAGGCGGCGTGATGCGCCATGTGAAACCCCACGGTATGCTTTATAACCAGGCGGCAAAAGATCCACAGTTGGCGAACGCGATTGCGAAAGCGGTGCATGCCTGCGATCCTTCGCTGGTTCTGGTGGGGCTGGCGGGAAGCGAACTGATTCGCGCCGGGGAACATTATGGCCTGGTGACGCGTCAGGAGGTTTTTGCCGATCGGCGTTACCAGGCTGACGGCAGTCTGGTTCCGCGTAGCCAGCCTGGTGCATTGATTGAGGATGAAGAGCAGGCGCTGGCGCAAACGCTAGAAATGGTGCAATCCGGTAGAGTAAAAAGCCAGAGCGGAACATGGGCGAACGTGATAGCCCAAACGGTATGCATTCATGGGGATGGCGAGCACGCACTCGCTTTTGCCCGTCGCTTGCGCAGCGCATTCGAAGCATGCAATATTCAAATTAGCGCATAATTTTTTCATACAAAACAATAATATATTACACAACAACATAAGGGATTTAATTATGGGAGAGGTCATTTCTCTCTGGCCATTGACGGGTATCGCCGTCATTGTGGTCGGATTTCTTTTACGTTTTAACCCGGTATTGGTGGTCATTATTGCCGGGATCGTCACCGGACTGGCGGCGCATATGCCAATCGCTACCATTCTGGAAAAGCTGGGTGAGGGATTTCTCAACACCCGCAACCTGCCGTTTATCCTGCTGATCCCCCTGGCGGTTATTGGTCTGCTGGAGCGTCACGGACTCAAAGAGCGCGCTCAGGCGTGGATTGCCAAAATCCGCAGCGCCACCAGCGGCCGTCTGCTTATTGTCTATCTGTTTATTCGTGAAGCGACCGCCGCCTTAGGACTGACCAGCCTGGGGGGACATCCGCAGATGGTGCGTCCGCTGCTGGCGCCAATGGCGGAAGGGGCCGCCGAGAAAAACCACGGTGAGATACCGGGCGCGGTTCGTTATCGTCTTCGCGCCATGTCTGCCGCGACTGATAACGTTGGGCTGTTTTTCGGTGAAGATATCTTTGTTGCCTTCGGTGCCATCATATTCATGCACAATTTTATGCTGGAATCGGGCGGGATCCAGACCGAACCGCTGCATATCGCCCTGTGGGGGATCCCGACGGCAATTTGCGCCTTCCTGATCCACGGTACGCGTCTGTGGCGGCTGGATAGCTATTTGCAGCGTGAAGTGGCGAAAGCGAATGCCGCAGCGAAAGGGGAAGCGAAATGAATTTTCAGCAAAGCTATCTCTACTGGCTGGCAGGCGCGGTATTACTGATTGTGGCGCTGATGTCCTGGCGGGATAAGGCTAACCCGCGTCGCTTAACCACCGGTCTGTTTTGGGGCCTGTACGGCGTTCTCTTTCTGCTTGGCGACTGGACATACTCGCTGTTTGGCGATAAACGCGCGGTGCATATTGCCGTCGGCGTCGCGGTGGTCATACTGGCTCTGATCGCCGGTTTCGGCGGCGTAAAGCTGGGAAGCTACCATCAACGAACGCAGCAACAGCGCGAAGAGAGCGCCAGTCGTCTGGGTAATCGCCTGTTTTTTCCGGCGCTGGCGATCCCGGTGGTAACCGTTATCGGCGTGCTGATGTTCAACCATATTCCGGGTTTACAGGATGCGCTGTTTGGGCCGGGTAATCATGCCACGCTGGTGACGCTCTTTTCGATGACCGCAGGTTCGTTGATTGGTCTGGCGATGGCGATAAAAATGACCCATGAGCGGGTGCATCAGCCGATTCAGGAAGCGCGCCGACTGCTGGACTCCATCGGTTGGGCATTCATCCTGCCGCAGATCCTGGCCACGCTCGGACTGTTGTTCACTGCGGCGGGCGTCGGCAGCGGCATTTCATATCTGACCCAGGAATATCTGGCGGTGGATAGCCGTTTTATCGCGGTGGCGGTGTACACCATTGGTATGGCCTTGTTGACGATGGTGATGGGCAATGCGTTTGCCGCTTTCCCGATCGTGACCGCGGGAATCGGTATTCCGATCCTCGTACTGCAACACGGTGGTAACCCGGCGGTGATGGCGGCGATTGGTATGTTCTCCGGCTATTGCGGAACATTGATGACGCCAATGGCGGCGAACTTCAATATTGTGCCTGCGGCGCTGCTGGAGCTACCAGACAAAAACGCGGTGATTAAAGCGCAGGTGCCAACCGGCATACTGCTGCTGTTGGTTAACGTTTTTCTGATGTATTTCCTGATGTTCCTGTAAGGAGGAAGGATGAAAACAGTACTCATCACGGGATTTGAACCCTTTGGCGGCGAGTCAGTTAACCCTTCCTGGGAAGTGGTCTCGGGTCTCGACAATGCTATCATCGATGGATGCCGTGTCGTTGCCCGCCAGTTGCCGTGCGTCTTTGGCGAGTCTCTCTCCGTACTCAATGCCGCGATTGACGCATTGTCGCCATCGCTGGTGCTGGCGGTGGGGCAGGCGGGTGGCAGAACGGATATCACCGTGGAGCGCGTGGCGATCAATGTTGACGATGCGCGTATTGCGGATAATCAGGGGCAACAGCCGATTGATGTACCGATTGTGGCCGATGGCCCTGCGGCGTGGTTCAGCACATTGCCGATCAAAGCGATGGTTGTCGCCATGCGCAACGCGGGAATTCCGGCCTCGGTTTCTCAGACGGCGGGTACCTTCGTGTGTAACCACGTGATGTATGGCCTGCTGCATAAATTACGCGACGTGCCGGCAGTGAAGGGCGGTTTTATTCATATTCCTTATCTGCCACAACAGGCCGCGCAGCACCCCGGTGCGCCAAGTATGGCGGCGGAAACAGTACGTCGGGCGCTGGAGGTCGCGATTGCCACCGCATTGCAGTTGGAAAGCGATATCGCGGTGACAGGCGGCGCAACACATTAACAAAGGACAGTATTATGCCTGAAGGCCCGGAGATCCGCCGCGCGGCGGATACCCTGGAGGCGGCAGTCAAAGGTAAACCCCTGACGGATGTCTGGTTTGCCTTTGAGCAGTTAAAACCGTATCAATCCCAACTCATCGGGCAGAGTGTTACCCAGCTTGAGACGCGGGGTAAAGCCTTACTGACCCATTTTTCCAATGGCCTGACGCTGTATAGTCACAATCAGCTTTACGGCGTGTGGCGAGTGGTCGATACCGGCAACATTCCGCAAACCACGCGGGTGCTGCGCGTCAGGCTGCAAACCGAGGATAAAACTATCTTGCTGTATAGCGCGTCTGACATCGAAATGCTGACGCCACAGCAGCTCACCACCCATCCATTTCTGCAACGGGTTGGACCGGACGTGCTGGATTTGCGTTTAACGGCCGCAGAGGTAAAAACGCGTCTGCTGTCATCTCGTTTTCGCAATCGCCAGTTTTCCGGTCTGCTGTTGGATCAGGCATTTCTGGCGGGATTAGGTAACTATCTGCGGGTAGAAATTCTCTGGCATGTGGGGTTGACCGGTCAGCATAAAGCGTCACAGCTTAGCGATGAACAGTTGGATGCGCTGGCGCAAGCGCTACTTGATATTCCTCGCCTGTCGTATAACACTCGCGGCCAGGTCGATGACAATAAGCACCACGGCGCGCTGTTTCGCTTTAAGGTCTTTCATCGGGATGGCGAAGCCTGTGAGCGCTGTGGCGGCATCATCGAGAAAACGACTCTTTCCTCGCGACCCTTTTACTGGTGTCCGGGCTGCCAGCATTAGGTGGACTGTCTTGGCGCATGCGCTGAAATAAAACGTGCCACCGCCGGACCGGTCAATAAAATACTGAACAGCCGCAGGGTTTGCATCGCCATGATTAGCGCTATATCGGCGTGGCTGCCAGCGGCAATTACCGCGACGGAATCCACTCCGCCAGGGCTGGTCGCCAGATAGGCGGTGAGAAAGTCGATTTGCATATAATGCACCAGCCCCCAGGCCATCACGGCACAAATCGCCATCAGTGAAAAAATGGACAACAATATTTGCGGCAGTGGCCGCAGCGCCATTAAAAAAATCTGTTTGTCAAAGCCAAGACCGATTTGCCAGCCAATCGCCATATACGCTATCGCCAGTAACCATTCCGGCAGTTCAATGACCATTATACCGCCTGCGTTTAGCAATGCGCCCGCCAGCATGGGCAGTAACATCACGCCGGAGGGGATACGCAGTAAGCGCCCGGCCACACCAGCAACTGCGGCCAGCAGTATGGTACTTAACAGATTAAGACTCAGCGGTGGAAACCAGACGATTTGCTGGCCGACCGTTTGTGCCTGTTCGCCCATGACAAATCGGGTGACCAGTGCGGCAGCGCCGACCACCAACAGTACGCGCAAATACTGCATAAACGCCACCAGCCGGATGTCAGCGCCATAATCCTGCGCCATCGCAACCATCGCGGCTGCCCCGCCAGGTGATGACCCCCACGCGCCGGTGTTCCCCGGTAGATTGCTGTAGCGAACCAGCAGCCAGCCGATCACCGCGCTGCTAATCAGGGTTGCCAGCAGGATGACAATCACCATCGGCCAGTGTGCCGCAAGTGTCGTTAAAATGGATCCGGTGAGGTTTTGCGCAATCATGCAGCCGAGAATGGCCTGAGCGGCAAGAAATGTGCAGCGGGGAGGGTGCAGGGAGATCCCGCGCATACTGAAAATGATACCGACAATCATCGAGCCGAGCAGCAATGCGCCTGGAAGATGTATCAACAGAAAGAACAGGGAAAGAAGGAGTGATAGCAGAAATAGCAGGCTCCACTGCAAAACAGGCATCCCATGCTCCTGAGTGAAATGAGGAAGATCTCAGTAAATCATAGAGAAAACGTGATGAGAATAAAATAATGTGGGTCAAGAATAAACAGACCGGACAGCGGCATTAACACCCTGTCCGGCCTGGAAGATTCAAGGGAGTAGGCCGGACAGGCGAGAGCGCTATCCGGCAGACAATTAACGCTTAATATCAGACTTAAAGTCGCGCTTGTCGTAGCCGGTATACAGCTGACGTGGACGAGCGATTTTCATGCCGTCGGTGTGCATTTCGTTCCAGTGTGCAATCCAGCCAACGGTACGCGCCATGGCGAAGATCACAGTGAACATGGAGGACGGAATGCCCATCGCTTTCAGAATGATGCCAGAGTAGAAGTCGACGTTCGGGTAGAGTTTCTTCTCGATGAAGTACGGGTCGTTGAGCGCAATGTGCTCAAGCTCCATTGCCACTTCCAGCAGATCATCTTTGGTGCCCAGCTCTTTCAGCACTTCATGGCAGGTTTCACGCATCACGGTGGCGCGCGGGTCATAGTTTTTGTAAACACGGTGACCAAAGCCCATCAGGCGGAAAGAATCATTCTTGTCTTTCGCGCGGCGAACAAATTCCGGAATGTGTTTAACTGAGCTGATTTCTTCCAGCATTTTCAGCGCAGCTTCGTTGGCGCCGCCGTGTGCCGGTCCCCACAGGGAAGCAATACCAGCCGCGATGCAGGCAAACGGGTTCGCGCCAGAAGAACCTGCGGTACGTACGGTAGAGGTCGAGGCGTTCTGTTCGTGGTCAGCGTGCAGGATCAGGATACGGTCCATGGCGCGTTCCAGGATTGGATTAACTTCGTATTTTTCGCACGGCGTGGAGAACATCATGTTCAGGAAGTTACCGGCGTAGGAGAGATCATTGCGCGGGTAAACGAACGGCTGGCCGATGGAGTATTTGTAACACATCGCTGCCATGGTCGGCATTTTGGACAGCAGACGGAAAGCGGCGATTTCACGGTGACGCGCATTATTTACGTCCAGCGAATCGTGATAGAACGCAGCCAGCGCCCCGGTGACACCGCACATAACGGCCATCGGGTGAGAGTCACGGCGGAAACCGTGGAACAGACGCGTGATCTGCTCGTGAATCATGGTATGGCGAGTGACCGTGGTTTTGAACTCGTCGTACTCCTCCTGCGTCGGTTTTTCGCCGTACAGCAGGATATAACACACTTCCAGATAGTTGGACTCGGTCGCCAACTGGTCAATCGGGAAGCCGCGATGCAGCAAAATGCCTTCATCACCATCGATGAACGTAATTTTGGATTCGCAGGATGCGGTAGAGGTGAAACCTGGGTCAAAAGTAAACATCCCCTTTGAGCCAAGGCTACGAATATCAATAACATCTTGACCGAGCGTACCTTTCAGCACATCCAGTTCAATAGCAGCGTCACCATTTAGAGTGATTTTTGCTTTAGTATCAGCCATTTACGGTCTCCTTAGCGCCTTATTACTTAAGATTGCGGAAGTCAGACTTGTTTTCGATACATCAATCAACCGTTACCAGTTTTTTATTCGGCTCGCCGCTCTGCGATAGAGGCGAAAACCAGGGTACAGAGCAATGGGCGCTTGCAGGTAAATCAGTTAACTCATGGTGAAATAGTAACAAATCAACAACTTAGCAATCCGAATTATTTAACCTGTCTATCACTAATAACTGTCCTGAAGGTATTGGTCAATACTTCCACACTGTTACATAACTAAATCTCCGGTGAAAGAGTGACCCCATAACTTTTACGCATTATATGCTTTTTCTGGTGTCGTTTGTAACAACTTTGTTTAATGATTGTCAAATCAGATGATTAAAAATTAAAATAATGTTGTTATCGTGACCTATGTCACTGTTCGGGATAAAACCCGACAAACTATATGTAGGTTAATTGTAATGATTTTGTGAACGTCCTATACTGCCGCCAGGTCTCCGGAATACCCTGCAATCCCGAGCCAACCAGCGTTGTAACGTGTCGTTTTAGCAACTGGAAGCAGTGTTTTATATGACGCGTAGTTATAGTAAGGACGCTGTCTGACCCGCAAGCAGACCGGAGGAAGGAAATCCCGGCGTCTTTCAGACTACAGAAGTCTTATCTTCTGTGCCCGAAGTCCAAAGGGAATAATAAGAACAGCATGTGGGCGTTATTCATGATAAGAAATGTGAAAAAACAAAGACCTGTCAATCTGGATCTGCAAACGATCCGGTTCCCAATCACGGCGATAGCGTCCATTCTCCATCGCGTTTCCGGAGTGATCACCTTCGTGGCGGTCGGGATTCTGTTGTGGTTATTGGGTACCAGCCTTTCCTCCCCTGAAGGTTTCCTCACGGCGTCATCCATTATGAATAACTTCTTTGTGGAGTTAATCATGTGGGGGATCCTGATTGCGCTGGCCTATCACGCCGTAATGGGCATTCGCCATCTGTTGATGGATTTTGGCTATATCGAAGAAACCCTCGAAGCAGGGACACGCTCCGCCAAAATTTGTTTCGTTATCATTGTCGTGCTTTCACTTCTCGCAGGAGTCCTCGTATGGTAAGCAACGCCTCCGCATTAGGACGCAACGGCGTACATGACTTCATTCTGGTCCGTGCTACCGCTATCGTTCTGACGTTATACATCATCTATATGGTCGGCTTCTTCGCCACCAGCGGCGAGTTGACCTTTGAAGTCTGGACCGGTTTCTTCTCATCGGCATTCACCAAAGTTTTCACCCTGCTGGCGCTTTTTTCCATCTTGATTCATGCCTGGATTGGCATGTGGCAGGTGTTGACCGACTACGTTAAACCGCTGGCTGTACGCCTGATTCTGCAACTGGCTATCGTCGTTGCGCTGGTGGTTTACGTCATTTATGGATTTGTTGTGGTGTGGGGTGTGTAATGAAACTGCCAGTCAGAGAATTTGATGCTGTTGTGATTGGTGCCGGTGGCGCAGGTATGCGCGCGGCGCTGCAAATTTCCCAGAGCGGACAGACCTGTGCGCTGCTCTCCAAAGTATTTCCAACCCGTTCCCATACCGTATCCGCGCAGGGTGGCATCACCGTGGCGCTCGGTAATACCCATGAAGATAACTGGGAATGGCACATGTATGACACCGTCAAAGGGTCGGACTACATTGGCGATCAGGACGCAATTGAATATATGTGTAAAACCGGCCCGGAAGCGATTCTGGAGCTGGACCATATGGGCCTGCCGTTCTCTCGTCTCGATAATGGCACCATTTATCAACGTCCGTTTGGCGGTCAGTCGAAAAACTTCGGCGGCGAGCAGGCGGCTCGTACCGCCGCAGCGGCAGACCGTACCGGCCACGCGCTACTGCATACCCTGTATCAGCAGAACCTGAAAAACCACACCACCATCTTTTCTGAGTGGTATGCGTTGGACCTGGTAAAGAACGCTGACGGCGCGATTGTCGGTTGTACCGCACTGTGTATCGAAACCGGTGAAGTGGTTTACTTTAAAGCCCGCGCAACCGTACTGGCCACCGGCGGCGCAGGCCGTATTTATCAATCCACTACTAACGCCCACATCAATACCGGTGACGGCGTCGGTATGGCTATCCGCGCTGGCGTGCCGGTGCAGGATATGGAGATGTGGCAGTTCCACCCCACCGGTATCGCCGGCGCGGGCGTGCTGGTCACAGAAGGCTGCCGCGGTGAAGGCGGCTATCTGCTGAACAAACACGGCGAGCGCTTCATGGAGCGTTATGCCCCGAATGCGAAAGATCTGGCGGGTCGTGACGTGGTGGCGCGTTCCATCATGATCGAAATCCGTGAAGGCCGCGGCTGTGATGGCCCATGGGGTCCGCACGCCAAGCTGAAACTCGATCATCTGGGTAAAGAAGTGCTGGAGTCCCGGCTGCCGGGTATTCTCGAACTGTCTCGTACGTTTGCCCACGTTGACCCGGTGAAAGAGCCGATCCCGGTAATTCCTACCTGTCACTATATGATGGGCGGTATCCCGACCAAAGTAACCGGTCAGGCGTTGACCGTAAACGAGCAGGGCGAAGATGTGGTGATTCCGGGGCTGTTTGCGGTAGGCGAAATCGCCTGCGTATCGGTTCACGGCGCCAACCGTCTGGGCGGCAACTCGCTGCTGGATCTGGTGGTCTTTGGTCGTGCGGTAGGTCTGCATCTGCAGGAATCTATCGCGGAACAGGGCGACCTGCTGGATGCGACGGAAGATGAGATCGATGCTTCTCTGGCTCGTCTGAATCGCTGGAACGGCAACCGTAACGGCGAAGATCCAGTGGCCATTCGCAAAGCGCTGCAGGAATGTATGCAGCATAACTTCTCGGTATTCCGCGAAGGCGATGCGATGGCGAAAGGACTGGAAGAGCTGAAAGCGATTCGTGAGCGTCTGAAAAACGCCCGTCTGGATGATACCTCCAGTGAATTTAACACTCAGCGCGTTGAGTGTCTGGAGCTGGATAACCTGATGGAAACCGCTTACGCCACCGCAGTCTCTGCAAACTTCCGTACCGAAAGCCGTGGCGCGCATAGCCGCTTCGACTTCCCGGAACGTGATGATGAAAACTGGCTGTGCCATTCCCTGTATCTGCCAGAGTCGGAAACCATGACGCGACGTCAAGTCAATATGGAACCGAAGCTGCGCCCGGCATTCCCGCCGAAGATTCGTACTTATTAATGCGGAGACAGGACAATGAAACTCGAGTTTTCAGTTTATCGCTATAACCCGGATGTTGACGATGCTCCGCGTATGCAGGATTACACCCTGGAGGCGGAAGAAGGGCGCGACATGATGCTGCTGGATGCGTTAATGCAGCTGAAGGAAAAAGATCCGTCGCTGTCGTTTCGTCGTTCCTGCCGTGAAGGAGTCTGCGGCTCTGACGGTCTGAACATGAACGGCAAAAATGGACTGGCCTGTATCACACCTGTTTCTGCGCTGAATCAGCCGGGCAAGAAGATTGTCATTCGCCCGCTGCCGGGTTTACCGGTTGTGCGCGATTTGGTGGTAGACATGGGACAATTCTACGCACAGTATGAGAAGATTAAGCCTTACTTGTTGAATAATGGGAAAAATCCACCGGCTCGTGAGCATTTACAAATGCCAGAGCAGCGTGAGAAGCTCGATGGGCTGTATGAATGTATTTTGTGTGCATGCTGCTCAACGTCCTGCCCATCATTCTGGTGGAATCCGGACAAGTTCATCGGTCCGGCAGGTCTGCTGGCCGCGTATCGCTTCCTGATTGACAGCCGCGATACCGAGACTGACAGCCGCCTGGAAGGTTTAAGTGATGCTTTCAGCGTATTCCGCTGTCACAGCATCATGAACTGCGTCAGCGTATGTCCTAAGGGGCTGAACCCGACGCGCGCTATCGGTCATATTAAGTCGATGCTGCTCAAGCGTAGTGCGTAAGTTGTTGTAGTGGTTGCCGGATGGCGACGTACCGTCTTATCCGGCCTACGGGTTACGTACCTTGTAGGCCTGAAAGCTACGCGCCATCGGGCAATAGAAGTGCAGGAAACCTCTAAAAACTGCCATATTATTAGACAGTTTTTAAAGGTTCCTTAGCGGACGCAGATGACACGACAGTCCGCAACAAGTGAACCCCGGCACGCACATCGGTGTGCGTGGTAGTATCCACGGCGAAGTAAGCATACAAATGCTTAAGGGATCACGATGCAGAACAGCGCTTTGAAAGCCTGGTTGGACTCTTCTTACCTCTCTGGCTCGAACCAGAGCTGGATAGAACAGCTCTATGAAGACTTCTTAACCGACCCTGACTCGGTAGATGCTAACTGGCGTTCGACGTTCCAGCAGTTACCTGGCACCGGAGTCAAACCGGATCAACTCCACTCAAAAACACGTGATTATTTCCGTCGGCAGGCGTTGATTACCCCACGTTACTCTTCTTCTATTTCCGACCCTGATGCCAATGTGAAGCAGGTTAAAGTCCTGCAGCTCATTAACGCCTACCGTTTCCGCGGTCATCAACATGCGAATCTCGATCCGCTGGGACTGTGGCAGCAAGAGAAAGTGGCCGATCTGGATCCATCTTTCCACGATCTGACCGATGCGGATTTTCAGGAAAGCTTTAACGTAGGTTCTTTTGCCGGCGGCAAAGACACTATGAAGCTGAGCGACCTGGTTGTTGCGCTGAAACAAACCTACTGCGGTCCGATTGGTGCCGAGTATATGCACATCACCAGCACCGAAGAAAAACGCTGGCTTCAGCAGCGCATCGAGTCTGGCCGTGCCGCGTTCAGTAGCGAAGAGAAAAAACGCTTCCTCAGCGAACTGACCGCTGCGGAAGGCCTGGAACGCTACCTGGGCGCGAAGTTCCCGGGCGCGAAACGCTTCTCGCTGGAAGGCGGTGATGCGTTAATCCCGATGCTCAAAGAGATGATCCGCCACGCGGGCAACAGCGGTACGCGTGAAGTGGTGCTGGGCATGGCGCACCGTGGTCGTCTGAACGTACTGGTCAACGTGCTGGGTAAAAAGCCGCAGGACCTGTTCGACGAATTCGCGGGCAAACATAAAGAACACCTCGGCACTGGCGACGTGAAGTACCACATGGGCTTCTCATCGGATATCGAAACCGAAGGCGGTCTGGTACACCTGGCGCTGGCGTTTAACCCGTCGCACCTGGAAATTGTTAGCCCGGTGGTAATCGGTTCCGTCCGTGCGCGTCTGGATCGTCTGGATGAGCCGAGCAGCAATAAAGTCCTGCCTATCACCATTCACGGCGATGCGGCAGTCACCGGGCAGGGCGTGGTTCAGGAAACCCTGAACATGTCGAAAGCGCGTGGTTACGAAGTGGGCGGTACCGTTCGCATCGTTATCAACAACCAGGTGGGCTTCACCACCTCTAACCCGTTGGATGCGCGTTCTACCCCATACTGCACCGACATCGGTAAGATGGTTCAGGCGCCGATTTTCCACGTCAATGCGGATGACCCGGAAGCGGTCGCTTTCGTCACGCGTCTGGCGCTGGACTTCCGTAATACCTTCAAACGCGATGTCTTCATCGATCTGGTGTGCTACCGCCGTCACGGCCACAACGAAGCCGACGAGCCGAGCGCAACCCAGCCGCTGATGTATCAGAAAATCAAAAAGCATCCGACGCCGCGCAAAATCTACGCCGACAAGCTGGAAGCGGACAAAGTCGCCACGCTGGAAGATGCGACCGAAATGGTCAACCTGTATCGCGATGCGCTGGATGCTGGCGAGTGTGTAGTGAAAGAGTGGCGTCCAATGAACATGCACTCCTTCACCTGGTCGCCATATCTCAACCACGAATGGGACGAAAGCTACCCGAACAAAGTTGAGATGAAGCGTCTGCAGGAGCTGGCCAAACGCATCAGCACCGTCCCTGAAGCGGTTGAAATGCAGTCGCGCGTTGCCAAAATTTACGGCGATCGTCAGGCCATGGCCGCAGGCGAGAAGCTGTTCGACTGGGGTGGCGCAGAGAATCTGGCTTACGCCACGCTGGTTGACGAAGGCATTCCGGTTCGTCTGTCGGGTGAAGACTCCGGTCGCGGAACCTTCTTCCACCGTCACGCGGTAATTCATAACCAGGCGAACGGTTCAACCTACACGCCGCTGCAGCATGTGCATAACGGCCAGGGCACGTTCCGCGTATGGGACTCCGTACTGTCTGAAGAAGCAGTGCTGGCGTTTGAATACGGCTATGCCACGGCGGAACCGCGCACGCTGACCATCTGGGAAGCGCAGTTCGGTGACTTCGCCAACGGTGCTCAGGTCGTTATCGACCAGTTCATCTCTTCCGGCGAACAGAAATGGGGTCGTATGTGCGGTCTGGTTATGCTGCTGCCGCACGGCTACGAAGGTCAGGGTCCGGAGCACTCCTCCGCGCGTCTGGAACGTTATCTGCAACTTTGCGCTGAGCAAAACATGCAGGTTTGCGTCCCGTCTACCCCGGCACAGGTGTACCACATGCTGCGTCGTCAGGCGCTGCGCGGTATGCGCCGTCCACTGGTGGTGATGTCGCCGAAGTCGCTGCTGCGCCATCCGCTGGCGGTCTCTACGCTGGATGAACTGGCAAATGGCACCTTCCTGCCGGCCATTGGCGAAATCGATGAGCTTGATCCGAAAGGCGTGAAGCGTGTCGTGATGTGTTCTGGTAAGGTTTATTACGACCTGCTGGAGCAACGCCGCAAGAATGATCAAAAAGATGTTGCCATTGTGCGCATCGAACAGCTCTATCCGTTCCCGCATAAAGCGGTACAGGAAGCGCTGAAACCGTTCGCTCACGTACATGATTTTGTCTGGTGCCAGGAAGAGCCGCTCAACCAGGGCGCATGGTACTGCAGTCAGCATCATTTCCGTGAAGTGATTCCATTTGGGTCCGCTCTGCGTTATGCAGGTCGCCCGGCCTCTGCCTCTCCGGCAGTAGGGTATATGTCCGTTCACCAGAAACAGCAACAAGATCTGGTTAATGACGCGCTGAACGTCGATTAAATAAAGGATAAATAATGAGTAGCGTAGATATTCTTGTTCCCGACCTGCCTGAATCCGTAGCGGATGCAACGGTTGCAACCTGGCACAAAAAACCGGGCGATGCAGTACGTCGTGATGAAGTACTGGTAGAAATCGAAACTGACAAAGTGGTACTGGAAGTACCGGCATCAGCGGACGGTATCCTTGATGCGGTTCTGGAAGATGAAGGGACAACCGTCACTTCTCGCCAGATCCTCGGTCGCCTGCGTGAAGGCAACAGCGCGGGTAAAGAGACCAGCGCCAAGTCTGAAGAGAAAGATTCGACTCCGGCACAGCGCCAGCAGGCGTCGCTTACTGAGCAGAACAACGATGCCCTGAGCCCGGCGATCCGTCGCCTGCTCGGTGAACATAACCTCGAAGCCAGCGCCATCAAAGGCACCGGCGTCGGTGGCCGCATCACCCGCGAAGATGTGGAAAAGCATCTGGCCAAAGCGCCGGCAGCAACAGCCGAAGCCAAAGCACCAGCCGCCGCGCCTGCGCCTCAGCCTCAACTGGGTGCGCGTGGCGAAAAACGTGTTCCGATGACTCGTCTGCGCAAACGCGTAGCCGAACGTCTGCTAGAAGCGAAAAACTCCACCGCCATGCTGACGACGTTCAACGAAGTCAACATGAAGCCGATTATGGACCTGCGTAAGCAGTACGGCGACGCGTTCGAGAAACGCCACGGTATCCGTCTGGGCTTTATGTCTTTCTACGTGAAAGCGGTGGTTGAAGCGCTGAAACGCTATCCGGAAGTCAACGCCTCTATCGATGGCGATGACGTGGTGTACCACAACTACTTTGATGTCAGCATGGCGGTCTCCACGCCGCGCGGCCTGGTAACGCCGGTCCTGCGTGATGTGGATCTGCTGGGTATGGCTGACATTGAGAAGAACATTAAAGAGCTGGCAGTAAAAGGTCGCGACGGCAAGTTGACGGTTGAAGATCTGACGGGCGGTAACTTCACCATCACTAATGGCGGTGTGTTCGGTTCCCTGATGTCTACGCCGATTATCAACCCACCGCAGAGCGCCATCCTGGGTATGCATGCCATCAAAGATCGTCCGATGGCGGTAGACGGCAAGGTTGAAATCCTGCCGATGATGTATCTGGCGCTGTCTTACGATCACCGTCTGATCGATGGTCGTGAGTCAGTAGGCTTCCTGGTAACCATTAAAGAGTTGCTGGAAGATCCAACGCGTCTGCTGCTGGACGTGTAACGAAAAAGAGTATCACCTGCCCCGTAGGTCTGGACGCCTTATCAGGCCTACGGGTAAAAGATAACGATTACCTGAAGGATGGACAGAACACATGAACTTACATGAATATCAGGCAAAACAACTTTTTGCCCGCTATGGCTTACCGGCACCGGTGGGTTATGCCTGTAATACTCCGCGTGAAGCTGAAGAAGCCGCATCTAAAATCGGCGCAGGCCCGTGGGTAGTGAAATGTCAGGTTCACGCTGGTGGCCGTGGTAAAGCGGGCGGTGTGAAGGTTGTTAACAGCAAAGAAGACATTCGCGCTTTTGCTGAGCACTGGCTGGGGAAACGTCTGGTGACTTACCAGACAGACGCGAATGGCCAACCGGTAAATCAGATCCTGGTTGAAGCGGCGACCGATATCGGTAAAGAACTTTACCTCGGCGCAGTGGTTGACCGTAGCTCCCGTCGCGTGGTCTTTATGGCCTCTACCGAAGGCGGCGTGGAAATTGAAAAAGTGGCGGAAGAAACCCCACACCTGATCCACAAAGTGGCGCTGGATCCGCTGGCAGGCCCGATGCCTTACCAGGGACGCGAGCTGGCGTTCAAACTGGGTCTGGAAGGTAAACAGGTTCAGCAGTTCACCAAGATCTTCATGGGCCTGGCGACTATCTTCCTGGAGCGTGACCTGGCGCTGATCGAAATCAACCCGCTGGTAGTGACCAAACAGGGCGACCTGATCTGCCTCGACGGCAAACTGGGCGCTGACGGCAACGCGCTGTTCCGCCAGGCTGACCTGCGTGAAATGCGCGACCAGTCTCAGGAAGATCCGCGTGAAGCGCAGGCGGCACAGTGGGAACTGAACTACGTTGCGCTGGACGGCAACATCGGCTGTATGGTTAACGGCGCGGGCCTGGCAATGGGCACCATGGATATCGTTAAACTGCACGGCGGCGAACCGGCTAACTTCCTCGACGTGGGCGGCGGCGCGACCAAAGAGCGCGTGACCGAAGCGTTCAAAATCATCCTCTCCGATGACAATGTAAAAGCCGTACTGGTTAACATCTTCGGCGGTATCGTACGTTGCGACCTGATCGCTGACGGTATCATCGGCGCGGTAGCGGAAGTGGGCGTTAACGTTCCGGTTGTCGTTCGTCTGGAAGGCAACAACGCCGAACTCGGCGCGAAAAAACTGGCTGATAGCGGCCTGAATATTATTGCAGCGAAAAGTCTGACGGATGCAGCTCAGCAGGTTGTTGCCGCAGTGGAGGGGAAATAATGTCAGTTTTAATTAATAAAGATACCAAGGTTATCTGCCAGGGCTTCACCGGTAGCCAGGGGACATTCCACTCCGAACAGGCGATTGCTTACGGTACGCAGATGGTTGGCGGCGTAACGCCAGGCAAAGGCGGCACCACTCACCTGGGTCTGCCGGTGTTTAACACCGTGCGTGAAGCGGTAGAAGCGACTGGCGCAACCGCCACTGTGATCTACGTTCCGGCGCCGTTCTGCAAAGACTCCATCCTGGAAGCAATTGATGCAGGCATCAAACTGATTATCACCATCACCGAAGGTATCCCGACGCTGGATATGCTGACCGTGAAGGTGAAGCTGGACGAAGCGGGCGTGCGCATGATCGGCCCGAACTGCCCAGGCGTGATCACCCCGGGCGAATGCAAAATCGGCATCATGCCGGGTCACATTCACAAGCCGGGTAAAGTGGGTATCGTTTCCCGTTCCGGTACGCTGACCTATGAAGCGGTTAAGCAGACCACCGACTACGGTTTCGGCCAGTCCACCTGTGTCGGTATCGGCGGCGACCCGATTCCAGGCTCTAACTTCATCGACATTCTGAAGCTGTTCCAGGAAGATCCGCAGACTGAAGCGATCGTGATGATCGGCGAGATCGGCGGTAGCGCGGAAGAAGAAGCGGCGGCGTACATTAAAGATCACGTCACCAAGCCAGTTGTCGGCTACATCGCGGGCGTAACCGCGCCGAAAGGAAAACGTATGGGCCACGCCGGTGCGATCATCGCCGGTGGTAAAGGTACCGCTGACGAGAAATTCGCGGCTCTGGAAGCTGCTGGCGTGAAAACCGTTCGCAGCCTGTCCGATATCGGCGAAGCGCTGAAAACCGTTATTAAGTAAGAAGTAAAAAAACAGCCCTGACTATCTGCATGGTCAAGGGCTGGTCCCGTTTCGACATGGTTGGCCATCTGATGATGGCCTTTTTTGTTTTCTGCCGTCTATTCTCTTGCGATTCGATCATAATCATATTCATAAATGAGATTATTTTTTGCGGTCAGCATCATTCTTTCTCTTGATTAAATTCTGCATATTACCGGCTTTAATATCATGAGTGCCGGAGGAGAGCGTGCCGCTGAAAATCCAGAATGACTATTTACACGTTTTTTTCTCGATAGCCGAAGTATTCTCTCGCGCGACCGGGTTAGCCGCGGTCGTGATTGATATTCACGGCAAGGCACTGTCGGATTGTCATAATTTTAATTCGTTCTGCACATTAATGCGAGCGGATGAGCGGTATCGTGTAGGTTGCGAAAAATGCGATAAGCAGTGCGCTTTTGAGGGGCTAAAACAGCTTAAACCCAGAATACTCACCTGTCATGCAGGGTTAAGTTTGTTCTCGATGCCAATAATTAATGAAGGGCATCTTTATGGTTTTATTGTTTGCGGGCAGGTCCGGTCAAAGTATCAGGAATATAAAACTATCGTAATTAATAATAAATTTTCATGGATGGATGACCCAAAAATAAAAGCTGAATGGGGTCAGGTTGCGGTAGTGGATAATAATACGCTGGTGGCATCGGCTAATTTGTTAAGTTTTATTGTTGATAACTTTGAGCAAGAGCGACAATCCGATCAGATATTCGCCCCGCCGACCCGTTACGTTCGTCATTATTTCACTGAACCTTCTCGTCATGAGAAAAAACTTCTGGCGGCACTGCGTTATATTGATGAAAATTTGTATGGTGAATTATCCCTGGAATCCGTAGCGGCGCATGTGTGCTTAAGCGCGAACTATTTCAGCCGATTTTTTAAGAAGCGGCAGGGCGTTAATTTTAAAACCTGGGTGAATCAGAAAAAAATGCAAAAAGCGGGGGAGTTGTTGCACGATCCCGTGCACTCAATAGACAGTATTGCCCGGAAACTTCAATACGCGCAAACCAGCTACTTTTGCCGCGTTTTCAGGGCGGCGCATCAAACGTCGCCCCAGTCTTTTCGTCATGCCAGACTTTCGCAGTAAAGATCTTCTGCCATGGTGATGGCTTCCGGTATAAAAGAGAGTCGATCGCTCAGGGTCACCACCTCGCCAATAACAATCAGCGCAGGTGGAGCAATGTTAGCCTCCTGCGCTTTGCTCAGTAATGAACCGAGCGTACAGGTTAGTCGGCGTTGATTCTCTCGGGTGGCGGACATAATTAGCGCTGCGGGTGTATCTGCTGATTTACCGCCCATCAACAGTTCTTCGCAAATAAACGCCAGATTGGCGATTCCCATGACGATAACCAGCGTACCATTTAGCTTCGCCAGTTGACGCCAGTCCTGCTGCTGGTTGCCTTCCCGCGTATGGCCCGTCACCACGTGAAAACCGGAGGCGAAATCGCGATGCGTCACCGGGATCCCGGCATAGGCCAGGCCGCCGATGGTAGAACTGATACCCGGCACAACTTCAAATGGGATACCCGCTTCAACAAGATCTTCAACTTCTTCGGCCCCACGCCCAAACACATAAGGATCGCCCCCTTTCAGGCGTACGATGTTGTTATGTGTTTGGGCATACTGGACCAGTAATGCGTTAATTTCATCCTGGGGAACACAATGAAAGCCGGGATTTTTGCCGACATTGATAAGCAGGCAATCAGGTAATGCCCATTCCAAAATTTTGGGATTGACCAGCCGATCGTAAATAATGACATCAGCCTGTTTAATGCACATCATCGCTTTGAGGGTGAGCAATGAAATATCACCGGGACCTGCTCCAACGAGCCAGACCTTTCCGAAAGTTTTCACATTGTGTCCTTTATCACGTCTAACAAAAAAAGGCAGAAACTACATCAAGGAATGATTAAAAGCAGTCGTTTGCCCGTAAGTTATAACGTGAAATTATCTAAAATTATCGCATGGATAATATTGATTAATCTCGCAAAGTTTTTTCTGCAATAAACAAGTTAACTTGAAAAATTATTAAGAACTTATTGGCACTATTTGCATAGGTTTAACCTTATTTAAATTGTGTTTATTGTTGTGCTTGAGTATTATTGGTTAATATTTATCCGCCATCTGTATGAGTAAATCATGGATTGGATCAATGACATCAATGGATGAAATAAAATATAACTCTCGATGCTTATCTGGGTGTCTTGAATTATTTTTTATAAATTAAACTATTTTTGTACGCTGCATATGGAAGAGGTTATGAGAGGAAAAATACCGAAGACGGAGTTGCTGGTAACTTTTGAAGTTGTTGCGCGTCACGAAAGTTATACCCGGGCTGCTGAAGAGCTGGCTTTAACACAAAGTGCTGTTTTCCGTCAGGTGAATGCACTGGAGGATTTTCTGAATACCTCGCTATTTAATCATGCCAAGAAACGCATTTTTTTAAATGCGGCGGGCAAACATTATTTAAGTATCGTTAAAGAAACGTTAAATAAACTTGAGCGAGATACGACGACGATAATGACCTGGCAGCCGACGGTGCAGGTTATTGAGCTGGCAGTGAATCCGACCTTCAGCACGCATTGGCTGATCCCGAATCTGCGCGAGTTCAACAAACTCAATCCTGATATTATCGTGAATATCCATTCGCTGGCGAATATTGGTGATTTTCTCAATCGGGAGTATGACGCGGCAATCATGCGTGAAGATTTCTACTCGCCATGGTCGGGCGTTGAGTACCTGTTTGAAGAGGAAATCCTGCCGGTCTGCAGCCGCTGCTTGCTGGCTGAGCCGGAGCGGAAACTGGCGGTCGAGGAGTTGCTGAACGAATTCCCGCTTTTACACCAAAGCACGCGTATCAAAGGCTGGCAGGAATGGTTTGCGCTGTCAGACGTCAGCAGCCCGTTGGTCAATAAAGGTCCAAGATTTGATCTGCTGTCGATGCTGATTGCGGCGGTTCGCTCTAATCTGGGCGTGGCATTGCTTCCTCGTTTTGCCATTCAGCACGATCTGGACAGTGGTGATATGGTCATTCCTTGCGATGTCCCGATGCGAACCGGGAACCGTTTCATCATGACGTGGCGTGAAGAGAAAGCGGAATCTGTGCATTTACAGATCTTCCGGGACTGGCTGTTGAATAAATCTGTGGTATCGCCTGCCTGATGGTACCGTGTGCCTTGTCAGGCCTGCAAAGAACGGTAGGCCGGATAAGACGCCAGGGCGTCGTTATCCGGCAAAAGAATGGCTACCAGTCGATTCCCACCTGCGCCTGAATACCGCTGTCAAACGCGTGCTTGACCGGGCGAATTTCGCTGACCGTATCGGCCAGTTCCTGCAACAGTGCGTGGCATCCGCGCCCGGTGACGATAACACTCTGACCGACAGGGCGATTTTCGATGGCGCTGAGAACCTCCTGGGTATCCAGGTAGTGGTAAGCCAGCATGTAAGTCAGTTCATCCAGCACCACCAGATCGTAATGCGCATCAGCCAGCATGCGCTTACTTTCTTGCCAGACTAAAGTGGCCGCGTCGATATCCGCTTGCCGGTTTTGGGTTTCCCAGGTAAATCCGGTGCCCATAATATGGAATTCAACGCCGAGCGGCTGCAGGGTGTTGTACTCGCCATTATCCCACTGACCTTTGATAAACTGCGCGATGCCAACGGTTTTTCCGTGACCAACCGCGCGCGTTGCCGTGCCAAAGGCTGCGGTGGATTTCCCTTTACCGTTACCGGTGAAGACAATCAGGATCCCTTTCTTCTCCGTTGCCGCCGCCACGCGGGTATCAACCTGTTCTTTCAGTTTCTGCTGACGTTGGCGGTGTCTGTCATTATTGGCTCGCGCTTCCATTACGTCTCCTTAATGTCCTGCCGGACAGGTTGCGCAGCGATGTTGCTGCTCAAACTGACTAAAGAAGTTATTACCTTTGTCGTCGACTAACACGAAGGCCGGCATATTTTTAACTTCCATCATCCAGACCGCTTCCATTCCCAGTTCGGGATATTCCAGGCAGTGCAGGCTTTTCACGTACTGTTGGGCAAGCAGGGCCGCGGCGCCGCCGATGCTACCGAGGCTAAATCCACCGTGTTTATGGCAGGCATCAGTGACCTGTTGGCTGCGGTTACCTTTGGTTAGCATAATGAGACTACCGCCTTGTGCCTGGAAAGCATCGACATACCCATCCATGCGCCCGCCAGTGGTGGGACCCATTGAACCACAGGCCTGATTCTCCGGCGTTTTGGCGGGACCTGCGTAATAGACGATATGCTTTTTCATGTATTCCGGCATCGGTTCGCCGTTATCCAGGCGTGCTTTGATGTTAGCGTGGGCAATATCACGGGCGACAACAATTGGACCACTTAACGACAAACGAGTACCGATAGGCAGAGCGGACAGGTCGTGCAGAATCTCGCGTAGCGGGCGGTTGAGATCCAACTGTACGGTTTGGGCGCCATTTTCTACCCGTTGGGAATCAGGAATGAATTTGCCCGGGTTATGCTCCAGTTTCTCCAGCCAGATACCGTGTTTGTTAATTTTAGCCTTAATGTTGCGGTCGGCTGAGCAGGAGAGGGCCATGGCGATAGGGCAGGAACCACCGTGACGCGGCAGGCGAATCACGCGGATATCGTGGGCAAAATACTTGCCGCCAAACTGCGCGCCGATACCAAACTCACGGCTGGCATTGAGCAACTCGGCTTCCAGGGCCGTATCGCGGAACGCCTGACCCAGTTCGTTCCCGCTGGTGGGCAGGTTGTCGTAATACTTGGTTGAAGCCAGCTTGGCGACTTTCAGCGCCTGGTCGGCCGACAAGCCTCCAACGACGAAAGCGATGTGATACGGCGGGCAGGCGGCTGTGCCCAGTGATTTCATTTTTTCGATCAGAAAGGCGGTGAGCTTTTCCGGTTGCAGAATGGATTTTGTTTCCTGGAACAGCGCCGCTTTATTGGCCGAGCCGCCGCCTTTGTTGACAAACAGGAAGCGGTATTCATTGCCAGGCGTGGCGCTGATATCGATTTGTGCCGGCAGGTTAGTCTGAGTATTGACCTCGGTGTACATATCCAGCGGGGCATTTTGCGAATAACGCAGGTTGTTTTCGGTGAAGGTGGTATACACGCCTTTGCTTAACGCTTCTGCGTCATCGCCGCCGGTCCAGACATGCTGACCTTTGCAGGCCACAATCGTTGCCGTTCCGGTATCCTGACAGTTAGGCAGCACGCCTTTGGCCGAAACTTCAGCGTTGCGCAGCAGTTGCAATGCAACATACTTATCGTTACCGCTGGCCTGTGGATCGTGCAGAATGCTGGCGATCTGTTTCAAATGTCCGGCGCGCAGGAAGAATGAAGCCTCATAAAATGCCTGCTGTGCTAATAAGGTTAACGCTTCAGGCGCAACCTTAATCACTTCCTCTCCGTCTAACTCCGAAACTGTAACGTGCTGATTACTCAGTAATTCATATTCGGTACTATCTTTACCCTGAACAAAGAGTTCCTGCCAGACAAATGGTTTAGACATGTTTACTTCTCACCTCTTCGTGTTGTTTGCCGGATAAGCGAAGCGCCATCCGGCATAGAGTTTTATTTTGCTAAAAAGACATTCGCTTCGGTCGCTTCGGCGACATATTCGATCGTTTTCTGGGCACGAACGCTGTTACCGGCTTCATCCAGCGGCGGGGAATAGACGGCTATCGCATATTCGCCTGGCACAACGGCAACCATCCCACCGCCGACGCCGCTTTTCGCCGGGATGCCTACGGTGTACAGCCACTTACCACTACCGTCGTACAATCCGGCAATGGCCATTTCAGCCAGTACCTGCGGGACATATTTTTCATTCAGCAATTGCTTACCGTTGAACGGTGATTTGCCTTTGTTTGCGAGTACCGCGCCCATTTTGGCCAGTTGCTCAACGGTGATATCGACGGAGCACTGACGGGTATAAATTTCGACAGCGTCGTCTGTGTTGCCATAAAAGCTGTTATAGGATTCCATCAGCTTCGCCAGCGCCTGGTTGTGCTGGTTGGTTTCCATCTCGGATTTGAAAACCGGCTCGTTCACGGTGAGTGTGGCATCAGCCCAGACGTTCAGGTTGTCGAGGATTTTGTTCCAGCGATCGGTTTTATCTTTGGCTTCGATCAGGCTAACGGTGCTCATCGCCCCGGCGTTTACCAGCGGGTTTTCCGGTGCGCCTTTAGTCAGTTCTACCGCCAAACCAGAATTGAATGGCATGCCGGTGGCATTGGCCCCCAGTTTCTCCAGGACGACCTGTGGGCCATGCTGTTCCATGGCGAGCGCCAGGGTGAAGACTTTACTCAGGGATTCCATAGGGAAGGGTTTGTTAACATCACCCACCTGATAGATCTTGCCGTCCACCGTGGCAATGGTGATGGCAAAATTTTTCGGGCTGTAGGTCGCCAGGGCAGGGATGTAGTCGGCGACTTTGCCATCGTTGTTACTTTTATATTTCTGATGTGCCTGGTCGATAATCTTTGCGTAATCCGGCGCGGTTTGCGCGAATGAGGTGGCGCAAAACAAGAGGCTGAAAGAAAAGAGACTCACGCCGATAAGGGTTTTATTCATGGTGTAATCCTGTTGGTGTGTTCATCATCTTGCCGGATAAGCGCGAGCGCTATCCGGCAATCGCGTGCTATCAGGACATCGCAACTTCTGACGGTTCGGTCGCCGGACGTTCTTGTTCCGGTGTCTTCACTGGCGCAGTTCCGCGACAGCCCTGGCCGAAGTGTTCACCTTCCCAACGACCTACAATGGCAGCACCCATGGCGTTACTCATGACGTTGGTAGCGGAACGACCCATATCGAGGAATGGATCCACACCCATTAGCAGGATCAGACCGGCTTCCGGAATGTTGAACTGGTTCAGGGTAGCGGCGATAACAACCATTGATGCACGCGGTACGCCCGCCATCCCTTTCGAGGTCAGCATCAGGATCAACAGCATGGTGATTTGCTCGCCCATGCTTAGTTCGATATTGCACGCCTGAGCAATAAATACGGTGGCAAAGGAGCAGTACGCCATCGAGCCGACCAGGTTAAAGGAGTAACCGATAGGCAGAACGAAACTGGCAATTTTTGAGGAAACGCCAAATTTTTCCAGTTTGTCCAGCGTGCCTGGGAAGGCGGCTTCAGAGCTGGAGGTGGTGAAGGCCAACAGTGCCGGTTCGAGGATTGATTTCGTTAAACGCGCGATGCAAGGCCCTACGATCATGGTGGACAGACCGATCAGGATCGCCCACAGCATACCCAGCGTCAGGTAGAACTCACCCATAAAGATCCCGGCGCTGACCATTACTCCCAGACCACGTTCGGCAATCAGACCCGAGATAGCGGCAAACACGGTCAGTGGCGCAAACAGCATGACGTAGCCAGTCAGCTTCAGCATTACGTGCACCAGTGAGTCCAGAACCTTCACGATCGGCTCGGCTTTTTCACCAATCGCAGCCAGGCTGCAACCGAGGAAAATTGAGAATACGACGATCTGCAGAATTTCGTTACGTGCCATCGCATCAACAATACTGGTTGGTACCGCGTGCGAGATAAATACTTTCAGCGTGAACGGTTCAGATTTAACGGCGGCAACGGCCCCGGCGTCATGCGGAACAAAGTTGATGCCAGCGCCTGGCTGGAAAATATTAACGATAACCAGGCCCAGCGCGATTGACAGCAGTGAGGCGCAAATAAACAGGAAGAAGGTTTTCGAAAATATACGTCCCAGCGTTTTGGCATCGCCCATTTTGGCAATACCCACAACCAGAGTTGAAATAACCAATGGCGCGATAATCATTTTCACCATGCGTAAGAATATGGTGGTGAAAATGGAAATATCTGCTGCATAAGATTTTGCCGTTTCAGCCGCGACCATATTATTTATGGCCACCCCGGCAATCATGCCGAGTATCAGACCTAATATGATCATCTTCGTTAAACTTATTTTCTTCATGTGTACTCCATCGGATAAAGGTTGGTAATTGGAATTGTGTAGGGCGGCGCGCGCCTGAACCTGGACAGCAGTTCAGACGTACGCCTGTTGTGACCAACCGCATGAATAATTCGAAGCACTGTGATACAGCTGAATTCTGTGCTCCAATGGCTGTTATTGTGTTTTTTACTACAGGTCGAACTCAATACTTAATAATGGCGCGTGTTGCTGCGCACCATAAACATCATTGTCACCAATGTTGCCGGAGATAATATCGCGCGGCATGACAATTTTTACGGCATTCGCTGGGTCAAACCAGACAATATTATGAATAAAGTCAGGTTTGACATTATACAAACCAGCAATAAGTTGTGGCGTTAATTGTTCTGAACGCTTCACTCGCTGATAATCTTCACGGGTTTTAAATAAAATATCTAAAACCAGTTCGTACGGCCCGGCGTTTTTGGAACGAATGACTTGCGCCAGCGAACAAATTGAGTGTTTCATGCCTGAACTCCTTCTGGCGTCACCTGTTCAATATGGAAATCAAAACGCAGCGCATCGCTCGCTTCAATCAGGTGATAGATCGAGAACTCATACACCGGTCCACTCTGAATATCGGATGGCGAGAACGGGAAGGCGAGGTTGCCCGCGGTCGCAATGCGATTTTCATAACCGTAGTGCAGCAGGGTAGAGCGCACCAGCGAGCAAACGCTGTTGGCGATATCCTGCGTCGGCGCGACGACGTCCAGCAAAATCCCCAGTTCATGACCGGCGGTTTTCATCGGCTCATGGTTGCCCATCACACCGTTCTTACCGTACAGGTGGAACGTCATACGGATACTGTCGTCATTCAGCGAGAGGTTACGCTTAACGCTGGCCTGTACCTCTTCGAGAATAGTGTCAATTCCGGCAATCATGATCGGGTCGCGCGTTCCGGCGATGGTCAGGCAGCGGAAGCCAACCTGACGTGCGCCTTCCAGTTTCAACGCATACGGCGTTTCTTCATGACGTGAACCGCTGACATACACTTCGCCCTCGTTAACCTGGGTGAAGGTGCACGCTTTCAGGTTCAGCACGCCGCCTGGCCCCGGCAGGAAGTACGGATCGGACTTCTCATACAGGGTGTGCGCCGCCGCGGAAGTTTCAGTGAACTTACGCTTGGGATTGAACGCTTTCAGCGTAAAGCCGTTGTCGTCAATGATCCCCATCGCACAATCTGAGCCAGAGCCAGGGGTGGCGGCAATGGCGGCACACTCAAGGATCTTACCGCAATGAAGCGCCAGACCTTCATCAAAGCCCTGCATAATCGGCAGCGCGGCGAAGCAGGCCGGATCGTAGGCTCGTCCGCCCAGTACCACCTGCGCACCGGCTTGCAGCGCGCGCTGGAATGGCTCGACGCCCATCTGCGCGACAATGTAGGTGCTGTCTTCAATTGCCTCGTGAGTCAGTTCAGGCACAAAATCGAGCGCGGTGATTTTGCCGTTATCCAGCGCCTGATGAACGATTTCTTTGTCAACATCAGACGGGATGAGCGCCATGGAGAAGGACAGTTTTTCTTCCTGGGCAATCTCATGGATTATTTGGCGACACCACTCCAGATGCGGAGCGGCGCCTGAACCACCGGCCGTGCCAATCACTACCGGGATGTTGTTCTTAACGCCTGCCACGATCATATAGCGCAGATCGCGTTTCACTCCGGCCCTGTCGGTAAAAGGTTTACCCGCCCCCAGGTAGTGAGGGCCAGGATCGGAGGAACCTGCGTCAACAGCAATAAGATCCGGTGACTCTTCCATGGCTTTACGAAAACTCTCTTCCGGGAAGCCATAACCCAGGATAGCCGTAGGCGATAAGATCTTAAATGTGCGTGCCATCTCTTAATCCTTAGTTTGCAACAGCGCGATGGTGCGGTTCATTTCGTTAAACACGATGTTGAGACCTTCATCGAAACCCATACCTGGTTTGACCAGCATGCGCATAGGACGCGCAGCCAGCGCGACGTGTACGCAGGTGCGAGCACTGATTTCCGTTTCGTTACAGGTACCGCCCTGATAGGCTTCCATCGCGTGTTTGTTGCAATACAGCACTGCGTCAACGATGTTGTGAATACCGCCCAGATCCGGGGTTTTGATCTGCACCATGTGGCAGCTGCCCGCGTCGGTGAAGTCCACAATGTCCTGATAGGTGTTACACCACTCATCTGCAACGATTTTCACGCCGGAACCCAGACGGGTCAGTTCTTTGGTAATGGCGGTTAACATGCGGATCTGATCCGGCTTGTTACCGGCATCCACCGGACCTTCAATGTACAGCGGCAGGCCCTGAGCTTCCGCTTCCAGGCTGGCGATGTATTCAGCGCAGCGCACCGGATCCATATCGAAGATCAGACCGATAGTGCCATAGACATCAATGTGCAGCGTCGGGTGATAACGTTCGCTGGTGCGCAGGGTTAAGATGCGATTAGACAACCAGCGCACATACTCACGCAGCTTTTCACCTTTAAAGCCCAGCTTCTCTTCCACGTTGTTGATCAACGCGTGCGGCAGAACGTCCACGCCTTTGAGGATCATCTTGTCGACGGCGATATAACGGTCATCACCGCTCTGACCAAATAATGGAATGGCTTCCGGGACGCATGGCAGTTGCCACTCGTCGCACACCACTTCAGTTTTCAGACGGCCGGTCGCCAGCGCCGCCGCGTCGAGCAGTGCCTGAGAAAGACCGTAACGGACGGCGGTATGCAGCAGATGGCCATCGATACGCAACTGATCAAAGAAGCGGGCGTTTGGCAGGAAAGCATCCACGTCACGGCCTTCCAGCAGCGGCTTGATATGATCGTTGAGGAAAGGAATAAAATTTTCAGCCAGGAACAGCGGGTCGCGACCGCCTGCGCCTGAATATTGCACCGCAGCACAATCGCCTACCGCCACTGCGCCGTTTTCCAGAACCAACTGCACAGAAACGCATTCACCCGCCTGGCGGACAGAGGTAAAGCCAGGCGTTACCGGAGAGCCGGTATAGATAAACCCGTCATGACCGGCACCGTTTTTGATGGCCTGCTGATCGTCAAAATAAAATGAGGAGTAGCCAGCGGTGAAAAGGGCCTGTTTAATTTTCATTATGGTCTTCCTATTAATTTACTGTGGGATACGGCGTTGATGTCATCAATGACCATCTGGAAAGAAGGTTTACGGCCTTCGAAATGCGCGCGCTCTGCGACGTAGTCGTGGTGCAGGGCGAGAATGTCTTTCGGCAGCGGAACAGCGCCGGCTTCGAGAATACGGATGGCGCCTGTGTTATCGCGTACCGGCAGAATCTTCCCGGCGTTACAGGCGGCAGGGGCGAAAGGCACATCCAGCACGCCTGCTTCAAAGGCCAGCACCGTACCGCGTGCAATATCGCCATTGCCGAGTTCAAAGACTTTTTTCAGCACCGCGCGGACTTCGCTCTTGATCAGCTCGACTTCCTGTTCCACGGCTGCGCACTGCGGGAATTTCTGGTCGCTGACCATGTTGAGCATCTGGCGTGATGCTTTAAGACCCTGAGCGTTAGCGGCCGCTGTTGGGATACCGAACGCTTCGTGCGGGCTTTTGGTGATCACTTTTGTTGCGCCCGACATACCGGCAACCGCTGCGCCCCAGGCGATAACGGAGAAGGCTTTCGCTTCATCTTCCGGGAATCCGCCCATCCACTGATGGAAAACGGTGCTCAGCTCGTAATCGTCGAAGCCGTGGTTATGGAAGTACTCGTGGGACAGCTCACGCAGCGCCTGAATAGCGGCGATATCCTGCGTCAGGCTACCGACCTGACCGTAGCCGACGGTGATTGACTTCACGCCCTGTTCCAGCGCCAGCAGACCTTCAATAATCGCAACCGAGTGGGACATAAATGGTGGGATCAGGGTGCCGGTCAGCGGACCAAACGGTTCGCGGTTGATGCGAATACCGTTCTCTTCATACAGACCCATCAGACGATCGCAGTACTGCCAGTCGCGGATGGATTTTTCCAGGGTGACGCGTTTGGCATAAGGGATGTTGTAAGAGATACCGCCGCCTTCGTAGCTGGTAAAGCCACTGGCCATGGCGATTTCTGCCAGCAGGCGCGCGTCCGGCGTACCGTGGCGAACCTGGATCGGTTTTTCCAGCGACTCAGTCATACGGCGGCAGGCAGCAACCCCGTGATTGACGACCGGTAAACCATTCAGCTTGGAAGTCCCTGCTTCGATGGATTTCTGGATCCCGACAGCGGCTTCTTCATAGCGGTTCAGACGGGTGTAGGCATCAATAGTACTTGGCAGGAGGTCGCACTCTTCCTGCAACGTTTTGAGCAGCGCAATATGCTCGTCCATTAACGCCACGCCTGCGCGCGGTTGGCTCAGGGTTCTACCTTCCTGATCGGCCTTCAGCAGGGCAAGGGAGAAGCGCTTTTTATCCGGAATAGATTGCTGGTACTTCACGCCATCTTCGAAGTTCTCAACGTCTTTACCGGTTTCCCAGGTTTGCAACACCTGATGCCTTTCGGTCATGAATTCGTCATGGGTCAATTTTTTATTTCGAAGTTCCATTCGTAGCTGCCTTTAGTTTTGTAGGGTTAAACACTGAATGCTGGTGCGAGCAGCGGCTTGCGGGTACAGCCTGGCGACATTTGCCAGTAGAGGGAGCAGGCCATTTGAATCGCGGTAATACTCAAACTGGTTCGGTAACAGAATTCTTTTACCCTGGTCGTCCAGCTCCCGGTATTTGAGCCAGTTATGGATATCGAACTGGCTGGCGCGAGAGAGCCATCCACCTGAACCGACGACTTTGCGTACGGTGGTGAGATCGCGACCCATCTGTAAATCCACGTTACCCACGCAGGTGCAAACCTGCTTTTTAGTGCCCGCGTGGCGCTCAGCGGCATAGCCCACGCATAAACCTGCCAGCAGAGTGTCGAAATATTTCTCCTCCTCGCTGAGTGGCAGGTAATCCGGCTGCCCAACCAAATGACGCAGGTAGCGGTAAAACGCTTCCTCGCGCTGCGGCTGTTGGGCGAAGATGACTTTCACCATTTCCTGTGTGCTTTCTCCCACCACGACGGCGGAAACGCGCATTCCCAGGTCGCCTTCAACGGTACGTTTGACGAAAGGTTCTGGAACGCCATGCAGGACGGTATCGGGGGAGAGGGTATTCGCGCTGGCCGAATAGACATCCGTGGTGGCTCCGCCCATATCAATCAGCATGAATTCCTTCCATGCGCTGTCGTAATCGCTAATGGCTTTGACTAACTCATATACCGTCCATGGCGTCGGCATTGGCTCTTCGCCTGTTTCACCGACAATGACATCCAGACCTTTGCCTTTCACAATGCGTGACAAAAACACATCACAAATCGCCTGGCGTGCGGCAAACGGATTCGGGTGATCGAGATCGGGCAGAATGTTGTCTACCGTGGTCAGATCCTTGTGCCCGAGAATCGTTTGTATTTCATCCTGAATGTCCCGGTTTCCTGCGTAGATAATGGCGCAATCCAGCTTCGAGTCAGCCAATGCACGCGCATTCGCCAGACCATAGCTTTCTTCTCCACCGTCTGTACCGCCGGTAAATAACAGGATGTCCGGTGGTGATGATTCCAGCTCCTGTATGTCATGACGGTTCAGCTTGTACGAATAATATTGCGCGATTTTCGCTCCTGCCGAATGGGCGGTAACTTTTGCCGATTCCAGCGTAATGGAGGGCACCAGTCCCATCGCTGCAACGGCGAGCCCACCTTTAGCCGAGGAGGAGTATTTCAACTGCACTTCACCACTTTTCAGTAACGGGCGAGCATCGGCAACATTCAGCACCTGATTCAGGCTGGCAAAAAAACCGTCTGCCAGATGATGTGTGGTGGTTGGGGTCAGGACATGGTTTACCAGGGTTAACTCCTCGCCTTCATGGGCGAAGAGGGCTGCCTTGGTCCAGGTCGAGCCGATATCGACAGAAACTGTTTGCATCAGATAGCCTCTTCCAGGCAACGCTGTTCGAGGCCATTGTGTTGGTGAATATCATTGGCGATAAGCGCACAGACATCTTCCAGATCGTGGCTGGGGGCGAAGACGCGGTTAAATCCCATCTCTTTAAACTTCACTTCCACATCGGCGAAGTCATGTTTGCCTACAACCAGGTTGCCGCCGACGTACAGCAGAATGTCACCGAGTCCGCGTTCGATGCAGCGTTCACGTAACCCGAGGCAGTCGATGTCACCATGTCCGTAAATAGAGGACACCACGATGGCATCGGCGCCTGTTTCGATCGCGGCATCGATATATTCATCCTGACTCACCATCACCCCGAGGTTGATTACGTGAAAATCATGCGCAGTAAAAACGCGATCCAGAACTTTATTGCCTACTGCATGGCAGTCAGCACCGATAACGCCAATAACAAGTGTAGATTTTTTCATGGGTAATCCTCTGTAGGGCTGATGGTCAATAAGTGAAAATACTTTTCTAATATTCAGAGCTTGGATTGTGACAACCTTTTAATAGGGTTGGAGTTTCTGTGGAAGAGAAAAAGGAAGCAATTGATCTATTTTCAAAATATCCTGACAAAAATGATTGTTATATTTATTCCCATAAAAATGTGTTTGTAATCATGTGGTTGCTATGTGTTTTTTGTTCTGGTTTTAATTTTTTAGAAAATCGAGTAATAAATAACTTGCCATGTTTGTGATCAAAATCTTATTTTGTTGGGCGCGTCATTCAGGTAACAATTTTAATAATTTCAAAAATTCCCTTCACTAAATAACTTGTGAACAACCTAACGGTTTTTTATTTATTAATCTTATATGTCACAATTATTCCTTTGTTAAATTTAGGATAAAAATGATAATGAATTGTTTGTGGCATATTTAATCTTTGCCACAGAAGCGAAGACGCGACGTGAACGATAACTTATGGTGATGACAAAAGTGACAGGCGGACTTTCTGCGCCAGAACGCTCAATGCAATGCGTTGGCCAATGGGGAGCGTTTCCGCTTCCAGTTGAGATAGTTACATCACGGTGTTAATTATAAGTAAAAATAAAATGAATAATTTGTATGAAATAACTATTCCACGCCTTGCTAAACAAAAAACTGTGAGCTACCCAGCAATAGTGACTCTTTATCTGCTGGCAATTTTATTTGCCTGGTCGGTTAAAAGACCGTGTAGATTTAAATAAATATCCTATCATTTATAGTAACGACAAATACTCATTGAAAAACATGTTGTTAACATGGTGTTCACTAGTCATCGTAGTGTTAAACACCATTAACAACAAATTTGAAAATTGATTTAAATCAAAGTTTAAAACTTGGAAAACATCGTCAAAAGAGGTTAAATTGCTGCAGATCAAATTGGTCTGAAAGTGGTAAATTAGCTATAAATTGATCACTATCGAAAAATGCAAATTTGTCTCGATAAAAACCTGTTTATTGTAAGGATTTTACGGCGTAATATAATTGCGGGATCAATTTGAGTGTTTTATTAACATGTTTGTAACCTTTCATCATTGTCATTTCTTCAAATGAGAAGAATGAACGGCGGCGGAAGGAAGCAGATAAATTTGTATTGGGGCATGCGTGTGACCCTTTCTAACGGGGTTCACTCTCGGAGTCTTCATGCGATGAGCAAGGAGTCATGATGTTAGATATAGTCGAACTGTCGCGCTTACAGTTTGCCTTGACCGCGATGTACCACTTCCTGTTTGTGCCACTGACGCTCGGTATGGCGTTCTTGCTGGCCATTATGGAAACGGTCTACGTCCTTTCCGGCAAACAGATTTATAAAGATATGACCAAGTTCTGGGGCAAGTTGTTTGGTATCAACTTCGCTCTGGGTGTGGCTACCGGTCTGACCATGGAGTTCCAGTTCGGGACTAACTGGTCTTACTATTCCCACTATGTAGGGGATATTTTCGGTGCGCCGCTGGCTATCGAAGGTTTGATGGCCTTCTTCCTCGAATCCACCTTTGTAGGTCTGTTCTTCTTCGGTTGGGACCGTTTGGGTAAAGTCCAGCATATGTGCGTCACCTGGCTGGTGGCACTGGGTTCTAACCTGTCCGCATTGTGGATTCTGGTAGCGAACGGCTGGATGCAAAACCCAATCGCCGCGGATTTCAACTTCGAAACCATGCGTATGGAGATGCTGAGCTTCTCCGAACTGGTGCTCAACCCGGTTGCCCAGGTGAAATTTGTTCACACGGTGGCATCAGGGTATGTCACTGGCGCGATGTTCATTCTTGGCATCAGTGCTTATTACATGCTGAAAGGCCGTGACTTTGCGTTCGCAAAACGCTCCTTCGCGATTGCTGCCAGCTTTGGTATGGCGGCTGTGCTGTCTGTTATCGTGCTGGGTGATGAATCCGGTTACGAAATGGGCGACGTACAGAAAACTAAACTCGCCGCTATTGAAGCTGAGTGGGAAACTCAACCTGCTCCTGCTGCGTTTACCTTGTTCGGTATTCCCGACCAGGATAAACAAGAAAACAAATTTGCGATTCAAATTCCTTATGCGCTGGGCATCATTGCCACCCGCTCTGTTGATACACCGGTCATTGGTCTGAAAGACCTCATGGCGCAGCATGAAGAGCGTATCCGTAACGGGATGAAGGCGTATCAGCTGCTGGAAGAATTGCGTGCGGGGTCAACCGATCAGGCTGTTCGTGACCAGTTCAACAGCATGAAGAAAGATTTGGGTTATGGTCTGCTGCTGAAACGCTATACGGACAACGTCACCGACGCAACCGAAGCGCAAATTCAACAGGCAACGAAAGATTCTATCCCTCGCGTTGCGCCGCTGTATTTCGCTTTCCGTATCATGGTGGCGTGTGGCTTCTTGCTGCTGGCCATTATTGCGCTTTCCTTCTGGAGCGTCATTCGTAACCGCATCGGTGAGAAAAAATGGCTGCTGCGTGCCGCGCTGTACGGTATTCCACTGCCGTGGATTGCTGTAGAAGCAGGTTGGTTTGTCGCCGAATATGGCCGACAACCATGGGCAATCGGCGAAGTATTACCAACGGCGGTGGCAAACTCATCGTTGACAGTAGGCGATCTGCTGTTCTCCATGATCCTGATTTGTGGCCTGTATACCCTGTTCCTGGTGGCAGAATTGTTCTTAATGTTCAAGTTTGCACGCCTCGGCCCGAGCAGCCTGAAAACCGGTCGCTATCACTTTGAGCAGTCCAATGTGACTTCTCAGCCGGCACGCTAAGACAGGAGTCGTCAAATGATCGATTATGAAGTATTGCGTTTTGTCTGGTGGCTGTTGGTCGGCATTCTGCTGATTGGTTTTGCGGTCACTGATGGCTTCGACATGGGGGTGGGCATGCTCACCCGTTTCCTCGGTCGTAATGATACCGAGCGTCGAATTATGATTAACTCCATCGCCCCGCACTGGGACGGTAACCAGGTTTGGCTCATCACCGCGGGTGGCGCTCTGTTCGCTGCCTGGCCGATGGTGTATGCCGCTGCGTTCTCTGGTTTCTATGTGGCGATGGTTCTGGTACTGGCGTCTTTATTCTTCCGTCCGGTCGGTTTTGATTACCGTTCCAAGATTGAAGACACTCGTTGGCGTAACATGTGGGACTGGGGCATTTTCATTGGTAGCTTTGTTCCGCCGCTGGTAATTGGCGTGGCGTTCGGTAACCTGTTGCAGGGCGTACCGTTCCATATCGATGAGTACCTGCGTCTGTACTACACCGGTAACTTCTTCCAGTTGCTGAATCCGTTTGGTCTGCTGGCAGGTATCGTGAGTGTTGGTATGATCATCACCCAGGGCGCGACCTACCTGCAGATGCGTACGGTTGGTGAACTGCACCTGCGTACGCGTACCACCGCGCAGGTAGCGGCGCTGGTGACTCTGGTCTGCTTCGCGCTGGCCGGCGTGTGGGTGATTTACGGTATTGACGGTTATGTTGTGACCTCTGCAGTGGATCATCATGCCGCCTCTAACCCGCTGACCAAAGAAGTGGCGCGTGTTGCTGGCGCATGGATGGTGAACTTTAATAATGCACCTGTCCTGTGGCTGGTTCCTGCACTGGGCGTGGTTCTGCCGCTGTTGACCATCCTGACTTCTCGTATGGAGAAAGGGGCATGGGCGTTCGTCTTCTCCTCACTGACGTTAGCCTGCATCATCCTGACTGCCGGTATCGCAATGTTCCCGTTTGTGATGCCATCCAGCACCATGATGAACGCGAGTCTGACCATGTGGGATGCGACTTCCAGTCAGCTGACGCTGAACGTGATGACTTATGTGGCACTGGTGTTTGTACCGATCATTCTCATCTACACCACCTGGTGTTATTGGAAAATGTTTGGTCGCATCACCAAAGAAGATATTGAACGTAACACCCATTCTCTGTACTAAGTAAGGAGCTAAATATGTGGTATTTCGCATGGATTCTGGGAACGCTTCTTGCCTGTGCATTTGGGATAATCACAGCCCTGGCGCTTGAGCACGTTGAATCAGGCAAAGCCGGACAAGAAGAAAGTTGATGATCAACCTTATCGCGATGGTTTATGCGGTAATGGACAAGCGCCCCTTGCGGGCGCTTTCCTTTGTGCTGGCAATCGTGTTGGCTGGCTGCATATTCTGGGACCCGTCACGTTTCGCGGCCAAAACCAGTGAGCTTGAAATCTGGCATGGTTTTCTGCTGATGTGGGCTGTCTGCGCTGGCATCATTCACGGCGTTGGCTTTCGTCCTCGCGCGGTGCACTGGCAGGGCATCTTCTGCCCGCTGATCGCGGATATCGTCCTCGTTGTTGGTCTGATTTTCTTCTTCTTTTGAATAAGAAACATCCTTAAATATTTATGGGCTTGCATAAGCCCATAATTTTTTACTCTCCGTTTACTTTCCCCCATTCCAAAGCACCATTCCCGCGCGTATAGTAGCGAAGTTTGAAAGCACTAACCTTTTGTTGCATTACCGGGATGTACAGTGAAGACAGCGCGATATACAACGACATTCTTGATGCATCGCGGCGGCAAAAACGCGAGTCACCAGGCGCTTACCAGGGTAAGCAACGGGTGTGAGTGGACGAAGCCAACAAAGAGGCAGTAAGAATGAATAAGTATATGTTTCGATGGCCGGTTCGTGTCTACTATGAAGACACTGATGCCGGTGGGGTGGTTTACCACGCCAGCTACGTCGCTTTTTATGAAAGAGCACGCACAGAGATGCTGCGTCATCATCACTTCAGTCAGCAGGTGCTGCTGGCAGAGCGCGTAGCCTTTGTGGTGCGCAAGATGACTCTTGAGTATTTTGCGCCTGCACGGCTCGACGATATGCTCGAAGTCCAAACCGAAATTACGTCAATGCGTGGCACCTCATTGGTTTTCACGCAACGCATTGTCAACGCAGAGAACACCGTGCTGAATGAAGCCGAAGTTCTGATTGTTTGCGTTGATCCACTCAAAATGAAGCCTCGTGCGCTTCCCAAGTCTATTGTCGCGGAGTTTAAGCAGTGACTGACATGAATATCCTTGATTTGTTCCTGAAGGCAAGCCTTCTGGTTAAACTTATCATGTTGATTTTGATTGGTTTCTCAATCGCATCCTGGGCCATTATTATCCAGCGGACCCGTATTCTGAATGCCGCTTCACGTGAAGCAGAAGCATTTGAAGACAAGTTCTGGTCTGGTATTGAGTTGTCACGCCTGTATCAGGAAAGTCAGGGGCGTCGTGATAATTTGGCGGGATCGGAACAAATTTTTTATAGCGGATTCAAAGAATTTGCGCGTTTGCACAGGGCCAATAGCCATGCGCCGGAAGCGGTCGTTGAGGGGGCATCCCGTGCGATGCGAATCTCGATGAACCGTGAACTGGAAACGCTGGAAACGCATATTCCATTCCTCGGCACCGTCGGCTCCATCAGTCCGTATATCGGTCTGTTCGGTACCGTTTGGGGGATCATGCACGCGTTTATCGCGCTGGGCGCGGTAAAACAGGCAACGTTGCAAATGGTCGCACCGGGTATCGCGGAAGCGTTGATTGCGACGGCTATCGGTCTGTTTGCGGCAATCCCGGCGGTTATGGCTTACAACCGACTGAATCAGCGCGTGAACAAGCTGGAACTGAATTACGACAACTTTATGGAAGAGTTTACCGCGATTCTGCACCGCCAGGCGTTTACCGTTAGCGAGAGCAACAAGGGGTAAGCCATGGCCAGAACGCGTGGACGAGGTCGTCGCGAACTTAAGTCCGAAATCAATATTGTACCGCTGCTCGACGTACTGTTGGTGCTGCTGCTGATCTTTATGGCAACCGCGCCGATCATTACCCAGAGTGTGGAAGTCGATCTGCCGGATGCGACCGAATCGCAAGCCGTCAGCAGTAACGACGAACCTCCGGTCATTATTGAAGTTTCCGGTATTGGGCAATACAGCGTGGTGGTTGAAAAAGATCGTATGGATCAACTGCCGCCGGAGCAGGTTATTGCGGAAGCGAAAAGCCGCCTGCAGACCAATCCGAAAACGGTCTTTTTAATCGGTGGTGCGAAAGACGTGCCTTATGATGAAATAATTAAAGCGCTGAACTTGTTACACAGTGCAGGCGTGAAATCGGTTGGCTTGATGACGCAGCCAATCTGATGTCTGCGTATTGCTGGCTTGAAAGATAGCGCGTAACAGGCGAACAGTTTTTTGGGAACCGAGAGTGTCAAAGGCAACCGAACAAAACGACAAGCTCAAAAGGGCGATAATTATTTCAGCGGTGCTGCATGTCATTTTATTTGCAGCGCTGATCTGGAGTTCGTTCGATGAGCACATTGATGCTTCAGCCGGCGGCGGTGGCGGTTCGTCCATCGACGCCGTTATGGTTGATCCTGGCGCCGTTGTGCAACAGTACGACAGGCAGCAGCAACAGCAGGCAAGTGCGAAACGTGCAGAAGAGCAGCGTGAAAAACAGGCGCAGCAACAGGCTGAAGAACTTCGCGAGAAACAGGCCGCTGAGCAAGAGCGCCTGAAGCAGCTGGAAAAAGAACGTTTAGCCGCGCAGGAAAAAGTGCGCGAACAAGCGGAACAGCAGAAACAGGCTGAAGCTGCCGCCGCGAAAGCGCAAGAGCAGCAGAAACAGGCTGAAGAAGCTGCGGCGAAGGCTGCTGCAGACGCGAAGGCCAAGGCGGATGCACAGGCGAAACAAGCGGCAGATGCCGCGAAGAAAGCCGCTGCGGACGCACAGAAAAAAGCTGAGGCTGAAGCCGCTAAAGCCGCCGCTGATGCGAAGAAAGTTGCCGAAGCACAAGCCGCTAAGGCTGCCGCAGACGCCGCGAAGAAAGCCCAGGCTGAAGCCGCTAAGCAAGCTGCAGCAGAAAAAGCTGCCGCCGAAAAAGCAGAAAAAGCCGCTGCCGCAAAAGCAGCTGCTGCTGAAAAAGCGGCGGCTGAAAAGAAAGCCGCTGCGGAAAAAGCCGCTGCAGACAAGAAAGCTGCCGCTGACAAAGCTGCTGCTGACAAGAAAGCTGCGGCAGATAAAGCCGCTGCAGCGAAAAAAGCGGCTGCTGAGAAGGCCGCTGCGGCCTCGGGCGTTGACGACCTGTTGGGTGACTTAAGCTCTGGTAAGAATGCGCCGAAATCAGGTGGTGGAGCGAAAGGAAACGGTCAGCCGGCGAAAGATAGTGGTACAAGTGGTGCAAATGGCGGCGCATCTGGCGCTGATATCAGTGCTTACGCCTCTCAAATTCGTAATGCGATCCAGAGCCGTCTGTATGGTGCTGATTTGTATGCGGGCAAATCTTGCGTACTACATATCAAGTTAGCACCCGATGGTCTGTTGCTGGATGTGACCGAAGAGGGCGGCGATCCGGCATTGTGCCAGGCTGCGCTGACGGCTGCGAAAACAGCCAGAATTCCTAAACCGCCTAGCCAGGCTGTTTATGAAAAAGTAAAAGATGCCAAACTGGACTTTAAACTGTAATAACAACCCCTGAGAAATCGGGGGAAACAGTCTAAGGTTGAGACAGAGTTCTGGTAGTTTTGTGTATTTGAGTTTGTTAACATTCTGCTAAATTATCGTGGGCGTTCCGTCCAGATAAGGGAGATATGATGAAGCAGGCATTACGAGTAGCATTTGGTTTTCTGATGCTGTGGGCAGCAGTGCTGCATGCAGAAGTACGTATCGAGATCACCCAGGGGGTGGACTCGGCACGCCCGATTGGCGTTGTCCCATTCCAGTGGGCAGGGCCGGGTGCTGCACCTGAAGATATCGGTGGTATCGTAGGCGCTGACCTGCGTAACAGCGGTAAATTTAACCCATTAGACCGTTCTCGTCTGCCGCAGCAGCCGGGCACCGCGGCGGAAGTTCAACCTGCTGCATGGTCTGCGCTGGGTATTGATGCCGTCGTGGTCGGGCAGGTAACGCCGAATCCGGATGGCTCCTACAGCGTGGCTTATCAACTGGTTGATACCGGCGGCGCGCCGGGTACCGTACTGGCGCAGAACACCTATAAAGTGAACAAGCAATGGCTGCGTTACGCGGGCCATACTGCCAGTGACGAAGTATTTGAAAAACTGACCGGTATTAAGGGCGCATTCCGTACCCGTATCGCGTATGTTGTCCAGACCAACGGCGGTCAGTTCCCGTACGAATTACGCGTGTCCGACTACGATGGTTACAACCAGTTCGTGGTACACCGTTCTCCGCAGCCGCTGATGTCTCCGGCGTGGTCTCCGGACGGTTCAAAACTGGCTTACGTGACCTTCGAAAGCGGTCGTTCTGCGCTGGTTATTCAGACGTTGTCTAACGGCGCTGTTCGTCAGGTCGCTTCTTTCCCGCGTCACAACGGCGCACCTGCGTTTTCTCCGGATGGCAGCAAACTGGCGTTTGCTCTGTCTAAAACCGGTAGCCTGAACTTGTATGTTATGGACATTGGTTCTGGTCAAATCCGTCAGGTGACGGATGGTCGCAGCAACAACACTGAACCTACCTGGTTCCCGGACAGCCAGAATCTGGCCTTTACTTCTGACCAGGCCGGTCGTCCGCAGGTATACAAAGTTAACGTCAACGGCGGTGCTCCGCAGCGTATTACCTGGGAAGGTTCGCAAAACCAGGATGCGGATGTGAGCAGCGACGGTAAATTTATGGTAATGGTAAGCTCGGCTAACGGTCAGCAACACATTGCCAAACAAGATCTGGTAGCGGGTGGCGTACAAGTTCTGTCGTCAACGTTCCTGGATGAAACGCCAAGTCTGGCACCTAACGGCACTATGGTAATCTACAGCTCTTCTCAGGGGATGGGATCCGTGCTGAATTTGGTTTCTACAGATGGGCGTTTCAAAGCGCGTCTTCCGGCAACTGATGGTCAGGTTAAATTCCCTGCCTGGTCGCCGTATCTGTGATAATAAATAATTGATTAATAAAGGAATCATTGAAATGCAACTGAACAAAGTGCTGAAAGGGCTGATGATTGCTCTGCCTGTTATGGCTATTGCGGCATGTTCTTCTAACAAGAACGCCAGCAATGACGGCAGCGAAGGCATGCTGGGTGCCGGCACTGGTATGGATGCAAACGGCAGCGGCAACATGTCTTCTGAAGAGCAAGCGCGTCTTCAGATGCAGCAGCTGCAGCAGAACAACATCGTTTACTTCGATCTGGACAAGTACGATATCCGTTCTGACTTCGCTGCAATGCTGGATGCGCACGCTAACTTCCTGCGTAGCAACCCGTCTTACAAAGTCACCGTAGAAGGTCATGCAGACGAACGTGGTACTCCTGAGTACAACATTTCCCTGGGTGAGCGTCGTGCAAACGCCGTTAAGATGTACCTGCAGGGTAAAGGCGTTTCTGCTGACCAGATCTCCATCGTTTCTTACGGTAAAGAAAAACCTGCAGTACTGGGTCATGACGAAGCGGCTTACTCCAAAAACCGTCGTGCCGTACTGGTTTACTAAGAGAATTGCATGAGCAGTAACTTCAGACATCATTTGTTGAGTCTGTCGTTACTGGTTGGCATAGCGGCCCCCTGGGCCGCTTTTGCACAGGCGCCAATCAGTAGTGTCGGCTCAGGCTCGGTCGAAGACCGTGTCACTCAACTCGAGCGTATTTCTAACGCTCACAGTCAGCTTTTAACCCAACTCCAGCAACAACTCTCCGATAATCAGTCCGATATTGACTCTCTGCGTGGTCAAATTCAGGAAAATCAGTATCAACTGAATCAGGTTGTTGAACGTCAGAAACAGATATTGCTGCAGATGAATAATCTTGGCAGCGGTAGCGCGCCTGCGGCGCAGTCTGCGGGTGGGGATCAGAGCGGGGCGGCGACCCCTGCGCCTGATGCGGGGGCTGCGGCAACGTCAGGGGCTCCGGCACAAACTGGCGATGCGAATACCGATTACAATGCAGCAATCGCCCTGGTACAGGATAAATCCCGTCAGGATGACGCGATTGAAGCATTTCAGAACTTCATCAAAAAGTACCCGGACTCTACTTACCTGCCAAATGCCAATTATTGGCTGGGTCAGTTGAATTACAACAAGGGTAAAAAAGATGATGCCGCGTTCTATTTCGCTTCGGTAGTTAAAAACTTCCCAAAATCACCTAAGGCTGCAGACGCGATGTATAAAGTCGGCGTCATCATGCAGGACAAGGGCGACACAGCAAAAGCTAAAGCGGTTTATCAGCAGGTTATCACTAAATATCCTGGCACTGATGGCGCGAAACAAGCGCAAAAACGCCTTAACGCGATGTAATGACCACCATGCGACCAGAAATCGTGTTATTTCTGGTCGCGTCGTGTGATTCCTAAGCAGTTGAGTTATTTACCTCGAAATTTTTGTTGCGCTAAAATCTGAAATCAGTAATATATGCCGCCGTTGCCAAGGGATATCAAACAGCCTGAAAGCGGCGAAAAAAGTGGGTCGTTAGCTCAGTTGGTAGAGCAGTTGACTTTTAATCAATTGGTCGCAGGTTCGAATCCTGCACGACCCACCAATCGTTCTGGTGGAACGCGATAGTAAAACGTGAAGGATAACGTTGCGTAAGCAACGGCCCGTAGGGCGAGACGAAGTCGAGTCATCCTGCACGACCCACCACTAACTCAGTTAGTAAGTAGTATCCAGCGTAGTATCGGGTGATTAGCTCAGCTGGGAGAGCACCTCCCTTACAAGGAGGGGGTCGGCGGTTCGATCCCGTCATCACCCACCACTCGGGGCGTTAGCTCAGTTGGTAGAGCAGTTGACTTTTAATCAATTGGTCGCAGGTTCGAATCCTGCACGCCCCACCAACTTTAACATCGTACTCAGATGTTAAACGTGAAGGATAACGTTGCTTTAGCAACGGCCCGCCAGGGCGAGACTAAGTCGAGTCATCCTGCACGCCCCACCAATTCCTGGTGGTTCCGAGTAAAATTTTTTCAGGTGACATCCGAGCGGGTCGTTAGCTCAGTTGGTAGAGCAGTTGACTTTTAATCAATTGGTCGCAGGTTCGAATCCTGCACGACCCACCAATGTTTCTGGTGAAAGCGATAGTAAGCCGTGAAGGATAACGTTGCGTAAGCGACGGCCCGTAGGGCGAGGCGAAGCCGAGTCATCCTGCACGACCCACCATCCTGAAAGTATAAAAGAAGTAAACCCCATAAGGGGGCGTTAGCTCAGTTGGTAGAGCAGTT